>DATJGD010000016.1:0-29157 GCA_035495255.1 Bacteroidota bacterium | reverse complement strand
AAGTTCGGAGGAAGCCAGGTCGTTACGATTCCCGGAACGATGCTGACAACCGATACGATTCCGATTTCCGCGGGCTGGAACATGACGGGAGCGGTAGGAACTCCTGTCGCGGTGACGGACATTTCAAGTATTCCCGGCGGCATTGTCACCTCAAGTTTCTTCAGCTATAACGGTTCGTATGTTGTCGCAGATTCCTTGCGGCCGACCCGCGGGTACTGGGTGAAGGCGAACAGCAGCGGATCGCTGGTGGTGACGTCTTCCGGCGCGAGCCCATCGAACCGGATCCGCATCGTTCCGACAGCGGAGCTTCCGCCTCCTCCGCCGGGGATGGTCATGGATCATACGGCCCCTGTCCCGACGGAATATGCATTGGGGCAGAATTATCCGAATCCCTTTAATCCCACGACGGTGATATCGTTTGCGCTGCCGAAGACAGGGTTGGTGACGCTCAAGGTATTTAATGTTCTTGGCCAGGGGGTGGCGACTCTTGTGAACGGGATCGCGGATGCGGGCTACCACTCGGTGACATTGAATGCAAGCGAACTTCCGAGCGGATTGTACTTCTACCGGCTGAGCGCGGATACGTTCGTCGATACGAAGAAACTGCTGCTCATGAAATAGATGGCGATGTAATCAACCACGGATTGACGCGAACGCAAGAGGAAGCACCCCTTCATCGGGCACGCCGCGGGGCTCGCCGCAACTATGGTTGAGCCTTTGGTTGAACCTTTTCAGTGCTGTCCTTAAAAGGGCAGCACTTTCTTTTTCCATGTGTTGATATTCTTGCCCGGATATTGTATGTTCCTGATAATATCCTGCCCTATGAATATCAGAATATTCTTCCTCTTCCTTTACCTTTCACTGAGCGCGTCAACCGGGCTGGCCCAGACAAGGAACGGCCTTGAAATTGATTACACGGTTTTGGAAGCATACTCGAAACCGGGGTCCGAGTATTGGGCATCCGGGGGAGCCGGTATTGCTTCTGCAGGTCTGCCTTCCTCAGCATTAAGTAATCCTGCAGCATTGCACTTTTCGTCGTTGGGATTTTATGCCGAAGCCTCCCAGCGCTTCAGTACCAAATGGCTGGCAGGCATAGATTACGACGGCCAGACAATTGTTCCTTCCTTCGTTGGTGTAGGTTTTAAAGCGGGTTCGGCCTCCCTATCATTTGGATACGCTAACACCTACGACTTTAAGTGGTCGTATAGTGCCATCGAGACTACTCCGCAATATCCAAACGGAACCGGTCGGACATTTGATTTCGACAGAACGGTGAAACTCCACTCCTTCTTCGGATCTGCGGGGTATCAATACGACGAGCATCTGGCGGTCGGAATAACCGTAGGCATTCATTACGTTCATCTTCATGATATTGTCCTCACCGATCTCAGCGCCGACGGCGGCGGCTTCGGCGTACTCATCACGCCGGCGTTTATATTTTCCGCGTCTGAGAAAGTGCGGATCGGGGGTGCTGTCCACTACGAGTCGACAACAACATTTTTCGAGTCTTACGGGCTGACAGAAACTTATGCATTCGTGGCCCGTTTTCCATGGACCGCCGATCTTGGAATCGCGTGGAAGCTGACGCCGAACTTCGAGATCATGCTGAGCACAGAGTACCAGCATTGGACTGACATGTCGAACAATTTTAACAATCTCGTACAGATCCACATAGGGACAGACATAGGTATTGCTGACAGGCTTCGGCTTCGAACGGGATTTTTCACCCAGCAATCGCCCGGCACCTATGGGACGGAGAATTTTCTCACGGCGGGATTTACCTGGAAGATGACGGACGCTTTTCTGCTCTCCGTCAATGGGATGGATAGCCACCTCGTGAGCAATTCGTCGTGGACTCAATGGTTCGGACCGGACGCGGGAAGTTTTCGGCAGGCTTCAGTCTCTCTCGGCGTCGGTTACACACTCCCTACCGACTAAACTTTTCTAAAGAATTTCTACAACCTTGATTCTTGATCCTTCTCCACGGAGGATCGTAATTAATCTCCTGGGCTTTCCAAAAAATTCCGCAAGAACCTCGATGAGCTTTGCATTGGCCTTTCCTTCCGTTGCTGGTGCGGCGACGCTCACGAGATAAGAATTTCCTTCGAGCTGCTGTACTTCGTTTTTCCGTGAATTCGGCTTTACACGAACGGTGATTTTCATAATGACCTTCAATCAGAAAGTTCTGCGGAGCTACGAACACAAAATGACAGGGGCAGACCGTGATCTGCCCCTGCGCGATGCTTCGATTTCCAACTACGTGCCCGCCCGATTACGTTTCAAAGTAATGAAGTCTATTACTTTTCAAACAAATCCTTCGCGTTCACGACAACAGACTTGTCTTTGTTGATGGTCAGCGGGAACGTTTGAATGAGCTTATCCTGGTCGATGATACTCTGCCCGACCGGAGACTGATAGGTAATCGGTGACGGTGCGTTCGAGATCATGGAACTGAGGAACGCCTGCCCTTTCCCTTCGTCGACGACAACCGCGATCTTGATGTTATCCGGATTGAGATATTTCTTAATCGCGGCGTTGACATCTTCAACGGTCATTGTTTTCAGCTCTTGATCAATGCGGTCGATATAATACTCGGAACCGTAGAACTCGGAATCCATCTTGTATCCGAGCCTGCGGCTCGCAGTCGCGGCCCACAGCTTCGAATAGTTCAGGACAAATTTCCTTGTCTGCTCGAAGTCTTCTTTCGAAAGTCCTTTCTCAACAAGATTCTTCAGCTCGAAGAGCGCGTCGCGAATTCCGAAGAGCGTTCTGTCCGGGGGCATGGGACGCAGCCAGATGCTGAAGAACTGCTGCCGGAGCGGCGTGTTGAGATTCGGGAACGGGGGCTGGCCGAGTCCGCCGACGAACTTCTCGACATACGCGTAGTCGCCGTAGTTCAGGCCGCGGTCGCCGCGCAAACGGTTCATGAGGACGCCGTTAAACGAACGGTGCTCGCCGAAATAGGATCCTGCGACCAGAAGGGGATAAAAGTCTTTATCCTTCCGGGTCACTGAAACAGGATATCCCATCGAGACGGCGTAAGCGCGGGTCGGCTTTTCGACGACCGTTACTTCCATTCCGCTGACCTGCGGAGGGCTGGCAAGCGTGACCGTGTTCGGCTGGCCCGCCGGGAGTGCCGCAAAATCTTTCCGCATTGTTTCGACGAGTGTTGCGGGATAACCGCCGGCGATTCCGATCCAGATGTTCGCCTGGGTGTAGGTCTTCGCGTAGTACGCCTTCACATCCTCCAGCGTAATCGAGGTGATTCCCTGGACGGTGCCCGCTTCCGTCTTTCCGTACGGATGCCCGGCGTAGATCATCGTATTAAGCGTCTGCTTGCCGAGCGCTTCGTCATTCGTCGAGCGCAGGGTGTTCTTCAGATAATTGATCTGCATGTCCTTGATCCGCTGAAAATCGGCGGGATCGAAGCGCGGCTGTAGAAGCAGGCTTGAGATCAGTTTGTAGTACGCGTCGAGGTTATCGCGGTGAACGTTTCCGATGAACGTCGTCACCTCCTGATCGCTGTTGGCGTTGATGCCCGCAGCCCAGGGATACATCTTGTCTACGACCTGCGTATAGGTGAGCTCCTTCGTTCCGCCCTGCGCGATCATTTCCGCCGTGAGCGCATTCAATCCCTCTTTACCGGCAGGGTCATTGATTGCGCCGGCTCTTATGATAACGCGAAAGGTGATGAGCGGCGATGCCGCGCTCGGCATCTCCGTAAATTTCATTCCGGCATCTTTTGCCGGAAGAAGCGTTGCCGCGAGAAGTACGGAAATTATTAGTAAGGTGAAATTCCTGATCGTCATTGTTTTACCTCCTGCTGCTGCAACGTAACCACAGTACGGTTTTGCGGAGTAAAATACTTCTTGGCGACGGACATGATATCCTGCGGCGTTACTCTGTCAAACATCGCATACACGCGGTTGACCGATTCCGGATCGCCGGTGAGTTCGATGTACGTCGCAAGGCTGTTTGCGACGGGGTCGGGGCTGTTGAGGCTCATCGCGTACTGGTATTTCAGGTGCGCTTTGATGCCTTCGAGCCGTTCCGCGGTCACAGGATTTGATTTTGTGTCTTCAAGGGCGGCATAGATCGCGTCGCGAACGAGAGCGATATTGTTCGGATCTTTGACGCGTGAAAAAATCGAGAAGAGGTACGGGTCGCGGTGGTCTTCATTTCCTCCCTGGACAAATTCCACGAGCTGCTTATCGACGACGAGGTTGTGGTAAAGGTCGGAAGTTTCCGAAAAAACGCACTGCGAGAGCAGCTCCATCGCTGCGTATTCGATATCCTTGTCGCTGAAGGCAGGGCCGTGATAGGCAATGGTGAGAATCGGGAGCGTCTTGGCCTTCCATGGAATGGTCCCGGTCTTTTCTGCAGTTTGCGGCGGCTCCTGCGGAACGTCGAGCTTATATGTCCCATGCTTCCAGGCGCTGTAATATTTCTTCGCCAGTGCGAAGACGTTATCCGGCTGCACGTCGCCGACAACAAGCACGACGCAGTTTTCCGGACGGTACCAGCGATCGAAAAACGTCAGGCTGTACTGATACTGGTTCGGCATATCTTCAATGTCTTTAATGAAGCCGATCGTTGTGTGACGATACGTATGCTCTCCGAAAGCGATCTCGCGCATTTTCTCGTCGATCGTCTGAAACGGATTGGAAGAACTCTTGTTATACTCTCCGAGAATTGCGCCCGACTCCGTCTTAAAATCTTCCTCAGTGTACTTCAGGTTCATGAAGCGGTCCGATTCGATGTCCATCATCGTCTCCAGCGCGGCCGCGCTCGCGACGGTATGATACACTGTTTGATCATCCGACGTGTACGCGTTGTTGTCGGCGCCGATGGATTTCAGCATGGCGTTGAATTTATCCTTCGGATATCTTTCCGTGCCGCGGAACATCATGTGCTCGAAGAAGTGTGCGAAACCCGACTTCCCGGGTTCGACTTCGTTCCGCGAGCCGGTGCGGACGATTGTGTAGTACGCCACGATGCCCGGGCTGTCGAACGGAATTGCGATAACCTTGAGTCCGTTCTCGAGCGTGGTTTGGTGGATCTTGTACGGAAATATCTTATTCTCTTCCGGTCTCGAGAATCCCGAACATGCGACAAGCAGAATAAGGAGCGTGAGCCCTGCTGTTTTCATCATACGTTTCTCCTTGAATAATACAGTGAGGTAAATTTCAATGGACGGTTGCAGTGGTTCAAAAATACGAAAAAAGGGGGAAAGATGCTTCTCGATATATCATAATTTGCGGTTATAACCGCAGAATCCCATAATATATTGCGGTATTCTCCCTACGCTAAGTCCGTGCCGGTGAGTTTTCGAAGGGCGAGACGGTATAAGCCCGAGGTCTTTGTGGTGATCTCCGCAGGCAGTTCCGGTCCCGGCGGACGCTTATTGAACTTAATCGAAAGCAGGTAATCCCGTACAAACTGCTTATCAAAGCTCTCCTGTGCCCCTCCCGGTTTGTACGCATCGGCAGGCCAGAAGCGCGAAGAGTCGGGCGTGAGAAGTTCATCAATGAGGATGATACGGCCGTCGAGCATTCCAAATTCCATTTTCGTATCGGCGATGATGATTCCTTTCGCCGCGGCAATGTCGACTGCTCTCGTATAGATGGCGATTGTGTAGTCCCTGAGCTTACCTGCAATCTCGTTTCCCACCAGAGCGGCAGCTGCGGCAAAATCGATGTTCTCATCGTGTCCGACATCCGCCTTCGTCGACGGCGTAAACACAGGCTCGGGGAGTTTTGCCGATTCCACCAGGCCCGCCGGAAGCTTGATTCCGCAGATCATGCCCGTTTGCTTGTACTCATTCCATCCCGAACCGGAAAGGTATCCCCGCACGACACATTCGACGGGCAATGGTGTTGTTTTCCTCACAACAATACTTCTTCCCCGAAGCTGATCCGCATATGGTTTGCAGCTTTCCGGAAAGTCTTCAACATTTGTGAAGACGAGATGATTGGGAAGAATGTCCGTCATCTTACCGAACCAGTAATTTGAAATTTGTGTGAGGACTTCGCCCTTGTAAGGGATCGGCTGAGGCATGACGACATCGAACGCGGAGAGGCGGTCTGTTGCCACAATCAAAAGATGTTCGCCGAGGTCATAGATATCGCGGACTTTCCCTCGTTTCAGAAATCGGAGAGTTGGAAAACTCGTTTCGAACATAGGAGCGCGGGACGGGATTCCAGAGTGGGAGCCGGCCATTCTACTCCTCCTTTTTTTCCAAAGGATTTTTCGGAGTATCCTTCGGGGCAGGAGGAATTTTCACCGGCTCGACCGAGGTGTGATCGTGAATCACCTTCCATCCGTCCGGAAACTTTCTTACGATAAGCGTGAAGACTCCCCCGGGATGATCCTTTGCCCGCGTCAGCTCCCAATGTCCGAGCACCCAGGCGGACGAGGGTGAAAGATGCGTTACTTCCAGCTGCGAAAACCGCAGGTTCCCCATCATCGCTTTCGTGCTGTAGGCGTTCTTGTACTTATCGAGCGTTGCCTGCCATCCGCGCTGGATCTTTCCGCTGCTTGTAAAAAGCAGGCTGTCGGATTTCCAGTATCCCTGCATGTACCCTTCGATGTCTCCGCGGTTCCAAGCGTCGACCTGCCGGTTTAGCACAGAAAGTATGTCGTGCGTTGCGGCCGAGTCTTTATCCTGTGCCGTAGCAACAGGGGCGTGGAAGAGAAAAAGCGAGAGCAGGAAACCCGGGAGAAGGAGGCGAGAGTGCATGCCGGTGTCACCGGATCAGAACGAACTTGCCTATTTGCTTGCCAAGATCGGATTCTACGGAAAAAATATAGACGCCGCTGGCGAGTGCGCGGTGGCCATCACTCAGAAGATCCCATTCGACTTCCCCTTTGACCGGATCGTCATGTTCAATCGTCGAAACGATATCGCCGGCAAGAGTGAAGATGCGGATGGTACATTTCTTCGGGAGATGGATAAACTTCAGTTTTCTGTTGTTTTCAGTCCAGTCGCGGGAGCGCCCTTCCCATCCTCCGCTCTCCAGGGTGTAATCGACGTCTGAACGGTACGGATTCGGGACGACAAGAACTTCGTCCGGCCTCGATGCCACGGAGAAGGAAAGGTCGACTGCCTGGTAGTTCGATTCGAACGGCGATTCCGTCTCGCCGGTATACAGCGTATCGTACACGACCACGCCGGGAGAAGGGATCGATGTAATAATCGCGCGGTCGCGAATACCGAACGAGGTCACGCTGTACCAGTAGCGTTTTCCGCGCACGAGGTTTGAGTCGACGTAGGTCGTATCAAGCCCGGTATTAAATGAAAATTCGTCGTCAAGATCGAACTGTTTCAGGAGCGTAAAGCTGTTCGTCGCGCCGGAAGGATCCTCACTGCGGTACAACCGGTATCCCTCAAAGGTGCGTCCGCCGCGAGTATGCCCCGACGGAGGATTGATGCGCCGCCAGTGATCCGGCGGAAATGATTCGGCAACTTTGTTTGAATCGTCCCACACACCCATCGGATCGGCGCTTGGCCGTCCGTTTTGACAAATAGCGTTTCTCCCCCACCTCAATGTCACCTTCTTGTAGCCTGGTGTCGCCTCCAGGCACGGGGAAATCGGCTGCGCCGGCTGCCGATAGCCCGCGGTATACGCCTTGATCGCCGTCTTCACGTTGTCGGTCAGGGGATTTACTCCGGCGTCGATCCCGTTTCCGGAAACAAGCGCCGTGGAAAGCCTGACGGTATCACCCGGCGCGAGATCAGCGAAGGGTCCGCAGAACATGAATACGCGCATGTCCTGGAGCGTCGCGGGGGATTGATTGGGTAGAATACAATTTCCGCCGAAGGCCGAGCAATCCATCCATCCATATTCCAGCGAATCTCCCGTGATCGGGCTTCCCGCAGGATACCATTGATACGTAAACTGAAGAGAATCGAGCGGACGGGACGATCCCAGGAATGCGATGCCCATCGGTGTCGCTCCGCGGGCGACAGGATTGTGAACGTACGCGGTGTGGAGTTCAGGAATGTACCCCGAGTAATTGCTTGTGGCATATGTGCCGTCGCTGACAGGACCAACGTCCGGATCGGCTGTCCATCCAAGATAGACGTCGTGGATCGTATATTTTCCCACGTTGATAAAATAGTAATCGATGGGAAGGATCGCCTCGAACGTTTTTCCCTGCCATGCATAGGATCGTGCCCAGATCTTCACTCCAAGAGGCAACAGAGAACCGATCGCCGGAACCTTAAATGTATCGGTCGTCGCAAAATAGACGTCGTGATCCGAGACCGCGCCGTAATCTTCATCGACGTGCGGCTCACCATGATCGGGCAGGCCATTTTTCTCGGTGTACTTGTCCTTGTCGTTTTTTCTCGGGGTTGATCCGTCGGGATTCTGATGGCAAAGATCCTGCCCCAGTGGAAAGTAATTATCGAACGCAGGGTCCGGGTTGGTGACCGGGTCATATGCGCCCCTGCAACCGACTTCGAGGCTGTCGGGCAGACCGTCGGCGCCGATGTCATCGGTCAGCGCGTTCCAGTCGCCGTCGTTATCAAGCCCGTCGAGCTCGTCTTCGTCGATCTTGCCGTCGTTGTCGTCATCCACTCCACGCACGCTCATGCCCCGTTTGTAGTAGCCCGGGCGGTTCGGATCATAGAGCGTGTCGGAAGCGACGGCGATCCAAAGACGATCCCGCGCGGAATCGGTGATCTCCGGCTTGAATTCCTGTGTCCCTTCCCAGTACGCGGCGGAGACTCTTCGCTGGCCGTTCCAGATACCGCCGATGCACGGCCCGCCGCCAAAGAGATGTTCCGTTCGCGAACCCGCGGGATAATCCCAGCCGATCGCGTTCACGTCGCTGATCGCCTGGTTTCCGAGGATCGCCTCGTTGCTCATGATGACCGACATTCCGAACCCCTGCCGGATGGATTTTGTCCACGCCGTCGGCACCGCAGCTTTCCGGTAACCCCCTTTTTTCGAAAAATCGAATTTGGGATCATCACCGGAGAAAAGCGAGGCGTGCGAGAGAAGGAGAGCGAGGAGGACCGGCGCTAACTTTTTCATGATGCCGTTACGCAAGCTTTCTCCTCACCGGAAGAAGGTGAAGATGGTGAAAAAAAATACATGAATATGAACAGAAAATAGGGGGAATTGGCTTCAGGATAAATCTAATATCGAATTCATTTACCTGAGAATCAAGTCATTTTCAGAGCCTACTTTTTGAAAGAGTTCTTATAAATCTTACCGTCCTTCATAACGAAGACCGTATGTTCCAGCGCGGAAATATCTTTCAGCGGATCTCCTTCAACCGCAATAAGATCGGCGAACGCCCCCGGCCCAATCTCGCCGAGCTTTCCTTTCATTCCAAGGAGTTCAGCCGCCACCGAGGTTGCGGCTTTGATCGTCTGCGCCGGAGTCATGCCGGCATCGACCATCCGGCGCAGTTCCACGGCCTGATTGATATCCCACGCGAACCCTCCGACGTCGGTCCCGAGCGCGATCCTGACGCCCATCGTCACGCCCTTGGCAAATGCCTTCCGCTGGTGGTCGATCATTTGTTTGTAAATCGGCCTTCCTTCTGCGGCGCGCCCTTCGGCGACATATTCGGTAACAAAGAGCGTCGGGCACCAGTACGCGCCGTTCTCTTTTGCGAGCGCGAGCATCGCGTCATCGAAGCCGTCTCCGTGCTCGATCGTGTTGACGCCGGCCCGCAGTGAATTTTCGATGCCTTCGCGGCCGACCGCGTGCGCCGCGACGTTGCGGTGAAGCCGGTGCGCTTCGTCGCAGATTGTCTTCAGCTCTTCGAACGTGAACGTCGGGATGCTGTGAATGTTTCCGTCATCGCCGATAAAGTAGCTCCTGTCGGCATACACCTTGATCCAGTCTGCCCCGTATTCGATCTCTTCGCGAACCGCCTTGCGGCACTCATCGGGGCCGTCGACAACCTGGACGCCTTTCGGCATGCGCAATTCCCATGAATAGCCAAGCAGCGGATAGGCCCCCGTGACATCCAGGGCGCGCGTGGAGACGAACATCCTCGGCCCCTCGATGATTCCGTTATTGATCGCCTTCTTGATGTCGACGTCTGCGTACATCGCACCTTCAGTCTCAACGTCGCGGATCGTTGTGAAGCCGTTGCGAAGGGCTGCCTGCGCCGCTACTGCACCGCGGATCGTCCGGTACGGTATCGATTCTTTGAGAAGCTGATTGTCGTAGTCTTCGCTGGTGATATCGCCCTGCAAGAGGACGTGCGTATGGCAGTCGATGAGTCCCGGCAGGACAGTCATCCTGCCAAGGTCGATCTCTTCGGCTCCGGACGGAACCGAAGTGCCGACGGAAGTAATCATGTTGTTGTCGATGACGATAACGACATTCTTTTTTACCTCGTCGGTTCTTCCGTCGACAAGTTTGCCGCATTTCACAGCAATGGTCTTGTGCGCCTGCGTCTGGGCGACCGCCAGTTGGCCGCAGAGAAGCATCGCAAGAGCTATCACGCATGTTTTTAATTTTTTCATAGAGGAATCTCCGGAACGGGTGGTCGATGGATTACGGGATGAAATATAATCAAAAAGTTCTCTTCTTTTTCAGGGCGCGTTCCAGCAGGAGGATATAGTCGCTTCGGGGTATTTCGACGGCGCCGAAGTGGCGGAGATGCGGTGTGATGAACTGCGTGTCGAGAAGCTCAAATCCCCTCTCGAGAAGATGCTCCACCAAATAGACGAGCGCAACTTTCGAAGCGTCTTTTTTCCGGCTGAACATCGACTCGCCAAAGAATGCCCCGGCCAGCGCCACTCCGTACAACCCGCCCGCAAGCGTGCCGTTCGACCATGTTTCGACGCTGTGCGCGGCTCCCAGCGTATGCAGCCCGACGTAACTTTGAATGATGCTTTCCGAGATCCAGGTTTCATCCCGCTCCGCGCAGGAGCGCATGACTTCCTCGAACGAAGTATCGATGCGAATTTCAAACGTCTGTTTTTTTATGACCTGCCGCAGGCTGCGGGAGATGTTGAATGAATCGAGGGGAAGTATGGCGCGGGGATCGGGTGAGTACCAGTGGATGGCGCCGTCCTCGCTGTCCGCCATCGGAAAGTATCCCGCGGCGTACGCGGCCAGGAGAAGGTCGGCCTCAATGATGTTTTCTCTATTGTTCTTCGGAGGGTTCAGGCGGGCGTTCCATTAAACTAATCTCCGAGACATGTGCCGACGGCTCTCGCCGCGGTGAGCAGCTGCGAGTCGGGCGGGACGAGGCGCTGCCTGCTGACGGCATCCTTCAGTGACACGGTGAGGACCTGGTCACCGCGCAGGCTTACCATTCTCCCAAATTCTCCTTTGCTCGCGGACTCAAGCGCCATCGATCCGAATTTCGTCGCGAGGATTCTGTCGAAGGCCGTGGGGCTTCCGCCGCGCTGCACATGCCCGAGGACGGTCACCCGCGTTTCGGCGCCCGTTGCTTCATGAATGCGCTGCGCGACGAGCGCGCCTATCCCGCCCAATCGTACAGGGTCGGTTCGTTTGACATCCCGTTCGCGGATCACGATTTCGCCGTCTTCAGGTTTGGCCCCTTCCGCGACGCAGACAATGCTGAACCTTGCCCCTTTTGACCGCTCACGGATGCAGTTATAGACCGCATCCCATTTGAAGGGAATTTCCGGTATGAGAATAATATCGGCTCCCCCCGCGACGCCTGCGCCAAGCGCGATCCAGCCGGCGTAACGCCCCATGACCTCGACGACGATGACGCGATGATGAGAAGAGGCGGTTGTCTGCAGCCGGTCGACTGCCTCGGTCGCAACCGAAAGCGCGGAGTCGTAGCCGAACGTGATGTCGGTGGCTTCAAGATCGTTATCGATGGTTTTGGGAACGCCGATGATATTCATTCCCATCTGAGAGAACTTGTACGCGATGTTCATCGTGCCGTCTCCCCCGATGGCGATGAGCGCGTCGAGATTCCAGCGGCGGTAATTTTCAAGGGCTTTCGCCGAACAGTCCGTGATGGTCACGCCGGCAGGAGATTCCACCGGGTAGTGAAACGGATCTCCCTTGTTGGACGTGCCGAGGATGGTGCCGCCGAGATTGATAATGCCGCTGACGTCGATCGCCGAGAGCCGGCGCATTTTTCCCTCGACGAGCCCTTCAAAACCGTCCAGGATGCCGACAACGTCCGCATGAAAATACTTCATCGCCGGTTTTGCCACGCTGCGAATAACCGCGTTCAGGCCGGGACAATCTCCCCCGCCGGTGAGGATGCCTATGTTGGAAAGTTTGGACATGGATTGGGCAACAAGATGGGGCCTGGCCGCGGGCTATTCTTCGGCCATTTGGCGGCAGGCGTCACATTCGCAAATCTGTCTCAGGTAATCGAATGTATAAATGCCGGTGTTGTGGCCGTCGCCCCAGATAAGCTGAAGCGCGTACGATCCGATCGGGTCCACGGATTTGAGTTCGTACTGGCCGGGCTTAAGTATGGGCAGCGAGATGATGCCTTCCTGCGATTCCATCTCCGCCTTGCAGGCGGCGCAGGGGCAATACTTCCGCAGCGTCGTCAGCACGTGCAGTCCCTTGTGCCCGTCGTCCCACTCGATGAGTAATTCTGCCGGCAGGACCTGTTTGATTTTCGTCGGCTTCATGTCACTTCGCTTGTTGAAGTTGTATCCTGCATATCGTGGAAAAGTCGCAGTGCTTGCACACTGTTAGCGGATCTTTCGGCGCCACCGGAAACTCCCCCCGCGCTATACTATCAACATAATCGTTGACAAATGCAATTGCCTTGTCGATAACCGAACGGAGCTCTTGTTCAGTCTCCGTAAGGTTGCTCCTGGTCCGTTCGGAAAATGCTTTTCCTTTAAATTCTTTGATGCCGATCCCGAGACGTTCCTTCACCGGCGATCGCAGCATATAATAGATGCCGGCGACCCCGTGGACCTTCGCGCCGTGCAACTCTTTCATGATCTGCTCGACTGCGTAGAGATAGAGCGGTATCTGGAGGCTCATCCCCGCGTCAAGCTCTTTGCGGCTGTAGGTTTTTGAGCCGCCTTTGTAATCGATGATCGTGAACATGCCGCCGGCCGTGTCAACGCGATCAATCCTGCCGCGAAGCAGGACCTTCCCAAGGTTGACCGGGTTCTCCATTCTCAGCCGGTTGTCGATGTTCTTCGCGGATCCTGCCGCGCCGAAGGCAACCTCGAAAAACGAGGGGGCAGTGTCGAAGGCGCGGCCCCGCTCGTACTCAAGAAACTCCTGAAGCACTCCTCCCCCGGCCTTATTCCCCAGGATCATTTCTTTTTCAACGTCCCAGAACACGCCAGAGGCCGGGAGCCCGTCGAGTTTTTTGGCGGCGATGCCGGACAAATCGTTCAATGCCTCGTTGAACTCCGATTCATTGAGAAGATGGATAGGCGGGAGTTCGCGGCTCCGCCGTTGCGTATAAAACTCGAAGAGGATATCGTGAAAAACAGAACCTCGCTCCAACGGAGAAAGCCCCTCCTCGAACGTCTCCGTGACATTCAGGTGAAGCACTTTTTCCGCGAAGAACCGGAACGGGCATTTGCCGTAGACTTCCAATTGCGTTGCGGAATAGACGTGGTTGCGGAACCGCTCGAGCGCACGGAGGGCTTCACTGCCGAGGTGTCCCTCAAGTACGCCGTGGTATTCGGGCACGGGAGTTCCCCGGAGCCTGTTGTTCTCAACACGAAGAGCCCGCTCTACATATTCGAAATCCTCCCTGACTGATTCCCTGGCGGCCTGGTCAAGGATTCCCCCGGCGCCGAGGAACGCCAGCACTTCGTCGTGCGAATAAAGACAGCCGCGAAGATGATCCGGAAGTCCGGAACGGCAATCGGTGAGCTCCACCGCGGCACAGAGCGCGTCGATGAACGGGGAGGGAACGAGCTCGAGGTCACCGTCCCGTGACGGAAATGTAAGAACGACCTCACGTGTAAAATTCGTCAGCGCCTGGTAGAACAGATATCTGTATTTGCGCAGATGCTTGCGTTCATAATCCTGCTGACGGTTGCTGCTGAAAAGAATTTCCGGGGCGTAAAGCGGCGGGAGCTCTCCGTCGACCAATCCGGCGATGAGCATGACATCGAAACTGAGGCCGCGGGTCTCGTCAAACGAGGTGACGTAAACGCCATACCCGTATTTTTGCCGGACGTTGTAACGGACTTCTCCGAGTGCGATTTTCAGCCGGTCCAGATAGAACGACAAAGGCTTCTCACAGTCCTCCTTCAGCTCAAACAACAGTACCTCGGCGAACTCTTCGATGAACGAGACAAATTTCTGGTACGCGCGCGTGTCTATTTCCAGCTCTGCGATGTCGATGCCCGGCGCGTCGATCAATCGTTCCACAACATGAAGCTCAGCGAATAGGGAATGCAGGCGCGACGCGAACTCGCGGGGGGACATTTGACCGCGAAACTGTTCCGCGACCGATTCCAGCCGCCCAAAATCCTTCTGCGCTTTGAGGATCATTTCTTTTTGCCGGCGAAGCCTTCCTTCTTCGGTCTCGTCGGCGGCGTACTGCATCTCATTGTCCAGCCGCGCCGCTTCCGCCGTACCACGTTCGGCCCACGCCTTCTTCCCCGCGGATATTTTCAATTGAACTGCTGCCGAATAGAGATTTCCGGGGTCGATGGCGTCGCCATTATTGGTAAAATCCAGGAAAGGAGTCGACAGCGAGCGCATGATATCCACGAGCCGGTAATGATGCGCGTGCAATTCCAGCACGGAGAGGATCGCAACGACGAGCGGAGACCGGTCAAGGTGATACCGATCCGTGATGTTGGCGGGAATGCCAAAGCGTTCAAACACTTCGCGAAACATCGCCGTGTAGATTTCCGGCCGCAGCATGGAAACGCAGATCCTGCTCAGGTCGATCGAAGGATGTTCATGCACGAGGTGCTTGATGGTCTTTGCGATGAGCTCGACTTCATGTTCGCGGTCGTTCGCCCGGAGAAGCGTTACCCGGTCTCCTGCTGCCAGAGGTTTCGCGGTGTCCGGGCGGAACAAGTGCGCGGCGATGAATTCCTGGAATTCTTCCGTGTCCGCGTGCCCTGCTCGGCGTTTCTCGAATCCCATCGACAGGAGCTTCCTGTAGTTGTCTTTGAGATTGCCGAAAATGTCATCGTTATCGAGATGGTAATCGAACGATATGACGGTTTGTATCCCCGGGATGTCGGAAAGATGATGGATCATTGTCAGTTCCGGATCGGAGAACTCATCGAAGCCCGACAAAAAGAGGGTCGTGCACTTCCGGAACCGGCGCGCAAAGAGTTCCGGAGCGGCCGAGGCCTGCCATGTGACGTTGATCTCCTTCATGATCCCCGCCGCGTCGATGAACGTCGTTCCCAGCCGTTCTTCGTACGCTTCATAAATTGCCAGAATATCCCGGAGCTTCGGCTGTTCGCCCTCTTCGCACGATTCGATCTCCGCGTAGAGGCTCGTGCTGTAGACGCCCCGCTCGCGAAGATGGTTGATCACGTCGATGATCTTTTTGAAAGTCCCCGGAGGAATCCGCCGCCCGGACTCGCGAAGCCTGATGTACCGGAGCTGTTCTTCCACGGAGCGGATGGCCTCCTGCATGAGGACCGCCTGCATGGGGCCCGAGACAACCTGGCGCGGGAGAGAACAAAGTTTGTAGAGGTCTTCTGCGAGCGTTTCAAGGGTGAACAACGAAAACGAGGGCGCAACCCCGCCCGGGACGTGCGTCAGGAATTCGCGCTGAAGCTCCCTGACCTTGCGTTTCGTGGGAACGACATAGAGAAAGGAATCCGCATCGCCGCATTGGAGCCTTTTGCGGATTTCCGAGTCGACGTCATGAAGAGGATGCGAGTATCGCTTGGCGAGAAGAACCGGCATGGCGTCGACTTACCGAAGCCGGGCCGGGACGTATTGCTGGTAGAGTTCCGAGAGCCGGTGAACGGTTATCCTATCAAGATCTTCATCGTCACGATCGCGCTTTCGGATCATCTCGAATTCATCCAGATCGCGGCCTTTCATCTTGTGCATGTAATCTTTCAGCAACTCGATCATGTTATGTTGTTCAGCACGCGTCATGCTATACTCTATAGTTAGACAGAAGCAATTGCATCATCAAAAGCTGTGCGAGCCCGGTTCGGGCGCCGAGCCTGAAGACGGCGGAAATGGGCACATCATAAAATCCTATGAGCCCGAGTTTTTTGGCCGCCAGCATTCCGATCGTGTATCCGATGCCGCATGCCATGTACCAGAAAGGGAGGCGCGCGAGAAATCCCGCCGTCGAAAACGGTTCGACGCCCGAGCCGCGAAATGCGGCATACCATAATTGTTCCGCACCCCAGGTTGTACACGACATGGTCATTCCAAACAGCAGAATCGCGAACCCTGTCGACCAATGCAGCACCCCCAGAATGCTCTGAACTGTAAACACGATGAGCGAGAACGAGAGACCGCAGAGCAGGCAGGCCAGCAATTTCCGCCGCGTGCCGGCCCCGGGGGGTGAGATCACCTGTTCGCGGGAGCCGGACCGAACGTACAGACTGCGTCGAGCAAATTCACTCATATTCTTCCGTCCACAATCCAGAGCGCCTTCTTCACATACGGCCACACGACATACCGGAATCCGAATATGTCATGTTCGTTCAACCCGGTCATGGTGTTCGCCAGGGAGACTGCTTTGTTGTGCGGTTTAATAAGCTCCAGCTGAAGGATCGGGTTTTGTTCGCGCAGGACACGGGTTGAATCGCGCTCGGCGATCTCCGCGCAGGCATGATCGATGACCGTGCCGTACGGCCCCGCAAGTTTTTGCAGGCGCGAGCCGCTGTTCATGGGGTAGCCGACAAAATCCGGCTCATTCAGCTCGGGAATAAACGTCTCAGGATCGATGCGGATGACCTCGCCGCAGGAGATCCCGATGCCGAAGCCGAGGGGCGCGGGAAATTTCAGGTCCTTCGCGATATACCAGTACCGCTTGTGAATTTCGAACGCCGCTTCCATCGCCCAATGGAGCGCTTCGGTCCGCGTTCCGTGATCCTTGACCTCCCAGATGAGGACAAATCCGTCTCCGAGGAACTTGTGGAACGTGTGTTTGTAGAAAAATGCGAGCTGGATAACGCGATCATAGACGACTTCGATGACGCGCGTAATCTGCGTGGGGTTCGATCCGAGAGACCACTGCGCAAACCCCCGGAGATCCGCGTACACGACGATGACGTCCAGTTTTTCCCCGTGAATGAACGTTTCGGCAGCGGAGAGGGACAGAGAATGTTGTTTGAGATACATTACGCCTCCCCTTCGACGAGAACCGAGCTCACATCGCCTGCGCCGTGCCGTACCACCACGGGCCGGTCGTCTGTGAGATCAAGGATTGTTGATAAGGTCAGGATACTTCCTCCGCCGTCCAGCATGAGATCGACATGGTTCTTGTAGCGGTCATAAATCGCGTCAACGTCGTTGATGAGGTTTCCGTCCCCGTCTTCAACGCCCGCGTTGAGAATCGGGTGCCCGACGCCCCGCAGCAGTTCATGACAGACGAGGTTGTCGGGAACACGAATCCCCACCTCTTTGCGCTTCGAGATGAGACTCTTCGGAAGCTGCTTCAAACGGCCGGCCGGCAGGATGAATGTATACGGTCCCGGAATAAGATGCTTCATCATGCGATAGGCTGAATTGGAGACTTTTGCATATTCGCTGATGTGGCTGAGATCGGAGCAGATAAAACTGAACGGTTTCTTGTGATCCTGCTGCTTGATGCGATAGATCCTTTCGATCGCCTGATTGTCAAAAATGCTGCACCCGATGCCGTACACCGTGTCGGTTGGATAAATAATGACCCCGCCGTTCCTGATGACTTCGATTGCCCGGGCGATGTGCCTGCGTTGCGGATTTTTGGGATGAACTTTAAGGAGCATACCTCTCTGAATTATCGCAGGAGAACCATCCGTTTGACCAGCGTACCCGAAGCCGTCGCGAGGCAATAATAGTAGACCCCGCCGGCATAGTTCTCCGCGTTCCATTTTACCGAATATCTTCCGATTTGTTCGACGCTGTTCACCGGTTCGGCAATCTTTTCGCCAAGTATATTATAGATAGAAAGCGAGACATGCTGGACCGCCGGGACATCAAAGCCGATCTCCGTCTCGGGATTGAACGGATTCGGATAATTTTGCCTGAGCGCAATGTCCCGGGGGATATATTCCCCGCTCTCGCTCACGTCCGTCGTGGAAAGCTCTGTCACGGTGACGACATCGAGGACTCTGCATCCCCCGCACATCCCGGGGGTTCCGATGACCTGCACATGCTTTCCGAGATACGGATAGAAATCGTAGCCGCGCAAATAGGCGAAGTTATACAGCGGATCGGGATCCAGGTAGAACGAGCCGCATCCGAGATTACATACCGGATCGGTGACCCGTAGAATCGTCCCCTTACGCTCCTCCAGCGCGAACGCATGCAAATGAAGCGCGACGAGAAGAAGCGCTGCAAGATAGAGTTTTTTATCCAAACCTTTCCTCTTTCCAGGGATCTGCGGGAGTATTATATCCGTTTTGTTCCCAGAAGCCGGGACTGTCTCTCTCAAGAAACTCCAGGCCGTTCACCCACTTCGCCCCTTTCCAGGCATAGCGTTTGGGCGTGAAGACCCGCATGGGCCCTCCATGCTCGCGCGGAAGCGGGCGGCCGTTCCAAAGATGCGTGAAGATGACATCTTCCGACAACATCATCTCCATCGAAAGGTTCGTCGTATATCCGCCGTAGGCATGCTGCAGTACAAACTTTGCAGTCGGCTTGGGCTTAATAAACTGTACAAGATCTTTGAACAAGACTCCCGTCCAGTCATCGTCGAACCTGCTCCACCGGGTCACGCAATGAAAATCTGCGTGGAGCGTGGTCATGGGAAGTTTCATGAACTCATCCCACGTCCAAACGATTTCCCGTTCGACCTTGCCGAAGATATGAAATTTCCATTCGCTTGTCGGGATGTTGGGCGTGTCGCCGTATGTGAGCACGGGAAACTTCACCGTCGCGACCTGTCCCGGAGGCGTCCGGGGGAGGCCATAGCTGTTGGTCCCTTCGACAAATCTTTTTTTCGGATCGAAGAGGGCCATGATCAGTGCTTTCCTCCTTTGAGCATCCTGAACGTATGAATGATCGCGGGAAAGAGCACCTGAACTCCGTCTTCGACCGCGCCGCGGGAACCCGGAAGGTTGATAATTACTGTTTTGCCGCGTACGCCGGCAACTCCGCGGGAAAGCATCGCCATCGGAATGCGGTCCTGGCCATACTTGCGGACAGCTTCCTCCACCCCGGTCAGCCGGCGTTCGAGTACTTCAAGCGTCGCTTCGGGAGTGACATCGCGCGGCCCGATTCCCGTGCCTCCGGTCGTCATAATGAGGTCGACCCTTTGCCGGTCGCAGAGCTCGAGCAATTCTGCTTTGATTCTAGACGCGTCATCCGGCAGGACGGTGGTTTTTGTAACATCGAACTTGAGCTCTTTGAGCTTTTCCGTAAGTAGTTTTCCGGAGGTATCCTGCGATTCTCCGCGGCTCACCGAGTCGCTCAGGACGAGGACCGCAGCAGTCAGCTGCTCGCCCGATTCCTTCATGGCGGATTTTCCCCCTTTTTTCTCCAGGAGGCGAACCGACTCTAATTCCATTTCATCGTCGATGATCTTGAGCATGTCATACAGCGTCAGCGCCGACGCGGAAGCGGCGACGAGGGCTTCCATTTCCACCCCGGTCTTCCAAATGGCTTTGACCTGGGATGTAACGGTAATCGAAGAATCGTGCAACGTGATGTCAACGGAAACGGCGTCCAGCGGGACCTGATGGCAGTAAGGAATAATAGCGCTCGTGTTCTTTGCCGCCTGTATTCCGGCGATCCGCGCGACGCCGAGAGGATCGGCTTTGGGGACATTACCTGAGGTGATTGCCTGAATGGTGGAAGCGCTTACCTTGAGCGTTGCGGTGGCTTTCGCTGTCCGCAGTGTGTTATATTTTCCCGAAACGTCGCGCATGTCACTAAAGTACGACTGTCGGAGGGAAAAAACAACTGAGGGAAAAGAAAAAGGCGGAGCATCGTTTCGACACCCCGCCTTCAGGAGAGTAATGTACCTTACTTTTGTATTTTGTTATTGTGCTTCTTGCGCCAGATCTTGCGGCTGGCGTGGTTCTGCTCGCGTTTCAATTTTGCGCGCTCTTTCGCCGTGACTTTTCCGTCCGATTTCGCCTTCGCCTCGTCGACCTTGATCTTGCCCTGCTGGGCTTCAAGTTTCGCGGCTTCGCCTTTCGTCAGTTCGCCGCTCTTGATCCCCTGGTCGATGCGCTTTTCCTGGTTCTGTTCGCGCTGATCGACGACGGGTGTCTTATCCTGTGCGTACACGCTGACGACCGATGCGCCGACAATGGCCGCGCCAACAAGAATTCGTGATAACTTCATTGATGTGCCTCTAAAAGTTTGACATGGTTGTTTGGTTTCATTTGATAGTAAGACCTCAACAGGTCCACTCAAGTTTAATGAAATCCGTCACATGTCGATTAATTCTTGTTAATGAACATTACCTCAAAATCACCATTTTCTTTGTCACTGATAATTCGCGTGTGACAAGTTTGTAAAAGTATATCCCGGACGCAATGGCGCTCGCATCAACTCTTACTGTTTTGTCCCCTTCGTCCTGTATTCCGTCGACAAGCGTACGCACCTCCCTTCCGAGAGCATCGAAGATTTTCAAGCTTACATATTGCCGGGACGGGATGAAATAGTTGATGAGTGTTACCGGATTGAACGGATTAGGATAATTTTGATTCAGGGTGACGGCCCCGGGTATTCCGGAAGATAAACCGATATCACCGGGGGGTGCCGGCGGCAGCTCTGCGATAGGTGAAATCCTAATGCGGTTTTTTGATGAGGCGTTGCCCGAAGAGGAGAAAACGAGCTTGCCCTGCTGCGTACTGTTTACCCAGTATCCTTTGCCGGGAAAAATCGTGTCGGCGACGACATACGTTCCACCGGCACTATATGCATAGATCGGTGAAAGGACGATCCCGGGAGGAACGCTTTCGATCATTGAGACTGCAATGGGGGAAGATATCGAACCGACCAAATTCCAGCTATTCTTAACCTCCACGGTATCGACCTGCTTTTTCACACCCGTCATCGGTATGATGGATGAGCCTGCAAACTTTAGCCAGTATCCCAGCCCGTTCCGGAGAGCGTCGTAGTTAACATATGACGTTCCGTAGCCGTATGCCTCAGAGAGTGCCCCGGGAAAGAGAACGGTTTTCTTGTAGCTGAGCGGGATGAGCGGAATCGAACTCAGGTTCCATCCATCCTGAACGGCCAGGTTGATCGAAGCAAGTGTTTGCGGCCCAATTACTCTTCGCCATACGCCATCTCCCGTTCCAGCGTAGAGATCATCCGTCCGGTTTGCGAGCGAATTGACAAGCCCGCCTTTCTCCGAGAGCCCGTCTGTGAAGGAAAACCAGTCGGCGCCATAGTCTGTAGAAAGAAAGACTCCCTGATTCGTCGCCGCAAAAAGTTGGTCTTCCGCTTTGAGCAGGTCATTTGTCGTATAACTGGTTCCGACATCCGGCAGAGTAACCGGCAGCCATGACTCGGCATTGTCGGTCGAGCGATACATTCCGCCGACCCACGTCAGGAGGTCGCCTCCGGCGGCGGACAATCCCGTGATATGCGCGTTCAGCGGCAAGCCCACGCTCATGCTGTTCCATGTCAGGCCGTTGTTGAAGGAACGAAAAACCCCGTGCGGACCTCCGGCGAACAAATAGCCCCCCAATTTTTCCAGGGCAAAGATCGCTGTGTCGCCGGACCAGCGCAGGTCCCATGTTTCCCCGTTATTTGTGGAGTAATAGATGTTCCCCTGCTCCCCCTGTTGCCAGTACGCGAAACCCGAACCGGCGAAAAGGGTATCCTCACGTTTTACAAGGGTGTTCGGATCCTGTACTGCGGACCCGTATGATTTCCACGTGCTTCCCCCGTCCGGGGAAAACAGTAATTCAGACCCCAGGCCGTAGAGTGAATCTCCGAACGACAAAATCTTGTAGACGCTCTTGCTCGTCAAAAGCGAATCGTGTTGCCATTGTGCGCCCTGGTTCGACGTCAGGTAAACTCCCCCAATATTGCCGTTGTAATACATGCTGGAGGCGTAAATGTAGAGATTCACCGGGCTCGTTCCGATCACCCGAGCGTCAACAGAACCGGAAAACTCGGTAAGGAGGGGTTTCCATGCCGTGTCTGGTAAATCTCTGACGTACAGACCGTGGAATTCGGCGGCTAATATCTTTGAAGACATCTCGCCAAACGATTGGATGTAGCTGAATTCAGGCAATCCATTGTTGAATGGATTCCATGTCGCTCCATCATCCGAACTGCGCAATATTCCGCCATCCTGTGTTCCAACATAAAGAACACCGTTCATTCCGGTCACCGAATAAATAGGAAAGTAGAATCCATTTCCATTAATGAACTCCGGCGATGAAATATGAGTCCAATAATCACCTCCGTTTGTCGACCTATACAACCCCCTGTCGCTTGTTCCCGCAAACAACTCGTTACCCCACGCGAAGAGGGCATATGTGCGATAAAGGTAGGGAAAGGTTGTATCAAATCCTGCATGCGACGCAGTCCAATTCGATCCGTTATCGGTCGATTTGAAGACACCTCGAAGACTGGCGATAAATAATGTTCCATTCAACGACACAAGCTCAAGCACCGGAGTATCCGCCGGCAGCCCGGCTGAGGAAGAAGTCCAGGACTCACCGTGATCGGTCGATCGATAGACGCCTGCCTCGCTTCCCGAAAGCAAATCATCTCCCACGGGAAGGAGCGTTTCCACGTCCAGCCAATTATATTCGGCGGGGAACCCCTGCTTCGAGAAAGTCCAGTACGCGCCGGCATTCGTTGAACGATAAATCCCATTTTCCGCTCCTGCAAAGACTGTGTCCCCCATGACGAGGAGCGATTGCGTCCAATAAAGATCGGAGATCCCCGAATCGGCTTTTGTCCAATCCGAGCCGCCGTTGGTTGATCGAAAGATTGTCCCACGATAGGTACCCACGAAGATCGTATCCCCGCGGGTTGCGACTGCAGAGGTGGAAAGCGGTATGCGAATATCCGGACCCGGTATTCTGCTCCATTGCGGGATTGAAACGCCCGGCGCAAGTATCAGCGCCCCCCATATGAAAAGCCATACTCTATGTCTCATAAATCCTCCATAACGAAACACCCTCCCCGTATATCGCCGACCTATGTTCGACAGCCAACGCTTAGATGTTTACACAGCAATAATGGTTCAAATTGCCGTCACGCGGAAATCGAATTTCCAGGAATTCAGCCCCCGATCTGGCTCATCGTTCGGTCAGGACGCACAAATCCCGGACGGTTGATGAGATGCCCCTCTTCTTTTTTCCAGACAGCATCGATGATCGCGCGCCTGATTTCATCATCCGATGCGCCGTTGCGCACCATTGCACGCAGGTCAGTTTCATGAAGCGAGAATAAGCACGTTCGGAGTTTCCCGTCGGATGTTATCCGTATTCTGTTGCAGCTCGAACAGAACGGCTGGCTTACCGAGCTTATAAATCCGATTTCTCCCTGTCCATCTTCAAATTGGTACCGGTCCGCGGCGTCGTGAATGGCTGGGGTCGTGGGGGATGAGTGTGCCGGCTTGTGGGTCTCTTTTGGAATCAGCCTATGCCCCATCGCGTTTATGCGATCGATGATTTCCTGCGTCGGCACGACCTTGTCGATCGACCAGCCGTCTTCGGCGCCGATCGGCATAAATTCGATGAACCGGATAACAAACGGTTTGGCCCGCGCGAGACGGGCGAACGCTTCGATTTCGTTGTCGTTAATGCCGCGCACCATCACGGCATTCACTTTGATAGGGCGGATCGGAAGCTTCTCAATCGCGTCAAGACCTTCCCACACTTTATGGAGATAATCGCGCCGCACCATCTCCGAAAACGTTTTCGGATCGAGTGAGTCCATGCTGACATTGATGCGCCGTAGTCCGGCCTTGTACAGATTGAGCGCCTGCTCGGCCAGGAAAAATCCGTTTGTCGTCAACGCGATGTCGCGGATGCCGGGAATCCGGTTGAGCTTTTCGACCAAGAGATGAAGATCGTGGCGCATGAGAGGCTCGCCGCCGGTGAGGCGCAGCTTCGATATACCGAGGCCGGAAAAAATATGAACAAGTCGTGAGATCTCCTCGTAGCTCAGCAAATCTTGCTTCTTCAGCCATACCATTCCCTCTTCGGGCATGCAGTAGCTGCAGCGGAAATTGCAGCGGTCGGTGACCGAGATGCGGAGATTGTTGACTCTGCGTCCGAAGGAATCTGTAAGTGTTTGTGGAGACGAGGTACTCATGCAATAGAGAGAGATACAGAAGAACTACTTCAAGGCCATCAATAATTCAGCAACCGATGTGCTTTCGTCGCCGGTCCAATGTCCGTAAATCTCGATGGATGGAAGTGTGACTTCCAAGCCTCGTTTGGCCAGTTCAGATACCATGGCCTGGCCCGATTCTCTTATCCGGTTGTACGGCCCGATGTGTTTGAAATACGCGTACCGGTCCAGGGTAATTCGCTTGCTCTCAAGTCCGCCTGCAGCAGGTCCATTCTCAAGTTCAACACCCGCGAAAACCTTATGTTCGGACTCGTAGACCCAGATGTTCTTGCCTTTATTTTTGATATTGTTAGACTTCACGATGTCCCACATTTTACCGCTGAGCTTGAACGCCGTTCCAGCATAGTCTCTGTTACTGGCGATGCCGCCGAAGCCATGAATGTCCAGCTGAAGAACATTGTCTCTGATTTCGATATCCATAGTAGTCTTACTCTGCGGTCTGCTTTCGAACTTCTTCGGCTTTAGCTTTTTTCCATCCGGTGATAATCGAGACAAAATTACTCCATCCGGAGATCAATACCATAAACACATGACCGAAGAAAAATATCACCAGCGCGGCCATGAAGATGAAGTGCCACATTCGCGCCGTGTCATAATTTCCAAACAGGGCCGTGATCCCCTGGAACTGCACCGGCCAATAGATCGCCATACCGGTAAGAATAACGCCGATGGCCGCGACTGGAATAGTCGTGTAGGCGGCTTTCTGCAGCGCGTTATACTTTTTCACCGGGGGATGCTGTTTATCGATCCGAAGATAGTATTTAATCATCGGAACAATCCCTCCAAAATCCCGCGGCCGGAAAATCGTTGTTTGCCAACCATGCCTGCTAAGAACATTATAGAGGATCCATACGGCGCCGTTAATGAAAAACAACCACATGGCAAAAAAATGCCATTGCCGGGCACCGGCAAGCCAGCCGCCAAGGGTGAACATCGCGGGGATTTTGAAACTAAAAATGGGCGACGCGTTGTAGATCCTGAGTCCGCTCAGGACCATGACGCCCAACGCGATAAAGTTTATCCAATGGGTTGCGCGGATAATAAAGGGATGCTGATATGCCCGCTGACCGTTCATTGCGTCATCCGTTCGAGTCGGGGTGGCAATACGGGCACGGCACGAGATGCATCTCATGAGCTTCGTCCAACGGCATCAGGACTGTCTTCGCCATTTTGACGCGGGCGCAGTCGGACCGGTGATATGTGCGCGTTTTTTCAATGACGGTAACGGAATGGTTGGCCGCCATGCAGCCGAGGAGAACCGCCACGATAACCGCTGCTATATAAGAGAGCCTTTTCATAATCCCGCGAACCAATCGTATCCCTGGTCTTCCCAATACCCGCCGGGTTTATCATTCGTGACAGTCAGCCTCGAGATCCATTTGGCGCTTTTGTATCCCAGCTTGGTCGGCATGACAATTCGCACGGGAGCGCCGTGTTCCAGACTCAGCGGCTTATTGTATGCTTCATATGCGAGAAGAGTCTGCGGATGGAGTACGCTCGGCATATCCCATGAGGTTGTATAATCGTCTCCGCATTCCGCGGAAACGTATTTTGCGTTCGTGTCAGCGCCGGCGAGCTTCAGGACATCCCGCATCGTGGGGCCGGACCATTTGGGAATCATGCTCCATCCTTCGACGCAGCAGTGGCGCAAGTTCTTCGTCAGCTTCGGAAGCGATTTGATCTGGTCGAGTGTATACTCTCCGGGCTTGCTGACGGCGCCATCGATCATCAATGTCCAGCTTGCCAGGTCGAGATCAGGTTGATCGGTATCATAATCGTTCACGCGGAATCCATCTTCCGGGGTAACCTGGTCGTCCGAATACTCGGGGGCCGGCTTATTGGGATCAAAAACTTTTGCCTGCACCCAGTCGTTGAACTTCTGAAAGCCTTTCAGCATCGACTCTGTTCCCCCGCCTGCCGAATAATCGCATCCGGCCAGGAGAATCAGGGGAGAAAGCTTTAATAACTTTCTTCGTCCTTCGAAGATCTTTGAGGTATGAGGTTTTTGGGGCATAGTTGAAGCAATTCCTCTCCTCTTATGATACACATTGGAAGGGATAAAACAAAAGAGCGGCTCCAGTTACCTGAAGCCGCTCTTACACTTGCTAAGAAACGAGGCGATTAGTTGCCGTCTTTCTTTTCTTCCTTCTTCTCCATCATCTTCTCGCCCTTCTTCATCATCTTATCACCCTTCTTTTCCATCATCTCGCCCTTCTTCTGCATCATTTCGCCCTTCTTCTCCATCATTTCGCCTTTCTTCTCCATATGGGTTGCACCCTTCTTCCATCCCTTGTGCTTTCCCATCTTGTCTCCGGCCTTTTCCATCTTCTCGCCGGCTTCCTTCTTCATCTCTCCGGCCTTCTCCATCTTCTCGCCGGCTTCCTTCTTCATTTCTCCGGCTTTTTCCATCTTCTCGCCGGCCTTGTCTGCGGTCTTTTCTTTCATCATTTCCAGCTTCTCGCCGGATTTCTGCAGCGCTGCGCCGGTGTTATCCTGCGCCATCGCACTTACTGCCGCGAATGCAACAACAAGAACGAGTATTCCGATAAACTTCTTCATTGTAAAGCTCCTTTGGGTAGATTGTTAGTTGTGTAAGAACCGGTTTCTCTTGGTTTTAATGGCACAAATTTACCCAAAGGGGGCCCGAAAAGCAACGATTTGAGATATTAATTTTTGTTAACCCAATAGTGCCAGGAAGCGTACCCTTTTCGGCACAAAAATAACCCTTCATTACTCCTGCAATCCGGCCCACACCTCCCCGTCGGCGAACAGTTCTTTCTTCCAGATCGGGACGTTCTTCTTCAGCGTATCGATGAGAAACCGGCACGCCTCGAACGCTTCTTTCCGGTGAGCGGTCGAGACTGCGATCACCACGCTTGCTTCTCCGATGTCGACCCTGCCGATCCGATGCACGATCGAAACAGCTTTGACGTGCCAGCGTCGCCTCGCCTCTTCACCGAGCTCCTCCATCATCTTTGACGCCATCGGCTCATACGCCTGATATTCAAGAGAGAGAACTTCCTTGCCGGAGGAATGATTTCGTGTGGTGCCGACAAAGATGTCGATGGCGCCGGCTGAAGGATCGCCGACACTCGCGATGACCTCAGCGATGTCGATGGTTTCGCTAACGATGTTGATCATTTATCCACCGCTCACCGGGGGAATGAGGGCCAGTTCGTCCTGGTCGTGAACGATATGGTCGGAAGAGACATACTCACAATTAACGGCGACCCGAAGATGGGGCTTCCACCGGCGCAGCTGAGGATATTCCGCGGCGAGAACGTCGATGATCTTTCCGGAATCGGAACCGTTCGGGACCAGAAGAATCTTTTCCTCGCTCCCGACGATGTCGCGCACCGCCGCAAACAATTTTACCTTCACGGAAATCATAATAACTCTACTTCCACGAGGTCTCCCGCGCTGAGCTTTCTTGCTTCCTCGGGTAAAATGATAAGGCAATTTGCCTTGGCGAGAGAAGACATGACATTCGAAATCTGCGATCCCGTAGTGCGGACGGTCAGCGAGCCGTTTTGCTGGCGGAAGATGCCCCG
The DNA here is from genome assembly GCA_035495255.1 of Bacteroidota bacterium. Classification (GTDB taxonomy): domain Bacteria; phylum Bacteroidota; class Ignavibacteria; order UBA10030; family SZUA-254; genus DASYTP01. Next base: position 1,232 of record DATJGD010000016.1, on the reverse strand, counting down.
GACGAAGTGTCTCTTGCCGTCCGTTTTCGTCACCTCATGTTCGATGCGTGCCGGGAGCCTCGTTCCTCCTGAGGGTTCTGCCAGCCCCATCATTTTCCGGAGGGCCGGAGCGACAAACTGAAGAAACGTCACCATCGAGGAGACAGGATTGCCCGGCAGGCTGAAGACGGGCTTGCCATGGTACATTCCGAACATCATCGGCATCCCCGGCTTGATGTTGACTTTCCAGAATTTCACCTCCACGCCGAGCTCTTTCATGCAATCGATGACGAGATCGTACTTGCCGACCGATACGCCCCCCGTGGTAATGAGCGCGTCGCTTAGGAGTCCCTGCATGATTTTCTGTTTCAGATCAGAGGCATTGTCCTGTGCGATCCCGAGCATGTGCGGTTCGCAGCCGGCTTCGAGCACGAGCGCGGACAAGGTGTGAGCGTTGCTGTTTCTTACTTTTCCTTCGGGAAGTTTGGCGCCGACTTCTACAATCTCGTTTCCTGTCGCAAGGATGGCCACCGACAACGGCCGAAAAACTTCAACATATCCGATCCCGAGAGAGGCAAGCACGCCGATCTCCTGCGCCCGCAGCTGCCGGTGCTTTGGAAGAGCGATCTCGCCTTTATGAAGATCTCCGCCGGTCGGCCTTATGTTATGCCCAGCCGCTGCTGATGTTGTAATCCTGACATGCTGATCGTCGGCAGTCTCGGTCCATTCCTGCTGAATGACGACATCGCCTCCTGCGGGGATTTTTGCCCCGGTCATGATCTTCATCGCTTCCTTTGCGCCAAGCGCTCCTTGAGCAACCGATCCCGCGGCGATTTCGCCGGTTAATTTGAGAACAGCGGGAACTGTCTTGATATCTTCTGAACGCACGGCATATCCGTCCATCGCGCTGTTGTCAAACGCGGGAATATTTTCGCCGGCGACAACATCGAGAGCCAGCACACGATGAATCGATCGATCCAGTGAAAGGGTGACGCTGCCGACCGTCTGTACGGACGACAAGATTGTGGCTTGGGCTTCCCGGGCGTTCGTCATTCGTCGTCGTCTTTCGAACCTGCTGTTTCGACCGGACTACCCTCGCGAATCATTTTTCCGGCTTGATCAAACCGGACCGAACGCGTATCGCTTGAGTGTGTCAGGAGAATTTCTGACAGCATTGCCGCTTCGCCTGCCCGGTGAATTTCTTCAAACAGCCTATTCGAAATAATAGTGATGCGGGAACCATCCGTCATTTG
>DATJGD010000015.1:0-60289 GCA_035495255.1 Bacteroidota bacterium | reverse complement strand
AGAATAAACTAGTAAAAAGTATATGCGAGGCAAGAACGAATGAGCTTTTGGAATGATGGTGCAAGGTACAGCTTGGAATTTTCAATGTCAAGATAAATCTGTCACTTATGCCTACGGAGCTGAGGGTTAGGGGTTCGACTCCCTTCTGGCGCACTTGTTTACGCAGATCTATTTCACAAAGAGAAGTTTCTTCGACGCCACGAAGTCCCCTGCCCGCAGTTCATACACATAGACCCCGCTTGCGAAATTGCCGGCATTCCATTCTACAGAATGGAGCCCGGCCGTCTGTTTCCCATTGACAAGCGTCGCGATCGTTCTGCCGAAGAGGTCATAGATCTTGAGCGTCACGTTGGAAGACGCCGGTAGCTCATACCGTATTGTCGTACGCGGGTTAAATGGATTCGGGTAATTCTGGTGAAGAACAAAAGCAAGAGGTACACCTGGATCCTGCACGCCGAGAATATCGCTGCTGACAAACACCGTATCATCGTAACTTCCGTCTCTGCCGTTGTCGATCAACATCCGTGCCGTCCCGATGGAATCGTTCCCCTGAGAAAACAGGAATGAGGCATTTCCCGGAAGCAGAAGTCCTGCGTGACGGAACGTGGCCAGCCGGCCGTACGCATACGCCTTCTTCACAAAGAGGTCACAGGTTTTCGGTGAACCAAAATTTATCAACGTCGTCGTCTCGCCATTTTCCTTGATCCGGAGGCTCTCTTCCGCTGCAACGGCCAGCTTGCTGAAATTGTATCGTATGCTCCCGCCTCCGAAATTCCCGATGGACTCCATTGCCACATGTTTCAACGCCGCGTCGTGATTTGCCAGCGTCATTCCGTCATCGAGTGAGATATTGTCTGTTTGTGATGAATCGGCGTCGTCCCGTTCATAACTGTACTCTTCGTAGTTGCTGAAACGTGAGAGCCCCAGATGATTTCCGGAGGCGCCAAGCCTCACCCGGTAATTATCCCATGGCACACCGTAGACAGCCGGAGGCGCCGGAGATGCAGTAGGGGGAAGAAGCCCAGCTCCCATTGGGAGGGTTTCGGTGAGAGAGCCGTTCTTGTATTCAATTTTACCGTTCACGGACTCTATGAGAACATCCGGATCGCCGGCGGGATAGATCTCGATATCGGGATATGCCGATGATGCAGGAACCGCAACTCCGCGTGAGGCTTGGGTGCCAATCGCCGGGGGGGAAAGATACGTTATTGCGTTGTCCATCAGGCATACCTTCGTCAGCCTGCGTGCACTCCATACGGGAGCAACCGCACTGTCCCCTGTGCTGTCGATAAGAACATACTCAGGGTTCAATTCAGGATGGCTTACATCGTAGACGCGGACTTTGTACCGCCCAGGCCCCGCCGGATCCCGCTCCAATTTGTACGGAACGATCGCGTGGGCTGCCTCGCTGCCATCATCTTCCTTCCACGCGAGATAAAGATACTGATGCATATTGGTTTCACTGAGAAATGCATCTCTGAGATCGTTGATCAGAGTTCGCGCGTCGCGGCGCACAGCCCATGCGGCGTAATCGATATGCTGTTTCCCATCAAAGTGCTCGAAAAGTTCGTTGATAATGAGCCGCAAACTGTCGTTTATCCCGGTGCCGCTGAGAGGACCGGAAGCAGGAAATGAAGGGTACTTTGCGACGAGGCTCGTGCGATTGTCAAAGGCGAGAATGGACGTCAGCGCCATCCCGCTGCACGATCCATCCCAATGAGTCTTTATTGCTTTCCATTTTGCAGTGGCAAATTGGTTATAACTCGTGTCCAGACCGAACCACACCGGCTGGTAACAATTGTTAAATCCGAATGTTCTGACAAACAATGGCCAGTCAACAAAGTCGGAGTCATTCGCCTTATCGAACGGGCTCTCATGCGGGTACTGCTCGTGGAGAAAAGGATCGATGCCGCTCTGGTAATTGAATTGAAGATACCATGACTTCGGCCACAGTACGTTTTGAACGTTGGAGAAGCTCCAGGAATCGATCCCCTGCCTGAACCGGGTGAACGTTTCATCGGCATTCAGGCGGACCATCTCCAGTGTGCGCAGATGAAAGGGATCGCTGAAGGCGAAACTGCTAGGATCCGAGGCGTCGACAATGCGTATTGCTGCATACCGGGAATTCAGGGTGTCGGGGATATTCCAGAGATATTGTTCCGAGTCGGAAGGGTAACCGCTGACGATAGAGACCCAGGTAGGCGACTCTGGCCGGAAATCCTCGGTATAATAAATGTTCAGCGGTTTTCCTTTCGGAGCCAGCCACGCAATTTTCTGTGATTCTCCTCCGAGCCAGAAATCCGTTGACTCAGGACTCAGAATAACGATATTGGTCGGCCTCAGCAGGGCTGATCGCGTCACCCCGTTCTGGAACCCCCAACAGATAATGTCTCCTTTGTTATTGATCCCCATGGCCTGCGTCAGGTTCCAGCCCCCGCTCGTGTCCGCCACTTCGTTCAGATCGATCATCCCGCCATTTTTCCATATGAACGCATGGCGGTTGGCCGAATTTACCTCTTCATATGATGAATAGCCTACGACTTCTCCGGCATCGTTGATATCGTAGGCAAACGCGAAGGCCCAGGGTGCGTTGTAAATATACCCGAGGTTGGTCATCGTTCCACCGCTCGAGAGAAACGCCGCCGCTCCGCCGGAAGGGCTGAGCGTCGAAAAACCAACCACCTGTCCAACATTATTGATCGCGCTGGCGGAGGAGATGTTCCCGCTTTCGAGCGTGCCAAGATCAGTCGCAGCACCATGTTCCCACAAGAACGCATGGCTCACTGTGTCATTGTACCAACCATTGACCGCCATTTGACCGGAATTATTGATCCCCGCGGCCGATCCGCCAAACGTCCCCGGCGGGGTAACATCGATCACGACTCCATCCTTCCGTAAGAACGGGTATGTGCGGGAACTGTCGTACCCGACGCCTGCCACATCCCCTGAATCGTTGATGGAGAGCCCCCTGCTGGAGATTTGGGCCGGGACCCCAAGGTTTGTCATCGACCCGTTCTCCCATAGGAATGCGACGGGAGACTTGTCTGCAGACGGGGGGGCATACCCGGTGATCTGATTCAAATTATTGATCGCCTGGGCCGCCACGAACCCTCCCGGGTATAATGCCCCGATGCCATTCACAGTGCCTTCCCGCCAGATAAACGAGTTGTCCCCCGTAATTCCGGTGATTACTCCGGAATCATTAATTCCGGTGGCATATTCCAGGGGAAGAGGAACGACTTTATACACCTGGGAGTGAGATGGCGTGCTCAAAAGTGCGGAAAAGACCAGGATGACAAGAGCGCCTTTTTTCACGCGGAAGTCCATGACGCACAATCTACCTGCCCGAGTATTAAGTTTCAATCACCAATTTATGTGATATTTCAGTACGTCCTTAGCTTCAATGCGGACTCGATTTGACCTTTTTTCAGGATTCCTTATCTTACCATCGAGTAGCCGCATCGGAGAGGATGGAGGTCGGCAGAAGCTGATGAGACCCTTCTTCAAAAAGTGAATCCAACTCACAGGAGTTTATCATGAAGCAAGTTGTTCTTTGCATCGTTCTTTTATGGGTCATACTACCAATGGTAGCTCACGCCCAGCAACGTACCGCGTTGAAAAAATTCCTCAACCCCGACGGTACACTCAATACGCCCCAGGGTTTTTCAGGAAGCCTCGATGCGGGTGGATGGAGGATGCGCTTTAGTTCGGGAACCGGCCCGCGGTTTTCGCGCATCGATCAGGCGATAACGACTCCGGATCCTGCTGACACCGCCTGGGATGATCAGTTCAACCTGGTCAGCCTCAATGATTGGGCGCTCGCTATTGCAGTCGACGGTCCAAACACCTACATCGGCGGCGTATTTACAACGGCCGGCGGTGCTCCTGCAAACTATATCCTGAAGTGGGATGGTAATACTAATACTTGGTCGACCCTCGGCTCAGGTATGGACGGCCCCATTCTTGCACTTGCAGCTAATGGCATTGAGGTGTACGCCGCAGGAATATTCAGCTCTGCGGGGGGGACAAGCGCAAGCAACATCGCAAAATGGGACGGCACAAGCTGGTCGGCACTCGGCTCAGGAACCAATGGGAACGTATACGCCCTGGCAGTCCATGGAACCGATGTGTATGCCGGTGGATATTTTACGTCGGCAGGCGGAACAAGCGCGACCAACATCGCGAAATGGGATGGTACCTCATGGTCGGCACTCGGTGCAGGTTTAAACGATTTCGTATTTGCAATTGCTGTGGAGGATACGGATATCTACGCGGGAGGAACCTTCATTACCTCCGGGTTTGATACGCTTAATCACATTGCAAGATGGGACGGGATCAAATGGCGGCGGCTGAGCTACGGATTGGCCTTTGGTGACGTGTATGCGCTTGCGTTTCTCGGATCCGATTTGATTGCAGGAGGGGCATTTACTCACTACTGGACTGCGGTTGGGTCCCAACCCGCCAGGCGCATAGCTCAATGGAACGGTGCGTGGTCAGAACTCGGCGGCGGCGCGAATAACGAGGTGACGGCGCTGGTGTCAAGCGGAACAGATCTCTACGTCGGCGGCAAGTTCGATTCACTGGGGGTCACCAGAGCGCTTCACGTCGCGAAGCGGAGCGGCGGAACCTGGTCGCCTCTCGGCGCGGGGACTGACAATTCAGTCTTTTGTCTCGGGTTTAACGGAGATCTTTTCGCAGGAGGCATTTTTCTGAACGCCGGAAATGCGAGTACACAGCGTATCGCCAAATGGGACGGCACTGCCTGGTCGGCTCTGGGTCACGGGATGAATACTTACGTACGGTCTCTTCTTTCAATATCTGATGGAGCCGGTGGAACAATTACATATGCCGGCGGAGACTTTACCTCAGCGGGAGGAGTCAAGGCCAGCCGCATCGCACGATGGAATGGCACCGGATGGTCTGCGATGGGGACCGGCATGGACGCTCGCGTATCGGCGCTCGCTGTGAACGGTTCTAATCTCTATGCCGGGGGTTTTTTTAATGTCGCGGGGAGTGACTCGGCTTTTTCGATTGCAAAATGGAACGGCTCATCATGGTCCAGATTAGGGAGCGGCATAAGCGCCGGCCCGGTGTACGCAATTGCAACCATCGGCAGCGACGTGTACGCCGCAGGAGATTTTCCAAAACTCTTCTACAAGTGGAACGGCTCGTCGTGGTCCACACCCCCGGGTAATATCTACGGCGCCGGATCGGCACTTGCAGTGATCGGAAGTGATCTCTACATCGCCGGTGACTTTTACTCAGATATCTCGGGCAGTCCGCCGAAGTTCGTAGCGAAGTGGGACGGCGCGGCGAGAAGCTCTCTCGGACTCGGAACGGACGGCCCCGTCTACGCGCTTGCTGTTATCGGGACCGACCTCTATTGCGGCGGGCTTTTCTCCCACGCAGGGGGTGACACGGCAAACAATATTGCGCGGTGGGATGGAACGAGCTGGCACCCGCTTGGGGCGGGCGTCAACGGGGTCATCAACGCGATGGGAGTGGGTTCGGATACTTCCGGTGGAACATATCTCTATGTCACAGGCCAGTTTACTGCTGCCGGGGGCGTGGCGGCGTACCACATAGCAAAGTGGGACGGCGGTTCCTGGTCAGCAATGGGATCGGGGGTGGGGTTCCAACCCTTGGTCCTTTCAGCAAACGGCAGGGATGTTTACGCAGGCGGATTCTTCACTGACGCCGGATCGAAACCTTCCGCATACATCGCCCACTGGAACCAGGAGCCTCCCTCAATCCCGTTCAGGACGGGATGGAACATGGTTTCAATCCCAATGATCGTTGCGAACGATTCTGTGACGGCGCTCTTCCCTGACGCCTCAAGTACGGCGTTCGCCTTCACTCCGGGCGGGTATGAAGTGCGTGCGAGAATCCAACATGGCCTGGGCTATTGGTTGAAATCGTTATCCGCAACATCAGTTGCCATCAGCGGGACATTTATCCATACGGATTCGATTCCCGTCTTTTCGGGATGGAATCTTATCGGCTCAATTGCAGATCCCATCCTGGCATCTTCCATGACGAGTATACCGCCAAATTTGACTGTGAGCAGTCTGTTCGGATACAGCGGCGCGTACGTTACGACAGACTCCATTCAACCCGGACATGCGTACTGGATCAAGGTCGATGGGGACGGACAGCTGGTCCTATCTTCGAGTTCGGCGACACCTGCCAATCGCATTAAAATTGTTCCGACATCGGAGCTTCCCCCCTCCCCTCCGGAAGCTCAATCCGCCAACGCAGGAGCCGGAACCCCGGTACGGTATAGCCTCGGACAGAATTTCCCGAACCCGTTCAATCCGACAACCGTTATCAAGTTTCAACTGCCGGTTGCAGGCCAGGTTACACTGAAAATCTACAATATGCTCGGCAGGGAAGTTGCGACACTCGTCGACGGCACCAGGGACGCAGGAGTTTCATCGGTGACATGGGACGCCGGTAAGTTTGCAAGCGGGGTGTATTACTACCGTATTCGGGCCAACGAATTCACAGAAACGCACAAGCTGGTTCTTTTGAAATAAGGAAACTGCTGAGAATCGGGGGTTCCGCCCCAACGTTGTCCATCGCCAGAGCATCAGCTTACGGATCTGAGGCGCTGCAATTACGACGCACCTCTTGCCCTTCTCGCCGCTTCGATGATGAGCTTCGCCTTTTCCACCGAAGCCGGAGATAACTTTTTGAAATTTTCAAGCGTACTCACGAGCTTCTCAGTTTCATCCTGGTACGCATATATCGTAATTAGTCCCAGGTAGGCGGATTCATCGCGAGAGTTTAGCTTTATGGAAGTCGCGTAGCTCATTTCTGCTTCATCCACTCTGCCCAACCCAAGGAGGATATCTCCCTTGAGCGTTGTCATCGACGACAACGCGGGGTTCAGTTTCAAGACCTCGTTAACATACTGCAACGCTTCATCGAACTTCTCCTGCTTAAATTCAATCTTGGTTAGCTCTTGTAACGCCAGGGAATTCGCCGGGTCGATTTCGACAACCTTCTTCAACGCTTGTTCGCTCTTCACAAGAATATTCTTGGAGGAGAGGATCAATCCAAGTTTCCCCAGAAAATTCAGCACCCGTTCAGGGTCTACGTTTTGCAATCTCTCAAAGAGAATTGGGTCAAACTCGCTGTGAACGGGACCCTTATACCGGTAAATCCAAAGTGTCGGCCCTGTACTCTTCTCACCAGGGCTGGCCTGAAACACTAATTCCCACGTCGTCCGGAGAGTATCGTAAAATCCGATCATCTCAGAGTATCTTTGCGGCTCTCTGATATATCTTCCGTAATCGAAATCGCTGGCTACGACGAGGTCAATATCTTCATACCAGCGCGTAGTATAGAAAGGCGCCAGGGCTTCTGAGGCAACAGCGGTAAATTGTATCGGGAGGGTTATGTACTGGGTTTTCGACAGCTCTAATCCGAATGGACCTGTTGCTATCGCTGCTCCGGGCCTCACGTGCGCCGCGATCCAGGCCTTGGCTAACGCTCGTGTATCATCTTTTGAGTATGTCTTCTCAAGCTCATACGTTTTGACAAACGAAGGAGCCGCAATGAGGAGTATTCCCATGAACGCGGCGGGACGAAGCACAGCAAGGCCAACTCCCCTTTTTGTTCCAAACTCCCGCAGCTTTGCTAACAACACGGACCCGATCAATATCAGGTTCGGAAAGATCGGCATGATATATCGATCGGCTCTCATCTGCCATGCCCCCAGGACGATCATCATGATCAACGGGATGAGAAGCAGGATGTAGTTTTCTTTTTTCCGGGAAAACAGCAGATAGAGAACACCGGCGAAAATTACAACCGTCAGAGGCCATCCAAGGTTGAGCGGCAGAACTTCGGACAAATAGAAGACCGGTGTGGAAACGGATGTATCGATTCCCAGGTGGCCGTATTCCATGTGCGTTTGAGTCTGCTCCAGCTTACTGTAGAAGGCATCGAAATGCGTCAGGATCAACGGGTTGAGTGCCAAAAATAACACAGCCGACGAGGCCAGCCCGATATACAATCTTTTATCGATTAGCTGCCTCATGAGCTGTTTCGAAGAGGAAGATTTCAGCAAATGCACGGCCAGGAAGGCGACAGCAAGTACGCCGGCATTATATTTTGTTGATGTTGCCAGTCCCAGGGTAATGCCCGTGAGAATATACGGTCGCCATCCCGAATCCGTGTAAACCTTGCGGAGAAAGTACAACAACAGAACGAGAAAGAATGTCAATACGGTGTCGACATTAATAAGATGAGATTCACTTACATGAAGAACATTGATCGAAAGAAAGAAGGCGGCGACTAGTCCCGCCCAGCGGTTGAACAACCGAAGGCCAATCACATACACAAGTATGATGCTGCCGGCATCGAATGCCACAGAAACCAGGCGCCCGATGATGACAAAGGCTGCGGGGTTTGATTCAAACAATTTTAGAAATCCTTGTATATCGTGGATCGAACCGCCAACATATCCGACGATAAAGTACACGCATTGGAGAGCAAACTGGATATAGTAGGATAAAGCAGGATATACGAAAAACTGGTTGTCGATGGGACTTTGCTGAATATCCCAGAGTTTCAGGCTGAAGTGGAGCGGGATTGCTTCTTCATAGAGTTCCGGAAGCCCCCAGGTGATGCGCCAGATTCTTATCGCGATTGCAGCGATGAGGAGCGCAAGAAAATACTTATGCTCTCGAGCCTTTACGGCGGGATTGGAACGCAAAGATTTTTCGGCCGGAACTTCCTTTGTTCGATGGGACACAGTGTGAAAACATAATGGCAAGAATTCGCTTGGAATATGTAAAAAAATGGGGAAAGAATGAAATCAGATTCATGCTCCCAGATTCTTCAAACACTTCTTGATATCCACTCCCGCTCCGAAGACTCCGTCAAAAATATCCCCCCCAACCGCTCGAGCCTTTTCAGCATATTCTTTTTCGTAAAATTTTCAGGGGATAATCCCCTCTTCAGTTCCTTCCATTTCAAGGGAGTGGAGACGGTCGCCATCGGCTTCGGGCGCACACTGTAAGGAGCGGCCAGAGTCTGCCCCTTGACAATATCTTCCCACGGTACTTCCTTGTCGTCGTCCTTGCATACCCGTTTGTACTTAATTTCGCGGAGATCTTCCCTCCGTAAGATATCAAAGTCCAGATTATGGCTCTGGCCTCCGGTAAACATCCGAACCGGTATATTCACAAGCCCGGAGCTGATAGATCCTTTCCAAATCACCTTCATGTTTCCTCCTTCTTTCGCTAGATGTCTTTTTTTCTTCAACAATTGTTTCATAAAAAACATTTTATTGGACATGTGTAACAGTTACACATATGTTTTTTATCACCTGCCCATGCGCCCTCCGGTGGCCTTCATTGCATTTCGTCCTCAGTTTTGCTATTTTGACAGGCGATCTTGATGATACTTTTAACTTTATGAAGGAGGGGGCCTGTGGGTACAGAGGCTAAAGCACGGATACTTGTGGTCGACGACGAAGACGATTTGCGGATGTTGCTGGAACACGTCGTTACCAGCGCCGGTTATGCTGTTACGACTGCCGAAGATGGCCAGGACGCCATCGCAAAAATCCAGAACAACACGTTCGACCTTGCCTTGCTTGACATTCAGATGCCCAACGCAAGCGGTATCGAAGTCCTGAAGTTTATCCGCACAAACGCTCCGGCGACCAAGGCGATCATGTTGACCGGCTATGCTGATCTCAACTACGCAATGGAAGCCCGGCAGTTCGGAGCAAAAGATTTCATCAGCAAGCCTTATAAGCTTGAAGATATCATACGCACAATCGAAAACGTCCTGGCCGGATAATCCCTCCCCTCTCCTATGAATGAGGAATTCAAAAACATCCCCTCGAAAGTGCCGATTGAACAGTTTGACGTCGGTACGTTCTCCAAAGATAAGATCAGGGAACTTTTCCGGTCCGGTAAGCTGCCGACAGCCGACGCAATGGTGGATGAGATCATACTTCGGGCAGTGAAGTCAGGGGCAACCGATCTTCACCTGGAGCCTGCCGAGGGAGAATTGCGCATCCGCCTCGGACGCGAAGGCGTCATGCAGCGCCTCGTCGACCTTCCCAAGGACATCTCCGATAACCTGGCGAACGTCGTCAAGACGAAGGCAAGCATGAACGCGTTCGAGAAGAAGAAACCGCAGGAAGGACGATTTTCGGTCACGATCGGACAGTTTCCGATCGATATTCGCGTGAGCACCGTACCGGTGATGCACGGAGAGCGCGTGGCGCTCCGGATACTCCATAAGAACACTACGGTCGCGAACATTGAGGAACTTGGCTTCACGCCGGCCAATCTTACAAAGTTCCGCAACCTCCTGAAGCGGTCCAGCGGGTTGCTGCTCGTCAGCGGTCCGTCAAGCTCAGGAAAGAGTACGACGGTATATGCCGCCGTGAAAGCGATTCAGTCCATCGAGAAAAACGTTTTCACCGTGGAATATCCGATCGAATACAAACTCGATCTTGCCTCTCAGGTGCCCGCCTCAGGAGATAAGACGTTTAGCTTTGTCGATGCATTACGGGCCATCCTTCGCCAGAACCCGAATGTTATCATGCTGGGTGAGATCAGGGAGGCGGAAACGGGCACTGTTGCGGCTGAGGCTGCACTGACCGGAAACCTCGTGCTGAGCACGCTGCTTTCGAGCGACGCGACGGGAGCAATACCGAGATTGCTTAACCTCGGGGTTCCGGCATACTGGCTGGCGTCGACGCTTATCGGGGTGGTTCATCAGGAGCTCGTGCGGAAGATTTGCGACGGATGCAAGGAGGAATACACAATCGACGATACTACCGGATCCGTGCTTCTTCAGATGCTCTCCACGCAGAAAAAGTTCTTCCGCGGCAAAGGATGTGAAAAGTGCGGCGGCTCCGGATACTTCGGCAGAACCGCCATCCATGAAGTACTGATTATCAACGATCAGATACGCGACCTCATCTACCAGCAAGCCACCGTTCTCAAACTCAAAGAAGCGGCCCGGCTCTCAGGCTTCGAAGATATCTTCCAGGACGCCGTCAAGAAAGTAACAAGCGGCGTCACCACTATTCAGGAATTCGAACGGGCGCTGGGGTAATCCAGCGCGCCTCAGTTACCCCTTCTTCTCCGGGTACAGAATCTTCGAAATCTGGTACCGGCTGTCCTCAAGATGCGCCCGCACTTCCCTGTCGGATGCATGTCCGATAGATCGCGAGATCTCACCATCCAGATCCATAAGCTCCTTTCGAAGCATAGAACGGGCCTCCGTCGGAAGCGCCGTGGGTGCCTGTCCAAATCCCTGCGGACCTGGTGCGGGGGCTGCAGAAGGAGCATTCAACTTGATGCCGATCGATTCGATATAGAGGCGCTGAAGATTGCGGCGATAGAGATCCTCAACAATTGAAGATTGTCTAAGCTCACTCCAGATTCCATTCCGCAGATCGGCGAGCATGTCGCGAAGCCTGTAGACTTCATTTTTGTTCTTGGCAAGCGCTTCATCCGTGACAAGGCGCGCAAGCCTGTCGTTGTTCAGGATAATATTAAGAAGCTGGCGATGTCCCTGAAGAACACGGTCTGCCGAACCGGTCGGTTCGAAGAGCGAAAGAACGTCGGGCGAGAGAAGTTCAACCGGCGTCCGGAATCCTTCTTTTTGCAGCAGTGCCATCGCTTCGCGTTGTTTCTTGCCGGGGATGCGCGTATGCACCATTCCCTTCTCTCCTGCCACACGGCTCGTCCGGACGATGCCGCCGATGACATTTGCGACGTGGCCAAGTTCGCGGTTGCGTTGGCCGACAACATTCGTATAGATCTCCTTGAGCGTCGAATAATCTTCTCCGTCTTTGGTGGTGGCAGACATGAGCATCTTTGCGACACGGTTGATGTTCATGAGGCCGTATCGCGTCGATGCGACCGCATCATTCCCAAGGTCTTCTGTTTGCGATGTTGGATCGATGCCGTCTGCGTTTCCGAAGCGCAAGTAGGGTTCAGTTTCCTGACGTGCGGCGATTATATTAAGCGCAGCCTTTTCCTCGTCGGGAGTCTTCGCCGAAGGGATCGGTTTGTAGCCCCACTCGACCGCGAACTTGTCATACGGTCCAACCATCGGAATGAGACGTGAGTGATCTTCGGGTTGTGAAACATAGTTGAAACGCCCGTAGTCCATGATTGACGGTTCATCTCCGTTCATCGCCGTAAAGGCGGCGCTTCTCAGGCTGTCGACGGGATAACCTGAACTCGCCTTCATGTTGTGCGGGAAGCCGAGTGAATGCCCCACTTCGTGCGTTGTCACATATTGCAGCAATTCGCCCATGAGCGAATCCGGAAGCGGAAGTTTCGCAGCCCTCGGATCGAGGCTTCCCACCTGCACAAAATACCAGTTTCGAACAAGGTTCATGACGTTGTGAAAGAACCCGATGTCGGCATCGAGGATCTCGCCGGTGCGGGGATCGGTGATCGAAGGGCCGTAGGCATTTTCGATTTCCGAGGGGAGCCAGCGGATCGTGGAATACCTCGCATCTTCGGAGCTCCAGGTTGAGTCTTCTTTCTCAGACGGGGGATCTTTTGCAATGATCGCATGTTTGAACCCGGCCTTCTCGAACGCTGGCTGCCATGCTTCGACTCCCTTTTTGAGCCACGGTCGCCACAGATCGGGGACTCCGCGGTCGATGTAAAATGTGATCGGTTTGATGGGCTCGACAAGTTCTCCCCGGGCCTGCGCTTCGGGATCTTTCGGCTCGAGGCGCCACCGGTCGATGTACCTTCTCCGTTCCGCGCGCTGGGAATTATACCCGTAGTCATACTGGTCGACCTCGAAAAAGCCGACTCTGTCGTCGGCGAGCCTCGGCATCATCGGTTTTTTGGGAAGCAGGACCATCGAGTGGTGCATAAGAATAGAGATCGTGCTCAGCGAATTATCCTGCGGCACCTGGCCCGCCTCGTACGTCATGACCACTTCGGCTTCGATGTTCTCGGGGAACGATTTGATCTTTTCGATGAACGACCGTTTCGGATCGAGCCGGCGGATTTTAAACTGTTCGCGGGAATTTCGGTCGATGCCTAATTCCGTCATGTCCGAGGTGAAGAAGTCGGTGACGTCGATAACAGCCGCGCCGGAATCCTTGCTCACCGCCTGGATGTCAAACGATGCGAGGATCGGCGGGAAGGTCGCCTTCTGAACTGCATAGTGCACGGGCAAGCTGTCCTTGGCGACCGACGAGTAGAGAACAGCCCGAAGGAGAATCTTGTCCCCTTCCCTGTCCCACCGCACAACCTGTGTATTGATGTAGTCTCCGCCGTATCCGAGGCCGGTCTGGGTTTTCGCCTGTGTCGTAATTAATAAGAACTCCTGGCCAAGCTCGCGCTTCGGAATTTCATAATAATATTTTTGTTTGACGTGGTGCACGGTGAACACGCCGGAATCCGACTTCGCTTCCTTCGTTATCACGTCGGAGTAGGATTTCATGCCTTCCTGTTTCGTAGCCGCAGGGCCGGCAGTCTGTGTGGCGCGCGGACCGACACAGCCGGTGAGCGCAAGGCACACCACTGCGAAGATGGAAAACGTAAAGAGTTTCATGGAATGATTCCTTTTGAGAAAGAGACTTGAGAGGAGAAATAGGAAATATTCAAGTGTGCCAAATTTACTGTGCGCCCAGAGGGAGTCGAACCCCCAACCCTCAGATCCGAAGTCTGATGCTCTATCCAGTTGAGCTATGGGCGCGTGTAGTGAAACATAGTTGACCGAAACAATTTCCCTTTTGAAGGTGTCTCGGATACAAATTAGATCCGGTGTTATCCCGCGATATAGTTCGGTATTGGGTGGTACAGAGGACAGCGACCTAATAGTAGCAATTTTCCGGCTGTTCTCAAAACCAGGTCTGCAATCAATCCAATTCCGGATCAACCCCGGGCCATAGACTGCTTTGTTCCGGTCACTATCAGTACCTCTGCCGGAAAACTCATGCCGTGACCGTTGTGATATTCGGTGAAAGCCCGAATCCCTTGATTCTTCAGTTCTCTCAGTTGCTCAGCCGGCAACTGGGCGAGTTTTTCACGGAGCTTCTCCGACCATTCCATCCGCATCGCCCAAAAGTCTTCGACCGAAAGCGGGGCATCTATCGGGAATCGGAGCACACGTTCGACCGGTTCAATGGCACCCGCCTCAGCGAGGACACTTCTTAATTTGCCCGGCGAAGCGAAGCGGAAGGCATCCGGTGCGTCGGGCAGCACCGGTATCGGTGCGATGTAACTATCAACGATCCTGGCCAGTGCGTGGTGAAAAGGATTGTTCTCGACAAAGTGCCACACGGCGAAGGACAGTTTCTTTCCAGGCTTGAGGACACGCAACATTTCCCGGACACCGTCAACTGGAGATGGGAAGAACATCACGCCGAAGCGGCTGACTTCCGCATCGAACGTTTCTGTTGGAAAGGGCAGCGCGTCTGCGCCGGCGATTTCAAATTGTGTGTTGTTGAGGTCCAGCTGTGTAGCAGCCCGGCGCGCGCCTTCAATCATTCTCGGAGCCGGATCGATACCGATAACCTTTCCCGTCGGTCCGACCTCATCGGCTACGCTCAATGCAGGATCACCCGCCCCGGTTGCAACGTCCAGCACTAGGTCCCCTGGCCTGATCCCGGCATCGCTGAGGAGCGCTTTGGTGACCGGCGCAAACATGTGCCGGATGAGGTCACGATGCTTCTCCCAATAAGGCGCCGACCCGCTCCATCGGCTATCGTTTGCGTTATCTGGTTGTGGCATGGCAGAGACCCTACGGCAAGAGCACGGGGGCTGGGTGGTGGGAGATTGTATTCATGATCTCCATACAGATTGATACAAAGGGAAAAGGGATTAACTCGGCGAAAATGCTGAGAAAATGTAAGCATATATACCCTGAAATTCAACCTCACTGATTCTCAACCGTGAGAACCATAACAGCCGGAGTTTCAGGGATGATATGCCGGCCTCCCAGGGAGTCCTGTTGCGTGAGGGGATTTCCGGCACCGAATATGTTGATACATTTCTATCGTGCCATCATCCACCATTCCCAGAGGATCATCACTATGAAATGGCAGAGCTTCTACTACAATTTCGTTTACGGAGTGCACCTCCGTAAACCCCGCCTCATCTGGCGAATGGCAAAAAACTATTCGCGAATGGTGTTCGGGAAAACGAATCTTCTGCGGTACGTCGATATCTGCGTCGACCTCAAATGCAATCTTACCTGTCAGCACTGCTTTGCTGAGAATTTCAAGACCGGCCAGAAGGATTCTCTGTCGGATACCGAATGGCAGGATGTCTTCGAGCAATGCCACCGGCTCGGAAACCTCGCCCTCGCCTTCACCGGCGGAGAGCCGCTTCTTCGCCGGGATCTGGAGAGTCTTATCTCCAGGACACGAGTAAACGAAACGCTCATTGTGGTCTGCACGAACGGCATGCTCATTACGAAAGAGCGGGCGCGTTCATTGTATGAAGCAGGGGTGGACGTGTTCCAGATAAGTGTCGAGAGCATGGTCCCGGAAGAGCATAATTTATTCCGTGAAAACATCCATGCCTGGAAGAAGACCATGGAAGGAATCGAGAACGCGCTTGAAGCAGGTATCAAGGTCGCTGTCGTGCCTACCGTTTCCCACATGAACGTGCATTCACGAGGCTTTCTCGACATCCTGGAATGGGCTCAGAAGAAGCGGTTGATGGTAAACCTTGCTCTTGCAACTCCGACAGGTTCATGGAACGCGAGAAACGATATCCTCCTCACCGAGGACGATATCCGCTTCATTAACGATCTCGTAAAACAATACCCTCATGTCCGGAGGGACTTCGAAACGAATTATTATCAGCGTGGATGCGGCGCGGCGAAGGAAAAGCTCTATGTCACGGTGTTCGGGGATGTCCTTGCGTGCCCGTACATGCATATCAGTTTCGGGAATGCCCGCGAAATGAAGCTGGCCGAGATTCAGGCGCGCATGCTGAGCGTAGAAAAACTTGATTCCTATTATCCGTTGTGCCTGGTGGCTGAAGACAGGGAATTTATCGAGGGACCAATGGCAAAAGTGTTTGACAAAGACGAGAAGGTCATCGACTGGAAAGATGCCTTCGCCGGGCCACCCCACGCAGACTAGCTTTTACTGCGAAGGCTCTTTTTCCACCGCCTGAGCGCAGCCGCTACTTCCTTCGGCGACGTAGAACCCGCCGATTTCTTATTCTGCAGCGACGCCCGAAGATCCAGGATCTTCCAGATATCTCGGGTGAAGAGTTCAGAGTGACGTTGGTATTCTTTCAGGGAAAGTTCTTTGAAGGAGACCTTTTTTCTCACGCAGACGTTCACGATCTCACCAACAACCGCATGCGCTTTTCGAAACGGCATCCCCTTCCGGACAAGATAATCGGCAAGTTCCGTCGCAAGAAGAAGATCTGATTGACGGTCGTTCGTAAATCTCTGCTTGTTGAACTTCACGCTCTGCAGCATGAGCGCGCAGATCTGAAGGCAACCGGCAAGCGTCGCCGATGAATCGAAGAGCGGTTCCTTATCTTCCTGCATGTCGCGGTTATACGCAAGCGGAAGACCTTTCATGATCGTCAGCAGCGCCACGAGGTTGCCGTAGACCCTTCCGGTCTTGCCGCGAATAAGCTCTGCCATATCGGGATTCTTCTTCTGCGGCATGATACTGCTTCCGGTCGTAAACGCGTCTCCTATCTCGGCAAAATGCCATTCGCTTGAGCTCCAGAGAACAAGCTCTTCGGCGAATCTGCTCAAGTGCATCATGGTAATTGCGGAAGCGGAAAGAAATTCGATATGCACGTCGCGGTCGGCGACTGCGTCGATGCTATTTTCAACAATCCCTTCGAATCCCAGGGCCTTCGCCGTGTAATTCCGATCGATGGGAAACGGTGTTCCGGCAAGCGCGCCCGCTCCCAGCGGTGACTTCTGAACCCGGCGGAGGCAGTCGCTGAACCTCTCCGCATCCCTCTGAAGCATTTCAACATAGGCGAGGAAGTGATGCGCGAGCAACACAGGCTGCGCCTGCTGAAGGTGCGTGTATCCGGGCATAACGATGTAGCCCTGCCGGTCGGCCTTCGAGAGAAACGTCTTCTGAAGCTTTCGGATCGACGAGACAATTCCGGTGATTTCTTTTCGAAGATAGAGGCGAACGTCGAGGGCGACCTGATCGTTACGGCTCCTGGCCGTGTGAAGCTTGCCCCCGATGGCCCCCACCTTTTGGGTCAGGCGGTTCTCGATCGCCATGTGGATATCCTCGGCGACGAACCTGCCGTTTGTTCCGAATCCATCAAGTTTCAGTTTGCCCTTTTTGATTTCATTTCCAACGGAACGGAGTGCGTTACGAATTTTCTTCGCTTCGAATGAGGAGAGTATCTTTTGCTTTGCCAGCATCGAAACATGAGCGATGCTGCCTTCGATATCTTCGCCGAATAATCTTTTGTCCACGTCCAGGGAGGAGGAAAACCTTAAAGCCTCAGGGTGGAGACGCTCGCGAAACCTGCCTTTCCAGCTGCTCATTGAAGTTCCAGTCTATTGAACGTTGATCGCGCGAACGGGCTTCTTCGCTTTTCCGTTTGCCGATCGTTGTTGAACCTGATGAAAGGTCTTCATCGGCAATCCGAAAATCTTGATAAAGCCTTCCGAAGCGCGATGGTCGAACTGATCTTCGCTCGTATACGTGGCGAGCTTGGCGTTATAGAGCGAGTTCGGCGAAGTCCTTGCAGCTATCGTAACAGCGCCTTTGAACAGCTTCACCGTCACCTTTCCCGTCACAGTTTTCTGCGTTTCGTCGACGAACGCATCGAGCGCTTTCTTCAGGGGCGAGAACCAAAGACCGTTATAAATGAGGTTGGCGTATTCATGGGAAAGCTGCGTTTTCATATGGAAGACGGCCTTATCGAGTGTCAGCCGCTCCAATTCCGAATGCGCGAAGTGCAGAACAATTGCTGCAGGCGCTTCGTAGATCTCCCGTGACTTGATCCCGACAAGCCTGTTTTCCACCAGGTCCATTCTTCCCACGCCGTGCGAGCCTGCGATCTCGTTGAGCTTATGGATCAGGTCGACTGACCCAAGCTTCTTTCCGTTTAACGTTACCGGTATGCCGTGTTCAAATTCAATCGAAACATACTCGGGCTTGTTGGGAGCGTCTTGCGGAGAGGTCGTCCGCTGGTACGCGTCCGCCGGAGGCTCGACCATCGGGTCTTCGAGTACACCGCATTCGATGCTCGTGCCCCAGATATTCTCGTCGATTGAGTACGGGCTCTTTTTGGTTGCCGCGACAGGAATTCCGTGTTTCTTCGCATACGCAATCTCTTCTTCGCGGGACTTAAACTCCCATTCGCGCAGGGGTGCCAGCACCTTCAATTCAGGAGCAAGCGCGGCGATAGAAACTTCGAACCGCACCTGATCATTTCCCTTGCCCGTACATCCGTGTGCCACCATTGTCGCCCCTTCTTTTCGAGCGACATCGGCGAGCATCTTCGCAAGGAGCGGCCTTCCCAATGAGGTCGCCATCGGATAGACGTTTTCATATAATGCGCCGGCTTTGAGCGACGGGAAAATGTAGTCACTGACAAATTCGCCCGTCAGGTCCTGAATATAGATTTTTGAGACACCGGTTTTTATCGCTTTCTCCCGCAGGCCGGTAAGTTCCTTTTTCTGGCCCAGGTTGCCGGTAGCGGTAACGATTTCAGCGTTGTATTTTTTCATCAGCCAGCGAACCATCACGGAGGTATCGAGCCCGCCTGAATATGCAACGACAATCTTCTGTTTCTTCATTATCTTCCTTCGATGAGTTTTTCTTTCAAAAGCTGTAATACGTGTGACGTCTTTTTCTGTGATTGCGGGATGATGAGAAGCGTGTTGTCACCGGCAATCGTGCCGATAATGCTTCCGTTGTGCAGCGTGTCGATATACTCGCCGATAACGCTCGCGGATCCGGGGAGGGTTTTTACAACGATCATCGATTCATTGGCAACCATCGAGAGGACCTGAGCCCCTACAAGCGGACGGAGAATCTGCACTTCGCCTGCAGGCTGGAGGATATACTGCATTCCTTCGCCGGACGCGACGCGCCCCACGCCAAGCTCTTTGAGATCCCGTGAGAGCGTTGCCTGGGTGACAGTGAACCCTTTTTTCTTCAGCTCAAGCCGAAGCTCGTCCTGATTGGCAACTGCCTTGCTTCCGATGATTTCCTTGATTGCGAAATGCCGGAGATGCTTCGCCATAGGGTCACACGGCCACGGCTTCGCGCGTACTCACGACCTGACGCTGAGCGTCAACGAGATACGTCATAATTGCCTTTTGTACGTGAAGACGATTTTCCGCCTCATCGAGCACCAGGGAACGGCTTCCTTCGAGGACATCGGCCGAGATTTCTTCTCCCCGGTGTGCAGGGAGGCAGTGCATGACGACGCAATTTTTGTCTGCCACGCTGAGCATGCGGGAATCGATTTTGTAGGACTGGAATGCCCGCTGGCGGGCCGCGCGTTCCTCTTCCTGGCCCATGCTCACCCACACATCGGTGTAGAGCACGTCTGCCCCTTCCGCCGCTTCGAGCGGATCGTTAATAATTTCGATCTTGCTCATCTGCGCACGCCGGGCCTGCGCGAGTATCTGCGCATTTGGTTCGTAACCCTGGGGGCATGCCAGGACAAAGTGGAATGGAATTTTTTCCGCCATCTCCAGCCATGAATTGACGACATTATTTCCGTCGCCGATGAACACAATCTTTGTCTGCTCATTGAGCAATCCGCGCTCAATGAGAGTGTACATATCCGCGACGATCTGGCAGGGATGGAGCAAATCGGTGAGCGCGTTAATGACCGGCACGCCCGAATGAGCGGCAAGATCTTCGACTGTGGAATGCTCCATCGTGCGTGCAATAATCAGATCATTGTAGCGGGCGAGCACTTCCGCAACGTCCCGTACCGATTCACGGGTCGATAGCCCGATATTTTGCTGTGCAAGATACACAGACTGTCCGCCCAGCTGCGCAATTCCAACTTCGAACGACACGTGCGTCCGCAGCGAAGGCTTCTCGAAAATCAATGCCGCAGTTTTGTGCGCAAGGGGGAGAAAGCCGACTTCCCGCCGCTGCTTGATCCATGTTGTCAGCGAGAATATTTCCTCGATCTCTTCGCGCGAGAAATTTGAGAGAGTGATAAAGTCTTTTTTCATAATGACCCCTAGTTGGATACTGTGTGAAGACTGTGAGCCTTTGCTGCTTCGTGGCTGCTATGATCGTCAGTTGCCATCAATTCCGTTCCGACACCTGCATCGGTAAAGATCTCAAGCAACAGTGAGTGAGTAATTCGTCCGTCGATAAGGTGGACCTTGTTAACACCTGCTTCGATTGCGCGGAACGCCGAACGGATCTTGGGAATCATTCCATTGATAATAATCCCGTCCTCGATGAGCCGGTGAGCTTCGTGGCTGTCCATGCTGTGGATGAGCGCGTTGTTGGCCTTGACGCCTTCGACATCGCTGAGGTAGACGAGCTTTTCTGCCTTGAGCGCTGCGGCAATATGTGCTGCCGCGACATCGGCGTTGATGTTGTGAGCTCTCCCCTGGTCGTTCACACCGATCGGAGCAATCACCGGCATGATGCCGTTGTTCAATAACAGCGATAAATATTGGATGTTGACTTTCGTAATCTCTCCGACGAGCCCGAGGCCGGGCGATTGTTTCACCCGGAGGAGATCCGCGTCGATGCCGCAGATGCCGACAGATTCCCCGTCATGTTTATTGATCCGCGCGACGATGTCTTTATTGGTTTTGCCGGCAAGGACCATTTGCACAACGTCCATCATCGGCTCGTCTGTATAACGCTGCCCGTCGATGAAACGGGTTTCGATCCCAAGCTTGCCCGCGAGCTCAGTGATCTCTTTGCCGCCGCCGTGCACGATGACGATTTTCACACCGACCTTTTTGAGGAGCGTGACATCCTGAGCAAACGTCTCTTCGAGTTCTGCATCGATCATTGCTGCGCCGCCATATTTAATGACGAACGTCTTCCCTTCATACTTCGTGATGTACGGGAGAGCTTCGATCAGAATCTCTGTTTTGTCTGAGGTAGTAATCATGGTATTTGTAGGATAAGAACAATCGGTAAATCGGATTCCGGATTTTTCCGGAATGGAAACTCCTGTGACAATTTCTAGCTTACGTCCTGTAATTTGCGTTGATGGCGACGTAGTCTTTCGACAGGTCACAGGTCCAGAACGACGCGGATGCGTTGCCCTGGTCCAGATCGACCGTAATCTTGATCTCTTTTTGCTGAAGCACGCGCTTGGCGGCCTCCTCGGAAAAGTCGATGCTGTACTTCTTGCGGAGAATCGGGACATCATCAAAATAGATTTCGACAAGCTCAGGGTCGAACTCAATCCCTGAATATCCGACAGCGGCGAGTATTCTTCCCCAGTTTGCATCCTCGCCGTGGATCGCGGTCTTTACGAGGTTCGAATTCGCGATGGCGCGCCCCACCTGAACGGCCGCCTCTTCCGAGGCCGCACCGGTCACCTGGATTTCCACGAATTTTGTGGCTCCTTCCCCATCCATGACAATCATTTTCGAAAGCCTGGTGAGGAGGTATTCTAACGCGTCATAAAAAATTTCATACCGGGGATCTTCGGCGCTGGTAAGTTCGGCATTCTGGGCCAGTCCGTTTGCGAGCATGAGCACCATATCATTTGTACTTGTGTCGCCGTCGACCGAAATACGGTTGAACGACCGGTCCGCCGCCTGTTTCAACGAATATTGAAGCAACTCCGGGGTAATACTCACGTCGGTCGTGATAAAGGCGAGCATGGTGGCCATGTTCGGCGCAATCATACCCGATCCTTTTGCCATGCCGCCAAGCGTGACATCCACGCCGTCGATCGAGACTTTCACCGCAAGCTCTTTTGAGAACTTATCGGTTGTCATGATCGCTTCGGCGGCGGCTGTATGGCCATCCGCGTCGAGCATCATTTCCGCTTCGCCGATTCCGGAGCGAATTTTATCCATCGGCAGGTACTGTCCGATAACTCCCGTCGAAGAAATGAGAACGTTCCGGGGGTCAAGGTGGAGAGCTTCAGCGGTAGTGGCGACCATCCCGAGCGCATCATTGTATCCGCGCTCACCGGTGCACGCATTCGCATTTCCGCTGTTCACAAGGATGGCGCGGAACGACGACGAACGTTCGAGCTGCTGCTTGTCAATGAGAACAGGCGCTGCCGGGACTTTATTCGTCGTGAAGATTCCGGCGCCGCGCGCCGGTGCTGTCGAATAGACGAGCGCGAGGTCTTTCTTGACCTTCTTGATGCCGCTGTGCACACCCGCCGCATAAAATCCTTTGGGTCCTGTTACTCCGCATGGACATTCGTTGTACATTTATTTCTCCTGATTAAGAATGAATTTCGAAACTCCGATGTATCCTCAGAGCAAACCTTTTGTCTGCTTCAACCCGAACATGATATTCATATTCTGAACCGCCTGGCCCGCCGCCCCTTTGACGAGATTATCGATCACCGACGTGAGGACGATCTGCTTCGTCGGGGTCAACAGCGTCATCCCAATATCGCAGAAGTTCGTCCTGGCGACATCCTTAATCTGGGGAATCTCTTTGCGGATGCGCACGAATGGCGCTTCGCGGTAGAATGCCTCGTAGAGATGCCGGATTTCCGCTTCCGTCACGGCGGCGTCGAGCGACGCATGTATCGTCGTGTAAATGCCGCGGGTAATTGGAACGAGATGCGGTACAAACGAGAGCGAAATCGTGCTGCCCGAGGCTTTCTCGAGGACCGTCTGTATCTCCGGTATATGCTGGTGATTACCGATCTTATATGCCTTGATGTTTTCATTCACTTCGGTAAAGCTAAGTTCTACCGACGCGGATCTTCCGGCCCCCGATACTCCCGAGAGGGAATTGACAACGATATGTTCGGTTTTTATGAGGCCGCTTTTGAGCGCGGGAAGGAGTGCAAGGATGACACTCGTCGGATAGCAACCGGGATTGGCAATGAGCTTCGCATCGGCGATTGCCTGGGAGTTGAGCTCGGGCAGCCCGTAGACTGCTTCCGAAAGTAAATGCTGCGCGACATGCTCGTGTTTATAATATTGCGTGTAAAGTTCAGGAGACAAAAGACGGAAGTCGCCGCCGAGGTCGATGACCCGGCCGACACTCGCGAGCAGCCCGGGGACGACCTTCATCGACTCACCTGAAGGGAGAGCTACGAACGCGATATCGGCATTTTCGCTCTTTTCGGCCCTGAATTCCTCATATTGGAGGTCGACCGTGCCGGCGAACACGGGATAGAGTTCAGCGACTTTTTTGCCGGCGGATGTTCCGGCGACCACCCGGGTGATCTCGACATCGTCACGCGTTGAGAGAAGCCGCAGGAGTTCCGCTCCGGAATACCCCGAAGCTCCGATGATTGCCGCGCGAATCTTTTTTGACGTCAACATTGTAGTTGCATAAATATACATTTCTTTGTATTATTATGCAAGTACTTTTTTAAACTATTTTATCTTTTATCATCCCCATGAATATTTCCGACCGCGAAGCTGCATACTTCTTCCATACCTATAAACGTATCCCTCTCGAGATCGATCGGGGCGAGGGCGTGTATCTCTGGACGAAAGACGGTAAACAATTCCTCGACCTCTTCGGCGGGCTCGCCGTCAACGCGCTAGGCTACGCCCATCCCGGCGTCCTGTCCGCCATCAATGAGCAGGCCAAACGGTATATTCATCTCTCTAATTATTTTCTCCAGGAGCCGCAGATTCGGCTCGGAGAGCTTATCATCAAGCACTCCGGCTTCAAGCGGGTCTTCCTCACGAATAGCGGAACGGAAGCCATTGAGGGTGCTCTCAAGCTGGCAAGGAAATGGGGAAAAAAGCACGGAAAGAATGAGTTTGTGGCGTTCTCAAACGCGTTCCACGGCAGAACAATGGGGGCCCTCTCGCTCATGGACCGGGAGAAATATAAGGACGGCTACGAACCCTTCCTCCCCAATTGTTATGTCGTCCAGCATAATGACGTCGAGGCACTTCGAAAGACTGTCAACGACAAAACCGCCGCTGTACTATTAGAGTGTATCCAGGGGGAAGGCGGGATCCGCCCTGCATCTGCTGATCTGGTCAAAGAGCTGGTTCAGCTCAAGAAAGAGCACGGCTTTCTCCTCATCGCAGACGAGATCCAGTCCGGCCTCGGGCGCACAGGCAAGTTTTTCGGGTTCGAGCACTTTGATCTCAAACCCGACATCGTAACGGTCGCAAAGCCCATTGGTGGCGGGCTTCCGCTTGGCGGGTTCCTGGGGAACGAGGAAGTAGCCGAAGTGCTCTCTCCGGGTGTCCACGGCACCACGTTTGGCGGAAATCCGGTTGCCTGCGCAGCCGGGTGCGTCGTCATGCAGGAACTGTTTGATAATAAGCTCATGCAGCACGCCGGGATGATGGGAGAGTACTTTAAGTCGAAACTCCTGGAATTAAAGCTCGAGTTTCCTTCTCTTGTAAAAGAGGTTCGGGGATTCGGATTGATGCTTGGGATGGAGCTCACACGCGAAGGAGAGACAATCGTGAGCACTCTGCGCGACAGAGGCATTTTATTGAACTGTACCGATGTGACGGTCCTGAGGTTCCTCCCCCCGCTTATCATCAAGAAAGAGCATATCGATTACGGTGTAAAAGAACTGCGATCGGTGCTTGCACTGCAAGGATGAGATGAAAGCCCGGGACCACGCCCGGTGATTGAAGCAGATGTTCATCTCAAATAAGAAATCCTCCCCGCAACTGAGCGAGGAGGATTTCTTCATCCATTCCATTCTATTTGATACTATTTTATGAGCATCATCTTTTTTGTCTGTATGAATGTTGCAGGAGACTCTTGCATATCGTCATCCTGAACAATACTCTCCGCTACCAACCGGTAAAAGTACACGCCCGATGCCAGGTTGGATCCGTCAAATTCTGTTTCTATGGTGCCATCGTCCATGACCTCCCGGTCATAGACCGTTGAAAGCTCCTGGCCAAGCACATTGTAAATTTTGAGCGTCACCACCGACGAAACAGGAAGCGTGAATTGTATCGTCGTTACCGGGTTAAACGGATTCGGATAGTTCTGGAAGAGCTCAAAAGCCTGTGGCAATTCCTCTGAAAGCTGTTCCAACACCGGCGTAACGGTAACCGGTCCAACCCCGCTTTCCGTGAGAAACGGGATGTCGATCAACTGCCGGGTTCCTTTCAACCGTAAGGTGTCCCACCAGCTGACGGTGTCGATAACGCCGGAGAACGCCCGGTTGATCTTCTGAATTGTCGAGTCCAGCACCGCATAATAACTTGCAGGGAGCTTCCAGAGTGTCATCGCTGAATCAGCGCGAGCGGCGATATCGCGAACAAGCATCCGGTTGAACGGACTGCCGTTTTCAGCAAACTGCAGTTCCCCGAAGCCGGCTCTCGTCATTCCGATCATGCTGATGCCGATGTTCAGCTTGAGCGCCATGAGATCTCCAAAGAGACGGTTATTTTGTTTCCTTGGCGTATTGCTTCGCTGTTCACGCACGTACGGATATCTGTTCCAGCGCTTATCGAACCCGCGCGACATGCCGGTGTGCATCACAGACCTCGTACCGATGGAAATCGCCATGTCATTCGTCCGTCGCAATTTTACCCATCCATAATACCGCGCTGAATCGGGGCGCGGTATGCCAATCACCATTCCCTTCATTGATGAAAATGCCCCGCGAATGAACGCATCGTTCCTGATATCCGCCGCGTTCGGCATCGGCAGGTCCCTATGCTCATAGCGCGGCAACATGGTTCGAACGACGGCAGTCTGATCAAACCACATTCTTCTGATGGTCTGCGTCACCGGCGCAACATTCCATCCTGAAATGAGCACTGATTCGCCGGGATTCAACGTGCCGTGGAAGTTCCACAGTCTCCTGTTTCCCGACGATGTCAGGGTTCCCGAAGCGACGATTTCGCGGACGAAGTTTTTAAACTCGATCTTCAGATCATGCACCGGATTCGCTGTCGTGTTTGTGACCGTGAATTCCCAATAATCATTAGTCGGTTTCTTTTTCGTCGCACGCCTCGCATACAGCGAGTCATACGTAAATGACCGGTAACGAAGCGCGTACCCCCCCGCAATTCCAAAGTAGGATGTAAGGGTATGATTTGAGGTAATAGCATTGAACGTGTATCCGCTCATCGACCCGGCTGATACGCCGTCTACGATAATGCTGTCGACGCCGTAATGGACGTCGGGGATCATGTTCACCGCGACGGATGAACCGTGCACGGCAGTGATCGTTCCTGCCGGAGTGACAAGCCCGTGTCCTACCGAAGCCACTGTGATAGAATAGGTATTGATTGCAAACGTCGCTTGGATCGTGTGGTTCGTAGAAATGTTCGTGAACATATACGGAGTTGAGTTGCCCGCATAGACCCCGTCAACGAACACGCTGTCAAGATGATATCCCGTAGCCGGAGAAAGCGCAAACGATTGAGAACTTCCGAATGCCTTGGTCACAGCGCCGGACGGTGTCACCGAACCGTTCGCGCCGGCACTTGCCGTGATCGTGTATGTATCGACGGCGAAGACAACCCTGATCGCATGGCCTGAACTTACGTTGGTAAACGTATAGCTGGTCGTTGAATCAACCCTGGCGCCGTCAACAATGACGCTATCGATGTGGCTGTGGGAGGCCGGCGTCATCATAAACGATTGGCTTGACGCATAATTAACGGAAATGCTGCCTGCCGGATTTATGACACCGTTCCCGCTTGCCGTTGCACTGATAACGAATCTGTCGATCACAAAGACAGCCCTGATAGAATGATTCGTCAGTATATTTGTAAACGTGTAACTCGTCGTTGAATCTGTCTTCACACCGTCGACGAGCAGGCTATCGACATGATAATGGGGATCCGGCGCTATTGTAAATGCCTGGCTTGATCCGGCTGTCCGCATGATGCTTCCGTTCGGAGTTATACTACCGTTCGCAGACGCACTTGCGGTAATAGTCAACGTATCAACTCCGAATGTCGCGCTGATCGTGTGGTTCGCCGTTACGTTTGTAAACGGATAGGTCGGCGGTGTCCCGACGCTCGAGCCATCGACCAGAACATCGAGAATATGATAGCCGCTGTGCGGTGAAATTGTGAACGTCGTATCTGACCCATAGGTCATGTTGATAGTTCCCGATGGGCTGATCGAGCCGTTCGCAGCCGCGGTCGCGGTAATGGAGAGCTGGAGTACCGTTTGGGATACCGTGTTTGAGCTGCTGGTATCAAACGTCGCTGTACCGCCGTAGAACGCCTGCATATCATGCGTGCCGGCCGTAAGCGCCGAAGTTGTCATGGCAGCAACACCGCTTCCATCGATCACAATCGAATCGCCTACCTGTACACCGTCGATGCGGAATACAACTTTACCACCGACGGGCGCACGTACGCTGTCTTTCAGGGTAACGAGCTGTCCGACCGAGGACGGATTCGGAGAGGCGGTCAGAATGCTGACAGTCGGGTCCTTTCTGAAAATAATTACTGAATCAAACGAGGAGGGACAGCTTGCGTTGCTGATCGTCCATGTGAATACGTTCGGTCCCACTCCCAGGCCGGTAACTCCGGAAACAGAATCTGAACTTGAGCTAATTGTTCCGGCGCCGCTGACCAATGACCACACACCCGCGCCGATTGAGGGCATGTTGCCGTGCAACGTGGCGGCCGTTCCACTAATGACCTGATCAGGTCCCGCATTCGCAGTTGTGGGCGCGGCATCCCGGAAGATCGTCACCGTGTCAGTTGAGGACGGGCATGTGCCGTTGCTTATCGTCCAAACAAAGGTGTTCACACCGGGCGACAATCCTGTAACATCCGATGCCGGGTCTGCCGGGATGGCAACGTTAACTCCTGCCCCACCCGCAATAACCGTCCAAACGCCGCCCCCAACCGACGGCATATTTCCGGCCAATTTTGCCGTTGAAGAGCAGACTGTCTGATCTTCTCCTGCGGCAGCAATCGTGGGGCTCTTGTTGATGGTGAGATGAAGCGTGACAACTGAGTCGCATCCGGCAGCATTAGTAACTATGTGTGTCGGGGTTCCCGATGAATCGTACGTCGTACCGTACCAGGTAAAACTGTTACACGCAACTGCCGTCGTGTCGCCCGTGGTGATCTGGTTGATCGTCAGATGCAGAGTAACAACCGAATCGCATCCGGCAGCGTTCGTCAACGTGTGAGTCGGTGTTCCCGATGCAGTGTAGGTCGTACCATACCAGGCGAAGCTATTGCACGCAACAGCGGTCGTGTCGCCGGTCGTGCTGTGGTTAATCGTCAAATGCAGCGTTACAACTGAATCGCAACCGGCGGCATTGGTAAATGTATGCGTCGGCGTTCCCGAGGCATTGTATGTCGTGCCGTACCACGTGAAGCTGTTGCACGCAACCGCGGTTGTATCGCCCGTGTTGCTGTGATGAATCGTCAGATGAAGAGTGACTACCGAATCACAACCCGCGACATTGGTGAACGTATGCGTCGCGGTTCCTGAAGAATCATACGTTACGCCGTACCACGTGAAGCTGTTGCATGCGACGGCTGTCGTATCGCCGGTCGTGGTATGGTTAATCGTCAGGTGCAGAGTGACAATTGAATCACATCCCAGAGCAGTAATGAACGTATGCTTCGGTGTGCCCGACACGTTGTACGTCGTATCGTACCATGTAAAACTATTGCAGGCCACTACCGTCGTATCGCCAAACACCGTGTTCGAAATTGTCAGGTGAAGAGTGACGACTGAATCACATCCGGAAGCGTTGGTAAATATGTGGGCCGGCGTCCCCGATGCAGTATACGTCGTGCCATACCACGTAAAATTGTTGCATGCGATGACGGTTGTATCACCGGTGCTGCTGTGATTGATTGTAAGATGGAGCGTCACGACCGAATCACAGCCCGCGGCATTGGTAAACGTATGTGTCGGTGTCCCCGATGCAGTGTACGTTGTGCCATACCATGTGAAGCTATTGCAGGCAACTGCCGTCGTATCTCCGGTCGAGCTCTGATTTATTGTCAGATGCAAGGTTACAACTGAATCGCAGCCCGCAGCATTGGTAAACGTGTGCGTCGGGGTTGCAGACGCGTTGTAGGTCGTGCCGTACCATGTGAAACTGTTGCACGCTACGGCTGTCGTGTCGCCGGTGCTGCTGTGATTGATCGTAAGATGCAGTGTCACGACCGAATCGCATCCGGCAGCGTTGGTGAATGTGTGTGTCGGCGTTCCGGAGGCCTCATACGTCGTGCCGTACCAGGTGAAGCTGTCGCACGCCACGGCCGTTGTATCGCCGCTCGTACTATAGTTAATCGTCAAATGCAGAGTTACAACTGAATCGCATCCACCAGCATTGGTAAACGTGTGCGTGGGTGTCCCGGACGCAGTATACGTCGTGCCATACCAGGTGAAGCTGTTGCAAGCGACAACTGTTGTATCACCGGTGTTACTGTGATTGATCGTCAAATGGAGTGTTACCACCGAATCACATCCCGCAGCATTCGTAAAGGTATGCGTCGGTGTTCCGGATGCCTCGTACGTTGCGCCGTACCACGTGAAGCTGTCGCATGCGACAACTGTCGTATCACCGGTAGTGCTGTAATGAATTGTAAGATGCAGTGTCACGACCGAATCGCAGCCTGCGGCGTTCGTAAAGGTGTGTGTCGGGGTACCGGACGCCTCGTATGTTGTACCGTACCATGTGAAGCTGTTGCAGGCAACGGCTGTCGTGTCACCGGTGGTGCTATGGTTAATCGTCAAATGCAGGGTTACAACTGAATCGCAACCCGCTGCATTCGTAAATGTGTGCGTCGGTGTACCCGATGCATTGTATATCGTGCCATACCAGGTGAAGCTGTCGCAAGCGACCACGGTCGTATCACCGGTACTGCTATGGTTGATCGTCAGATGCAGGGTAACAACGGAGTCGCATCCGGCGGCATTCGTAAACGTGTGCGTCGGAGTTCCGGACGCTTCATACGTTGTGCCATACCAGGTAAAACTGTTACACGCGACGGCGGTCGTATCGCCGGAGCTGCTGTGATTGATCGTGAGATGAAGAGTGACAACGGAATCGCATCCGGCGGCATTGGTGAACGTATGCGTCGGAGTGCCGGATGCCTCATAGGTCGTACCATACCAGGTGAAGCTGTTGCAGGCGACGACCGTTGTATCACCGGTGGTACTTTGATTAATCGTGAGATGCAGGGTCACGACAGAGTCGCATCCCGCGGCGTTCGTCAACGTATGCGTCGGCGTTCCCGAGGCATTGTACGTCGTACCATACCAGGTGAAACTGTTGCACGCTACCACTGTCGTATCACCCGTGGTGCTGTGAAGTACCGTGAGGTGCAGAGTTACGATCGAATCGCATCCGGCAGCATTGGTAAAGGTGTGCGTCGCTGTTCCTGTGGATGTGTACGTTGTACCGTACCATGTAAAACTGTCGCACGCAGTTGCGGTCGTATCTCCGCTCGTGCTCTGATTGATTGTCAGATGCAACGTTACGACTGAATCGCAGCCTGCAGCATTCGTAAATGTGTGCGTCGGTGTTGCAGATGCGTTGTATGTCGTTCCATACCACGTGAAGCTGTTGCATGCCACGACCGTTGTATCGCCGGTCGTGCTCTGATTAATCGTAAGGTGCAAGGTTACGATAGAATCGCATCCTGCAGCATTGATAAATGTGTGTGTGGGATTTCCTGTGGCGGTATATGTCGTACCATACCAGGTGAAGCTGTTGCAGGCCACGACCGTCGTGTCCCCGGAAGATGTTGCATTTCGGAGGATGGTGATCGTATCCCCGGAGGGTGCACACAATCCATTGCTGATGGTCCAGACAAATGTGTTAATCCCCACCGAGAGCCCCGTGACCCCCGATGCCGAATCGGCCGCGTCGGTTACCGTGGCTCCCCCTGCGACCACCGTCCACGCGCCGGTACCGCCCGACGGCGAGTTTCCAGCCAGCGCCGCCGTTGTGGCACAAACTGTTTGATCGGGGCCTGCATTTGCGATGGTCATGGACGAGTTTGAAATAGAGAGCGTGGCCGACGCTGACGTCGCGTTGCCGCACGTATTCGTGAATACCGCCCGGTACCGTTTGCCGCTGTCAGAGGCAGAGGCGGCAAAACTGTAGGTACCAGAAGTAGCCCCTCCGATGTTGTTGAACGTTGTACCGCCATCGCTGCTTACCTGCCATTGTACGGAAGGGACCGGAGATCCGTTCGCGGCCGCCGTGAAACTCGCTGTACTTCCCGCACATGCCGTTTGGTCGGCGGGATTGCCGGTAATGCCAGGCGCCACGTCGGTTGTCAATGTTGCCGCGAAAGAATTTGTGCTGCCGCACGAATTTGTCAGTACCGCACGGTATTTCTTCCCGTTATCCGCTGCGAGAGCCGTAAAGCTTAATGTCGCCGCTGTAGTGCCTGAAATATTGGAGAATGTCATTCCCCCGTCGACGCTGACCTGCCATTGAATTGTCGGCGATGGGGTCCCGCTGCCGGCGACTGAAAAACTTACACTGTTGTTCGAACAGACTTCCTGATTGACAGGATCTGTTGTGACCGAAGGACTGGAGTTCACTGTTAATGTTGCAGACGATGTCGAAGCGCTGCCGCAGGTGTTCGTAAATACGCCTCTGTAACGATACCCATTTTGTGAAGTTGAGCTCGTAAACGTGAGCGGGCTTGAGGTTGCACCGGCGATATTCGTCCAGGTCGATCCGCCGTTCGTACTTACCTGCCACTGCAGAGTCGACGCCGGAGTGCTTGTGGCGGATGCGCTGAAGCTCGCACTGCTGCCGGAACATGCTGTTTGGTTTGAGGGGTTTGTGGTAATCGTAATAGCCGTGCAAATGTTGACTGCGGGCTGCGAACCTTGAAAAATGAAGGGCTGTGTGTAGTTATTATTTTTATAAGGTGTCGTGGTCCATTCATAAGGGCCCGTCACGCTAAACGTCGATGTAAACTGAATAACAACGGTTCCCCCCGGATCGATGTCGTTATTCGAGGCACCAGAGCGGCTGACGCGAAAGAATCCGGCCGGAGGTGAACCGTCAAGGGACCATGTCCGGGATACCGGGCCCGGGTCGGTCGCTGTCACTGTTATGCCCGTCGGCGCGCTCGCCCCCGATGGAATTGCGATGGCGATCGAGCCCATGGTAATGGCCACATTCGAAGTGGTATTTGTCACGGTGATTGAATAGGTAACGGGAGTGCCCGCAATTCCTGAAGAGGGGCTTATCGAAGCCGCTGCCGATCCGGTATTTTGCGACGTCATAATCCTTGTCACCGCAGAGGCGTTGTTGCCCGTGTTATCGTACGCTTTTGCCGTCCAGATATGATCGCCGTCTGCAAGAGAGCTTGAGTTATACGTGACGTTCCATCCACCCCCGGATGATCCGTCGGAACCGACGAGGCTTCCATCTACATAAAATTCCACCGAGCTGATGTTCGCGTCGCTTCCGCCATCGAGAGGAGTCGCGTCGAGCGTAATCGACCCGCTGACATAAGCGTTATCCGCCGGTGAGTTCAGCGTGACACTGGGATTCGTGTTGTCAATGACAATAGAGAGGGTTGAACTCGTATTCTCCGTAATGCCGGTTGAAGCTACTGCAACGTATGTACTATCTCCTACAAAGGCACCCCCTGTGTTCTTTCCATCCCACGTTACAGAGACGATCGTATTTCCCGCAACCGCCCCAAAGAGGAATTCCTTTACGAGCGTACCGCTTACCGATCCCGCATGAATCCTTATTCTGAAATCAGCCAGGCTCCCACCCCCCTGATTCTTCGCCGCAAGCACGGTTGTATCCTTGTTCCCCGCGCTGCTGAGCTGATTCGGCGAGAAAGGGGAAATGGAAACGCTCTGCATTTGTGCGATCCCGGCCAGCACAGGCAGAGCGAAAACAGCCGTCAAAACAACGGAAGAGGCGAAGCGGAGCAGGTTTTTATGATAATTTCTTTCTCTGCGCAGAGAGACGGAGTTCACTGAATGCGGTGTGTTCATTACAAGTTTGTCCTATTCTGGTTCAATTTTCAAAATTCTTCATCATATGTGCATAAATCATGCCCTCTGAGCGCTTGCCGTGTTCCAGCTAACAGGATTTCATAACCTCGCAAGTGTTGATTGCTGAAGAAATAATGCAAGAAAGGAGAAATGCCATTATTAAGAATTGAAATTCCGTGAAGAATTCGAAGGTGTGATTACCGTCGTCCGGGCGGAACGGTAGAATATGCGGATGGTCAAGTAAATATTTCGGGCCATGAATAAGAAATCCTCCCCGCGATGAAACAGGGAGGATTTCGATCCACTCCACTCACTAAACAGCCCGTTCCCGCTTTCCTCTATGCATCCACGAGCCGGAGATGCACAGAAATGGAATTTACTTTGCCAGGATCATTTTCTTAACATTCACGAACGCGTTCCCGTTCGCCTCCTGGGCGAAGATTCTGTAGAGATACGCGCCCGATGGGATCGAGGACGCGTCAAACGTAAAGCTCTTGTATCCGGCGTCCATGAACTGCTTGTTCACGAGGACAGCAACCTCCTGGCCCAGGATATTATACACCGCCAGCGTTACTGTCGCCGATTTCGGCAAATCGAACTGAATATCCGTTGTCGGGTTGAACGGGTTGGGATAGTTCTGATGCAATGCGTAATCCTGCGGAATTCCCTTCAGATCCTTCACGCCCGTAGTAAACTCAAGATAAAATGTAAATGTGTCGGGTGACGCGACCGTCGAATGACCGTCCGATGCACCGACGGTCCACGTGTACGGAGCATTGAATTGAAAACCGGTCATCTGGACAATCAGTGACGTATCAGACATTCCGCTGAATACCGTATCAACATTCAAACCAACGATATGAACGGAATACAATACCGTGTCGAGGTCAACATCAGCCGAGGCATTCCACCTAAACGTAATGGGTCCAAGAGCCTCATCGATCAGTACGGAATCCCCATTCGCCGGCGACACCAATCGCGCCGCAGCAGGTGGCGTATTGCTTACACCGAACAATGCGGAGATCGTATGATTTGCCACGACGTTATGGAAGGTATAGCTCGCGACCGGACCCACCGAAGCGCTATCGACAATGACATCGGCGATGAAATGCCCGGGGTTGGGAGCAATCACGAGCATCAGTGAATCGCCATAGCCTACCGCCGGTGTTCCGGAAGGAGTGATCGTTCCGCCAGCGCCTGCCGTTGCCATGATCGTATACGTGTCGATTGATATTCTTGCGTCAATCGTATGGTTCGTCGCAATGTGAGACACAGTATAGTTCGTCACCGCGCCAACGGAAATTCCGTCTACCAGCACGCTGTCGATATGATAGTGGGCATCCGCCGAGATTGTAAACGAAGTGTCCCGGTCATAGAGCAGCGGAATGGATCCCGAGGGTGAAATGGTGCCGTGGGCGCTGGCGCTGGCGAAGATTGTATCGGTCTCGATTCCACCAAAGGCGAAATCGCTGAATGACGTCAATCCAACCACCTGCGTGCTCGTTCCTGTACGAACGCCGACTGCAGGCTGCGACCAGATGGGCGCATCGTATTTCTGCGCAATAAAGGCATTCGGATCCGCGCCGCCATCGACATCTGACGGAGCGTAGTTAAACGTCGCGGCGCATGTTGTAAACCCGATCCCTTTATTCCGCAAGGACCAATAGCGGTTAACGTCCACGGTAGGATCAATGCCGGAAGTCAGGAGATTCGGATGATCGCCGCCTGACGTACTTGCCGTGAGCGATCCCGGCGCAGAGACGATCGCAAAGGCGACGTTGACCGGCGCGTACGTGCCCGCATCGCCGACTTCAAACGTTGCCGACGGAGCGCCAAGCGGAATCTGTTTCTGAAGATTGCCGAAGACATGACCGCTCGTACGCAGGACGCTGCCGGAGGCCCCGATGATCACGGTATCCGAGGAAGTAACCAGGTTTCCTAAGGTGAATATGAGCGTGCCGTCAACGGCAATATTTGTCCTCAGATTGCACGAACCTGAGGGTTTATTGACCACAAGATTATTAAAGTCACCCGTTGAACCGACCGTTTGATCCCCCGATCCGGTAAAGGCAACTGTTGTTCCGGCATTGGTAAACGTCCCTCCGGTCATGTTCCAATTGCCGCCGACGGTATCCGTATATCCTCCTCCGACAAATGTTCCGCCGGAAATCGAGAGATTGCCGCCGACAGCAAGGCCCCCGCCGGCAGTTTTTGTCCCGCTATTGGAAATCGTGAGATTGCCGTACGTTACTCCTGATCGCACCGTTTGGCTGCCGTTGCCGTTGTACTCTACGGTGCTTGTCACGTCAAAGATGTACTGATCGAACGCCGGCAGGGTATTCGATCCTCCGATCTTCAATGCCGCGCCCCCGTTCAATGTCAACACTCCTCCCAACGCATTTTGCGTAACGGAGAAGGTCGCGAGATCGAGTGTACCGCTGGATACGGTGAGGCCTGAGAGTCCCGTAACGTTCACTCCGAGAGTTGCCGTTGCAGCCGCTTTGCTGACAGTCAACAGATCGAACGGGACCGGAGCAGTTGAGCCGCTGATCAATGAAGGTGTGCTGCCGGTGAAACTCACAGCGACACCCGTCGCATCAAATGTGCCGTTATCCGTAAAATCACCGGCGACATAAAACGGAGAAGCGGCCGTGACTGTCCCCGAGATCACCAGGTTGGTGAAGATCGTATTTCCGTCTCCCCCGATTGACGACCCGAGAGGGCTGTTCATATTCACTGTCGAGGTCCCGCCGTTAAAGAGTCCGCTATTCGTCCAATTGCCCGTCAGCGTATGCGTCAATCCTGAACCGCCGTTGAACGTAGATCCGTCGCTAATGAGAATATCGCCCGAGATGGCAAGATTCGAAAGAGGCGTTACGCCTGCCAGGCTTGTATTCGCCACAATAACTGATGAAAGGTTCGCGCCCGCCCCGACGATGGTGATATCACCGCTTCCTCCGAAATTCACAGTACCCGTCGAGGTAAACGCGGTCCCGAGAAGAGTCACGGAAGTAGAAGACGAGGGATTAAAGACGAGCGTACCCGCGCTGTTGACCGTCCCGTTATTGGTGAATGATCCTCCAAACGCATGTGTGAATGACAGGCCATCAAATACTGCACCATTTCCCACAACAAATGCTCCGTCGATCGTCCAGCCGATATCGGGACTTACGCCGCCGGTGTTATTGACGTGAACATCGGTAAGCGACGGCGGGTTCGCCTCATTAAAGGTCGGTGACACTGTCCCATTGAAGTTGACGTTGCCGAGGCTATTGAAACCGGAGTTTAAACTCAGCGTCTGGGCACTGCCGCCGGTGAAAGAGACTGCTCCGCTGCTGGCAAAACTGCCGCTGTTGAGAAAATTACCGGAGAATGTCGTCGCGGATGATCCTGCCTGATACGAGCCGAGGATGTTTGCAGAGCCGTTGACGATGACATCGCTTGCCGCAGTATAATCTCCGCTCACTTCCAGGTCATGGAAGGTCGTCGCCCCGGTCAGCATTTTTGACGAGCCGGCAAGATTGACCGAGCTTGCGGAGGGAACAAATGTTCCGCTGTTCGTCCAGTTTCCGTTTATTGTAGCGGCGAACGAGCCGGCATCGAACGACGCGCCGCTGTTGATGAGAAGATTGCCGCTTACCGTAATCGGCCCGGAAAGAATTTTAACATTACTGCCGCCGTTCGAGAAACTGAGATTTCCGTAGGGCACTGCAGCCACGATCTGCGTCGGAGTGCCGTAGTATTCAACGGTGCTCAAAGGATCAACGGCAAATGATTCGTAATTAATCGGAAATGCGAGAGAACCGCCGATTTTCAGCAATCCTGAAGCGCCGATGGTCATCGCTCCTCCGACCGAGCTTCTGTTCGCGGCAAAGGTGAGAAGGTCAAGCGTTCCTGCCATAACAGAAAGATCGCCGTTGATGGCAAGATCTCCGGACGGCGATGCCGTTCCGCCGGATTTATTCACGACAAGATTGTTGAACGTTGATGCGCCGATCGATTGTGCGCTGCTGCCATTGAGCACGACTGCACCCGTCCCGGCATTGAACGCTCCGGACCGGTTCCAATTTCCTCCGACAGAAAGTGAAGCAGAGCCCGCTAAGAGAGAGGCCGGTGAGTTCACGGTTACATTGCCGGAGACAGTCAAGGGCGCATTAAGACGAAGCGCGCCTCCGGACGAGAGAGTTAAATTTCCTCCGACCGCGGCCGAAGAAGAAAGAGTCGCTGTGCCGTCAGATTTGCCGACATTCAAATTATTGTACGTTACTCCACCGACAACTTGCGACTCCGATCCGTTGTAGACCATCATGCCGGAACCGCCGGAAAATGTC
Source organism: Bacteroidota bacterium (assembly GCA_035495255.1). Classification (GTDB taxonomy): domain Bacteria; phylum Bacteroidota; class Ignavibacteria; order UBA10030; family SZUA-254; genus DASYTP01. Next base: position 22,936 of record DATJGD010000015.1, on the reverse strand, counting down.
CCCCCTGTATAATTGAAATCGCCGCCGAGGTTCAGGCTTCCGGGGCCATTCCATGAGATCCCGGCATCGCCCGATTGGTTTATGGAGCCGCCGACAGCGACTGATCCCGATCCAATGGAGAGGTTAATAGAATTTCCTATCGTATTGTCGCTCAATGTGAGATTGCCACCCGCCGTGAGAGTCTGAGCGCCGACGTCAATTGTGTGTGCTGCGCCTGCTGCCCATTGGCCTGTGATATTGCCGATCGAAACAAGCGAACCGCCGGCACCTATCGTAAGCGTCGCAGCCTTGACACTCTTGAACAACATGTTTTTGACCGTTACCGCCGATGAGATGGCGGGCTGGTTTGTAAAAGCTTCATCTCCGAGAAGCACAATCGTATAAATGCCCGGTGGCACAGCAGGCAAGCCCGCGACGGTAGACCAGTTTGCGGAATCTTCCCATGCCGAGCTCACGGACCCGTTCCAGCTGACGACATTCTGATTGTCTGATAACGACCATCTCCCTGCAACGGAAGCCAATCCGCCCTGCTCAACCCAGTTATCCACAGTGTCATTCGCCGTCTTGCCGGAGGGCGCCCATGTAACACCGCCGTATGTCCAGAGCTGAATCAACGACTCACCGTTTCCGTTCAATTCATTGTCCTGGTAGTGCAACCGAAGTGTCGCCTGGTAACTCCCTCCCGAGGCGACAGTAATGTCGTATTCACGGTTGATGGCGCTGGCAAATACAAAATCCTGAACTGTGTTTCTTGTAACGTGCACGGTAATCGAAGACACGCCGGAGGCGCCATTTGCAAACGTTATCGCATTGTTAGGGCTTTCGAACGGATAGCTGGCCCCGTCGGAGAATGCGTGCGTACGAACGATCGTGCCGATAATGCTGCCCGGCCCGCTTCGTCCCGACGTTATTGTTATGCTGTCGCTCCCGGTTTGCATTATCCCCTTCGTCATGACAAGTGTCGCGACTGTGACGCTGCTCTGAAGAACGAGCAGGTTTGCGGTTGAATTCTTGTTGAGTGCGAGCGAGCCGAATGATGTCGTCCCGCTGATCGATGCGTCCGAACCGCCGACGAACTGGATTGTGCTCGCTCCCGGAACAAAGGTTCCGTTGTTGATCCAGTTTCCATAGAATGAGTGACTTACGCTTCCACCGTTAAACGTCACTCCGGAGTTGATCGTGAGATCCCCGTTCACCGTGAGCGATCCGCCGGCAATCTTCAGCCCGCTATTGGAAAGACTCAAATTGTGATACGTGGTCTGCGTAATCGACTGCGCGCCGGGCGCGTTATAGTCGACCGTATTTGGGGTACTCGTTGTTACGTCAAATGTTCCGGAGGTTATCGTCAACGCTCCCCCGATCCCCAGAACAGACGACGTTCCCAACTGGAGCTTCGTTCCGTTGAGTGTGATGTTGAAAAGGCTGGGAGCGCCGGATAACGTAGAAGTTCCGTTAAACGTAAGAGTACCTGCACTCGCCGTAAGTGATCCGGAAACCGAGAGATCCGACTTCATGGTAAAGCTCTTCGCCGTTGAAATTGTTCCGGGTACGTTTAGTGCATTGAAGCTCAGCGTGCCGGCGCCGCCGATCGTCTTCGAGGCGCCGTTCAGCGTGACAGTTCCTGAACTCGCCGAAAACGATCCGCCGACACTAAAATCGCCAGCGATGGTGAATGAAGAACCGCTGGTGACCGAGCCTGAAACCGTAACATTATTCAATACAATGCCTGTACCGCTGACAGCCTTGCCTGCTCCCGTCATCGTCACGGTGCCGCCGCCCGTTTGTGAAAACGTACCGGCGCCGCTTGTGGTGAGATTCCCGGATACGGTAACATTCGTCGTTGGGGAGAGCGAAACTCCCGAACCCGTCACCGTCAGGTTGTTGAAGGCTGTCGTGCCCGCACCGCTGATACTTTTGTTGATACCGCTCAGCGTGACCGTACCGGTGCTGCCGGTGAATGTTCCGTTGTTGGTCAGATTACCGGCAAACGTATGAGCAAATGTGCTTCCGTTAAATGTTGTCGAGGCGCCTATCGAAACGTCGCCGCCAACGGTGATCGCTCCCGCGGCAGTGAACGAGACTGAAGTTCCGCTTCCAATTGTCGTTGAGAAGTTGCCTGAAATCGTCATTGGCGCTGACTGCATTGTTTTTGTGACCGAACCACCGCTCGCGGTAAGTGTCAGATTGCCGTACGCCTGAGTCGAAACAGCCTGGTTCGTCCCCGAATACATGACCGTACTTGTGACACCCAGCGAACGCGTTGCATAATTTGCGGGGAACGTATTTGTTCCCCCGATTTTCAGCGTCGCTCCGTTCGCGAGCGTCAGCGCTCCACCGGGTGCCCCTCTGTCGGCGGTAAACGTCGAAAGATCCAACGTGCCTGCGACAATCGTAAGGTTGCCGCCGAGACCTGAGAGGTTACCCCCGAGTGTTTTTGTCAGGCTGCCGCTGATCGTCAGATTACCGTATGCCGGGGCGCTGGAAACCGTCTGATTGATTGTTGACGAAGAGTATTCAACCGTGCTCGCGCTATTGAGGTTAAATGAAAGATTATAGTTTCCGGCAAAGGTTGAAGCCTTTACAAAGATTTTTCCGGATCTGCCCACGATGACGTTTCCGGATCCCGAAACGGTATATGTCGGAGAATCTCCCGGATCGACCGTTCCGTTCACTGTAAGCTGGTGTGCAATCGAAATATTCGTATTCAATGTTACCGTGCTGCCTGCATTGGTTGTAAGCGACCTGAAGGAAGTCGCCCCTGATATGGACTGGGCAGTTCCTCCGCAGATTACCGTCGCGCTGGCGCTGGCGCTATATGCGCCCGAGTTGCTCCAGTTACCGGTGAGTAAGACATTTTTTCCGGAGTGGTTGATAGTTCCGTTCGCTCCGATCGTGATGTTCCCCGATACGATGAGAGCTTTCGCAATGGTGAGAGTCGAGGCTTTTATCCCCGTACCAAGAGTCAGGGATTTGCAGTATGAAGCTGCAGCTGTGAGGCGAGGCTGATTCGCCCCCGTGAAATTAGCGTCGCCGATGGTTGCGTCGACCGACGCAGTCGGTACGCCGTTCGTCCAGTTCGATGCCTTGCTCCAGTCCGTTGACGTTGTCCCCTTCCATGACGTCTGGCCTGTAGCCAGCAGCGGGGTCAACAGAATGAGAAAAAGAACGGTAGCCGTTATCTTCATACACTCTCCATATGTTATTCGTGTCGTTTTTTATACAACGAAAGAGCCCCCATAATATCCGGTTATGAGACCGGTTAAGAATGAAGGCTCTCTCTAATCCACTAATCCACCACGTTACTACTACATCAGCCCGCAGGTCCCCTTTCCCACCGCTCGCACCGTGCAGTTACGGGCCCAACTGCACTCAGCGGAAACTCTATTTCATCAACACCATCTTCTTGACGCTCACGTACGCATTTCCGTTGGCTTCCTGGGCATAGATCCTGTAGAAATACGCTCCTGAAGGAATTGTCGAAGCATCGAACGTGAAGCTCTTATACCCCGCATCCATCGATTGCTTGTTCGCCAGGGTTGCGACCTGCTGACCGAGGATATTATAGACGGTCAGCGTCACTGTCGAAGCTCTCGGCAGATCGAACTGTACAACCGTTGTCGGGTTGAACGGATTCGGATAGTTCTGATGCAACGCATAGACCTTCGGAATCTTCGGCGTCAAGTCTTTCACACCAACGACCATGGTCGCATAGAATGAGAACGTATCGGGCGAAGCGACGCTCACGTGCCCGTCGCTCGCAATGACGGTCCACTGGTACGTCTGTCCAGGCTGCAGGAGGTTCACGATACCCCAGGACTTCGTTGTATCTACCAATCCTGTAAGAAGCGTGTCCAGCGATGTGCCGTGGAGATGCAGTGTATACGTTACGCTGTCAGCATCGACTGAGCTATGCCAGAGGAAATCGAGGCTCACACCGACAATGTCGAGATAGACTGTGTCGCCGTTGAGCGGAGCGATCAGCGTCGCCGCAGTCGGCGGGGTATTCACCGCTGCGAAGAATGCCGTAATGAAATGATTTGCATGGACATTATGCAGCGTGTAGTTCGCCAACGGTCCCACCGAAGCGCTGTCGACATGCACGTCGGAAATATAGTATCCCGAATTTGCGGCAATGGTATACGTTACCGAATCTCCGTAATTGACCACCGTCGAACCGAGCGGGGTGATCGTTCCACCGGCGCCTGCGCTCGAGGTGACCTTGAACGTCTGGATCGCAAAGAACGCTTCGATGAGATGGTTCTGCGTAACGTTCGCAAAGCTATAGTTCGAAACCGCGCCGACCGAGACGCTGTCGACATGAACGTCGGAAATGTAATACCCGGTGCCTGCGGTAATCGTATAGCTCGCAGTGTCTCCGTAGTTCACGACTGTGGAGCCCGACGGAGAGATCGAGCCGCCTCCGGCTGCCAGCGATGTAACTTTGAACGTCTGAATTCCAAACGTCGCCTCAATCGTATGGTCCGCCGTTACATTGTTGAAGGTATACGTCGAAACCTGGCCGACGGAGACGCTGTCAGCCTGGACATCGGCAATGAAGTAGCCGGCCGCGGGTGTAATCGTGAACTTCTGGCTGTCGCCGTCATTGAGGAAGACGGTTCCCGACGGGCTGATCGATCCGTGCGCGCCTGCGGTCGCCGCGATCGTATGGACGGTAATCGCGAAGCTCGCGTCGATCGTGTGGTTGCCTGTCACATTGGTGAACGTATGCGACGTCACCGCGCCGATCGATACCCCGTCAACAAGCACGTCCGCAACGTGGTACCCGCTGCCGGCTGTGATAGTAAACGTCGTATCGGAGCCATGGTTCACGCTTACCGCGCCGTTCGGGCTGATGCTGCCGTTCGCGCCCGCTGAAGCGGTAATTGTATAGACATTGATCGCGAAGCTGGCATCGATCGTATGATTTGCCGTCACGTTAGTGAACGTGCGCGACGTTACCGCGCCGATCGATACTCCGTCGACGAGCACATCTGCCACATGGTAACCCGTATTCGCCGTGATCGTAAATGTTGTGTCCGAACCATGCGTTACGCCGACTACGCCGGAAGGCGAAATGGATCCGTTGGCTCCTGCCGTCGCCGTAATCGTGTAATCATTGATGACAAAGCTCGCATCAATCGTGTGGTTCGCCGTAACGTTGGGGAATGTGTGCGATCCCACTGCGCCGATGGAAACACCGTCCACGAGGACGTCGGCGACATGGTAGCCGACATTGGCAGTAATCGTGAAGCTCGTATCAGAGCCGTGATTGACGCTCACGGCGCCTGACGGTGAAATCGAACCATTTGCACCTGCCGTCGCTGTAATAGTATAGACGTCGATCGCGAAACTGGCATCGATGGTATGGTTTGCCGTAACATTCGAAAATGTATGCGAGGCCGCCGCTCCGATGGAGACTCCATCGACGAGAACATCCGCAATATGGTACCCGGCATTCGCAGTAACCGTGAAGGTTGTATCCACGCCTTCGTTAACAACGATACCCCCCGAAGGACTGATCGAACCGTTCGCGCCCGCGCTCGCGGTAATCGTGTACGTAGTCAATGCAAAGCTTGCGTCAATCGTATGATTTCCCGTAACGCTCGAGAATGTATGCGAAGTTACCGCACCGATCGAAACGCCGTCGACAAGGACGTCGGCGACATGGTAACCAGCGTTCGCAGTGATCGTAAAGCTGGTATCTGAACCATAGTTAACGCCCACCGCACCCAAAGGACTGATTGAGCCGTTCGCGCCGGCCGATGAGGTGATTGTGTATGTATTGATCGCAAAGCTTGCATCAATTGTGTGAGCTGCCGTAACATTAAAGAGCGTGTCAGCGGAGACTGCGCCAACAGAAACACCGTCGACGAGCACATCAAGAACATGGTAACCGGCATTGGGCGTAATTGTAAACGCCTGATTCGCTCCGGGGAGAACACTTACAGTACCCGAGGGACTGATGGATCCGTTCGCGCCTGCTGTGGCTGTAACTGAATAGGTAAAAGGCTCGCCGACTGCAAAGTCGCTGAACGAGGTCAGGCCCGTGGCCTGCGTGCTGGTCGAAGTTGTTGTACCCGTTGCCGGCAAACTCCAGTTGGGTGAATTGTACTTGTTCACCAAAAAATTTGCAGTGTTCGCTCCGCCGTCGACATCGGTGCCGGCAAAATTAAAGGTCGCGCTGTAGTTCGTGAAGACCACGCCGCTGTTGGTGAGCGTCCAATACCTGTTAACGCTCTTTGATGCGTCAATAGAGGATGTGCCGAGATTGGGATGATCTCCCGCAGTCGTCTGTGCTGTAAGGTTTCCGGCGGTTGTTACGCTGGCGAACGAAACATTGACCGGCGTGTAATTGCTTGCATCGCCGACTTCAAACGTCCTGGACGTTGCTCCTGTCGCGACATTCTTTTGAAGCTTGCCGTTGACATAACCGTTTGTTCTCGAAACCGAGCCGCTTGCGGGAATAACGACTGTGTTTGCACCGGTCGTGATCGCGCCGCTGGTAAGCGTCAGCGCCGCATTTACCGTTGCGTTATTATTCAGCGTAAGGCCCGCACTATTATTGAGTGTGAGGTTGTTAAACGCTGTGGCGCCGGTGAGGCTCTGACCCGAAGATCCGTTGAACGTGACTGTTCCGGTACCGGGGGTAAATGTCCCGCTGTTTGTCCAGTTTCCTTTGACGTTCAGCGCAAAATTGCTTGCACTCGTGCTTAGCGTGCCGGACGAAATAATGAGATTTCCGTTGACCGTAGTGGCTGTACCCAGTGTAACACTCGTCGCACCGGCTGCGATTGTAAGATTGTTGTACGTCGCAACGTCGGTCGGAAGCGTGATTGTATTCTGAAGAGAGACTGTACCTGTACCGGCGGAGAAGCCTGATCCAACCATCCATCCGGTGGCGCCTGAAATCACAAGCGTTCCGCCGTTCGGCATAGTTAATGAGCTCGAACCAAGAATGGCCGAACTAATGCCCGCGACCGTCAGGGTCGTGCCTGAGTTAAAGGTCAGCTGGCCCGGGGTAGGATTTCCCAGGTTCAGGTTGCCATAAATGAGATTTGTGGCGGCGTCATATGTACAGCCGTTATTGATCTTAAGATTGTCCCCCGCCACCGGCAACGCATTGCCGTTCCATTTAGAGGCGTCGGAGAAGTTTCCCGGTCCCGTGAACGTCTTGTTCCCGGCCACCAGGATAGAACTCAGGCATACGATCGCTAGAACGATATAAAATAGTCTCTTCATGAATCTCCTTTTTTGTTGAATATTCCGCTGGTCAATTATTTTCGAATATAAATTATTTAATTTTGAATGACTTATGGCGTTTTTTTGAGGCGTCAATTTAAAGAATACTTATAACAGAATCAATATATTTCTTAATTAAATTTTGCATTTCTCGATAAAATTACAAGATTTGCGAAAAGAATGTAAAAGATAACCAAAACGGGGCCTGAGGTCAACATGAATGTGACGCATTTGGCAGGAATTGACCGATTCGAGTCCGTTTTCTGCCTGTTTTATTCTGTTATCTTTGAGGAAGGGCGAATACCTTTAAATTGCGTGAAATTGAAGGAATGTGGAAAACTTGGGGATACGGAAACTCCGTAAGGAGGGGAGTTTTATGGGTAAGCTACCTGACTGCTATAACAGAAGAAGGTCGCCTTTAACCAGAACCATCTCCGGATAAAAGTGACCTTCTCTCTGTAACGAAGTTGTTGCTATCGAACCAGGAGCATCTTTCCCGATCCCGTAAACGATCCGACAGTCAGGCGGTAATAATAAACGCCGCTCGGTACACCCTCCGCATTCCAGGATACGGATTTGAAACCGGGGTTTTCCTGCTTGTCGACAAGTGTGGCGACGCGGGTCCCGAGTACATTATAGACGTCCAGTCGCACCTGAGCCTGGGCCGGCAGGTCGTACTTAATGACCGTTGACGGATTAAATGGATTCGGATAGTTTTGGTGAAGCGCAAATTCCTTCGGCGCCTGGCCGGCCGGGTCTCCGACGATGAGCGTGAGCCTGGATAATGGCTGCTCGAACAACGTTTCCCCTACCCCCTGTACTGAGATGGATTTTACCCCGTCACTCAAAGTATAGTGTTGTTCCTGGTCCTTGATATCCCAGGAGATGTGAAGAGGATACGATATACCCTGAAGGGTAATCGGGAACCGCTGCTCCTCCGTCCGTAGCTCCGGAGCGATATCCTCGGCGAATTTCTGAGACGCAAAACGCACATCGAATATTCCGCTTGGCGGCAGCGGCGGAAGGGCATGCGTTTCCGATGACTGCACTTCGTTCTTCACCGCATGCAGGTACACAGACTGGTGATGGCCGGCTTGATCCTTAAATGTGATCGAATTCATCCGGGCGAGCATCTCGTCGAAATGGCGAACGGCCTGGGTTCCGCTCTGCTGAAGCGGGGATGACGCGACTAAGACACCGGGGTTATTGGCCTTGACCCAGTATCCCTTCATCGGTTTCAATGAATCAGCGATGAGATAGGCGCCATCGAACGCGAAATAATTTGAAGAAACAATCCCCGCAGGTTGGGAAGAAAGCGCGCTTACCGGCACCGGATTCGCGTACGATGCGATCATATTCCAACCCTGCCGTAAATGCATCGTATCCAGCAACCTTGGTTCGCCCTGGACATTAAGATCGTGCGGCCCGTTATACTGAATCCAGAATCCCTCGCCGTACGTGATCGTATCTCTTGTCACGTAACTTCCGTTGTAAAAGAACGCCTGAGATGAGCTCGTCGGAAACACTGCTGCCTTATGAACATCCGGGACAGTAAGGGGCAGCGACATGAGGTTCCAGCCATTCGAAACCGATTGGGCGAGCGAGAAGCATTGGAGTGACTGAAGCGCTTCATCGCTCAATAACGTCGAAACATCATCCAGATTTCTCGCCGTAACGCCGAAAGTATAATCTTTGCATGAATGCAGGCCGAGAACCGCAACGCCGCTTCCTCCACCCCACTGGCTGTAGGTTTGCCACACGGGAGCATTGCCGGGATTTCCATCAGCCTGAATGTATTGTGTGAGGCTATCGTGTGAAGCCCGTATGGAAAATTGCGTAGCAACAGGATTTGCTCCAGGGGCCAACGTTACGGTAACTCCGAAGAATCCTGCGTTGCTGAGGGCCGGCTGGCCGGGTTTTTCTGCAAGCGTCGCGACATTCAATGAAACGTGCGCGCCTTCTCCCAAGCCATTAAACGGAACCACTCTATAATAATAACGAACGTTGACGCCAAGGCCGGTATCGGTGAACGATACTGCATCTGAAGCGAGATCAGGTCCCGCAGGCGCAAATGGCCCGCCGGCATCCAACGAACGATAGACACGGTAGCCGGTCTCATTTGACGCGTTATCCGTCCACGAAAGATCAAGGCTCGCCGTCGTAATGTTTAGTGAAGAAATGTTAGAGGCAGCCGTCGGAACGTTCGCGATGATGAAACTGTGCGGCGCGTCGACGACGATCGTCGAATCGTCATCGTTCTTTGCCACGACTTTCCAGAAATAACTCCCTCCAGGCGTCAACGAATATGACCACACGGTATCTGTGACGTTTGCCCCAACGCGGGTCGTCGGAGGATTGTTACCGTCGAGGTAGACGTCGTAGTGAGTCGCGAATGTAGAGCTGCTCCAGACAAGCGAACCGGTAACCGGCTGGTCGACAGAATTATTGGCAGGTGAACTAAAACTAAATGTCGCCGGCGATGGCCCGATCGTCGAGAACCCTGAAGGAGAACCTGTGCCGACGATCGTATCTGCCACATTCTTCGCGACAATCTTCCAATAGTAACCTTTGCTGTTCAACAATCCGCTGTAGTTGTAATTCGTCCCAGCAAGTCCCGTGGTCACCTGCGTTGAAGGAACCGGATTTGTATCCAGATAAACGTCGTACGTAGCTGCGTTCGGCGAGGCCTGCCAAATCAACGATCCTGAAATTGCCTGCTTGATCGCGCCGTTGGCGGGCGAAGTCAGGGCAAAGGAGGTTGGAGAAGCCACGATTGTCGTGAAGCTCCAGGGAGCGCCTGATGCGACCGTACTTCCGTTGCCGTTCTTTGCGATCACTTTCCAGCGATACGTCACATTATTCGTGAGGCCGCTGTAATTGTATGACGTGCCGGCCTGGTTGGCACTGACAAGTGTCGTGGGCGGATTATTCGTGTCAAAATAGACATCATATTGCGTCGCGTCCTGTGAAGGATCCCACGTGAGAGTTCCGCTGACAGGCTGGTTCGGCGCGACGTTCGAAGGAGCGGAAAGTGCAAATGCACCAGGGATCGGTCCGGTCGGGACAGTCACCCAAATCGGGGCGCTCCACGCATGACGGCCGGAACTGTTGGTGATGTAGGCGTAATAATAGTATGTGCTGCTGATTGCCTGAGGCTGAGCGACGACGAGTGAATCACTCCCGCTGTTGGACGTGAGCGTCGTCGGTGCGGAACCGGATGCCGGAACGCCATACCGTAGCACAATCGATGAGATCGTATTGTCGGGATCAGACACTTTAATGCGGATAGGCACCGGGCTTGCATGGGTGATGACTGCTCCCATTTGCGCGCCGTCGACTTCAAGGCGGACCTGAAGATTGTGGTCTTCCGTCGCATAGGCACGACGGTTGCGCAATGCGTCGAGAATATTTGCGCGCGTAAGTGAAGTTGCCAGCACGCCCGTGCGCTGCTGGTTGATCATTCCAAAATTTGTGTGGTGATTATCCTGGTTGCCAACAGGTGCAACGTGATAGCCGAGCTTCAGCATATCATGGAAACGTGATTCATAATTTCCGCTTGCCGGATCTGATTCATTGTACACCGCATCAAGCGCCGGCCCATTCTTCATCGCTATTCCGGAAATAACGCTGTCATATGAAGCATTATACGGGCTGCTGAATATCCCATTCGTAGCCGTCGGAGTGCTCTTGTAATCTGTCGACTGAGGATGAGCCAGATAACAAAATCCGCCATATTTCTTTACAGAGTCAAACAACGTCCCATAATAATACTTGGGAACATAAACATCGTAGACTCCGGTATCCCAGCCAAACAGTTTGGTCGTGCCATACACCAGGACGTGCCCGCCATTACTGATAACTCCCCACTCCTGCCCTCTCATACCGACAAACACCCCATCCTGATTCATAGAATCCGCTTCAGCATTCCCGGCGTTCCAATACGCAAGCGTCATGTTGAGGCTCTCGTTATGGTTATGATCGCTGACGCCGAGAAAATCCATGTCATTTGCAACGTCGCGCGCGTAGGTGATTGCCCGTGCGACGGGCTTTGGATACGCCGTAGCATTGGTGGCAGCACTTCCGCCGTTGATATCCTGGTTGCCGTCGGAGTACCATGTCTGGGAGTGGATATCGCCGAAATAGACGTTATATGTTTGAGATTGAGTTCGCGCTGAAAAAAGCACGCACGCAATCACGAGAATCAACTGGAGGCGGTTCTTCATGAATTTTACTTATTATAAATGCTACCGGAAGTTAAAGATAACCATTTTTTGGCCCGGAATCAATGAAAATGTGATGAAAAACAGAGGTTTAGGGTGATGATTGTCAAAACAGGTTTTTTTCACTATACTTTTCTAACCCATTTGAATTGTTGAACATACATGCTTGACCGGAAACAACATGAGTACTGGATGGAGCTTGCGCTTCGGGAAGCGGAGGTCGCCCTCGAGAGAAAAGAGGTCCCAATCGGAGCCGTCATCGTGAAGGACGGGTCGGTGATCGGCAAGGGCTCTAACCAAACGGAGATGCTGCAGGATCCCACGGCTCATGCCGAAATCATTGCCATCACGGCGGCGGCATCGCATCTCGGCAGCCGAAGATTGGAGGAGTGTACGATGTATGTAACTCTCGAGCCGTGTCCCATGTGCGCGGGAGCGATTGTCCTTGCGCGGCTCCCGCTGCTGATTTTTGGCGCATACGATCCTAAAGCAGGCGCATGTACCTCACTCTACACGATTACCAATGACACACGGCTCAATCACCGCGTTCATACAACCGGAGGAGTGCTTCAGGATAAATGCGGAAGTGTGCTAAGAGGTTTTTTTGAGGGAAGAAGAAACGAAGGAAGGTATAGCTGACGCTCGCCGAATCAGAAGATTGATCTGCATGCTCACCTATAGCAGGTGGCACCCGGGGTTGATGCCGGAGTTAGGATTTTGATGACGGGAATGCAGGACGTGAAACGAGGACGTGAAAACGGGGGAGGCGAGGCCTCACCCCATATTTGATTGTAGCTTTTCCTGCCTGTCGGCGACCTTAAGACGCTCTATGAGCTCATCCAGTTTTCCGTCGATGATATCGTTGAGGTTGTACAATGTCAGACCGATGCGGTGGTCGGTGACACGGTTCTGAGGAAAGTTGTAGGTCCGGATCTTGTCGCTGCGGTCGCCGCTCTTCACCATCAATCTGCGCTGCTCGGTCACCGATGCGTTTTGTTCCTGAACTTTGATCTCATAGAGCTTTGCGCGAAGCATTTTCATCGCGCGTTCCCGGTTCTGAAACTGCGATCGTTCCTGCTGGCAGGCAACGACGATGCCCGAGGGTCTATGAGTAATCCTGACGGCGGTTTCCACTTTGTTGACGTTCTGTCCACCTTTTCCGCCCGCCCGGTACGTGGCAAAATCCAGGTCGGCCGGATTAATCTCAATGTCTGAATCGATCTCTTCAAGTTCCGGAAGCACTGCGACAGTTGCGGCTGAAGTGTGAACTCTCCCCTGCGCCTCCGTTTCGGGGACACGCTGGACGCGGTGGACGCCGCTTTCATATTTCAGCGTTCCGAAGGCTCCCTCACCTTTCAGAGAGAAAATAACCTCTTTGAAACCCCCTTTGCCGGTGTCGTTCCAGTCCATCATCTCCGTCTTCCACCCCTGGCGTTCGGCGTACCGCGTATACATCCGGTAAAGGTCGGCTGCGAACAGCGCGGCCTCTTCCCCGCCGGTCCCGCCACGGATTTCGACGATGCAGTCCTTGTCGTCATTGGGATCTTTCGGAATCAGGAGAAACTTCAGATCGTCTTCAAGTGCCGTAAGAGTCGCGCTTGCGCCGGTTAGCTCCGCTTCAGCGAGCGCGCTCATCTCGGGATCGCCCGAAGCGAGAACCAGCGATTTCAGGTTTTCGACCTCGGACTTCGACTTCTTATACTTTTGGTAGGTCTGGATCAGCGGCGTGAGATTGAAATGCTCCCTGCTCAGCTCGCGGTAGCGTTCCTGCTGGCTGATAACAGCCGGGTCGGCTAACAACCGTGTCAGCTCGTCATACCGAGCGACGACGTTTTCAAGTCTGTCAAACATGGGTTACTGCGTGACGAGTTCCGAAGCGTGGCGGATATATCGTGCTTCCTGCGAGTCCTCGATTCCCAGCGCGCATTTGATTGCGACCAGAGCGACTTCAAGCTGTGAAGGATCGGGTTCGCTTGTGGTGATACGCTGGAGCCAGAGCCCAGGGGCGACGAGCATTTTGCCGAAGGTAGTGTCGCTTCGTTTCGCGGACCACCGGATGAATTCATAGGCAATTCCGCCGACGATCGGGATGAGGGGCAAATGCGTCAGGAGCCGGACTGGCAGGGAAATCTTTCCGATGAGCATAATGAGGACCGAGTCGAACACGGAGAACATCAGCATGGAGATCACCATGACGATCAGGATGAAGCTCGTCCCACATCTCGGGTGGAAGCGGGTGAACTTCGCCGCCGAAGCGGGTGTCAGATCGCCGAGCTGCTCGAAGGTGAACACCGCCTTATGTTCGGCGCCATGATACTCGAACAACCTCTTCACATCCTTCATCAGGGAGATCATAATAAGATATCCGAGGAGGATCGTAAGGCGGATGGCACCTGCAATGATATTAAACCAGAATGCGTTCTGTTCTACATTGAAAAGCTTCGTGGTAATAAACAGCGGAGTGACAAAGAAGATGGCAATGCCGACTGCAAGCGAAAAAAGCACGGTCAGCGCCAGCTTTATATTGGAAGTGCCGGTCTTTTTCGGCGCCTTGCCGTTGCCATTCTTGTGGTTGTCCGCTTCCGCGTCATGCATTGCAACTTCGCCGGAGAAGTTCAGCGTTTCTATTCCGATGAACATCATCTCGATGAGCCCGACAGCTCCCCGAAGCACCGGCAATTTCCAGATCTTATTTTTCTCGGCGAGTGAGACATACTTGCGGTTTTGGACGACAATTTCGCCGTTGGACCGGCGTACTGCCGTCGCTATCCGGCCGGGCGCGCGCATCATGACCCCTTCGATAACTGCCTGGCCGCCTACCTGCAGCGGCTTATCGGGATCGAACTTCAAGTTATAATAATTTGAATGATTTTCTGACAAACAATTGCCTCAAACGATGATAAATTCACTACTTGTCCTACTAATATAATTTTTTATTGGAGGAGTTCCAAAACGGGGGAATTTAACCATCCCTACGCGCCGTAGTCTTCCGCCTCCTTAACGTCTGACTGGAATCTCTGCGATTTCAAGCCCGCGAGGAATTCCTTCATGAACGACATCTCTTCTTTTCTAAAAAAGTTCATTATCCAGATCAGGAACATGAAGAGGCCAAGAAGAAGCAGCTTAACGCCGAGCCCCGCAAGCTCACTCATGGCATTAAACGGGATAAGAAGAAAAAGTATTACAACGATCACGGCAGTTGCCACAATTTTACCCAGGCGATCCATCTCGTATTCGATTGGATAGATTCGCTGCGCGACAACGTAGAGGACCGCCGCCATCACTGCGTAGGCGAGCAGCGTCGCCCAGGCCCCTCCCGCTATTCCCATAGATGGGATAAGTAGGTAATTTGCGCCAATATTCACCCCGGCCCCGATAAACGTTATCACCGGCAGGTATTGTGTTTTCTTTTCAATATACACGCCGGCTGAGAGCGTGTTCGAGACCCCCAGGAACAAATACCCCAGGAGAACTATCGGTACAATCCCCAGCCCGATCCAGTAATCGGGGTGAATGAGGTGATGGCCGAACATCTGGAAACGCACGATGTCGCGGATGAATAATGTCAGGACCAAAAAGATGGCCCCCATGACAAAGACGACATACGTGAGAACGCGTGAAAATATCTTCCGCGCATTGGGATCGCTGGAGGTGGCAAAGTAGAACGGCCGCCAGGCGAAGTCGAACATTTGTACGATGAGCATCATGAAAATACCCAGCCGGTAATTTGCCTGGTAAATACCCACCGTGGCGTCGTTCGTGAGGGCACGCATGATCGGGCGGTCGATCACCTGGATCGCCTGAGTGGCAAGCCCCGCGGGGATATACGGAAGAGCAAACCGAAGCATTGCTTTCAACAGGGGTACATTGAAGTCCCACGATATGTTCCGCAGGATCGTCGGAAGAAGCAGCAGCATTGTCACGGTGGAGGCGGCAAGCCCGCTGAGGAAGATCCCGGTAATCCCCATTTTCACTTTTACGAGCAAAAGTACATTCAGCCCCACGTTGATGACGATGTTGACGATCTTGATCGTTGCGAACAATTTTGCCTTGCGTTCGACCCTGAGTATGGCAAAGGGAACGATCGCAAGCGCATCAAGTGCCATGATTCCCGCGGCATACAACACGATCGAGGAATACGCGGCCGGAATGTTCAGGCCGGCTCCGAGCGGCTGCCGCAGAAGGACGATCAGGAGTGAGAAGAGAGCGGAAGTCGAGAGCAGCGAGATGAACGGCGCGCTGAAATTCTGCTTCTGAGTTCCTATCTCCAGCGAAGACGAGTATTTGAAGTAGGCAGACTCCATCCCATACGCGTAGAGAACGTTGACAAACGCGATAATGGAATAGATATAACTGACGATGCCAAGCTCGGCGGGGACAAGGATATTGGTGTAGAACGGGACGAGGAGGAAGTTCAGGAACCGGCCGACGATCGTGCTGATCCCGTAAATCGCAGTATCTGTTCCAAGCCTCTGGAGATGCGCGCGCATCGGGGATTATGCTTCGATCTTGAGAGAAATATCCAGCGCGGGAGCCGAGTGCGTGAGCGCGCCTACCGAAATAATATCGACGCCGGTCTCGGCAATCGCGCGGACGGTTTGCAGCGTCACATTGCCGGATGCCTCAACCTCGACCTTGTGGGCGATCAGCCTGACCGCATCGATCATGTCGGGAATTGTAAAATTATCCAGCATGATTCTCTGAATACCGGCATGAGCTAACGCTTCCCGGACTTCGGCGAGGTTTTTCGTTTCGACCTCGATCTGCACAGGATAGTTGTGCGATGACCGGTATGCCAGGCACTTTTCTATCGCGATGCCGATGCCTCCGGCGGCCGCAATATGATTGTCTTTAATGAGAATCATGTCATCGAGGCCGAACCGGTGGTTGATTCCGCCCCCGATGTTCACAGCAAGCTTATCCAGCATCCGAAGCCCCGGAGCTGTTTTTCTCGTGTCGGTGATCTTCGCGGAAGTGTGTTTCACTTCGTCAACGAACTTTCTCGTTAAGGTCGCAATGCCGCTCATTCGCTGGAGGATATTCAATGCGACCCGCTCCCCTTTGAGAATGCTCGCAAGCGATCCGGTTATGACGGCACCTTTCGTTCCTTTTGCAACCTGTTCGCCATCCCGGAGCGACGCCTGCAGGACCAGTTCATGGTCAACGATTCTGAAGAGCTCGTCTATAATAGACAGGCCCGCGACAACACCGGATTCCTTAAACAGCAGGTTTCCACGACCCTGGACGTCCGGAGCGACCGTGCTCTCCGTCGTAATGTCTCCCATGCCGATATCCTCAAGGAGCGCTTCTTCGAGGAGATGGTTGATCTTGCTATTGGCGTGAAATTCATTCATCGGACGAGGGTGAGGAAGGCGATTCATCGACGAGCATGATCGGAATGTCGTCCCGGATCGGGTACACGCGGGCGCAGGAGATACACGTCAGGTTGTCGGCAACATACTTAAGTTTGCCGTGACACTTCGGGCAGCAGAGAATTTTGAGAAGTTCGGGAGAGAGCATGTTACGCGAATGCAGCAGAAAATCGTTCCATAAAGAAGGCGGGTGCCCGTGCGGGCTTTCGCGTTCCGGCGTCGACAAAGCTGTGGATCGTGTAGCCCGTCGCAAGAAGTTCTTTCGTTTCGTCGTTCGTCAGCTCATACTCGATGCGGATGCGCGCCTGGGGTGTTTCTTTGACGAAAATCTTTACGTTCAGAAGATCGTCGTAACGGGCAGGTTTCTTGTAGCTTGCAAGCGCCTCGACGACGGGAAGGTAATAGCCTTTCTTTTCGATCTCAGGATAAGGGATGCCCATCCCGCGAAGGAGGTCCGAGCGTCCCTGCTCAAAATATTCGAAGTACTTCGCGTAATAGACCTGTTTCATCTGGTCGGTATCGGCGTACCGGACGCGAATTTTTGTTTCGGAGACGATCAATTGCGGGTGGCCTGCAGACTATTCCTCATATTCCCCCATCTTACCGAACTTTTCGATGCGGCGGTCTATGAGTTTGTCCGCTTTGATCTTAGTAAGTTTCTTGACCTCTTCGACGAGAACCTTCTTCAGAATCTCGGCAGCCTCCTGCGGATTATTATGCGCGCCGCCTAAAGGCTCGTTCACGACACGGTCGACAATTTTCTGCGCGAGGAGATCAGGCGCTGTCAGCTTTAGCGCCTCTGCGGCCTGTTCCTTAAAGTCCCAGCTTCGCCAGAGAATACTCGAACAGGATTCGGGAGAGATTACGGAGTACCATGTATTTTCCATCATCAGCACGCGGTCGCCGACTCCGATGCCGAGCGCTCCGCCCGAGGCTCCTTCGCCGATGATCACGACGATGATCGGAGTCTGGAGATGCGACATTTCAAATAAGTTGCGTGCGATTGCCTCGGCCTGACCGCGTTCCTCCGCCTCAAGGCCCGGGAACGCGCCGGGCGTATCGAGCATCGATATCACCGGACGGTGAAATTTTTCCGCGAGCTTCATTAAGCGAAGAGCTTTCCGATACCCTTCGGGATTGGGCATCCCGAAATTCCGGTAAACGTTGGATTTCGTATCGCGCCCTTTTTGATGGCCGATGATCATCACCGGCTCGTCTTCAAGCTTCGCAAATCCCCCAACGATCGCTTTGTCGTCCCCGAAGTTTCTGTCTCCGTGGAGTTCGATAAAATCGGTCGTCATCATGCCGATGTAGTCAAGCGTATACGGACGGTCGGGATGGCGGGCAAGCTGTACCTTTTGCCAGCGCGTCAGGCCGGTGTAAATGGTCTTCCGGAGCTGTACAACTTTCTCCTCGAGATCTTTGATCTCCGCAGCGATGTCGAGCGAGTCGGAAAACTTCCGCATCTCCTCGATCTTCGACTCGAGCTCAACAATAGGCTTTTCAAAATCCAGAACAGTTTTCGGCATTTTGATTAGCGTAGTAGCAAGGTCATAGATTTCAGCATGATCTCAAGATCGAGCGGCAGGGATTGGTTTTTTGCATAGTAGAGATTGTACTTTTCAGCCTCTTCTTCTGTGACATCCTCATGTTCGTTGATTTGTACGATTCCGGTAAGTCCGGGTTTTCCCATATAGGAGGATGAAGCCCGGTTCGGCTCACTCTTCGGGCCAACGATGGACATCCGGCCTTTCAATACTTCCGGTACCAGCATGATCCCCGAACTCTTTGCCGGGGAATCCGACGGCCTTCCTTTCAATAGCGACCACGGGTACACAAAAATCATGAGCAGCGTCGCAATGACGATGTCGGCAGTCCGTTTCACTATCCGGTTTGAGGTTCTGTGAATATTGTATTCGATGTCGACAAGCGGAATATCATCCAG
Organism: Bacteroidota bacterium; assembly: GCA_035495255.1. Taxonomy (GTDB): domain Bacteria; phylum Bacteroidota; class Ignavibacteria; order UBA10030; family SZUA-254; genus DASYTP01. Next base: position 4,160 of record DATJGD010000015.1, on the reverse strand, counting down.
AGTGTCGACATGCGTCTTGCCGATAATGACTTCCAGGCTGTTCGGCACAAGACGAAAATTCACAGATTTATTACGGCTGCGACCGATGACCGACAGAATTTCTGTATATGAGAGCGAATCTGTCGAAAAAATTACCTCCGTCGCACGCTGTTCTTCAATAACTTTTCCAATATTGTCAATACTTCCGAGAATTTCAACTCCCGCGACCTTCTCTCCCACCCTGCGACGGCTCGTATCGACAAAACCGACGACATCGTAGCCGTCATCCACCCTGGCGCGCAACTTTTGCAGCACCGCCTGCCCGGAGGTTTCAACGCCGACGATCAGCGTGCGCCGTCCGAAGAGCGTCCTTCGCCGGCCCCCCTGGACACGGAACATTCTCTTTGCCATGAACCTCCAGCCCGGCAGACTGACGACGTTGACGAGTCCCGAGATGAGGACAACCATCCGGCTGAATCCATACTGTTTGAAAAAGAATGTCAACGCTGAGATAAGTATGTACCCGAAGATCACCGCGCTCGCAGCGCGCGCGGTCGAAAGTTTATTAACAGTGTAGACTCCCATCCACATCATCGTACCCACGAGCATAAGCGCTGGGATCGATAAGATGACCGGATACCCATAACTCGGGAAGTGAAACACGGCTCCAAACCACACGAGCTCGCCGAACAGCAGTGAAGCGTCCACGATGACGAAGTCGATGAGCGGAGCCGCCATCTGCTTCGCAATCTTTCCAAACGCAGCAAATCTCTCACGCAGGGCGATTCCGGTGCGCAACGCAAGCTCGAATGCAACTCCGCGCCGAACGTGCTTCCGGACGAAGAGCCGCATTGCCTGATAGAACACCTTGACCTCGTCGATATCGCTGCGGCGCGCGCTCTCGCCTTTGTAATGAATTATTTGAGTGTTATGAACGTACGAAACCTTCCATCCGGCATTCTTTATCCGATAGCACCAGTCCAGGTCTTCCCCGTACATGAAGAACTGCTCATCCAGATTTCCCACTGACTGAAGGATGTCACGCCGGACGAACATAAACGAACCGCTCACCGCATCGACTTCGTACGAATCATCCGGGTTAAGATATTCCAGATTGTACTTATTGAAGACCTTGGACCGGGGGAACATGGCGCTGAGCCCTGCCACTTTGGTAAACGCGACCCACGGTGTCGGGAAGCTGCGCCGGCAAGCGAGCTGGAGCGTGCCGTCGGGATTGAGAATCTTACAGCCCGCCAAACCAACATCCGGATGTTGTTCCAGGTATTCCCGCATGACCCGGAAAGTGTCTTCCTGGACGATCGTGTCCGGATTCAATAACAAAACATACTCTCCTGTTGCCTCCTTCAAGCCGATATTATTTGCTGCGGCAAATCCCAGGTTGCGGGAATTGGCAAAAAGCTTCACGGAAGGAAACTTCTGGCGGATCATTTCCACGCTCCCGTCATCGGAGGCGTTGTCGACGACGATCACCTCCGTCTGCATCCCCTGCGACGCCTTGCATACGGAAAGGATGGCATTTTCAAGAAATGCCCGGACGTTGTAATTGACTATGAGAACAGAGAGATCCAGAGGTGCCTCAGAGTTTACCGATGAGCTGGCGGACCTTCAGTTTCCAGACGCGGAAAACGGCTTCGTAGACGATCTTCTTGTTCATTTTGGAGACTCCCGACGTGCGGTCGGCAAAGATGATCGGATGCTCGACGAGCTTGAAGCCTTTACGGAAGGCTTTGAAGTTCATTTCAATCTGAAATGCGTACCCGTTGGATTTAACTTTCTCCAGGTCGATCGCGGCAAGGACCTCCCGGCGGAAACATTTGAATCCGCCGGTCGCATCCTTCACTGGCATTCCTGTGATGATCCGGGTATACACATTGGCACTATAACTCAGGAGAAGTCTCCGGATAGGCCAGTTGATAACACGCACGCCGTCTGTGTAGCGCGAACCGATGACGAGATCGTTCGTGGCAGCTTTGTCGAGCATGCGGGGAATTTCCTTAGGGTCGTGCGAAAAGTCGGCGTCCATTTCGAAGACAAATTCGTACGAACGCTCGAGCGCGTATTTGAATCCTGCGACGTATGCGGTGCCCAGCCCCATTTTGCCTGCGCGGCGGAGTAAATGAATGCGCGGATTCTTCGACATCATGCGCTCCACCATCTCACCCGTTCCGTCTGGTGAGCTGTCGTCGACGATAAGAATTTCCACGTCCTCCCGCTGTTGGAGGACTTGGGTGATGAACTGTTCTATGTTTTCCGACTCATTGTAGGTCGGAGTTACGACAAGGATTTTTGCCATGATTATTCGTTAGTATTCGATCCAAACACGCAGCGCTGCGTAGCCATCTCTGGTCGAAGTCCCTGCCGCGACTTGATCAGACGTACGATACTCATAGATTCCCGAGACAAAGAAATTTGTGACCGGCTCGAGAATAGCCCGCGCCTGGAAGGTGTGACTCTTCACGAGATTTCCATCCAGAAATGTTGCAACATCAGAATCTATTGACCTGTGTCCCTGGAGCACGTCGCCGCCGACGTTCCTCATCGACAGGCCGGTCACGTCCCAGACATTTTCCCCGTGACGGCTTCCTGAATAGGATAGCCAGGTCCGGAGTGATTTCATGGGGCGATATGATAGCTGAATTGTCCATTCATCCGAATTCGGCTGCAGCCGCGAACCCAATGATACGCCGCTGTGGGTGTAATCGTTTCCCGACACTCTATTGCTGTACACATAAGGTTCCAGCCGCACATACTCTATAAGCGCGTCCAGATTGGAAAAGCCGGCTACATCGGTTGTATAGACCCCACCTTGCCAGCCGAATTCATTCCCCCACCACCCGGTGCCCAACTTTGAAAAGTCGATGTCATCGATGAGCCAGGTTCCGTAGAGTTTATAGTTCGCAATCGGAAAGAATTCCAGATCGAAGCTCAAAAAAGAGTTATCGCGATCGCGAAGCGAATGCTCGACCGATTTATAAAAGATAATTGGGTTAAGATACGCAAACTCCGGAGAATATCGTTGATAAACAGTCATCTCCGATGCGCCGAAATTAATCATATCAAATAACGACACCTGGACCCTGTGCAGCGTAAAGTACTTATTGCTGTTGACCGGCTCCTGTTGAATAAGCTCCGTGCCCGGTGACTCGTCCTGGAGAATCGATGCGTGCATGAAGAGGAATCGTACGGATTTGTAATGAGCGTCCAGTTTAATGAAATCGAACGCCGGGGCGTTATCGCCAAGCAGCAGCCGGTCGGCGTAGCCGGTCCCCACCTGGGAATATTCTCTCCCGAACTCGAAGTTGAACCAATTCAGATCTGCACGGAGATATGCCTCGGTGTAATCAAAGTATGGTGAATTGAGATCGTTGAATTTTACATTGCTCCTCAGTCTTGGATCCGAAAGCGCAAATTCCCTGTCGCCATAGAGCGTGCCATTTGTGGCCTGCAAAAAATATCCCAGGCGGTTCTTAATTGTACCGCGAATTCTGCCGCCATGCTGCTCGAACGAGGCGTGCGTGGAACCGAAACTGTCCCCGGAAATTCTCCTGTGTTCGAGCGAGCCGAGAAATTCAATGTACGTAGTCACTGTCGAGTCCGCATATGCATAGAGATATTTTTCCTTGTCCGAAAAGAGACCCGACAATCCATCCCGAAACAGTACCGACGCATTCTCTGAAGAAGGATCGATTTCGCGCATGAACTCTTGATTGAATTTTGCAAGATACTCCTGCTCTGCGGTTGTCAGACGATCCTTGTTCGCGTCAATATGTTTCAACAATCCAGCTACTTCTTCTCTCGATATCGGGATCATCGTGTTACTGTAGAGCGGCAGCACCCCTTTCACCGCCATACGGTCCAGGAATTCATAAACCTGATTGCTGATCGGGACGTTCTCGATCTGGGCGTGGAGAATAGAACCTCCCGGGAGTACGCAGACCAAACAGAGAGAGAGAAAGCGTAAGCGGAAACACATTTTAGAGCTCGCCACGATCATCGTCCTTTCCCCAAAAGCACGACCATCACCGTTCGGAACAGGATTTTCAGATCCATTCGGAGCGACATGTTCTCTATATAGAAGAGATCATACTGAACCTTTCGTTTTACGTCCTCCACATTTTCATCATATTTATGTTTAACCTGAGCCCAACCGGTGATTCCCG
>DATJGD010000014.1:0-11857 GCA_035495255.1 Bacteroidota bacterium | reverse complement strand
TCTTAACCAAAAACTCAAAAACTTGACTTCTCGATATGAAAACACCATACTACGCACTCACACCAGATCACTCTACGAGTGGAAACTTACATGAGGCAACGAATCACCTTTCGAGTGGAAGCTTACGTGAGGCAATGAGGTCAGCGATCGCATTCGAATTATGTGGGGAGAATAGGAATATTCTGAAAGAGGTCCGTGCCAGAGCTAGTCGTTGAAATCCAGACGCCTTCCGATGTCCTGTGCGAGCGCTCTGTTGTACACGAGCACCGCTACGGCCGCGTCCTGGAAAGCGACACCGGTGCTGTCGAAGATGATTACCTCCTCCTTCGTGGTGCGGCCCGCCCTTCGCCCCGCAACGATGGCGCCCAGCTCACCATGAATATGCGACCTGGTGATGAGTCCCAGGTCCAGCGCGTGATGCGTGTCGCCGATCGTCGCCGATTGCTCCGTGACGTCAGCAACGATTTTGTTGCTGATGAACAGCCGTGGATCGATTTCCTGTTTGTGTTCATTGTCCGCCCCCACCGCCGCAATGAATGTTCCGGGGGAAATATCTGAACACCTGACGAAGTAGTGATCTGACGAAGTACAGGTTATACAGATATCGCTTTTCCGCAGAGCGGAAGAGAGCTCCTCCAAGGTCACCGCGGTAACGGATACTCTTTGGGAATATTCTTCCGCTAAGAGCATGGCTTTCTCATGATCAATATCATACACATACACTCCTTGTATATTTCTTACGTTTCGAATGGTCTCCAGATGGGCTGCGCCCTGATTGCCGCATCCGCAGATCGTCATGGTCTTCGAATCCTCGCGCGAAAGGTATTTCGCGGCAACGGCTGTGGCGGCAGCAGTCCGGCGGACTGTGATCTCGCCCGAATCCATCACTACCAGGGGAATACCGCACACTGCATCGGCGAGGAGAAGCACTCCCTGAATTGTCGGCAACCTGTGCCGCTTCGGATTTTGCGCGAAATTTGCATTACACTTGGCAACAAAAAAACTTTCGCTCCCCTTATCAAAGAGAGCCGCCTTCACGTGAAATCCGCCGTCACGAGTATGCATTCCCAGGAGAGAAGGGGGCGCAATTCTTCCCTCTCCATGCAAGCGGAAGGCCTCCTCCACGACGCGGACGCATTCCTCCGCACCGAGGAGTTTTGAAATTTGACTGCGCGTGAGAAGAAGCGTGCCGGGTGCAATCATCGGTAGTTATTGCAGATAGAGGAGAAGTCCGGTAACCGCCGCGAGAAGAACGATCACCGGTTCGGGTATCTTGAATTTTACAAGAAGCAGGAGCGCGGCGGCGGCAATGAGGAGCGTGGGAAGATCGGCAATAGTCCGCTGGCCCAGGACAACAACGGCCCCCGCAAGGGCGCCTATTGCCGCTGCGGTGATTCCACTGACAAATGCGCGCAGATGCGCATTGGACGCATACCGCTCCACGTAAGGAGCCGGAAGCACGACAAAAAGATAGACCGGCAGGAACACCCCGAGACATGCAATGCAGGCTCCCGGAAAGCCTCCGACCAAATAGCCAATGAATCCGACGGTAATGACAACCGGTCCGGGAGTAATCATGGCGACCGCGACTGCGTCGAGAAATTGACGCTCTGTAAGCCACCGGTGCTCATGGACAACCCCTCCGTACAAAAACGGGACGATCGCTAAACCGCTGCCGAAGACGAACGCACCGGCTTTCACAAAGAAGAGAAACAATTGCGTGAGACCCCCGGGTTCGGAGGGGTGAAGAGCCTGGAAGAGCGTAGCGGTCGAAACGATTGCATGATTGAGCCGCAGTTGAGATGGAGGAGCATAGATCAGCATCGCGATCACGCCTGCGCTGAGAATCAGCCATGGATTTTCGCTCTTTGTCCATGCGGTGAACGCACAACTAAGAATGAAGAGCGCCCAAAGAAGAGTCTGATGTTTCAGGGTGGCGATTGACAGCTTGACGGCTGACCGAACGATGATACCGACGATGCCCGCACCGATGCCGTAAAATAACGCTTGCATCCATGCGAGGCCGCCGTACCGGACGTAGAGCATACCAAGCGTCGTTACCATGACGAATGATGGCATGACAAACGCGATCCCTGCGAGGGTTGCGCCCTTGATCCTTCCTTTCAGATACCCAAGGTAGATCGCCAGCTGAGCCGCTAGCGGCCCGGGCGCGAGCTGAGCAAGGGCCAAGCCACGGAAAAACTGGTCGCGTTCAAACCACCTCTTTGATTCTACCAGATCGCGCTCCATATAGCCGACCAGCGCGACCGGCCCCCCGAAACCCGTCGTCCCGAGACGGAGGAAATAGAGACAGAGATCCTTCAGGGTATACTGCCTCAGGCCATCTGTTGCGGCAGGCGCCTTCTCTGTGAGGGCAGCGAAATTCAATTCTGCAGCCCTTCGTAGAGGGAATCCAGAAGAATGGATCCGACATCGAGCGTCTTATGATCGTTGGCCATGGAGTCGGAGAGCGCTCGCACAATGGCATCAATGCCGGGCGCCTCGCTCCGGGCAAATTTGCCGTCTTTCATATCGATGTCATGGACGATTTGCGCCATGGATCCGAGCGCCTTGTCGGAAATACGAAACGACTTGAGGAGTGTTTCAAATGTGCAATCGTCACCGTGGTGGCTGAACTCCGCCCCAAAGATGTCGAAGGGAATAGCCTTGGGAGGAATTTTTGATTCCGGCGCGAACACGAATTTCGCCTTTGGATCGATAAACTTTTTGATGAGCCATGCCGAGCACAACCGGTCGATATGAATATGTTCGCGCGTGGCCCATACTTTGCCCTGGAACTTTTTCCGGTCGTGAAGGGCGGGCATAGCCGCCGGAGATTGGCCGCCATCATCCTGCAGAAGTTGCCGCTTTATCCGGTCGAGCATAAGCTTCACCTTTCCTTTCATGGGGTGATTGAAAAAATCGGTTTTTTCCGTTTCTTGAAGCGTCATTTCGAGAGAAGCAAATTCCTTCGCGATCGAGCGTTCTGTGCTCGCCGCATGCTGCTTTCCGCCGGAGCTTCGTTCGATCCTTGACCGCAAGCTGTCTGCGGCGACAAGGAGAATCTTATAATCGGATTCCCTCGCATTGTTGAAGAGAGCCTGCAAACGTCCGTTTTCGTCCGAATCCGTCGATTCAGAGACGAACACTGAGGCCTCTCCCTGGGAGTCCCGTATTCGCTGAGACAGCCAGTGGAAATCCTCCACACGCTCCTTACTGTAAGGGAGGACGTAGACCGAGTTGCGGTACAGGATCGCCCCGACCTTCTTTGTCGAGCGCCATACCTTGACGCGCTCGCGCGAATTCGGTGTTTGAACCTGGTGAACGAGAAACAGCCATTTCATGACAAATATGAATGTAATATGTGTTACATGCAATATAATAAGTATTACATTATTGTCAACCGGGCATTGAAATCCGGCCCGCAAATTCCTATTATCCTGTAGTATGAAGCGAATGTTCCTATCACTGCACCGGTGGCTCGGACTGTGTGCCGGCATATTTCTCCTTCTCATTGGGTTCAGCGGCTCACTGCTTTTGTTCAAGTCGCCAATCGACCGGTGGGCCCGGCCCGAGCGGTATGAACTACAGGCCGGGAAGCCCCGGGTGTCCCTGGACTCAGCCTGCAGCATTCTCTTCTCACGATATGGCTCCCGATTCACCTCCTGCTCGTTTGATCTTCCAAACGACGGAGAAGTATACGAGTTTACTCTGAGCGGAAGGTCTGAAAGCATATTCAGCAGATCGCGTTATGTTGTCGACATTGATCCTGGCTCTGGCAGGATACTCAGAGAAGGAGACGCCCGCTCCTTGTCGACGTCGCCCATCCATTGGCTTATGTATTTTCACGATAGCTTTAACGTCGGAATAGCCGGTATGTTCTTCATAGGGCTCGTTGCTCTGTCTCTCTTCGCATCGATGATAAGCGGCCTCCTTTTTTACGGAAGAAGAATCCTCGATGTCCTCACGTTCCGGCTCCCCCTGAATTCTCAGAGCAAGACGCAATTCTTCAGGGCGCTCCATATCTATGCCGGTGTGTGGGCGTTGGTATTCAACACCGTAGTTTTCTTTACCGGGTTCTGGATGATACGGTCGGTTTTTGAACCTGAGTCCTGGAGTTTTGCACCAGCCAAATCCCCTGCCCGCGTTGCAGTCTCAATCGACTCATGCATCAAGCGAAGCCGCGGGCTTGTCCCGGGGTTTTCACCTGACTTCGTATCTGTTCCCCTTGCGGAGGGCGATCCGATTGAAATCGACGGCAACAATGTGACGAGCTCCCGGCTTATGGATGGGGACGCGAGCTCCGTGATGTTCGATCCTCGTGACGGATCTGTTCTTGAGGTACTGGATGCGACGAAAGCGCCGTTGCTTAAAAAAATATCGGCAGCATTCTGGCAGCTCCATATTGGCGGCTATGGGGGGCCGCTGGTGAAGATCATCTATGCAGTGGGAGGGCTGGTACCGGGTGTGCTTTCCCTGTCGGGATATATCGTGTGGTGGAAGAGAAGAAGATTGTACGCTGCGTTACGGTTTCAGCGGCCGGCGATATCCCTTACTTCGGCCGATGCTGGCTGAAGACCCAATCCAGAAGAGCAGGTTCTCTGAAGGCGCGGTTCCAAACATCGTGGCCGGCGGTTTTATACTCTGAATACTTTGGATGCCCTCCCGCTCTCGTGATCGACTCGATCATTGCGCGGGCGTGTGCGACCGGAACGACGTCGTCCTTGGCGCCGTGAAACGCCCACACCGGAGTATGGATGAGCGCAGGTGCATTTTCAGTATTCCCGATCGCGCACAACGGAAGGGCTGCCGCGAACATCTTCGGATAACGGGCGATCAACTCCCACACTGCAACACCTCCCATCGATTGTCCCGCGACGTACATCCTGGTTGTATCGATCGCGTATGATTTCCTCATCTCACCCAAGAGTCCCACAACCGCGTCAAGCTCGTCGGGAGGATTGTCGATTCCGTCATTGCTGACCCACAGCGTCGTATCGGGGCACTGTGGGGCAACGACGATACACGGATATTTCTCCTGCCGCATCCAGACATGTGAGCCGATCTCGTTCGCCGAAGAAACGTTCTTCTTGTTGTCGGCTCCGCGCCCATTTGCGCCGTGAAGCCAGAGGACGAGCGGATACTTTTTTCCGGCATCATAGCCATGCGGGACAAACAACCGGTAGGGCATCGACTGATTCGATCCGTACCTGAAGAGTTTGGATTGAAGGAGCGAATCCGGCTGTTGACTGAACGAAGGCCGGATGAACAGAATGCAGCAAAGAGCGGTGAAGCATCCGCGCACAAACGCGGCGCGTCTGCTAGTGAACATCGGCCTTGAGCTTGTCCTTAAAGACCTTCTTGAATTTTTCGACCTTTGGCCGGATCACAAACATGCAGTAGGGCTGCATAGAGTTGTCATTGTAATAATTTTGATGATAGTCCTCGGCCTTGTAAAAATTCTGGTAGGGAGAAATCTCGGTGACAATCGGGTTGTCAAACGCGCCCGCGCTGTCGAGTTCTTTCTTATAGTGTTCGGCGAGCTCCTTCTGCTCTTCCGAGTGATAAAAGATCGCAGAGCGGTATTGTGTTCCCGCGTCGTTTCCCTGCCGGTTAAGCGTTGTCGGGTCATGGGTTTTCCAGAACACTTCCAAAAGCTCCGGGTAAGAAACCTGAGCCGGGTCGTACGTTATCTGGCATGCCTCGGCATGCCCGGTGCTCCCTGTGCAAACTTCCTTGTAGCTCGGATTGGCAACCGTGCCTCCGGAGTAACCGGAGACAACTGATTGCACCCCCTTGACATTCTGAAACACCGCCTCAACGCACCAGAAACAGCCTGCTGCGAATGTTGCGGTATCGGATTTCGATGACGCCATAGATGCTTTCTGTCCCTGAATTTCGTGATTCGGCTTTTTGGATTGCTGTCCGCGAGGATATATCATAATGGCCAGACCCGCCAGAACAGCCGCTACTATGAGTATGGTTTTCATACGTTTGCCAACAAAAAGAAATATACAAGAATTCCCGGAAAGAGTCGAACCTTCGAAAATCTTGCATCTCTGCGCATCGCTGCATACATTACTCCCCGATGGAACTCCTCATCACCGGCCTTATCGCATTCACAGTCTCCATCCTCTCGGGGATGCTGGGACTCGGGGGAGCGGTTATTCTCATACCGGCCTACCTCTACATTCCGGGATTCTTCGGCCTCACGGGGCTCGATGTCAAATCGATCTCCGGCATGACGAGCCTGCAGGTGCTCTTTTCATCTCTCGTTGGAATGATGTTTCACCGCAAGCGCGGAGCCGTCGACAAACGCCTCGTTTTCGCGATGGGGATACCGATCACTGCGGCATCTCTGGCGGGTGCGATGTTTTCTAAATCTGTGGCATCGGGCACCATCATAGCGATATTCGGGATCATGGCGATCGTGGGGGTCGTCTTTGTGTTCATGAAGAAAGAATCTCCCGGCGAGGAGCTTCCGGCCGAGTTCTCGTTCAACATGCCGGGTGCTATTGCGATTGCGGCAGCTGTCGGTTTTTTCGGCGGAATGGTGGGTGCTCCGGGGGCATTCCTGCTCGCTCCGCTGATGATGACCGTCCTGAAAATCCCCACCCGCATCACGATAGGATCGACACTTGGTATTGTCTGTTGCTCGGCATTCGCCGCAAGCGTCGGAAAGTTGTGGACAGGCCAGGTACCGTATCTTCCGACCGCGGTTGCGGTGGCGAGCTCAATACCGGGAGTGCTTCTGGGAAGCAGTCTGAGTCATCGCCTGCCGACGAAGCAACTCAGGCTTGTCCTGGGGCTTCTCATAGGCGCTGTCGCGGCGCAGATGCTTTACCGTGCGCTCACAAGCTGAATTTGTTTGACGAACACCCTCTGCTGTTTCCTCAGCTGAAATCCCCTGCGTTCGTAAAACGCGGGTGCGTCCTCGCGGAGCACATTGGTTCGAACACGGAGTTCCGCGCAAGCGTGTAGAGCCGCCCATTGTTCAGTTTCCCGTACTAACAGAGCTCCTATCCCCTTGCCGCGCGATGCTTCGTCGACAATCAGTCCGGCAATCTCGACGAACTCTCCCGATTCGAGATGAATCTCCTTGATGGCGTGCAGCCATCCTACCGGAGTACCCTTTCTCTCCGCAATCAGGATAAGATGATTCGGATCGGACTGAATTTTTTCCAGACGATCTGAAACTTCGTTGACTGTAGAGGGATAGCCGAGTTGATGTGAAAGGGTTGCAATCGCACCGCGATCTTTTTGTGTCGATCGCCGCACGCTTACGTTCCCTGAGTCATTCGGTCTGCGTTCCATACTGTTGTATCAAGTTTATGGATCCAACAATTTATTAGAATGTAAGAATGTATTTACTTATATTCTCGCACCATGAGTAAGTTTCCGATTTTTGTTATGCTTGGCATTCTCGTTGGAGTCGCAGTCGGGCTTGGGTTCTACACATTTGTGTATGCCAAAGGATATTCCTACCTCACAAATAATCCCGAGGCCTGCGCAAATTGCCACGTTATGAACGATCAGTACGGCGGCTGGCTGAAATCGAGCCACCGTGCTGTCGCGGTCTGTAATGATTGCCACACGCCGGCCGGAGTTATTCCCAAGTACATGACAAAAGCGGAGAACGGATTCAGACACTCGTTTGCGTTTACTACCGGGCTGTTTCCCGAGCCGATCCGCATCACTTCGCACGACCGGGAGATCGCGAATATCGCCTGCCGGAAATGCCACGAAGAAATTACACAGGAGATCGAAGGAATCCACGGCGAAGGGGAGCCCCTCGATTGCCTTTCCTGTCATGCCCGCGTCGGGCACTTATGATTTCATTTGATCACCCGGAGAGTACATGACCAATTCACCTTCACCTCATCCATTTCGTCGCACGATCCTCATCGTCGGCATCACCGTCGTCATCACTTTTGTGGCAGTGGGCCTGCTCGTGAACGTATTCGAACGGAAGCAGGAAGCCCGCAACCCGTTCTACCGCGTCGTCGAGATCACGGATACCACAGAAGACCCTGCTGTTTGGGGCAAGAATTTCCCCATGCAGTATGACGGTTATCTCCGTACGGTGGACCAGGTGCGGACACACTTCGGCGGAAGCGAAGCGGTGCCGAGAACACCGACGGAGGCCGATCCGCGCTCGACCGTCGCGGAGTCCCGGCTTGAAGAAGATCTCCGGTTAACGACGATGTGGGCAGGGTATGCGTTCTCGAAAGACTTCCGCGAAGACCGGGGGCACGCCTACATGCTTGAAGATCAGACGTTTACCGGGCGGCAGCTGGTAACGAAACAGCCAGGTACCTGCATGCAGTGTCACGCCTCTATTTACGTTCCGTACAAGAAACTGGGAGACGGAGATCTGACAAAAGGATTCGAGATCATGAATCATATGACCTACGCGGAGGCGCGAAAGCTGGTCACCCATCCGATCGCATGCATCGATTGCCACGATCCCCAGACGATGCAGCTTCGGGTCACGCGTCCGGCATTCATGGAGGGAATACGGGCGCTCAAGGCAAGCCAGGGCGTACAGAATTACGACGTTAACACGATGGCCACCCGCCAGGAAATGCGCGCGTACGTCTGCGGGCAATGCCACGTCGAATACTATTTCAAAGGACCGGAGAAGCGCCTCGTCTACCCCTGGATCAAGGGAATAAAAGTCGACAGCATCATGGCATATTACGACAGCGTAAAGCAGGTGGATTGGAAGCATGCCGAGACCGGCGCGGGAGTTCTCAAAGCGCAACATCCGGAGTTCGAAATGTGGAGTCAGGGAATCCATGCCCGTTCAGGCGTTGCATGCGCAGATTGCCACATGCCCTACACGCGCGTGGGGGCGTTAAAGATCAGCGACCATCACGTCCAAAGCCCGCTCCTGAATATCAACCGTGCATGCCAGACATGCCATAAATGGCCGGAAGAAGAGATGAAAAGCCGCGTCGATGTAATACAGGAACGTACGTTCCGTCTTCGCAACCTGGCAATGGATGCGTTGATAGACCTGATCCACGACATCAAACAACAACGGATGGCCGATTCCACGAGCCCGAAGCTTGCTCCCGCGCAGAAATTCCAGCGACAGGCGCAATTCTACCTGGATTTCGTGGAGGCGGAAAATTCAACGGGATTCCATGCGCCCCAGGAAGCGGCACGCATTTTAGGTGAGTCGATCAACTTCAGCAGAAAAGGCCAGGTAGCTCTGCGGTAAGAGGCTAACGGGCCGGCACCGGCGCTATGTCGCCCGGCTTGTAGATCCAAACGTTGTCAGTCGATTGCGGCCTGGTATCATACCCGCCGGCGATCAGGACATTTCCGTCGTTAAGCCTTGTTACAGTTGAGTAGAAGTGAGGTTCATCGAATTGGGCGACAGGGCTGAAACTGTGCGACGCCCGGTTGTAAAGCTCGATGGTTCTGCCGCCACCGGCCACAAGAACAGAGCCGTCCTGGAGCATTGTCACGCCATTGGGGAGCTTGAATCTTTTCCCCGACATATCCCCGACCCTGGAAAACGCATTGCGACGGGCATGAAACAGTTCGGCGCTATTGTATTGGCCGGTCCAGTCGTGTTCGTTCGATCCTCCCACAATGAGAACGGTACTGTCCGGAAGCAGGATTGCAGCATGCTTGTAGCGGTTCGTACTCATGCTCGCCGTCTTCGTAAATTTGCCGGTCGCCGGATCGAATATTTCGGCGCTGGAAAGCACGGTGCGGCCTCGCTCCTCCCCCGTCGCTCCGCCAACAATAAGCACGCGTCCATCGGGGAGCAGCGTTGCGGAATGTCCGTTCCGGTTCTGATGTAAGTTGCCGGTTGGCTCGAACCGGCCGGTTGTCACATTGAATATTTCGGCTGTAGACTTCGCCGAACCTCCCCCCACGACGAGAACGTTTCCGTTTTGGAGCTGCGTTGCCGTGTGTCCCTGCCGGGGAATCGACATCGAGCCGGTTGCAGTGAAGAGGTTCTTTCCCGGATCATAGATCTCGCAACCCGCCAGGGGTTGATCATTTCCGCCCCCGGCAATAAATACCTTACCGTCGTGAAGAAGGGTCGCCGTGTGGCCGCATCGTGCCGTCGTCAGCGCACCGCCGGATGTAAACGTGTTTGTGGCGGGATCGTACAGCTCGCTGTTGCTGAAATATTCCTGCGCGTACGTGTGAACTTTCTTGAACCCCCCGGCAATCAGGACCTTTCCGTCCAAAAGAAGTGTGGCGCTATGCGACGCACGCATTTCATGCATCTGAGCGGCGGGCCTGAGAGAGTCTTTCGTGCCAACGGACGATCCCTGGAAGAGCAGGATCAACGCTGCAAGCGGGATGAAGTGATAAATATTTTTCTGAACAGACATTCGCTTTGGGGTCCCTGGTACCATATATTAACTGCCGTATGGCGACAAATGTTCCGCTAGAAGAACTCGCTGTGCAGAGCCTTAACGGCCGATACGATCTCCTCGTCGCGGATAACGAAGGTGAGATTGATTTCCGATCCGCCGTGCGATATCAGTTCCACGTTCACATCCGCATTTCCCAGGGCCATGAACGCCCGGCCCGCGATCCCTTTCGTCTGTTTCATACCTTCTCCCACCACGCAAACGACCGCCCTGCCGGACTGCAGCTCGACATCGGCAAATTCGCGGAGTGTTGAAAGAATCCGGTCGAGCGACGAAGCGTCATCGACGGTCATCGAGACGCCGACCTCCGAAGTTGCCACGACATCCACGCTTTTGCTGAACCGCGCAAAGACCTCAAACACGCGCGCAAGAAATCCGTGGCTCATGAGCATCCGGGTGCTCTGGACCGTGATGACCGCAATATCTTTCTTGTAGGCGATTGATTTGATTACCGCCGACGTCTCCGAACGTCCCTTGCCGGTGATGAGTGTTCCCTCAGCCTCCGGACGCCGGGAATTGAGGATCTTCACCGGAATGTTTTTTCTTATTGCAGGCAGGATGGTACTCGGATGAAGCACTTTTGCGCCAAAATAGGCAAGCTCCGCCGCCTCGTTGAACGACATTTCCCTGATGAGCCGGGCCTGGGGAATAATTGCCGGATCTGCGCTGAGCATGCCGTCAACGTCTGTCCAGATCTGGATCTCTCCTGCATCCAATGCGGCCCCGAAAATGGCCGCGGAATAATCTGACCCGCCGCGACCGAGCGTTGTCGTGACCCCTTCCCGGGTGCTGCCGATAAATCCCTGCGTCACCACGACGGCACCGAGCTCGAGCGGCGGGGCGAATTCCCGGTGCGCGTTTTGGGCGACCAAATCGAATAACGGCGCTGCATGTGTAAACTCGGAATCGGTTGCCAGAACGGTGCGCGCGTCTTTGCGCTCACATCGAATGCCGCGTTGCTGTAAGGCGGCAGCGAGGAGCAACGAAGACCAGAGTTCGCCGTAGGCAGCGACCTGGTCGAGCGTGCGCGGCGGAAGATGCTGCAGTACGGCAATGCTTTTGATAAGTGACTCGAGCTCGTTGAAATCTTTTTCGAGGGACTCCAGCACTTCCCCTTTTTTGTTCCCAAGCAGTTCGGCCGCGATTAACGCGTGCCGGCTGCGAAGCGCGTTGACTTCCGACGTTGTCTCATGAGAGGCCGCGGCGGAATTCGCGATCCGGACCAGAGCATTCGTAACACCCGCGCAGGCCGAGACGACAACAACGGGGTGTAAGCCTTTGTGCCGTGCAACAATCCGGCATACATTTTCAAGGGCGGGGGCATCCTGAACGGACGTTCCGCCAAATTTCATGACTATCATTTCCCTCAAATCGCTGTTTTTTCAATATAATGAAGATTCTTGACTTCCAACAAAGAGTATTGACCCCATCTTGAATATTCCCTACATTTTCAA
>DATJGD010000013.1:0-10779 GCA_035495255.1 Bacteroidota bacterium | reverse complement strand
GGCGACCGTATCAACCTGCGCAAGGTCCTTCACGAGAACGTCGTATCCGGTGACATTGTCACCGAGCTGGTAGAGCGCCTGAGCGTCCTGCAGCCCGGTATACGCATAGACGTCGTCGAACTCCGCCATCCCCGATTCGTAAATTCCCACAAGCTGAAACTGCATTGCTTTCGGCTGCGCAGTTTGCCCGCGCGGCAGCGCAAAGACGACGAGTTTATCACCCTGATGGACATTTAACCGGAGCGCCAGCTTCTTCCCCACGACAATTTCATGCACCCCGGGCGCACCCGCAAGAAACTTTCCCTCGACAATCTGAAAATCCGGAGCTACGACATCGTGCGAAGGGTCGATTCCTTTGAGATAGATGCCGTCTACTCCGTCGCGCGAGCGGATCATCCCTTCTTTCGCCGCGAATGCGGAGATGGACTTGACCCCGGGAATTTCCCGCGTGACACGATCCATTGACGTCTTGTAATCGCTCAGAGGGAGGCTTTGATATCCCTGTACCTGGATATGTGCGGTGAACTCGATGACTTTGTTCTTGATCTCGCGTTCGAAGCCGTCAAGAATGGAGAGGGTCATAATGAGGGCTGCCGTGCCGAGCATGACGCCGAGGATGGCAAAATTGGTAATGAAGGACAGGAAGCCCTTTCGATGCTCCGACTGAAGGTACCGCTTTGCGATGAAGTATTCTACGGACAATATCCGCTCTTTCTAATGATTTTTTGCTCCGTATTCCAGGAGAAACGCCTTGATAAACTCATCGATACCGCCGTCCATAACGGCCTGGACATTGCTGGTTTCAACATCGGTGCGGTGATCCTTGACCATGTTATACGGATGGAAGACGTAGGAACGGATCTGGCTTCCCCATTCAATTTTCTTCTTTGTGCTGTTGAGAGCGTCCCGTTTGGCTTCTTCCTCCTCTTTCCGCAACTGATAGAGCCGGGACTTTAACATCTTCATCGCACGCTCTTTATTCTGAAACTGGGAGCGTTCCTGCTGGCATGCCACGACAACCCCGCTCGGAATATGCTTGATGCGAACTGCGGTCTCGACTTTGTTGACGTTCTGTCCCCCTTTGCCGCCTGCGCGGTAGGTCGCTACTTCGATATCCGCCGGATTAATTTCGATTTCGACGTCGTCCTCGATTTCAGGATAAACAAAAACAGAGGCGAAGGATGTATGACGGCGCGCGTTCGCGTCGAACGGAGAGATGCGGACAAGGCGGTGAACGCCGTTTTCCGCCTTGAGGTACCCGTAGGCAAACTCGCCCTGCACTTCGATGGCAGCGCTCTTGAGGCCCGCGCCTTCGCCGGCCTGCTCGTCGAGCAGGAATGCTTTGAATCCTTTCTTTTCGGTCCAGCGGAGGTACATGCGCATGAGCATTTCTGCCCAATCTTGCGATTCCGTGCCGCCGGCACCGGAGTGGATGGTGAGGATGCAGTTCTTCTGGTCATCCTCCCCGCTCAGCATATTCTTGAATTCCAGGTCGCCGATCCCTTGCTCGATGGAGCCAAGCTCGGATTGTAATTCGGAGGAGAGTGATTCGTCGGCAGATTCTACGGCGAGATCGCGAAGAGTTTGTGCGTCGACGAGTTTTCGCTGGAGAGCATTCCATGCCTCCACCCAGGACTTGCGCCGGTTGATCTGCTGCATCACCTTCTGGGCGGCGATGTTGTCATTCCAAAAACTCGGAGCGTGCGCCTTTTCTTCGAGAACGGCTATCTCCTTTTCTTTGGTATCGACGTCAAAGATACCCCCGGAGAGTGACGAGTTTGGCTTCGAGCTCTTTGAGTTTGTCTTTGATGTCTTCGAACATTGGATTTTTTTTAAAATGGTTGAATCATCATACGATATCCCCTGGAATACTTCCAGGGCGCTTTGTGCAGCTACAGGCTACTTAGCTCCGATGCCTCAATTTCCATTCTCAACAGGGCGCTGCTCAGCGTTTTTCCTTGCGCGTCGTTCTTCAAGGACACTGTACCGCCGCCACCGAGCGAATTGTGCAGCAGGAAATTAAGGGCGTAGATGTTCGCCATCTCGAAACGCTCGACGTTTCCAAAACAAATCCCTTCAAAATGTCGTTTCACCGCTTCGGCAGTGATATATTTGCTGAGAATCGGGTAGTATTCAGGCTTGCGCGCAATCAATCCGACGTTCCCCGTATCTCCCTTGTCGCCGGAGCGGGCGTGAGCTATTTGCAGCAGTTGAAGTTTCATGCTCAGATCTCCTCTACCACGACCTGGGCTTTTACGGCACCCTTCGGAATCAGTGCGGGCCAGTAGGCAATGACTTCGCTCGGCTTCGGTCGGCCGCCTGCAAAACCGGTTACCGCCGGGGGGCCTGTTAATATGAGCGGCGCAATTTCTGAACCGAACCGTTCAACGGACTTTCTGTCGCGGCTCCGAACTCCGACACGGAGGACGACTTCATTGATCACATCGGGCATCTTCGCAATCGGCCCATGGCATGAATTCAAGCCGAGAAACTCAGTCCGAATTTCATCGAATTGAAGCTTCAGATCACTCAACCGCGTCCGCAAAATCTGGTCGGCAGCCTTTGCCTTCTCCAACGCGTCAGGCCAGGCATAGGTGAGGGTCCCAATGGCAGTATAGCCATCCGCATATGACATTGAGACCTTAAAGAACTCGGTCGCGGGTTTTCCTTTGACTCCCGAAAGCTTTACCCGGTTTGTTCCGGCCTGCTCAAGATGAATTGTGCTAAAATCTGCAATGCACTCGGGCGTAATGTAATTTGTGGGATCACCGATTTCATACAGCAGCTGTTCGCTGATCGTTTGGACACTGACAAGGCCTCCCGTGTTTTCATGCTTCGTGATGAAGACAGTCCCGTCAGAAAACGCTTCCGCGATGGGAAATCCGATATGCGCAAGATCGGGGACCGACTTCCAGTCGGCGGAGAAATTACCGCCGCTCGCCTGGCCGCCGCATTCGAGGATATGGCCGCTGACGACGCCGGTGGCAAGCTTATCCCAGTCGTCCCACTTCCATCCGAACTCGTGGATCATCGGAGCGTATGTCAACGCCGTATCGGTTGTCCGGCCGGTGATAATGATCTGCGCCCCTTTCTGCAGAGCTTCAACCAATGGACGGGCGCCGAAATAGACATTCGCGCTTACGACCTTTTCCTTTACCGCCGCAAGCGAATCCCCCGTTTCCATATTCTTAAGATCGATTCCCTGAGACTTCAGCGAATCGAGAGATGAAAGAATATCATCGCCGATGACGACGCCGATCTTTAATCCCTTAATTCCGAGTTTCTTCGCCACCGCGAATATGGCATCCCGGCAGCCAAGCGGATTTACACCGCCACCGTTTGTAATCACCCGGATATTCTTCTCAACGAGCGTCGGGAGAATTTTCTCCATCAATGGAATGAGATCCTTCGCATATCCGAGCGAAGGATCTTTCATTTTCTGTTTTTGCATGATGGACATGGTCACCTCGGCGAGGTAGTCCATCATCATGTAATCGACCGGTCCTTTGGTGACCTGGTCGACCGGTGCGGTCAGCAAATCGCCCCAGAACCCCTGACCTGATGCTATGCGAATCTTATTTTTCATCAAGAATACACTCTTAGACGATCTTTATATGAAGTTCCTTCAGCTGTTGTGCATCAACCTCGGAGGGTGAATCATCCATCAGCGACATGGCGCTCGTCGTCTTCGGGAACGCGATGACGTCGCGGATCGATTTTTCACCGACAAGCAGCATGCACATCCGGTCGACGCCGAAGGCTATTCCCCCATGCGGAGGAGCGCCGTACCGGAACGCATCGAGCATAAACCCGAACTTCTTCTTCGCCTGTTCTTCGTCGATACCAAGCAGGCTAAATACTTTACTCTGCATCGTACGGTCGTGGATACGGATACTTCCGCCCGCAATCTCATTTCCGTTCAATACCAGATCATACGCCCTCGCATGCGCTTTCGAAGGATCGCTCTCAAGAAGATGCGCCTCCTCCGGCTTTGGCGACGTAAACGGATGGTGCATAGCCACATACCGCTTCTCTGCTGCGTCATATTCAAACATCGGGAAGTCTGTCACCCAGAGCAGGTTATCCTTCGACTCATCGATGAGATTTAGCCGGCGGGCCATCTCAAGCCGAAGCGCACCAAGAAGCGTATACGTCTTCGCCCATGCATCCGAGAGAATCAGCAGCAAGTCTCCGGGTTTTGCCCCCATGACCTCGCCGATCTGATTCAGCTTTTCTTTGCCGAGGAATTTCTCCACGGGAGCTTCGACACCAGTTTCGGTGACGCGCATCCAGATGAGCCCTCCGGCCCCCAGCTTCTTCGCGAAGTCGGTCAGCACGTCGAGCTGATTCCGGGTGTACCCGCCGCATCCGGGAGCAACAAATCCCGCGGCGACTCCCCCCTTCTTGATCGTATCGCTGAATACTTTGAAGTCCGAGGTATGAACGACCGGGCTGATGTCGACGAACTTCAATCCAAACCGGGTATCGGGTTTATCGGATCCGTACGTTTCCATTGCCTCTTTGTACGTGAGCCTCGGAAACGGTGTCGCGACATCGATCCCTTTTATTTCCTTAAAAAATCGCACCATCAAACCTTCGACGACGTTCTGCACATCGATCTCATCGACAAAGGACATCTCCACATCGATCTGCGTGAATTCCGGCTGCCTGTCGGCGCGCAGGTCTTCATCCCTGAAACACTTGACGATCTGAAAATAGCGGTCCATACCCGCCACCATAAGGATCTGCTTGTATGTCTGAGGCGACTGCGGCAGAGCATAAAATTTTCCGTGATGGACGCGGCTTGGGACGAGATAGTCGCGCGCGCCCTCAGGCGTGCTTTTCATGAGAACGGGTGTTTCCACCTCGATAAACCCGAGGCCGTCAAAATAATTTCTCGTAATAAGATACATCTTATGCCGGGTGATGAGGTTCCGCTGCATCGGCCCTCTCCGCAGATCGAGATAGCGATACTGCAGGCGCGCCTCCTCATGAACGTCGATCTTCTCCTCGATGGGAAACGGAGGCGTGTCAGCTTTATTGAGAATCGTAAGCTCATGCGCCATAATATCGATCTGGCCTGTGGGTAATGACGCGTTTTCCGTACCGGCCGGCCGTGCTTCGACCTTGCCCGTCACAGAAATGACGAACTCGCTCCGAAGTTCGCCCGCAAGCTCGTGGACCGCTTTGTTGGTTTGCGGATTGAACACAACCTGAGTTTTTCCATAGCGGTCACGCAAGTCGATGAAGACGACTCCACCAAGATCGCGTCTGGTGTCGACCCACCCGGTCAGTGTCACAGATTGTCCAATGCCGGATGCACGCAGCTCACCGCAGGTATGCGTCCGTTTTTTGTACTGCATAATTATCTCAATGTATTATAAATCAATCACTTGTAGCGATTGGAAGATAGGAAAAAATTGACGAACGTACAAACCCTGAAAACGCGAATTGAATCGCGATCGCCTGCTCCAAACGAAAAGAACGCGAAAAACGGGAAATTGTGAGTTGACAATCAAACACCTATTCTCTATCTTTTCGAAGGGACACCCATTTCCGCACGGCAGTACATTTCTACAAGTTCGTTCAGGCAACATAGCATCGAGTGGTAGATCGTTTTCGGTTCCAGAGCTTTATCCTGCTCAGGGGAGCCATATTGCAGGACGCATGGTAGACACTTTGATCTTATCCTATCTTGAAAGGAGGTGAACATACAATGGAAAACCGTAAAGTTATTTCTCTCGAAGTCGAACGACTCGAAGAACGTATCGCACCGAGCGTTGCACCTGGCTTACTGGGCTACGAAGGACAGCCGGGAAATCAGGGCGGCGGCGGAAACAACGGCACACCCGATGGTCTGAAGGGCTACGAAGGCCAGCCGGGAAACCAGGGCGGAAACTAATCCGGCCTTGATCGATATCGATTATGTTGGGAAAAGAGCTCTCGTCTTTTTTCAACGTGATAATCGAGTATGTACATCAGCGGCTGTTTGCATCGCATCGATGAAAACAGCCGCTTGTTATTAAAGGATATCCAGTTGGTAGAAAACTACGCAAGAGTTCGGAATGATTTGATTTTGAGCCGTCAGGAATCTCCTGAAGGTTATATCCTGGTGGCGAAGGACCCCGCCTCGGGACGGTTCTTCAGATTTCGGGAGATCGAGGGCTTTGTCCTGGAGCGTCTTGATGGAGCGACCGGTGTTGAATCGCTCTGCAAACTCGTGGAAGAGAAATACGATTCGGTTCTGCCTCAGGAGCATCTTGAGCAATTTATTGAAAAGCTGCGCAGGGAGGGTTTGATAGAAGACCTCCGTCAGATTCATTCGTCGCAACAGGCTTCCAGGGTCCAGGGTAGTGCATTTTATCTTCGAATCCGATTATTCGATCCCGACAAGCTGTTTGACAGGCTCACTCCGTGGTTCCGGCCATTCTTCACGCGCACGTTCATGATGCTGTCCCTATGTTCGATCTTTGCGGCCGGTCTCATCTCGCTGACGAACTCGGAAGCCCTTGGAACAGAGATCGCGTCACTCTTCAGGTTTCAATCGATCATTCTCGCCTGGATAACTGTCCTGGTCATTATAGCCTTCCACGAATTTGCTCATGGGATCACGTGCAAGCAGTACGGAGGAAAGGTTCAGGAAATTGGGTTTCTCCTCATCTATTTCCAACCGGCATTTTACTGCAATGTGAGCGATGCATGGCTGCTCCCTAAAAAATCGGAACGCTTGTGGATAACATTCGCAGGCGCGTATTTTGAATTATTCTTATGTGCAATCTCCGTCTTTGTCTGGCGCATCACCGACACGCACACAGTTGTCAATTACTGCGCGCTGGTCGTCATGGCTACTTCGGGAATCAAAACATTTTTCAATCTCAACCCCCTCATCAAACTCGACGGGTATTATCTTCTCTCCGATTACCTTGAGATCCCAAATCTGCGAAGCAATTCGTTTCGATATCTCGGCAACCGTATTCGCGCGCTCATTGGGGCACGATTGAACCCTCTGGGCAATCTCTCATCCCGGGAAAAAAGAATATATCTGGCGTATAGTATCCTCTCCGGCGCCTACTCATATTGGCTCTTCGCCCTTGTCCTCACGTATGTTGCGGGATTGCTGACACAGAAGTTCCAGGGCTGGGGATTCGTGTTGTTTTTGAGTTTGCTGATAGCTATTTTCAGACACCCTTTATCAAGGCTTATGCACGTGAACGCATCCGCACCAGCAGCCAACCCCAGCCGGAGAATTCCAGCATCGCTGAAGATTGCCGGAATCTTCATCATCTTCGTCGCCTTCTCTTATTTCTTTACGACGAATCTCAAGATTGGCGGCGAATTTGTAATCCTTCCGATTCATAACGCCGATGTGAGAGCCGAAGTAGCCGGCATCATTGAAAATATTTACCAGGACGAGGGAGATGTCGTGGAGCAAGGAGCCGTCATCGCGCAACTGTCTACCAGGGAGTATCAGGCAGACCTCGAAAAGATCAAAGCTCAAATCGATGAGAAGTCAGCAAAACTTAAACTTCTTAAAGCAGGCGCACGCCAGGAGGAGCTGTCGCTTGCCAGGACCCAGATCGCAAAGGCCGAGGAACGACTCAAGTATGCACAGAAAGATCTCGAAATGGATCGCGCGCTGCTGAAAAATAACGTGATCTCCGTCCGGCAGTTCGACCAATCGGAGGGAAACGTCGCGATTCTTGAAAAAGAGCTCGAGGAGTCGAAGAGCCATCTCGATATTCTCCTTGCTGGGAACAGGAAAGAAGAAATTGACGCCACACAGGCAGAGATGAATAGTCTTGAGGCTCAGAAAAAATTTCTTGAACAACAGCTTCAGTCGTTGCGAATAACCAGTCCCATAGCCGGCGTGATCTCAACGCATAAGCTGCGTGAGAAGATCGGTCAGAATGTGAATAAAGGGGATTTGATCGCCGAGGTACATGCCGTCAATACTATGGAGGCGGAAATTGCCATACCTGAAAAAGAAATCGCCGATGTCACCGTGGATCAGCGGGTCGTGCTGAAGGCACGTTCATACCCGCAGGAAGATTTCGAGGGGAAGGTCATTGCGATTGCTCCCACCGTTACGAAGAGAGAGAATACATTTGATGAACGAACGATTCTCGTCATTACGAGACTCGATAACGCGTCGTTACTCCTGAAGCCAGATATGAGCGGAAACGCAAAGATTTATTGCGGAGAACGCCGCCTTATCGAAATCATTGCCCGCCGGATCGTCCGCTTTGTGAGAGTGGAGTTTTGGTCCTGGTGGTGATTAGAAGCTAAACCAGTAGTTCACTTTCAGCAAGAGGGTATTGTCGGAATCCTGCCGGAGGACGTCGCCGATATCGCTGAACGAATGGAACGACCCGTCATTGAGAAATCTCTGTCGTCCGTGCTGCCACGCAAGGTAAATGACCGAACCGGGACGGTATTCCCAGCGGAGGACAAGCGTCGATCTCAGCTGGCCGAAATTGAAATCCGGCCTTCCGATCGCGTCGTCCAGGGTTCCGTCGCCATTGACATCGAGGCTGTCCGTACCGTCGGTATTTTCAACGACATGGTTGAAGCTTGCAAACCGGGAATCAAACTCCGTGGCTTTGGGATCCCGGACCTGCCTGTATGACGAGTATTGGCCGGAGGAAACGAAGGGGCTCGCGTAGAGCTCGATCGAGAGCGATGGAGACAGAATCCAATTCAATCGGGTCGTGAGGCTCAGCGTCTTCTGCTCGATTTCCGCAACGACATATCTTGTCGTGTCCAGTATGGAATAATTTCCGACCCACTGCGCAGGGTCGCGGTTCCAGGAGTAGTTCAACCCAACCGACATGTTGAATACCGTGCTCGGCCGGATCGTTACTGTCGGGCCGCTGTCGTACCACTTTCCCCTTGTAGCGAATGTCCCGCCGGCGCTTCCCGAAAGCTCGAGCAGTACAGGCTTCCGGGCATCTGTACTTATGTACCAGAATGAGTTATGCCAGGCATCTTCACGCAACGCGGGCCCGCCGCGCAGCGCCGAAGTGCTCACAGACGGAATGGCACCGACTGCTATCGGATTGATTTCAAGGAACCAGTTGTTCTCAAACGTCCCGTCAAATAGGACGGGACGAAACCATGCCCACGTGAGATCGCCGTTGGTCGTCCAATTCCGCTCGCTGTTCAGGCTGATCGTATAATCTCTGAAGATCCATTGCGGCGTCGGCTGCATGTACTGCACCCACACAGTGGTTGGCTGAAGATCGCTCGCCGAACCCTGGAACCCAAGGTCGGAGATATCAAATCCGGGGCTCACACGTGCGGCAGTCACCACATACTGCCATGTGCCGGCAAGTTTTCCTGTTTGAAGGTAGACGGTGTAACCGGAGAGCGATGTGCGCGTGGGATCATAATCGAGATACGTCTGATCGACACGCTGGAAATTATGGAGCGAATTTCGTTGAGCACGGCCAATGGCACCCTCATTGCCCCGGAGCTCGCTTCCGGCAATCCTCCAACGGAAGATATAGGCCTTATCGTCCCAATGATGAGTGCCGTCTATTTCACCGACGTACGCCGCACTGCGAAGAAAATCCGTTTCATCGGTTATCCGCCTGTTCACCGCCGTAATCATTCCGCCGATCGTATGATTGCCGGCGTCGTAATCCTTCTCGATGCGGCCTGCAAAGTGATGCGTGAGCGGCTCAACGACGCTTTCCCCTACCCGCGCGCCCGTCGAATCGCGCAGGGTTGCCAGCTCCTCGGCAGTGACAGCGCTGAGAACGCCGACGCCAAGGCCGTTGACGGACTTCCCTGTTACTTTCGTGGCTGCGATGATCGTAGAGACATCCGGAATCTCTACCGTTCCATTGGCCGGCGCGTCAGCGCTTCCTCGCGGTGCGCGGCCGATCCGGCGGGAATAAAAAAGCTGGCCGACGGGCAAACCGCCGGAGAAGAGGCCTGAGCCTTCGATGAAGAGCGGGCGCTTTTCCGGGTAGAACGTCTCGAACGCCGACAGGTTTACGACCGACGGGTCAGCTTCGACCTGGCCGAAGTCCGGATTGATTGCAAGATCGAGAGTGAAATCGGAGGTGAGCCCATACTTAAGATCGAGTCCGCCGTTCAGCTCCGCGTGGCGGACGGGCGTATAGACATCACCGCTCGCAGAGGGCCGGAACCTGCTGCTTCCCACGGTGTAGGGTCGCAGCTCAAACCGGACGGGGGTCGACAACCCTGTGAGATTCTCGACAGTCCCAAAATTGGAAACGAAGCCATTGGCAGCTTTGGAATACGGTGCCCAGTACGAGGTTTCGGCCTTTCGCTGGAGCCGCCGGCGGACCTGTAATCCCCAGACAGTATTGTCTTTTTCGAACCGTAACTGGGTCATCGGGATGCGAAATTCTGCGGTCCACCCCGCCGCATCGGTTGAGGCTTTCACTTCCCACACCGGATCCCACGAGGCGTCCGAATTGCCCTGTGCGTCGTTGTAGTAATATACGTCGCGGATGGATCCGCTCGGATTTACCGTAAATTCAAACGCGGTCCTGGTATCGTGGAAGGAGTCGAGATAGACGCTGAGTTCGTCGGATTGGGAATTGCGGTCACGCCGGGCCAATTCTCCCTTAATCTCTGCCGACATGGAGTCCATCGCCCTGATGCCTATGTAGATTGCGTCGGAATTATACAGGACACGTATTTCGGTCTGTTCTGTGGCGGGGCTCCCGTCCTGCGGTTCCCGTTGCGTGAAGCCCGAGCTTGGCTCCGCCTTCTGCCATTCGGGTTCATCAAGCTTGCCGTCGACAC
>DATJGD010000012.1:0-121056 GCA_035495255.1 Bacteroidota bacterium | reverse complement strand
TTGAATTATCCCGGTGGGCTGCATTCTCTGCACATGGTGCAGGTGGTAAATTTTCTGAAAGCCTACGATGAAGTAAAATTCACCGGCGCGATGCCATCGGCGATGCCTGATCTGCGAAACAAAATCGTCCTCGTGGGAATTGTCGCCGAAGGCCGCAGCCAGTTTATCAAAACTCCCTTTGCCTCTCAGTTTCCCTCCATCGGACTGCACGCGACATTTCTTCACAATATGATCCATCGGAACTTTCTCGGAAAAATGTCTCCGATTGGGACGTTCGTCCTGACAGCTCTGCTGAGCGCTCTCGCCGCCGTTTGCATGTTTGTGCGCCGTGAAGCGGCAGGCCTGCTTGCGATTCTCGGCATGATCGCCGTGCTGGCGGCGGCTTCATTCATATTGTTCTTAACTGCTTCCTACGTTCTCCCGGTCGTACCGTCTATCTTTGCAATCGTTTCCGTTACCATGGGTCTGCTCTTCTATAAGCATCAGATCTCCAAAAGCGAAGTGCTCAGCCTTTCTGAGGAAAACGAGGGGATCATGCGCCAGCTAAGAAATAAAGAGCTGGTATTACAAACTCTTGAAGAAGAATTGGCTGTCACAAAGGGTGAGAACACGGAAGAGCAGGCCGAGACGTTGCTGGAGGAAGTACGAAGATATAAACGCGAAGTGACCGACCTGCGTTCGCGCGCCGAAGACCTGAAGCCTTTCGTACCGGAACCCGGCGGCGCATCAGCTTCACAAGCGCTCAACGTTAACGGGATCATCTATGACGCATCGGGCCCGATGGCTTCTGTGGTCGACTTCATCAGGAAAATTGCCGACAACGACGCTACGGTGCTGGTCCTCGGCGAGAGCGGCACGGGGAAGGAATTGGTCGCCCGTGCCCTTCATGAACAGTCGTTCCGCCACGGCAAGGCGTTTGTCGCCGTGAACTGCGGGGCCTTGTCGGAGACGTTGCTTGAAAGCGAGCTCTTCGGTCACGAGAAAGGGGCCTTCACCGGAGCGGTGAAAGAGAAGCAGGGAAGATTTGAGCTCGCGGACGGAGGGACGATCTTCCTGGATGAGATCGCGGAAACGAGCGAAGCATTTCAGATCAAGCTCCTCCGGATCCTGCAGGAAGGAACATTTGAGAGGGTCGGGGGAACGGAAACCCGGAAGGTCAACATCCGTGTTGTCGCAGCGACGAACAGGGATCTCCGCCAGTCGGTCGAACAAAAGAAATTCCGGCAGGATCTATTTTACCGGCTTAACGTCTTGAGCATTCAGCTGCCGCCGCTTCGTGACCGGAAAGAAGATATTGTCCTGCTCGTCCAGTACTTTACAGGGCTCGAGGCGCCGTCCGTGAAATGCAGCGCCGCAACGGTTCACGCGCTGCAGCAATACTCGTGGCCGGGAAATGTCCGGGAGCTCCAGAGCGCCGTCAAACGGGCCGCGCTTCTCGCGAAGGCAGACGACCGGGACATTATACGATTAAAAGATTTTCCGGAAGAAGTTGCCGCAAGCACCGATTCAGTTCTCGATATCGAAGAGAGAGTTATGCGCTCGCTCCAGGAAAAACAATTTTCACGGAATGCCATATCGGAAACGGCCGATGACCTGGGAGGGCTCAATCGCGGCACGATTGCGGAATACTTCAGAGGATATTGCTTCAAGATGTATGTCGAAAAGGAGTTCGACGTCTCCGCGGCGATCCGCGCGATCGCTCCGAACGAGCAGCCCGACGTGCAGGAGAAAGTCCTGAAGAAGGTTCAGGAGTATCTGCATAACGCTACCGAGCTTGTCGACAAGTCCCAGACTCTGGACCAATCGATCCAGGTTTCGAAGCCCAAATACAAGAATCTTCCCCAGAGGTACCACCTGTATCTCGACAAAATCATCGAGAACTACCGCCTTCTCAACAAGCAGTAAGTCCCGGATTCAGGTTGGTTTCGCCTGAAAAACGGCATTCCCGCAGTTCTCTCTCATTTTCCGGCAGTCGCAAGATCCTCACCTGATATCCACATCCTTAAATCATTTCAAATTCAAGGATGCTTTACGCGATTTGCATCCCGCCGATTCTGGCATGACAGTTGAAATAGTTTTGGAAGATTTTCAACCAATAATTTAATCCGTAAACTACGTGCAACGCAAAATCACCATAGCAATCATTTCGATTCTCCTGGCTGTCGTTCTCGCGGGCTGCGATAAACAGCCGATAAGCCTTTCGAACCAGGGCGAATTGAAGATTCTCATGACGGACAGCCCGGCAGGGTTCGACGCCGTCAATATTGTCGTGAAGTCGGTCCAGGTTAACAGCGCAACGCACGGCTGGATCACGATCAACGATTCTCTGCGCACGTTTAATCTTCTCTCGCTGACGAACGGCGCCTCAGTGATTCTCGGGGACGCGATGCTCGATGCGGGACATTATACGCAGATACGGTTAATTCTCGACGAGGGAAGCAACGTTGTCGTCAATGGTGTAACGTACCCGCTGCGGATCCCAAGCGGCCTTCAGACGGGCATTAAATTGATTCATGAGTTTACGCTGCAGGCGGATTACACATACGAGCTGATGCTTGATTTCGACGCAAACCGTTCGATCAACCAACTCGGCAACGGCACCTATCAGATGAAGCCGGTTATCAGAATTCACCCCGTCGCCACGACGGGAGCAATCACGGGAATCGTGACGCCGATCGGCGCGGGGGCGACCGTAACGGCATCTGCCGCGGTTGATACAGCGGGCACGAACGTCGACACGCTCAGTGGCCAGTTCAGATTGATCGCGCTTCCCCCGGCGTCGTACACGGTCTACTTTGCTGCGTGGGATACGACGACATACAGAGATACGGCGCTTGTCAACGTCGGCGTCAATGCGGGACAAACAACGAATGTCGGTGTAGTACCGTTACCGCATAAGTAGAAAGTTTAAATTCGTCCCGTCGCTCTTCATTATCCTAATTCACGTGCGGGCGTGTGGGAAAGAGCGGCGGGGCGTACCATTTTAAGGGGGTGCTTATGAAGCACAACGATCCGATGAAGAACAAAGCGTCCATTTTGCTGATATGCGGAATGGCGCTTTTAGTTTCAAGCTGCGCGAAAGATTCTGCGGTTTCCCCTTCCTCAGGAACTCCTTCAACAGATAAAGAAGCAATCATCCGGTCTGTCGAATCGGACTCACTCGGCGAGATGTCTTCCGCAGATGAAACCGTGATCGACGACGGTTCCCCGGAGAGCCTGGATAAAGAAGCTACGGCGATACGGCCGATCAGGTGGGGAAGAAGGATCGTTGCCGTTTCCCGCCACATCAATGTCGATATTATCGGCGATTCGATCGCGATCGCGACGATCACCAGAACCATTACCGGAAATTTCATTATCGCAGCGGCATACCAGGATACGAGCCGCTGGGCAGACACGATCATTACAAAGCCCTTCTCGGAACAGGTTGTCCGCAAGATCCGCTTCCGCCGTATTGCGCGCACAAGTTCTTATCTCAGGAATTGGATACCGGTCGCAATCACTCTTGTCGAAGGTGCTACACAGCCGGACAACGCGAATCTCTTTGAGATCAGATCGATAGAGTACTCGTTCCCATGGTCGACCGATACCGTAACCGATCCGGCGAATACCTGGTTGCGCTTTGGCCGGGTGATGAGCGGAATCCCTGTTCTCCACATCGGTGATTCGGTGCAGGTTACGCTCCACGTCTCGAGCGCCGATCCCGACACTGAGCTCGCCGTACTCCGGTACATGACGAATCCCGTCCCGGTATTCGGCGTCCGCCGCGTCCGCATGAAACTTACAGGAAGCCTGTGGAACGGAACCGCGTACGACAGGACCTACAGTGCGACGTTCTACGGAGCGTTGGGAATTTTCACGAATGTCGGAAGATTTAACGCCACCGTCGACGTGCTTTCGCACGGATCGCTCTTCGACGACGCAAGGCCGTTTTCGAACAGATTCTGGGGATTGCCGTATATCGTCGTCCGCTATTGATGCGGGCTGGGATGACGTGAGGAAATTTCATACATTTATACCATCCATGTCACGCGTTCCAACATATTGCGCCGGGGAAAATATTTCCGTCAGGCCTGTCACACGCCATAGCTTTGTCTATTCGCTCACATGATAGCGTAATGTATGAATTTTGGACAGCGTACCCGCATACTGCTGTTGATGATCTTGATCATGACGACCAACAACTACTCGCAGAACGTTAGCTCTTCACGCTCCATCTCGCTTGCAGCTTCAACCGCGGCAGGCGAAAACCTCCTCTCGCTGGACTGGAACCCCTCGGCAATTATCTTCATGAATAATTGGGAAGCAGCGTTCACCAGCGATTATTCGTTCAACGGCTCCGGCGGAAGCGCCGCGCTTCGGACGCTGGCCCTCGGGAGGCGTTTGAGCGAGATGCACTATCTTGCGGCAAAAATATCTCCCGGCGCGAGCCTGGAGTTCGTCGTCCCGTCGACCTTTAAGCTCGATGATTCGACCCAGTCGCTGCAGTTCGACAAAAAGATCACCTTTCGCGAGGATGCCGCTCTCGCCTATGCGGCCCGGCTGACGAACACGCTATCGCTGGGAGCGGGCGTTCACATCTACGACGAGGTTGTCAGCGACACAAAGTACACGACGGATTCGAACTTTAACATCAAGACTTCGACCGTCGACTATTCCGGGAACAAGGCGACCGTCGACATCGGGGCTCTCTGGTCGGCGGGCGAATTCTGGAAGATCGGAGCGGAAGCAAAAAACCTCATTCCCATCGTCGACCGGAAACTCGACAGCTCCGTCGAGCAATATGAGCTGGACATACCCGCGGTGCTTCGCGTCGGTGCGGCATATTCAGGATTTAAAAATGTACTCCTCTGCGCCGAAGGAGATACGAAACGAAACTTTAACATTGGAACGGAGTGGTACGCACACCCCCTCGCCGCCGTGCGCGCCGGCCTGTATATCGACGGCGCCACTTCCAACGACGCATTTGCGCTCGGCGTCGGCACGGTGCTCGCGCGGGTGCGAATCGATCTGAGCTATCTCGGGTTCTTCTCGCAGGAAAATCGCCAGGGGCAGTCGGACATCAACACGTTCCTCGAGGCAAACGTCAGCAATATCGACTTCAATCAGTTCACGAACAATAAGTTGTCGGTCACGGCGAGCATGTCGTTCGGCGGGCCACAGGAGAGTTTTGCGCGCATCGAATACGTCTCGATAGCGAAAGAACTTTTCCCCGCTTCAAAGATGCAGTACGCGCTCAAACCGATCGGGTCGGCAAGAGTGCGGAACACGACGACGCGGCCGATCGAAGCGAAGGTGAATTTTTATGTCGACGGATTGATGGATGTTCCCTCGCAGACCCCGGCACAGAATATTTTGCCCGGTGAGGTCGCGGAAGTTCCGCTCTACGCTGTCTTCAGTGACGAGATACGCTCGGTGAAGACGTCCTCGGTGCGGGAAGCCGAAGTGCGCGTCGCAGTCTCGCCTGGGAGCGAAGAGAGCGACCGTTATCAGTCGCGGGTCCTTATCCGCGGGAAGAACGACTGGAACGGGGACGCCGGGCTCCTGAAGTATTTTGTAACGCCTGAGGACCAGGAGGTTCTCAAATTTACGCGCGAAGAGCTGAGCAATCGCAAATCCGATCTTGATACGGTGCCCGCACTGCGGCAGAACTTCGAACGCGCCGAAATCGTCTTTAATGCATTCGCGAAACGCGTCGTGTATGTGAATGACCCCGAACAAAGCCAGGATTTTGTTCAATATCCTTCGGAAACTCTTTCGCTGAACGGCGGAGATTGCGACGACTTTAGTGTGTGTTATTCCTCGCTTCTTGCGAGCATGGGAATTTCGACGGCCTTCATCGACGTCGTGCCGCCGGAACATCCGGAGAAGGCGCATATCTATGTCATGTTCGATACGGGGATCGACGCTCAGCATGCGCCGCTCATCAGCGACAATCCCAAGAGGTATGTGATCCGAATGAACGAACGGGGCGTCGAGACGGCATGGATTCCGGTCGAAACGACCGCAATCCGGCGCGGATTTGAGGAAGCCTGGAATGCGGGGGCGAAGGAGTATTTTGATGATGTCGAGCTTAATCTCGGCGTCGTCCGCGGGTGGGTGAAACTTGTTGATTTTGATGCTGTTAATTAAATTATAGGAACGGAGAAAGAGTATGAAAACACTATCATTGCATGCGGCATTCTTGTTAAGCGTAACTCTCTCGCTGGCGTTGACCGCGTTTGCGGATATCAAGGTCACGGCGGCCAAAGGAGGAGTCTACGTCAGGCATAATGTCCAGGAAGACTGGACACCGGTTGCGGTCGGCGACGTTCTCAAGCCTGAGGATTCAATGAAGCTCGACAAGAAAGCTTCAGCGACGATTCTCATCGACGGGAAGGATAAACTCGTCGTTCCGGAATTCGTCATCGTCGATCTTTCCGACTTTCGCGCCCTGAGCCAGGAAGACCTGCTGCTCAGACTCGCCATGG
Organism: Bacteroidota bacterium; assembly: GCA_035495255.1. GTDB lineage: Bacteria > Bacteroidota > Ignavibacteria > UBA10030 > SZUA-254 > DASYTP01. The sequence goes on along the minus strand of DATJGD010000012.1, from coordinate 114,586 downwards.
AACGCGTCCGCAGCCTGCCTGCCGAACCGTCGAAGGACGAGCTTCAGATTCCGCGGACCACGACTGTCCACGGGGAAAATAAGGGACAGGTTTCCGCTCCGCCGGTGAGCACGACAGAGACCGGTACGCTGCAGCTGAACGGAACAAAAGTGCTGTTCGACAAAGGATTTTTTGGGACGTGCGCCCTGAAGACGAAGGAAGTGTTCCGCCTGCATCCCGAACTGCTTTCCAATGTCGACGCGCGCATTATGGTGGCGGGAGCGCTCGAGCATATGAAGCTGAACGGCGAAGCATTGGGCGAATATCTCAACATCCCGACGTCGGGCCTGTCGTCTCAGCAGGCGTCGCTCCTTAAAGAAAAAGTTGCACAACTAAGGAAAAGCAAAAGGTAGGACGGGGACCAACTCCCCGTTATCGGCCGACGAGCAGCCTGTCGGCTAACGCTTTTGGCAAACCGGCTTTGCGGATCTTTTCCGCGGCGGTGTTGACGTCGTACTCCAGCCGGATATTCTCGTAGGTCCATTTCTCCGTATCAAAGATCCCGAAGCTCGACCGCCAGTCGTTATCGCGGGGCTGCCCGATGCTTCCCACGTTAACGATGAATTTCTTCCCGGGCACGACCTCCAGTGTCCAGATATCCTCGCAAAAAATTCCCGGAACATGTGAATGTCCCACGAAGCAGATTGGCGCCGTGAAATAGGCGAAGTTGAACTGTGCGTCGACCGGAGAAAGGATGTAGTGCCATTCTTCGGGTTCGTATGGGGATGAATGAACAAACATCAGGCCGTTGCGCTCCAGGATGAACTTCAGCTCGCCGACATACGCAGCGTTTTCGTCGGAGAGTTGTTTGTTCGTCCACTCGGCGGCGATGCGCGCAAACGGATTGAAGTATTCTGTCCTCGAGAGATCGATCGCAGCTTCGTCGTGATTGCCGAGTAAAACATGAGACGTGGTCTTGCGGACAAGCTCGATGCATTCGTTCGGGTTGGCTCCGTAGCCGATGATGTCGCCGAGACAGACGACTTCGTCGACGCGCTGCTTCTCAATGGCGCGCAGTGAAGTCTCTAACGCTTCGATGTTGGAGTGAATATCGGAAATAATTGCAATTCTCATCGAACCAATTTACAAAATAATCCGATGATTGCAACAGGAAATACGCTCAGGTTTTCTGCTGTTTCTTTTTTGCCGCGGGGAAAAGAATGTTGTTGAGAATCAGCCGGTAGCCCGGAGAATTTTTGTGCAGCTTCAGGTCGGTCGGCGGATCGTGAACGGCATGCTGGTAGTCTTCAGGGTCATGGCCGCCGTAATACGTAAATGTTCCGCGGCCGTAATTTCCGTGGAGGTAGCGAACCTGGTCGGTTCCCTCTTTCTCCGCGAGGATCGTGACGTTCTTTTTGATGAGGCTCTTCTTGAAGTTCGTCGTCTGTCCGATAAATCCTTTGATGATGTTCGCGTGATCCTGCGTCAGCATCGTCGGCACCGGATCATACTTCGCGGAGAATTCGAAGAGCGTGAAATAGTCGGTGCTCTGCTGCGAGAGATCGATCATGTCGCTCGGAGGCGTATCGATGTCGGAATATTCATACCGCAGCGGATTTTTTTCGATGGTAAAATTCTCGAACGCAAGGCACTTGGAATAATCGAGCTTTTTCTGCGCGTTGGGATCGGCAGGATCGCCGTCATACATCGACTCGCAGATGTCGGTGTTCTCCGCGGCGAGCGCGATATCATACGTATCCGTGGCTGAGCACATCGAAAAAAGGAACCCGCCGCTCGCCACATACTCCCTAATCTTGCGCGCCACGGCCCCCTTCATTTCAGAGACCTTCCTGAACCCAAGCTCCTTCGCTTTCTTTTCGTACATCACCTGCTGCTCGATGTACCATGGAGCCGAAGAAAAATTCGCGTAGAACTTGCCGTACTGGCCGGTGAAATCCTCGTGATGAAGGTGTATCCAATCGTATTGCATAAGCTTATCGTGCATCACTTCATCGTCCCATACTTTTTCATACGGGATCTCGGCATAATCCATGGCAAGCGTGACGGCGTCATCCCACGGGAGGAAATTCGGAGGCACATAGACCGCGATCTTCGGCGGCTTCTCGAGACGCACGACGTCCATGTTGTTGTCATCCGCCTGCACTTCGGAATAAATCTGGGCGGCCTGGCTTCCGCCTACTTCTTCGTACAGTACGCCCCGCACACGGCATTCGGCCGTGACGAGATCGAATCCGTCGAGCATGAACGATCCGCCTCTGTAATTCAGCAGCCAATCGACGTCAATATTTTTCTGCAGGGCCCAGTAAGCGATACCGTACGCTTTCAGGTGGTCGGTTTGTTTCAGATCCATCGGGATCAACACCTTCTGCCCAAACGCCGCAGAGGCGAGGGAAAGAAGGAGCGTTAGAAATACCATACACCGTGTCAGCATACCTGCAAACTTCCTCATATGGTCTCCCCGCGCAGTGCCCGGATCCGCTGCCGTATATCGGAGACGTAAATAGAATTCGGATACTGCGTAAGGAGCCTCTGATACGACTCGATCGCTTTTGTCGTATTATGCAAACCGAGGTCGTAGGCGGTCCCGATTTTCACGACCGCAATATCCAATGAAAGGCTTTCCGGAAAGTCCTTGATGAGCTTTTCATACGACGCGATGCCGGCGTCATACTGCCGCAGTTGAAGCTGGATGTCGCCGATGTTCATAACGGCCTCATCGACCAATGTCGACGTAGGAAGCGCGATGATCATCGACTCAAACGCATCCATTGCCTCAGTATACTTCATTTGCCGCTTCAGGAAATCCGCCGCCGCAAAACGCCGGAGATCGGCGTCGCCCGAACCCGTGTTGTCCGAGATGAAGATCTGCAGCTTGAGCGCGTCATTCGCGATATCGGCGACGACATTGATGGTGAGAACTTTAAGCTTCTTCAGGGCTTCCTTAAAACTTCCTTTGTAATAATCGATTTCCGCCAGCCGGAATCCCGCACGTTCCTTCTGATCCGAGCCCCCGGGGTAGTTGTTCAGCAGAAGATATTGCTCTTCAGCCTTCGCGGTATTGCCGCGCGAGAGGAGGACGTCTCCGAGCCGCAATCTTCCTTCCATGATCGTTCCGGGATAGGCAGCGTAGTTGTTGATGAGCGTTTCGAGCGACGTCTGCGCGGACTGCAGATCGAACGCATGCTCCTGCTGGATGATCGCGATCGAGAGAAGCGACTGTGCAGCGATCTGCGTCGAGGGATATTGTGCGATGACCTTTTTGTAGGCATCGATAATCACGTCGTACCGCTTCTGATCGGCGGGAGAAGGAGCCGATCTTCCAAGATACATTGAGAACGCGGTCACGGTGTCCCGCGAGAGCATTGAATCCTGGAGCGTATGCGCGAGCCCGAACTGCGCCTGCGGCCGCATGTCAAACTTCGGATATGTCGCAACGACATCCTGGAACGCGCTTGCCGCCGCGGCGTACGCCTTTTCCTTCAACGCGTGTTCAGCAAAATTGTAAAGTTCGCGTCCGCCGGAATGCGTTTTCGCATCGATGGCCTTCGTAACGTCGTACGCGCGGTCAAACTGTTTTCCTTCCATGTACGCCCACGACTGCAGCTGGAGGAATGCCAGCGAGTCGGGATCTTTTTTCACCGCCTCCTCGATGAGGGTGATCGCGGCGCGCAATCCTTCGGGGCGGTCGGTATACGCGGACATCCTGGACTGGATGAACGAGAGCATGGTCGGGGATTGGCGGAGCATCGTCAGATACTCACGCGTGGCTCCGGTGAAGTTGAGAACGATCGCATCGAGGAGCGCGAGCTCGTTCGAAAACAGGGTCGCATTGTGGCAGGCGACGCGGGCTTTTTCGTAGACCGCGATCGCTTTTTCGAAGAGCCGGCTTTCCGCCATCGTGCTGGCGACGACGCGGTACGTCTGTTCATGATTCGGATCGGTCGCCAGGGCGCGGTCCCAGTTTTCGTTCGCGCTTTTCTCGTCGTTCTTCTGCATATAGAAGGTACCCAGCTGGGCGAGAAGGCTCATATCGTTCGGATTTTTTGCGACGGCCCGCTGGAACAGGGAGATGACATCGTCGTAGCGCTTGAGCTGGAGGTAGTCCCGCCGAAGTGATTCAAAATACACGACATTGGTTGAATCCCTGGCGTAGAGTTCGTCGTAAATCTTCAGGGCGGACTCAATGTCGCCGCTCCGCTCATAGCTTTGCGCCAGCCGGAACTTGATGTCGTTATCTTTCCGTTGGGACCAACAGAGAATGCTGCTTGCAAGGGTCAATGTAACCGCGAGGAAACATCGAAACAGAGTGAATTTCATAATATTAAATATAACAAAAAATATCCCATATTTGTACCCGTATCTTGCATCTTACACCCATAATTCCTTAATTTATCAGGCGGGAGACAACTCGGGTGTTTGTGGGGGCTTTTTGTAAAAGAAACTTCAATCAGTCTCTAAATCACTGGTTCACCGTAAATCATACATTCGTGGAAAGGAGTCACTTGTATGCAAGCCTTACATTCGAAGGTTTTGGATTCCACAGATTGGCCAACAGATTCGCCGACAGATTCGCCCATAGATTCGATTGAACAACCGGAGTACAGCGAGCCCATCGCTGCAATCGAGAGGGGGGCATGATATGCTGCGACCCGAAGGGCTTCAGATCGATTCGAAAGAAATCGGCGGATTAACATGTAACGTTGTCTCATACAGTTTCGGGAAAGAATTTCATTGCCATATCGACAACGTCGATCCCGGCACGATCATCGCGCGCTCAGAAGCGCCGACGCGGGAAGAAGCGCTCCTGATGGCGATAGCAAAAGCAACTGAAAGGTTAACAAGTAAAACAACATAATGATATTTCAGCAATTCCGGCATGAGGCGGGCGGGTGCCTGTCGTATCTCATCGGTTGTACGCAACGGCAGGTATGCGCGGTCGTAGACCCCCAGTTCGAGATCGACCAGTATCTTCAGTACGCCGGCGATCATGGCATGAACATTACGCACATCTTTGAGACGCACGCGCAGGCAGATCACATCTCCGGCGCGAAGAAACTTTCCGATGCGACAGGCGCAAACGTGCATTACCACGAGTCGGTGCAGGCCGGTTTTCCTGTCGTACGCCTTAAGGACGGAGAGGAGATCGCGGTCGGCAACATTCTCCTGAAAATTCTCCACACACCCGGTCACACCTCGGACAGCGTCAGCATTCTCGTTACCGATACGACGCGCAGCCGCGAGCCATGGTTCGCTCTTACCGGCGACACGCTGTTTGTCGGCGATACGGGGCGGCCGGATCTTGACGGCAGCGCGGAACAACTTTATGATAGCATCTGGGGGAAGCTGCTGAAGCTCGACGACAGCGTTGAAATCTATCCGACGCATTTTGCCGGATCCTCATGCGGGAAAGCAATGAGCCCGAAGCCGAGCTCGACGATCGGGTTCGAGCGCAAATTCAATCCTTCCCTGCATGTCGCGTCGAAACAGGAGTTCGTCAATTTTGTCATGGCCGATCTCCCGGTTCAGCCTCCTCGCTTCCAGCAGGTACGGAAGTACAATCTCGGATTCCTCAAGGAGCCTCCCATCGAAAAGACATACGACTTGCATTCTCTCCAGATCACGGTCGAAGAGCTGAAGAAAAAAATGGACAACGGCCATACACCGGTGCTTCTTGACGTGCGCGAACCGTCGGAATTCAAATTCGCGAACCTCGGGGGGAAGCTCATACCCCTTCGCGAGCTGCCGGGGAGACTCGGAGAACTCGACAAGAATGCCGAAATCGTGGTGCACTGCCATCACGGCAACAGAAGTAACCGCGCCGTGGAATTTCTCTACGATAACGGGTTCACGAACGTGAAGAACCTCATCGGCGGGATTGAAGAGTGGTCGGTGAAGATCGACCCTAAGGTGCCGCGGTACTAATAGCACCAATACTGATTCACAACTCATAGCGAACAAAAAACCCGATCCTTACCAGATCGGGTTTTTCAATTCTCTTCGTCAGTTCCTGGATTTACAGGGTTCGTCTGCGATCAAACCGCGGCGTCATTGCTTCCAATCCTTGTGGGCGATGTAGGACGGAACGGCAGGCATATGGGATTCCCGTTTCACAAATTGTTCTGCGAGCCATTGCACCCATTCATAGTAGGTCTCGCGCTTGCCGATCTCCCTCATCTCCCTGATGTATCGCTCGAATTTCTTCCAGGCAAGGATGATGATGCCGCTGAAAAAGTCGTCGACAATTTCAATCTTAATTTCGCGATGGAAAATAAGAATGCCGAGGCTTTCGATGGTGCCAAATAACATCATGACACTGCGGATGTTGTCTCTTCCGAGCCGCTCTTCGATCTCCTTCTTTGACAATCCCTCCGGCAAGTCAAAAACGATATTGATGGCATCGGTGACTTCGGGGGTTTGAAACGAGCGAAACAGCTGCATCGCCGATTCGCGTGCGCGTTGTTTGTAGAGTTGACGCAGCTGAACGCCGGCGAAGATGCCCGCTGCCAGGATCGCCGAGGTTGATACCAGGCTGAGGTAAGGTTGGAGCTCCATGCTAGTCGACCGGTTCCCAGAGTTCTATTTTATTCCCCTCCGGATCCATGATGTGGACGAATTTTCCGAAGTCGTACGTTTCGACGTTGTCCACAATTGTCACTCCCTCGCGCCGCAGGGTCTCGACCAGCCCCTCAAGGTTCTCAACGCGAAAATTGATCATGAAATCCTTTTGCGAGGGCTGAAAATACTTCGTCTCTTTCGCGAAGAGAGACCAGACAGTGGATCCTTTCTTTTCCGGATTTTCCGAATCGCGCCATAGGAACATTGCTCCGTTCGGGTCCTTGCTCACCCCCAGATGTGTGTTGTACCAATCCCGCATCTTATCGCGATCCTGGCATTTGAAAAAAATTCCGCCGATACCGGTTACTCGTTTCATGGGAAGTTCAAGAAATTGATGATGGGCAATCTAATGATTTCTTCTGATGCATTCAACACGTTGATTTTCTCACTCCGCTTATGTACCTTCAATCAGCCTCATGCCCCGTAATTCACAACAGCTTGCAACGCTTCAGCGCACTGTTATTCAGTGCGAAAGATGCCCGCGGCTGGTTGACTGGCGCGAGAAAGTTGCGAGAGAGAAGGTCGCCCGGTTCAGCGAATGGGAGTATTGGGGGAAACCGGTGCCAAGTTTCGGCGATCCGAATGCGCGCCTGCTGATCGTAGGGCTCGCTCCGGCGGCGCACGGCGGCAACCGGACGGGTAGAATGTTCACCGGCGACCGGAGCGGGGACTGGCTCTATCGGGCGTTACACAGATTTGGATTCGCGAACCAGGCCGAGTCCTCGTCCGGGGATGACGGGCTTCAACTCAAGGATTGTTATATCAGCGCGTCGGCAAGATGCGCGCCGCCGTTCAACAAGCTGCTGCCGGAGGAACTGAGGAATTGCCGGCCATACTTACTGAAGGAAATCGAATTGCTGACGAATGTCCGGACCGTGATTGCCCTCGGCAACGTCGCATTCGACACAGTAGTCGATTCGTTTAAAGCGCTCGGCAGAACCTCTCTTCAAAAACGACCGGCATTCGGGCACGGCAATCAATACAATCTCAACGATCGCCAGGTGTTGATCTGTTCATTTCATCCGAGCCAGCAGAATACCTTCACCGGCAAGTTGACGGAAAAAATGTTTAATGCAGTGTTTGAAAAAGCCATGAAACAGATCAAATAGTCAATAGTCCCACAGTCAGATAACCCCGACAAAATGGAACTCAACAACGAATTTAGTGGTAAGACCGCCATGGTTACCGGGGCCTCAAGCGGCATCGGAAAAGCGACGGCGCTGATGGCGTACGAGCGGGGCGCAAATGTCGCTCTCGTGGCGCGGCGCGAAGCAGCGCTCCGGACCTTAACTGCGAAGCTGGACCCAGCCCGCGTCGAAGTTATCGGCGGTGATGTTACCAGCGAAGAGGACAGGAGAACCGCCGTCGAGCGGACGATCAAGCGCTTCGGAGCCATCGACATTCTTGTCAACGCGGCGGGAATCATTGCCAACGGGACAATCGAAAACACTTCCCTTGGAGATTGGGACGCGATGTTCGATGTTAACCTCCGCTCGCTCTTCCGGCTGACACAGCTTGCCCTTCCATCGATCATTGACCGAAAGGGAAACATCGTCAACGTTTCAAGCGTTACGGGCATCCGGTCATTTCCCAATGTCCTTGCCTATTGCGTCAGCAAAGCCGGCGTCGATCAGCTCACCCGGTGTGCCGCTCTGGAACTGGGGCCGAAAGGCGTCCGCGTCAACGCGGTCGATCCCGGAGTCGTCGTAACAAATCTTCATCGAATCAGCGGGATGAAAGAAGATGTGTACGAACGTTTTCTTGACCACAGCAAGACGACGCATCCGATCGGGCGAACAGGCTCTCCGGAGGAAGTCGCGGAATTGATTTTGTTCCTCGCCTCAGCCCGCGCAGGCTGGATTACCGGAACGAGTATGAGCATCGACGGCGGACGGGCACAAACATGCGCGAGGTAAGGGAGATTGTTTCTGTCTCCAACAGTTCCAGTTTCAAGAATTGAGATTACTACACCGACAATCGCAGGCACATGATGAAAAAATCCAAGTCTCAAAAATTTTCGCTCCCGACCGTGGCAATCCACGGAAGGCACACGCACGCATTCAAGGGGCCGGTCACTACCCCCATTTACCAGACAAGCACATACCGGTTTTCGGATTCCAAAGATGCTGTGCGATATGCCCAGGGAGACCCGAATGTCCTTGTCTATACGAGGTATCATAATCCTACGACAAATGAAGTCGAGGACCGGATCGCGCTCATGGAGGGAGGGGAGGCGAGCATGCTGTTCTCTTCGGGAATGGCGGCGATTTCAACGGCCGTGTTCGCGTTATGCAAGAGCGACGACGAGATCGTCAGCACACCCGGCCTTTACGGCGGCACGTACCGCTTTTTCCGCGACACCCTTCCGGATTACGGAATCGGCGTCAAGTATGTCGATCCGGAGTCGATCGAGGACCTCCTGTATCTCATTACGCCAAAAACGAAAATTGTCTACTTCGAGACCCCGACGAACCCCACGCTGGCGCTTGTCGATGTCCGAAAAATCGTCCGGATAACGCGCAGCGTTCAAAAAGAATTCGGCAAGCACATCACCGTGATCATCGATAACACATTCGCGACCTGTTTGAATCAGCAGCCGTTCGATCTGGGAGTGGACGTCATCTTTGAAAGCGCCACAAAATATCTCGGCGGACACGCCGATATCATGGCGGGGGTACTCACGGGGAAGAAACACTTCATCGAAAAGGTCAAGGGCATTACGAAGCATCTGGGAGGGATTCCGGATCCGTTCATGTCGTTTCTTTTGGATAGAAGCCTGAAGACATTCGAACTTCGGGTCGAGCGGCAGAACAGCAACGCGATGGCGCTTGCCAGGGCGCTCGAGAAACATCCGAAGGTCCTTCGGGTTCTCTACCCGGGACTGCGCTCGCATCCGCAGCACGCACTTGCGCGCAAGCAGATGAAAAAATTCGGCGGAATGGTAACCATCGAAGTAAAGGGGGGAGTCAGAGCAGCTGTGAAGGTGTGCGACAACCTGAAGGTTGCCGTCAACGCGATGTCGCTGGGGGGCGTCGAAACTCTCGTGAGCATCCCCGTCTACTCCTCGCACATCAACATGGGGAAGGAAGAACTCGCGCGGCACGGCGTCACTCCGGGGATGATACGGATTTCGGTCGGCGTGGAAGGGATCGACGATCTCATCGCCGACTTCCGGCAGGCCCTCAAAAGAATCTGATCACTTCAGAATTGTCACTTCAATCTCGCCTCTTCGCGCGAGAACATTGACTCCCACATCGCCGTCGGTATGACGCGCGATCAACAGGTCGACACGCGCATCGCCGAGATACAGGCCGCGTATGGAAACCCTTCCCAGGGACTCAGGAAGAACCGGTTTGCAGAATACGACTTTTCTCTCCGGCGCAAGAACCCTGAGCCCAAGACAGCTTTCGAGCAGCATCATGATAGCTCCCGCAGCCCACGTTTGCGGAACGCAGGCGACCGGATACAGCGTGGGGGCTTCTCCCGGCCTTCGCGGGAAGCCGCAAAACAGTTCAGGGACGCGGTGAAGCTCGAAAAAGATGCTTGCATCGAGAAACCCGGTGAGAATCTCCACGGCGTGTTCCGTAAATCCATAGCGTGCGAAACCTGCCGCGATCAGCGCGTTGTCGTGAGGCCATACCGAGCCGTTGTGATACGACATCGGGTTGTAGCGAGCCTCTCCCGCGGCGACCGTCCGGATACCCCAGCCATTGAATGAGCTGCTGAGGATGAGTGTCGTCGCTACCCTGCGGGCGTGTTCGTCTGAAGCGATTCCCGTAAACAGGCAATGGCCGGCGTTCGAGGTACGCACCTTGCAGGGGCGCTTGTTCTTATCCAGAGCGAGGGCGTATGTGGAAATATCCTCGCACCAAAAATCTTTTTCGAATTGCTCTTTCAGAGTGTGCGCCTGGTCCTCCAGCGTCGACGCCCTTGCTGTGTTTCCGAACACCGCGGCGAGCGATGAAGCGGCAAGCTTCGCTGCATAAACATAACCCTGGACTTCGCACAGCGCGATGGGGCCTTCGGCCCCCTTTCCGTCGGCATGAAATACGGAGTCGTGTGAATCTTTCCATCCCTGGTGCACAAGCCCTTTTGGCGACTGGCGTTCGTACTCGACAAACCCGTCGCCATCCGGGTCTCCGTACGTATCGATCCACGCAAGCGCCCGCTCGATATTGGGCCAGATCGACCGGACAAATTGTTTATCGCCGGTCCGGACATAATACGCGCCCGCCAGCATGACGAAAAGCGGCGTCGCATCAACAGATCCATAATACCTCTTGAACGGAACCTCGCCCAGGGCTGCCATTTCGCCCGTTCGCGTCTCGTGGAGGATCTTTCCCGGCTGCGCGTCCTGCGATTCGATCACCGAGTCCGCCTGACGGGCGGCGAGATAGCTGAGAACTCCCCTGGCCAGCGAGGGATCGTAGTTCAGGCACTCCAGCGCGGTGATGATCCCGTCTCTCCCGAACGCCGTGCAATACCATGGGATGCCCGCGTACGGATAGGGGCCGTATGCAGTCTCGGTTCGCATCATATGGAGGTCGACCAAGGACCGTTTCATCCAATCGTTAAATTGTTCATTGGATGTAAAAATGCCCGGTTGATCGGACCGTATGCGGGTAAGCTCTTCGGTGGCGTTGCGTGAGGCTTTGTCGTATGAGACCATGAGATTTTTTTCAACCCGGTCAGGGGCGGGCCCGTTCTCCGATCCGTTGTTTTGCAGCTCGCACGACACTGCGTAATGATATTCTTTCTCACTTCCGGGGGGAAGAACTATATCAAACCCGGCCAGGACATCTGTAAGCCGCGTCGGCTTTGGCTCGAAGACGATGCGGGTGGATCGCAGCTGGCGGTCGAGCCCCTCATAGCGGAACAAGACACTATTATCCTGCACAAGCGGCGGTTCGTTTCGCCCGTGCGCATGCCGCTCGGTTCCCCGGATTTCAAAAATGTCCGCAAAGTCAGCGTCAAATTCGAGCCGCAACGAAAGCTCGACTCCCATCGGGCCGTAGTTATGGACCCGGAGCCGTTCGTAGCAAGTCCCGTTCCAGATAAATTTTGTCCGGAAAATGTGGACGGTCCCGCGCGGTATGACGACCACTCCGTCCTCCTGGATATCCGGGTTCGTCGAATCAACGGCGAGCATCGCGTTGTCGTCTTTAATACTCGAGCTCAGAAGAAGCGGACGATCCCGTTCGAGTTTTAACGTGAGGCGGGAAAGAAACCGCGTGTCCTGATAATAGAGTCCCAGCTCGTTTGTCCCCTTCGTTTCGATATCGCCGAAGCGGTCGAAGACCGCGAACGTATCTCCTTGTTTCAGTACGCGCGTTCTGTCGTCGGGATGTGCCGTTGTCGCGAGGATGTACGAGTCTTCCTTAACCCGGATGACTTCTTCCGTCATTGAACGTGCTCCTCTATTGGTCGATTCGGCGGATGGTCGTGCCGGTCGTGGATGAGGAGCTCGTAGAGGTTCTCGTAGTCGGCGGCCATCCGCTCCGCCGTAAATCGTTCTTCAAAAACCTTCCGGCAGTATGCGCGGCTGAGATCGGGGATGCGGCGCGCGGCAGCGACTGCGTCAGAGACCCCGTTGACGATAAATCCATTCTTCCCGTGTTCTATAACCTCAGGCACAGAGCCGTGAGGATAAGCGATCACCGGAGTGCCGCAGGCCATGGCTTCAATCATCACAAGGCCGAACGGTTCCGGCCAGTCGATCGGGAAAACGAAGGCGTACGCGTTTCCGAGAAACTCATCCTTTTCATGATCTCCGATTTCTCCAACAAAATCGATGAGAGGATCCCGAAGGAGCGGCTTGATCACCGCCTGAAAATATTCTTTATCGGCAGAATCGACTTTTGCGGCTATTTTTAATGGGATGCCCGCGCGTTTGGCGATGAGAACCGCCCGATCGGCGCGCTTCTCCGGTGAAATTCTTCCCAGAAACGCGAGGTATGTTCCCGGATTCGGCCGGAAGCTGTAGAGGTCTTCGGGAAGGCCGTGGTAGACGGTGGCTTTCCAGTTTGCCCACGAGAGGGGGGCGCGCTGCGAATTGGAAATTGAGACAAGCGGAAGCTCTGAAAACTCCTGGTAGAGAGGGACGAGTTCAGGAATATCGAGCCGCCCGTGAAGCGTGGTCAGGTGTGCGAACGCCTGTCTTCGGGAAAGAGGGAAGTGGAGATAATCGACGTGGAAGTGCGCGATGTCGAATTCGTCCGCATGCTGGCAGACGCTTTCGAGCATGAGGACGTGATGGACCAGCTGGTCCTTGCACTCCTTGTCGAGACGCAGCGAGCGGCCACATGCCGGAATAAGTCGCGCTTCCGTGACAGAGTCGCCGCTCGCAAACAGTGTGACGTCATGGCCCCGCCGGACTAATGCCTCGGTGAGGTATGAAATTACACGCTCGGTTCCACCGTAGTCTTTTGGCGGAACGCTTTCATATAAAGGCGCAATCTGGGCAATTCGCATACGCTCGTACACCACCTACTATATCCAACAATACCGTCAACCATTTCGTTATCGTATCCAACATTCGCCATCATTTCAATTGATCTGCCGCTGTGCATTCTTGCTCTATCATCAGCCCTATTCGCCTGTTCGCCCTGTTTGATAGAGCGCTCCCGCCGTCACTCGACCTTGTATATTTCCCGCCGCCCGGAATCCACGAGCTCATGGTAATCCTTCATGGCCTTTTGAAATTCCTTGCTGGCCATCATTTTCTTATCCATGCCTGCGTAGACCTCGAGGCTCTCAACCTCGGTTTCGGCAACAACGGTCCAATACCGCTCGGCGCTAACGTCAGTCATGACGCGCATTGTACCGATATCCATTTTCTTCATGAGCTTGTTCATGGTCTTGAACTTTTCGACCATCGGACGCACAGATCCGGGTTTACAATACATGATATCTCGGATTAAGAACATAGCGGACTCCAAAGTTTGTGATGGGTGTTGGTGATTAATTAACTTCAGGAACTTCTGCAATACCTCTACAACAGCGAACAGAATGAAAAAGTTTTGCCTTAGAGAAGCTGTTTGAGAACGGCCGGATCGACGTTGCCCCCGCTGATCACGGCGCAGATCTTCTTCCCCGAAATCTTCTTTTCATTGAGACGAACAGCCGCCGGAGCGACTGCGCCCGTCGGCTCGACGACGATCTTCATACGTTCGAGAAAGAACTTCATCGTGGGGAAAATATCTTCATCCCGGATGGTGATGATATCGTCGACATAGTTTCTTATAATCTCAAAATTGAGCTTACCGACCGATAATGTGCGCATTCCGTCGGCAATGGTAGTTGCCTTCTGCAATTTGACGATACGTCCCTGACGGAAGGATTGGAAGGCGTCATTCGCCCCTTCTGTTTCGACTCCAATAACGCGGACGTTTGGGAAAAGGTTCTTTGCGGCGATCGCGCACCCCGATATCAGCCCGCCCCCTCCGACCGGCACGAAAAGATAGTCCAGCTCCTTCATCTCGTTAAAGATTTCCACCACCAATGTACCCTGGCCGGCGATGAGCTGCTCGTCGTTGTAGGGATGGATGAGGACGTACCCATGCTTCTTTATGAGTTCGTTTGTCGCTACTTCACGGGCATCGGTCGAGTCTTCGCAAAAAAGAACCTCGGCCCCGTATCCTTTTGTCGCTTCAACTTTGTTCGGCACCGAATTGTGCGGCATGACCACCGTCGCACGGATGCCGAAGAGTTTGCTCGCGAGCGCAACCCCCTGGGCATGATTGCCCGACGAGTGAGCGATAACGCCGCGGTTCTTTTCTTCTGCCGTCAGAGAGCTGAGCTTGTTGTAGGCGCCGCGGAACTTGAACGCGCCGACACGCTGGAAGTTCTCCGCCTTGAAGTAGACTTCATTGACGTTGTCCCGATTGAATGTTCGCGAAGAAAGGAGAGGAGTCTTGTGAACGACGGGCTTCAGCCTCGTGTATGCGGATTCAATGTCGGCGAAGGTTATCATGGAGTGGGCTATACGTTCAGGACTATCTTTCCAAAATTTTCCCGGCCTTCCATCTTCCTGTGGGCGTCAGCCGCTTGTTCAAGTGGAAAGATGCTGTCGATGACCGGTTTCAGTTTCGAGGGAAAGTATTGAAGAACTTCAGGGAGCTCGGGTTTCCACCCCATCCAGGATCCGTACATCGTCAGCATGCGGGTATAAACGTACCGGATATCGACGTTACAATTGTAGTCAGTCGTCGCTCCGCATGTGACAAGCCGGCCCCCCTTCGCGAGAACTTTGACGCTCTTTTCAAAAACCTCTCCGCCGATATGTTCAAAGACGACGTCGACGCCGCGTTTCTCAGTCAGGCGCCGCACTTCCTCCGCAAAATCCTGTTCACGATAATTGATGAGCTCGTCTGCGCCGAGATCTTTGGCTTTCCGCAGCTTCTCTGCGGAGCCGGCCGTCGTGATCACGCGCGCCCCTCTGAGCTTTGCGATCTGGATACCCATTGATCCGACGCCGCTGCCGGCGCCGTGGACGAGCGCAGTTTCGCCTTCCTTCACCCGGGCAAGCGTGACGAGCATGTGCCATGCGGTGAGCGAGACCAGAGGAATTGCAGCTGCTTCAGGAAAATCAAGACCGGGAGGTATCGGAAGAACATTTTCGGAGGGAAGCTTGACGAACTCGGCATACGTGCCGTTTTCCCTTACACCGAGCACCCGGTATTCGCGGCACAAATTGTCTGTTCCTCTCTTGCAGTACTCGCAATGGCCGCAGGAGATGCCGGGGGAAATCAAAACTCGTTCTCCAGGTTTGAACTTTTGGACATCTTTACCCACTTCGGCAATTACACCTGAACCGTCTGAACCGGGGATATGGGGAAGAGGAATGTTCCGTTCGCGCTGTCCGCTGCGAACCCACACGTCGAGGTGGTTGAGTGCAGCGGCTTTGATCTGAACCAGCACCTCGTTCGGCCCCGGCTCGGGCTTCGGCGCATCCTCAAACCGGAGAACTCCAGCGTCGCTGAATTCGTGGATGCGGATCGCCTTCATAGCTCAGCGCTCCTGCGCCAGCTCCCAATGTTCCGGAGAACGCCAGAGGCTCGAGAGAATGAGCTCGCGCATGAAAATAAATTCCTTTGGAAGCTTATCGTAGAGCTTCGAGAACAGTTCCTGCTGAGAGAGCAGCTCGCTTTTCCAGTCTTCGGACTTCACTGACATCACGGAATTGAATTTTTCCGGTGTGAAGCTCTCCAGACCCTCCCACATAAAATCCTCGTAGAGCGGCATCCAGCCGAGCGGGCTTTCAATGGCGTGCCCGCGGCCCCGCGCGCGGTCGACGATCCATTTCAGGACGCGCATGTTCTCGCTGTATCCCGGCCAAATGAATCTTCCGTTCTCGTCTTTCCGGAACCAGTTTACGGCAAAGATTCTCGGCGGGTTTGGAAGATTCCGGCCAAACTGCAGCCAGTGGTTAAAATAATCGGCCATATGATAGCCGCAGAACGGAAGCATCGCGAACGGGTCGCGGCGCACTTTTCCGACTTCGCCGGCCGCAGCAGCCGTCGTTTCGGAGCCCATCGTCGCCGCCATGTAGACGCCGAAGTTCCAGTTCGCGGACTGATGGACCAGCGGGACGACTGTGCTTCTTCTTCCCCCGAAAATCAACGCGCTGATCGGAACGCCGCTAGGATCTTCCCACGAAGGGTCGATGATCGGGTTCTGGTGCGCCGGCGCGGTGAAGCGTGCGTTCGGGTGAGCCGCCGGCCCGGGAGAATTCGGAGTCCACTCTTTTCCCCGCCAGTCGGTAAGCTTCTCGGGAGGATTCGACATTCCTTCCCACCAAACGTCGCCGTCGGGGGTCAGCGCGACGTTCGTAAAGATCGTATTCGCCTTAATGCACTCCATCGCGTTCGGATTTGTCTTGTACGAAGTCCCCGGTGCCACTCCGAAATAGCCCGCTTCGGGGTTGATCGCGTAGAGTTTCCCGTCGCTTCCCTGTTTGATCCAGGCAATGTCATCGCCGACTGTCGTCACCTTCCACCCTTTAAACGCCGCCGGAGGGATGAGCATCGCAAAATTTGTTTTTCCGCAGGCGCTGGGAAACGCCGCGGCGATGTAGGATTTTTCCTTGTCGGGAGATTCCACGCCGAGGATGAGCATGTGTTCGGCGAGCCAGCCCTCGTCGCGCGCCATCGTCGACGCGATGCGAAGCGCGAAACATTTTTTTCCCAGCAGCGCGTTTCCGCCGTATCCGCTTCCGAACGACCAGATGGTTCGATCTTCCGGAAAGTGGACGATATACTTTTGATCCTTATTGCACGGCCACGGTACATCCTTTTGGCCTTGTGCGAGGGGCATTCCCACCGAATGCAAGCAATGAACGAAATCATCCGCGCCAAGAACATCCAACACCTTCTTTCCCATGCGCGTCATAATCTTCATGCTCACGACGACATACGGCGAGTCGGTGACCTGGACGCCGATGTGGGAAATGGGAGAACCGAGCGGCCCCATGCTGAAGGGAATGACGTACATCGTCCTTCCTCGCATGCAGCCGTTGAACAGTTTGGTAAGGTTTTCTTTCATTTCTTTCGGGGCGATCCAGTTGTTCATCGGCCCGGCGTCGTCTTTCCGAACGCTGCAGATGAACGTCCGGTCTTCGACGCGGGCGACGTCTCCGGGATCTGACCGCGAGAGAAAACTGTTCGGCCGCTTTTGCTCGTTGAGCTTGATAAATGTCCCGGAAGCGACGAGTTGATCGCAGAGCCTCTGGTATTCCGCCTCCGAACCGTCGCACCAATGGACCGCGTCGGGCTTGCAGAGGGATTTCATCTCCTCGACCCACGTGATAAGCCTTTGATTGTTCGTCGGAATTGTAGAAACTGAAGACATAATGATAATTTGACGTTTTTCCTTGAAAAGTGGACTCAAGATACGGAAAAATGGGGAGAGGTACAAAAGCCGGATTCCCGAATTGATTTTTGCCGTTGAAAGGGGTACCTTCTATTGCCAAACCGGGGGCAGCAAATCACAACTCACATCATCTGAAAGGAGTTCATATGAAACGAATTTTTGCCGCATTGTTCTTGTTCGCGCTCACACTCTCCTTCTCCCTTGCCACGTTCGCCCAGGATGCCGCAAAACAAGAGATGAAGAAGGACGATAAGAAAATGGAGATGAAGAAGGACGATGCCAAAGGGGAAATGAAAAAAGATGAGAGCATGTCCGGTCCGTTGAAGTCGGTAAACTGCGACGCGACCTGCGGCTTCATGGTTCGAAGCCATAGCGAAAAAGAAATCATTTCGATGGTCAAAACGCACGCGAAGATGGTCCACAAAATGACCATGACCGACGCGAAGATCAAAGAAATGATGAAGACCGAGGAAGCCACCAAGTAATTCGAAGCTTTCTCATCGTTCCGTTGCACCGGCCCCGTCCCCTGAAGGACGGGGCTTTTCTTTTTCCTGGCAACGCCTTAATCAACGGTCCCGGCAGCCTCCCCTCGCTGCCCCGGACAAGTTTCGCCCCGCAAGATTCCTTGATTCTCACATGGGCAATCGCTACTTTACACTCCGGATGCCACGCACCCAGGTACGTGGCGCGATCATTCACAGCGAAGGAAATCTATGGCAAACGAAACGATGACTGCTGCCTCACCGGCATCAACGATGGGCGGATCGCAGGAGAAAACATTTCTGGGCCACCCGGGCGGGTTATCGACATTGTTCTTTACCGAAATGTGGGAACGGTTCAGCTATTACGGGATGCGCGCGTTCCTCATTCTTTATATGGTGGCACCCGCGGCGGCGGGCGGTTTGGGATTAACGGACGCGGATGCCGGATCGATTTACGGCTGGTATACCGGCCTCGTATGGGGCGCCGCAATCGCCGGAGGGTTTGTCGCTGACCGGTTCCTCGGCCAATACCGCAGCGTTCTTGTCGGCGGTATTATCATCATGCTCGGACATTTTACGCTGGTATTCAAAGACCTCCCCTTTTTCTATGCCGGCCTTGGAATGATCATCATCGGAACCGGATTATTGAAACCAAACGCGAGCACCCTTGTCGGCTCGTTATATCCGAAGGATGACACTCGACGCGACGCCGGGTTTTCCCTCTTTTATATGGGAATTAATCTTGGCGCGCTGTTCGGCCCGCTCATCGCAGGCTACCTCGCGCAGAAAGTGGACTGGCATATTGGTTTTGCCTGCGCCGGCGTCGGAATGGCATTTGGGCTTATCCAGTATGTTCTGGGAAGAAAGCGCCTGCAGCAAGCGGTCGACCGAATCCAGGAATCGAAGGCACAGACGGCGACACAGGCCGTGCACACAGGCGGCGGATTTACTGCCGAGGAATGGAAACGCATCGGCGCTGTCTTTATTTTCTTTATTGTTGCAATTATTTTCTGGGGGGCGTATGAGCAGGCAGGCACAACGCTCAATCTCTTCGCGGACCGGTATACACGCCTTGAAGCGTTCGGCTTTTCATTTCCGTCGTCATGGTTTCAGTCTGTGCAGCCGGTGTTCGTCATCATCCTGGCGCCTTTCTTTGCCTGGCTCTGGGTGCGCCTCGGAAAGCGCGAGCCGTCAGTCCCCGCAAAACTCGCGATCGGAGTGTTCTTTATGGCGCTCGCATTTCTCGTGCTCGTTCCGGCAGGTTCGTATGCCCAGAGCGAGCCCGGCGCGCGGGTAAGCCCCTGGTGGCTGGTGCTCTCGTACGCGATCTCGGAGTTCGGAGAGATTTGTCTCTATCCGATCGGCCTCAGCGCGGTCACAAAACTTGCTCCTCCGCGAATACTCGGGCTCATGATGGGTGTCTGGTTCCTCTCGAACTCTTTCGGAAACAAGCTGGCGGGGTGGGCCGCGGGATTCTTTGCGACGATGCCTCTCAGTCAGCTCTTCGGCGAAGTGTCGGTCATCCTGCTTGTAACTGCCGCGGTGATGTTCATCTTTGTAAAGCCGATACGAAAACTCATGGGTGGCGTACACTAACATTTTCCCGACACATTTCTGCGGAAGCCGGCCCTCGAAGCCGGCTTTTTATTTGGCGTTCGGACGAATTTGGATTTATGCCCTCCAAATCATATATTTAGGCATACCTAAACTTTGCCATGAAACACAACCAAAGCACCGAAGACTATATAAAAGGCATCTATAAACTCCAGCAGGATGGCGGCACGGTGTCGACATCTGAATTGGCCGCACACCTCGAAATTACCGACGCATCGGTCACCGATATGGTGAAGAAGCTGTCGGAGCGGAAGCTGCTGTGGCACACTCCGTACCGCGGAGTTGAATTGACCGAACAGGGGAAGCGCCTTGCCCTGAAAATGATGCGGCGCCACCGGTTGTGGGAAATGCTGCTGGTGAAATTCCTTGGGTATTCGTGGGACGAAGTCCACGATGAAGCTGAGCTCCTTGAGCATGTTACCTCCGACGAGATGGAACAACGGCTCGACAAGGCTCTCGGATACCCGAAGGTCGATCCTCACGGAGATCCGATCCCGACGGCAGAAGGGATCCTCGAGGTGAAGGAGCTGCGGAAATTATCGGATTCTTCTACCGGCGACCGGGTTGCGATCGCCCGCGTTAACGATGATGATTCCGCGCTGCTTCAGCACGCCTCACGGCTGGGCTTGGAGCTGAACGCCAAGCTGCGCGTTGAAGAAAAGCTCGACTTCGACGGATCGATGACCGTCAAGGTTGGGAACAAAAAGAAATTTATCAGCAAGAAACTTGCTGAAGCGGTCTTTGTAACAAAGGCGTAGATTGAAAACAGAATCGACATCCACATCGTTATCGGAAGTTCACCGCTCGGTCACAATCCCGAAGAACGCCGGCACGTTCCGTCGCATGATGGCGTTCGCGGGCCCCGCGTACCTGGTGAGCGTAGGGTATATGGATCCCGGAAACTGGGCGACCGATCTCGAAGGCGGGGCGCGCTTCGGGTACCAGCTGATCTGGGTGCTTCTGATGTCGAATCTCATGGCAGTGCTGCTGCAAACACTTTCCGCGAGGCTTGGGATCGTCACCGGAAGAGACCTCGCGCAGGCGTGCCGCGAGAATTATCCGAAACCGGTCGCGTTCATTCTCTGGGTCCTTTGCGAGGTGGCAATTGCCGCGTGCGACCTTGCCGAAGTGCTCGGCACCGCGATCGGCCTCAACCTCCTCTTTAAAGTACCTCTTCTCTACGGCGTCATCATCACCGGTTTTGATACGATGCTCTTCCTGGTGATTCAGCAGTTGGGCATTCGCAAGATGGAGGCGTTTATCCTCATGCTCGTCGGAACGATCGGCATTTGCTTCGGGATAGAAGTGTTTTTGTCGAGGCCCGAATGGGGAAATGTCGTCGCCGGGTTCACCCCCCACCTCACGAGTGAAAGCCTGTATATCGCGATCGGGATCCTGGGGGCCACCGTCATGCCGCATAATCTCTACCTTCATTCTGCGTTAGTCCAGACCCGGGCGGTCGAAGAATCACCGGAGGGGAAGAGGCAGGCATGCAAATGGAATTTTGTGGACACGGCTGTCGCGCTGAACGCGGCGTTCTTCGTCAACGCGGCGATCCTTATTGTCTCTGCTGCGGTCTTCTTCAAGCATAATGTTATCGTGACGGAAATCCAGCAGGCGCATGAGCTTCTTACGCCACTGCTGGGGACGACACTGGCGAGCACCCTCTTTGCGGTGGCGCTTCTTTCCGCCGGTCAAAGCTCGACGCTCACCGGAACACTTGCGGGCCAGATTGTCATGGAAGGATTTTTGCAATTTAAGATTCGTCCGGTGCTTCGGCGCCTCATTACCCGGCTTATTGCCATCATCCCCGCCGTCTTTGTCATCGGGATCCAGGGAGAGCAGGGATCGTATGGGCTGCTGATCCTCAGTCAGGTTATACTTAGCCTGCAGCTTCCGTTCGCCGTCATCCCGCTGATACAGTTCACGAGCGAGAAATCGCGCATGGGGGAATTTGTGAACAAGCGATGGGTCAAGATCCTGGCATGGATTACGGCGGTTCTCATTGTCGGGCTCAACGCGAAGCTGGTCGTTTCCACGATCGGAGATTGGATAGCCACCGCCGAACACGCGGGCTGGATCTGGGGCACCGTCGTCCCGGTTGCGGCCGGCTGCGGGCTGCTTCTCCTGTACATTGCAATTCCAAGGAGATGGCTCAGGAAGCAGAAGAGCGCCCCCGTCGCACCGTCGGGTTACGACATTGCGCCGCAGAAGTATACGAAGGTCGGCGTCGCGCTCGATTACGGCGAAATGGATGCCAAGGCCTTATCGCACGCTCAGACGCTCGCCAGGCAGCACGGCGCGACGATGTTTCTCTTTCATATCGTGGAAGGTGTCAGCGGCCAGTTGTACGGAACAAACGCGTTCGATAACGAAGCGCGCACCGATAACAGCAGGCTCATCGAAATCGCTCAACATGTGCGATCGTTGAATATCGATGTTGTGCCGCTGCTCGGCTACGGAAATGTGCCCGAACAGATTGTTAAACTCTGCAGCGAAACAGGCATTGACATTTTGGTGATGGGAGGCCACAGACACAGGGGCATCAAAGATATTTTGTTCGGAGCCTCGATATCAGAGGTGCGGCACAAACTCTCGATCCCGGTGTTGGTGGTGCAATAGCAGGAGGCAGATTGCGGAGGGAGGACGGCGTCTTAATCGTCGTCCGAGGTATCTCCGAGCGGTATTCTTATTGTGAAGGTCGTCCCTTTTCCGCTCTCGCTGGCAACGAAGATTTCCCCGCTGTGTTGATCAACAATGCGTTTTGTAATAGCCAGCCCCAGGCCGGTCCCTTTCTTTTTCCCCGCGGTGACAAACGCGTCGAAGATGGTATCTTTGATCTCGGGCGGTATGCCTTTTCCCGTGTCGGCAATGCTAAATGTTACATGGCCGTCGTCTCTCCCGGTGGCGATGTTGAGAATTCCTCCCGACGACATAGCGTCCTGCGCGTTGTTAATGATGTTAATGAAGGCGCGCTGGAGCCGCTCGGGGTCCACCAGCGCTGTCCCGCTGTATTTTTCCTCTATCTTTAATTTAATGTGCGCCTGATCGAGGCTCGGCTTGACGCTCTTAACCAACAAATGCGTAAACTCCGGTATCGGGAATTCAACTTTTTCGAGCCGGACGTCGCCGCGTGAAAAATCCAGAAGCTCCTGGGCCATCGTCACCATACGCTGAACGGCGTCGCGTATCATCCGGTACCATTCCTGGGTCTTTTCCGGCGTGAAGTTCATCCCTTTCTGCAGCGATTCAATCGCGAGATTGATGGTGCTCATCGGGGTCCGGAAATCATGCACGATCGAGCTCGCCATCTGGCCCACCATTGAAAGGCGTTCGGTATGGATGACTTTCTGCTGCGCATTATTGAGCTCTGAGCGCATCATGTCAAACGCGCGGGCGAGATCGCCGAGCTCGTCGCCGGAATGGATCTGCTTCAAATGCTCGTCCGTAAGATTCCCCCGTCCTATCGCAATCGTTGCGTCCACGAGGTGCCGCATATTTTGATGCACCACGATGTGGTAGACAACAAGACAGAGCACCAGTGCGGCCGTCATAAAAATTCCGAAGATCCAGAGCGATCGTGTCCAATTACTGTTCACGGCCGCAGAAATCCGTTCGAGCGAAATATCCATTTCCGCCGCGCCGAGGACATAGCCCGGCGGGACTTCATGACACGTCTGGCATTTTTCGACCGCCTTGAAGGGAATGATCGCGTTGAACATGTCTCCCTTGCGCTGCCACATCGGCTCTCCGGTGCTGAACACTTCCCGTTCATGCGCTTCGATGGGCGGAATCATCTGCTCGCGGTTTCGCAGGCGGGCGATGCGCTCATCATCCTGGTACATGTCGCGCAGATGAAGGCTATCGGTGCGGAAGTGGATGTGAAGGTTCCGGAGATCGCGGATCGAAGCAAGCTGGGAGAGGTACCCGTCGTCGACCTTTAACCGGGTCGTCATCATGTTGACGAGCGATTCGCGCAAGATGTCCGCGGCAGTTTGCGCGGAAGCCTGCGCCTGGGCGAGCATCTCCTGCTCCTGGTACCGGTTATTGAGATAGATACTCGTCCCGATTCCCAGAAGAAGAAGCGGAAAGATCGTCAGCAATAATTTTGTCGATATGCGAAGCTTCTTTAACATTATCTCGTTGATCCGATGGAGGCGCCTTCCTGAAGCGAGCGCTCATAATCTGTCTTGTACTTCTTGATTCCGTAAAAAATCGATTCTGCAATTTTCTGCTGTCCCTTCGTGCTCTTGAGGATCTTTTCGTCGTGAGTGTTGGACAGATACCCTGTTTCGACAAGCACGTTCGGCATCGATGCCCCGACAAGTACGTAAAACCCTGCCTGCTTCGTGCCGTTGTTGTCGAGGTCGAGTCGCTTTCCCATTTCCTGCCGCAGGATATCCGCAAACTGTTCGCTGTACTTCACATAGGCGCTTTGCGCCATCGTCATGAGAATAAAATTATCCTCTGTGAGCTCTTTGTACCGCTGCTCGTACCCTTCTTCCATTTTCACGACGGCGTTTTCCCGTTCAGCGATGCTGATCGCCTTCTCCGTCTTACCGGGACGGAGGAGATAGATCTCAAATCCGCTCGTCGACCGCGGCTTCCGCGGCATGGCGTTGCAGTGAATGCTCACGAAGAGCTTCCCGCCCGATTCATTGGCGATCTGTCCGCGGCGGTACAGCTCAATAAACTCATCGGTCTTTCGCGTGTAGACGACACGGACGCCGGGGAGCTGCTTTTCAAGGAGCTTTCCCAGCTTGAGCGCGATCGCCAGCGTCACGTCTTTTTCCTTCGTCTTCGTCACGCCGATCGTCCCGGGGTCTTTCCCGCCGTGGCCGGCGTCGATGACGACGACATCCAGCTTCCACCGTTTCCGCTCGCGTTCGAGGTTGTGCTGGTATTCGCGTTCTTTATATTTTGCCGACTGCTCTTCGGTTGAAGGCCGGATCGCGACGAAGATATCGTTGCTGCCCGGAGAGGCGATTGGCTCATGGCTGTCCATCTGGCCTTTGATGCGGATCGTCAGCTGAACGGAGGTGGGGGACTGGAACACCATAATTTTTTTCACGAATCCGGAAGGGCGTATTCGTTTGAATGCCGCTTCGTCGGCGCGCGCGTCGGCGATCGTGACGTACAACCAGGTGTCGTCGCCGTCGATCTTCAGAAATGTCTCGTAGTCCGGCAGGTTTTTCGCGCAGTGAATTTTTACCAGATAACCGTTGGTTTTCTGCTCAAAATCCACGCCGGTGACGTCGAAGCGCGAAACAGGAGTCACCGTTCCGACAATAACAGCCGTGCGCACCCGGTCGAAAGCGATCGCTTCCGGGGAGATATAATCCAGGATGGGGATAAACGATTCGAGCGGAACAAAATAGCTCCCTGCGGCGAAGCGGACCTCGGCCGGCATCTGCACGACGTTGCTATTGTGCTGAAGGTCGGTCAATACAATGAAGGGGTTGCCGGCGCTCGCCGTGATGGTGTAGGCTTCGGTTCTCAACTCCATTTTCGCGGCGTCCGAATCGGCATAGGTATCAATGACGAACACCCGCGCCAGATCGTCGAGCGATCCGTAGGTCATTCCGTTCCGCGTAAACTTGCCGATGTGGGAGTTGCGCGAAGGAGCCTGGAGAAACGTTACCGGGAGAGAGTTTTGCGCGAAGGCGAACGAGGTAAACAGCAGGAAATATAGCCCAAGTCTGAGCGAGCGCATGTTACCGGTAATTGACAAACTGGACCGCGAATTTCAGGTCTGCCCCTCGCACCAGCGCCATGACAGACTGCAGATCGTCTTTGCTCTTGCTGGTGACCCGAACCTGGTCGTCCATGATCTGCGCCTGGACTTTCAGCTTCGAGTCCTTGATCATTTTTGTAATATGCTTCGCGTTCTCTTTGTCGATTCCGTTCTGCAGCCTGATCGATTGACGCACCGTGCCTCCGGACGCCTGTTCTATGGCGCCGTAGGTGAGCGCCTTCAGCGGCACATTTCGCTTCACGAACTTTCCCTGGAGGATGTCGATGACGGATTTCATCCTGAATTCATCGTCGGAGATAATGACGATCTCGAATTCTTTCTGATTGAGATCGATCGAGGTCTTGGATCCCTTGAAGTCGTACCGCTGTGTGATCTCCTTGCGGGCCTGATTGAGCGCGTTGTCGACCTCCTGCATGTCGACCTTCGATACGATGTCAAATGAAAACGAATCTGCCATTTCAGAAATGTCCTGTAAAAAAAGCCTTTAAGAATATAAAGAATAACCGCACCCTCGGAAAACTCGTTTGCGTGTCGAACCGGTTATGCGTCTCCTGCATCGTTTTCGGGTTCTTCGATATGATCACCACTGAGAGCGGCCGTTTCATTTCTCACCGAACGAAAGGATCTTTGAGGAGGTTTCTTTTATAATAATATTTCTCTTCTTAAGCTCCGCGATGAAGGGATCGAGAGGAACGCACTGTTCGGGCGGAGCGACTCCGCGCGTTGTGATCGTCCCGTTCGCGGCCATCTGTGCGATGATCGATGTCGGAAAGGAGGTCGTGCGCATCATGGACGTCAGCCCGGCGACCTGGTCGAAGTAATCGACCATTTCGTAGTTCAGGGTCTTTCCTTCCCCGTTCATTATGCCTTTTATCGTGACGCGCGTGAGCACCACGTCGGGCCCGTTCATCGGAAGCTTTTTTTTCAATAAATGCTCGAAGTACTCGCGGGCCGTGAACACATGCGATCCGACGGTCACCGGTTCCGAGCTCCCGAATCCGAGATCCAGCAGTGTCTTGAATTTTTCGCAATGGCCTTTGTAGCGGATCGTCTTGTAATCGAGTTCTTTGACTTTCCCCTTGAACATCCGGGTCAGGGTCGACGTTCCGCCCGAGGTGTTGAACGCTTCGACTTTCCCGAACGGTTTCGGGAACTCCAGCTCTTCAAGATCCACCATTGATTCAACCGTGAGCGGCTCGCCGGCCCGGATCACTTCGGCGGGTTCGATGTATTCGTTGATCAGTCCTTCGGGAGAAAAGACGAGCTGGTAATTCAGCGGGGGCTGGGGATGCTGCGGAAGGCCCCCTACCCGTATGTGAATTTCCCGCACGTCGCTGAACTTCTTTGCGCCGCCGGCGGCAATAACGCACGCCATCCCCGGAGCAAGGCCGCAGTTGGGGAGAATAAGAATATTTGCGGCGCGCGCCTGCGCGTCGAAAGCCATCTGTTTATAGACGACATCCATGTTGCCGCCAAGATCGGTGAAATGGACTTTCGCTTCGATCGCGGCTTTTGTCAGAAGGACATTGTGTGTGTAGCTTGTCGCTCCAAGAGCGACGTCGACGCCCCCCATAAGGTCGACAACCTCGTCAAAATAATTGATATCGAGCTTCCGCGGCTCGACGTGCTTCGCAGTTCTCACCGCAACTGACCGTGCGGCATCTTCATTGATGTCCGCGAGGATGATCTTTTCAACGCCGGGAGAATGGGCCAGGTCGTACGCCATGGCGCTGCCCATCATTCCGGCTCCGAGTACAAGTGCTTTCATAGTATTCTATTTAAGAATTTCGCCCGTCTCCATGCTCCAGAAGAGGAGGTCGAGCTCATCCATCGGGATGCCAATTTGCTGTGCAAACTTAAAAAATTTTTTCTCGATTGCCAAATACCGCTTCTTTGTAAGGGTTGGCGGAAGGCGATGAAGGACCTTTAAGCGCACAAGATTTCTCAGGATATGCCGGTCAAGTATGGCGAGGTCTTCGTGACCGATGTTCCGGAGGAAATGCGAGGACTCCTTCCAGCCCAGCCCTTTCACATTCACGACGAGCCATTCCCGCAATTCCACGCTGGTTGTCCCGTTGGAGAGCTGCCCCGCAATGGCGGAATAGCCTTCCTTGACGGCAAGCAGGTGTTTTGCCTTCGTCTTATGAAACCGGATGTAAAACTCTTTCTGGTGGAGGAGGGGTTCGGGGTTGATTTCGGAACCGAACAGGTCGTGCCTCCGCAGCAGTTCGACGGCCAGGCCGGCGTTCACCGCGCTCGACTGCGGGGTCAGGAGACAATAGACGAGCTCGTAAAAATATTCGGAAGAAGGGACCTGTTTGAATTCCTCAAGCCGCGTTTGAATTGCGACTCTCCGCTCGTTGAACAAGCGAACGATGTTCGCTTGCGCAAGGGTGACCTTGTCATGCCGCGAGGGAGACATATGTTGTATTTGTAATTTTCCGGGTGACGATCAATCCGTCTTTTTCGAGATGACGGACCAGCTCGCCGATCCATGGCTGATCTGCTGCCGTAAGCCGAATTGCTCCGGCCAACGAGGAGAGACGGACTTGTTTGCGCGGAGAATTTCGCAGGGCTTGAACAATCTTTCCGCGCCAGATGCGGCGGGGAAGTCCGTGATATGAAGGTTCCGGATTCGTCTTCGCTACGGCCGGCATTCTCTTGATAACCGATCGCGACGAACACAATCGCGCAATGGGACACAATGGGCACGCCGGTTTGCGAGCCGTGCAGATCACGGCTCCCAGGTCCATGAGCGCCTGGTTCCATGTAAACGCGGATGCCGGCAATACTTTCTCAGCAAGTTTCCATGCATCCCGGTCGGACAACATTTTTCCTGTTGTGAAAATTCGGGAGAAGACGCGGCGGATATTCACATCGACAACAGGCACGCGTTTTCGGAATGCGAACGATGTCAAGGCGTGCGCGGTATATGGGCCGATGCCGGGAAGAGACTGGAGCGTCGCGATATCCGATGGAAGCCGGGAGTGATGTTCCTTCACAATGATTCGTGCGAGCTCATTGAGCCGGACGGCCCGGTTGTTGTAGCCCATCCCTTCCCAGGCCCGGATGACGTCGCTCTTTTGTGAGCGGGCGAGTGCCGTAAAGTCCGGAAAGCGTTTCAAAAATATGGGGAGTTTTTCCTGGACGCGGCGGACCTGCGTCTGCTGCAGCATAATCTCCGACACAAGAATCTCATAGGGGTCCCGCGTCGTTCGCCATTGAAGGTCCCGGCGATGATTGCGATACCACGATTCAACTGAACGGTGCAGGCGCCGCAGCTTAACCCGGTCGGTGAAGATCATCGTCCGCAAGCAGTTTGTTCATAACATCCTTATTTCCTTCCAGAATATCGTACGAAGGAAACTCCCGGACCGGGATCCAGATATACTCTTCAAACACATGATTCGTCATGACGCCGGTAAAGTTCGGAACGACATAATAGAAGACGTCGTATTCCCTGCCGTCGGAGTAGAGCGCGTGCTGCTGATGATAGAGGAGCCCGACATTCGCCTGAATTCCCAATTCTTCCACAAGCTCGCGGCGAAGGCATTGCTCGGCGGATTCCCCTTCTTCGATTTTGCCTCCGGGGAATTCCCATTTCAGAGGGTACTTCGCCGCCGTGCGTTTCCGCTGGCAGAGGAGGATCTTGCCGTTATTCAATAAAATTCCGACCGCGACTCTTTGCATTGAAAAAGATAGTCAAAGGCGGGACAAGATACAACGGCGATGAGCGGGACCGCCGTTTTCCTCTTGGCTTTCTCCGCTCTAATTAGTACATTGAACCGCACTCAACAGTCCAACACTCCATGGCACACGTTTCGAACCCGGCGGCAGAAGCAGTCTTAGATAAAGAGTTCAAATGTCTCAACGCGGGCTTTGTCCGCCTTGTCGATTTTATGGGTGGAGACGAATCGATCGTCCAGGCTGCGCGCGTCTCCTACGGGAAGGGAACAAAGACCGTCAATGAGGACCGCGGCCTCATCCGCTACCTCATGCGGCACCTTCACA
Organism: Bacteroidota bacterium; assembly: GCA_035495255.1. GTDB lineage: Bacteria > Bacteroidota > Ignavibacteria > UBA10030 > SZUA-254 > DASYTP01. Next base: position 85,240 of record DATJGD010000012.1, on the reverse strand, counting down.
CGACGCCGTTCGAAATGGTCGAGCTCAAGTTCCACATCAAGCTGCCGATCTTTGTCGCCCGCCAATGGATCCGCCACCGCACGGCGAACGTGAACGAATACTCGGGCCGCTATTCGGTCATGAAAGATGAGTTTTACGTTCCCGAGCACCACGCGATACATTTCCAAAGCCTTCAGAACAAGCAGGGGCGCCGCGACGAGGATGTGCCGGCCGACTTGCGCATGAACGTGCTGCATATCTTAACCTCTTCGCAGGAAAAATTATACGGCGAGTACGAGCAGATGCTCGAATCCGACATCGCCCGCGAGCTTGCCCGCATCAATCTTCCGCTCTCGCTGTACACCGAATGGTACTGGAAGATCGATCTGCACAATCTCTTCCATTTTCTGCGGTTGCGCATCGATCCCCACGCGCAGTATGAGATCCGGGTATACGGAGAAGCAATGGCGGAGATCGCAAAATGCGTGGCGCCGTTCGCCTGGGAAGCATTTGAGGATTATATTCTCAAGAGCCAGAAGTTCTCACGTCTCGAGATGGCGGTGATCGGCGAGCGTCTTACAAAGGACGGGGTCACGCAGGAATATCTGGAATCGAAGGGATTTGGAAAACGAGAAGCCGAAGAGTTTCTGGAGAAACTTGAAGGCCTGGCTGCTCATCCGGAGAAAAAGGCTTAATTCTGGAGCTTACCGGGGCCATCCCTCTCCTCCGCCAACTTTCTACCCATCATATCGTAAAGACAGGAAAACCAATTACGATATGTTTCTTTTTGCCCTCGAAATAATTGCAGTCTCGATCGCGGTCTCCCTGGTATCGGAGTGGCTTGGGATCATTCCCAAGTATGAGAAGCGGCGTAACGCCTTTTTACTGCAGCTGATCAATATCGGAATTCTTACAATCGTTCTTACCTTCCTTATTGCTTTCGAAATTTATCTCTCATGGCTGCTCGCGTTCGGATTAATTCTCGGCATCTTCTTGCTGTCGGTGTGGATGGCAAATAAGATTCTCGGAGCGCCGCAGGCCGGGAAACCGGCTGCCTAAAGGACTCTGCTAAAGTCAAAAGCCGGCTAGTCCTCGATTCTCCGGGAGCGAATGATGATTCCCCGCCGCTTCTTCTCCACAAGCCGCCGCTCCTTCGCCGCGGCCGGCGTTTTCGTCGCAACCCGCTTTTTCTTCGTTTTGAGCGCAGCTTGCAGGACTTCGACCAAACGCTCAACCGCAAGCTCGCGGTTTTGCCACTGGCTTCGCGAGTCCTGGGCGACAATTCTCAGCATCCCCCGGCTGTCGAGGCGGGACCTCAGCTCCGACATGAGTTTGTTGCGATGATGATCAGAAAGGCTCGCTGAATGCTCAACATCGAAAAACAGCTCGACCTTCGTTTCCACCTTATTGACGTTTTGCCCTCCCTTACCGCCGCTCCGTGCGAAATGGAATTCTAATTCTCCCAGTGGGATAGACAAATGGCTCGTTACTTTGATCGGATCGTCCATAGGCTCAATATATTCACAACAATACTAATGTACAATGCGCGTATTTCTTGCAAGTTCTTTTTGCAAATCCCTGGGGCGATGCGTAACTTATGGATAACCCTTACTTTTTCCCTCAAACGGAGCGAGTAGGGGTAGAGTGTTTTCGCCAAGAAGGCAACGCCATTCGAATTCCGAAAAATACATTTGAAGGAAATCAAGGAAAAAATATACCGTTCGGCCGAGTTCAAAGCCCTTGCGAAGAAGGCTGGATCACTCCACCCGGGGAAGCCGCTCGTCGTTGACGGCGCCGCCGGATCTCTTCTCGCGTTCGTTGCGGTCAACCTCTTCGAAGAGGGAGGAGATACTTCTCCGGGCGTCAAAAATGTTTTGCTCATCGGTTCGGATCAGGAGCGCGCGGAAAAACTTCGAGACGATTGTGCGATTCTCGCAGGAGAAGATCGTGTCCGGTTCTTCGGATCCAGCCCGGCGCACTCGGCGCAGACGCTCGATATGACCTCTTCGATTTCGCAAATAGAAACGCTGAAATCGATTTCGTCTGATCTACGTTTGATCGTCGTTGCGTCGGCGCAATCGATCGCAGAAAAACTGCCGCCGCCGCGCGCCTTCACTAAAAGAATCGTGGAAGTTGATTCAGGCAAGCAGTACAAGTTCCGGGAGCTCATCGAAAATCTTGAATCGCTGGGATTCGAACGAAAACAGTTTGTCGAAAGCTACGGCGACATTGCGGTCCGCGGCGGCATTATCGATGTGTTCTCGTATGCGGGAGACAATCCTCTCCGGCTGGAATTCTGGGGCGACACTGTCGAATCCATCCGGGAATTCGACGCGCTCTCTCAGCGATCGATCCGCCAAATGAAATCTGCGAGCATTGTCCCCGCTCTCCAATCAAGCGCGCCCGGGGAAGAGGGCACAGGGCAGGCGGCTCCCGGAGAGAAGGAAGCCACGGACACATCCGCGCGCACCTCTTCGCTTCTCGATTATATCGGGGAAAATAGCCTCGTGGTGCTGGATGATCCTGCAAGCATTGATCGGGAAATCACTGAACGGCTGGCGGAAGAAGCCGCCGGATTATTCTCAGCGGAGGAAATAAACGTCCAGCTCGCTCGCTTCCGGGTCATTGAAAGCTCTCCGATCCGTAATCAATCTTCGGATCTTACGTTCTCCGCGGCGCCCCAGCCCGCGTTCAACGGAAGCATCGGCAGATTAGTAGAAGCACTCAGGAAATTCACGGCCGAAGGATATTCTGTCCTGCTGACGAGCGATATGAAAGCCGAATCTGACCGGCTGAAAGAGCTCATTGAAGAAACCCCGTCCGGAAACCCCGAAGTTGAACCGGGCGGCCGATTTCACGCCGGCGGTGACGGTTCGGTAGAAGAACATAACGAGCCGGAGGAGGTTGACGAAGCACGGTTGCAGAAGATTGCTCCGAAATTTCTTTCCGAAACCATCCATTCCGGTTTCATTTACCATCCTGAACGTCTCGTCGTATTTACCGAGCATGAGATTTTCGGACGGCTGAGGCGAAGAGGCCTTGCGAAGCGGAAGCGGTTCAAAGGATTTTCTCAGAAAGAGGTTCAGCAGCTTCGGCGCGGAGACTTTGTCGTCCACGTGGACCACGGGATCGGCGTGTTCGACGGCCTCAAGAAGCTGACGGTCGGCGGCATCGAACAGGAAGTCATGAAAATGCATTTTCTGGAGGATGACGTCCTCTACGTGAACCTGAACTTCATCAACCGCGTTCAGAAATATTCTTCGGCGGAAGGACATGCTCCGGTTCTTAACAAGCTCGGAACGCCGGAGTGGGAAAAAGCAAAAGCACGCGCGAAAAAACGGGTCAAAGATATCGCGCGCGATCTCATGAAGCTCTATGCCCGCCGCAAGCACGAACACGGCACCGCCTTCAGCCCGGATTCCCACTGGCAGAAGGAACTTGAGGCGTCCTTTATGTACGAAGACACTCCCGATCAGGCAAGCGCGACGCTTGCAGTTAAGCAGGATATGGAAAGCTCGTCGCCGATGGACCGGCTGATCTGCGGCGACGTCGGCTTTGGCAAGACGGAGGTCGCGGTCCGTGCGGCATTCAAAGCCGTCATGGATGGGAAGCAGGTGGGACTGCTCGTGCCGACGACGATCCTCGCGCTCCAGCATTACAATACGTTTCATGACCGGCTCTCGCGCTATGCTACGCGCATAGAGCACCTTACACGGTTCAAGTCGAAGAAGGAGCAGAAGAATGTCGTGGAGGCGCTGCGCGGCGGATCGGTCGACATTGTCATCGGTACGCACAGGCTGCTTTCAAAAGACATCGCGTTCAAAGACCTGGGTCTTCTCATCATCGACGAAGAGCACAGGTTCGGAGTTGCCGCGAAAGAAAAACTTCGCCAGCTGAAAGCGACCGTTGATACGCTGTCGCTTACCGCCACGCCGATTCCGAGAACGCTCCATTTTTCTCTTATGGGTGCGCGGGATCTCTCGCTTATTTCCACGCCGCCGAGAAACAGACTCCCCATCATCACCGAAATTATTCCTGCCTCCGAAGGGCGCCAGGCGCACTGGAATATATTCCGGGAAGCGATCATGAAAGAGCTTCACCGGGGAGGACAGGTCTACGTGGTCCACGACCGGGTGCAGAATATCGACACGATCACAAGCCAGATCAAAACGCATGTACCGCATGCCCGGGTTCACGCCGCGCACGGCCAGATGAAAGGGCACGAACTCGAGCAGACCATGATGGACTTTCTGGAGAAAAAGTTCGACGTGCTGGTTGCCACGAAGATTATCGAATCCGGGCTCGATATTCCGAGCGTGAATTCGATCATTATCAACCGGGCTGACCGGTTTGGGCTCGCGGAGCTCTACCAGCTCCGTGGGAGGGTAGGGCGTTCGAATATCCAGGCCTACGCGTATCTTCTCGTCCCGCCGCTCGGCATTCTGCCGAAACAGACGCTCCGCCGCCTGCAGGCGATCGAAGAGTTTTCGGAACTCGGCTCCGGCTTCAATCTCGCGATGCGCGACCTGGAAATTCGCGGCGCCGGAAATGTCTTCGGCGCGGAGCAATCCGGATTCATCATGGAAATGGGATTTGAAATGTATGAGCGGATCGTGAGAGAGGCGGTCGAAGAGCTCAAGGAAGAAGAGTTCAAAGAACTCTTCACCGCGCAGGTGTCCGGCGCAGAACCGCATCTTCCGGAAACAATCATAGAATCGGACATTGAAGCACTTATCCCGGACTTTTACGTTGAATCAGATACTGAACGGTTGGATCTTTATCGCCGCCTCTACAAGGTGCGCTCGGAAGCGGAGCTGAAAAATATCAGGGAAGAGCTTGTCGACCGGTTTGGCCAGTACCCGGAAGAAGTGGAACACCTCACAGGGCTCATGACGCTGCGGCTGATCGCGGCCGGCGGCAATTTCATAAAAGTTTCCCTGAAAGGTCAGACCCTCGTCGTGACCCTGCCGGATTCCTCCGATGACAAATTCTACGGGACACAGAGTGACGCGGAGTCTCCGTTTCAATTGATCATGCGAAAGTTAGCGGACAAGAGTCTGAAAAACATTCAACTCCGCCAGCAAGGAAAGGATCTCACTCTGCAGACCGCACTGCCGGCGACGGCGGATCCCCAACTGCGATTGGCAGCAGCTGCAAAGGTCATCGGCGAGATGGCAGACGCTTCGCGGCGAGTGTCTCAATAATGAGTGCGATTTGTAATATCATATAAGTACTTGTGCGGCAATGGCTTACGATTGCAGTACGCCAAGAAAAAACCCCGTCGATGACGGGGTTCTTTATTGGCGATACGTCAGATTCATCATTGCTGCTTGATATCATTTTCCGAATGACTCTGATCGTTTCGAATCATGTCCTTGACGTCCTTGTCGGAGACGGTCTTGTGATGATATTTCTTTTGATGTGTTTTCATGATCGAAGCGATCTCTTTCTCGTTGTGGCTTCGGACCATGAATCCGCAGATGTCGCATGTGGCCGATTGGAGAGAGCCCGACATTTCCTGGTTGTTGTTCATTCCCCGTTGCCCCTTCATGCCGCGATTGAACGTGTCCCGGTCATTCATTTCCCCGTTCTTCATGTCCCGGTTCATGGCGCATCTGCTGTGTCCTGCTTCATATAATTATGCCCCGTTGTGTCACGCCTCATTGTGTCCTGGGCGATCGCCAGTGTCACAAATGAGAACGCGAAGACAAGAACAAAGCCCGCAAGAAAAATTCGTTGTACCATGACTGACTCCTTATGAATGTTGAATGATCTTTCGACGATGACATTAATAAAAACGTTGTGTGCTCCCCAATGATTCAGGTTGGCAATTAAAAAAAATATACAATGCCTTTTGCCGTCTAAAATACTTTTAGAAATTTGTCGTAACAGGCAGAGCATTTTTCCGGACGAATTTCTGAAAACGTTGCGCCGTTCTTACTCACTTCGGGCCGACGGCAACCGGCGCGACATGAGGTTCCGGGCGGGCTGAAGGAGACCCGATGTCAGGCCCTCATAACGGTCAGAATTTTTGTCCCCTTCTTACCCACTTTGGGTCCATTTTGAGCCCTTAGGCACCCTCGAAAATAGCCCGTTTTAGCCGTTTTTCTTCAGAGTTGTTGTTCGGCTTCACAAAAGCCCAGTAATTCCCTCCAAAACGCAAAAAACACTTGACTTTTAAGCAAAAAACCCTAAATTGGAGTTTCACCGGTGGGGAAAAGTGGGGAATAATGGTGTGGAATTTTTTTTGATTTAAAGGATTTTGTCGAAGATCAGGAAATGAAAAAATAATGTCGTCATTTAAGGGCTCATATATGTATGCCGTCGATGAGAAAGGAAGAGTAAATCTTCCTGCCAAGCTGCGGAAGTACGTCAATCCGGAATGCAGCGACACCTTCGTCATCACGCGCGGATTTGAGAAGTGCCTGTTCGTCTATCCAATCGACGAATGGAACAAGCTCGAACAAACCCTGCGCAACCTCTCCTCCTACAATCCGGAGCATCGAAGCCTTATCAGAGCATTGCTCGAGCTCGCGTCGGAAAGCCAGCTCGACGGCCAGGCGCGCCTTTCCATTCCCCAGGAGCTGCGCGAGTTTGCAAACATCGGCGACGAGGTCCGGATCATCGGAACGCTGGACAAAATTGAGTTGTGGGATCCCGGAAGCTACGAGGACTACAAGAAGAACCAGCAGGAGCCGTACGAGAATATCGCCGCGAAAGTCATGCGGTAAACAATCCATGAATGTTCAGAACATCTCTTTCCTTGCTTTGTCGTAAATGCATCATGAGTTTCACTCACCGGTATTGGCGCAGGAAGTTGTCACCTACTTACATGCCGTTCCCGATGGCGTGTATGTCGACGGCACGCTCGGCGGCGGCGGGCACACGGAGCAGATCCTGATGACGGCCGCAAAGAGCAGGGTCATCGGTTTTGATCAGGACGTTCAGGCGCTTTCGGTTGCGAAGGAGCGCTTGCGGCAGTACGGCGACCGGGTGACGTTCATCCACGATAATTTTTCAAATATGAAAGCACGGCTCGCGCAGCGGAATATCAAATCAGTCGACGGCATCCTCCTGGACCTCGGCGTCTCTTCGCATCAGTTGAACGAGAGCACGAGAGGGTTCAGCTTCCAGCACGACGGCAGGCTGGATATGCGGATGAACCAGCAGGAGAAGCTCGATGCCGTGCGAGTCGTCAATACCTATGAGCCTGGACGATTAACGGAGATCTTTCGCGTCTACGGCGAAGAAAAGAACGCCGCAAGAATTGCCCGCCGGATTGGCGACGAACGGAAGAAGGGGCCAATTGAAACTACCCGCGCCCTGGCAGCGATCGTCGAATCCGTTACCGGCAAGCACTTCCTGCAAAAGTCCCTGGCGCGCATTTTTCAGGCGATCCGCATCGAAGTGAATGACGAACTCGGCCGCCTGGATGACGGGCTTCGCGCCGGGCTCGATTGCCTGTCTGCCGGCGGCAGGTTTGTCGTGATATCGTATCACTCGCTGGAAGACAGAATCGTCAAAACATTTTTCGTTGAAGAAGCGAAAACATCGATCCGAGCGGAGCACAAATTGCTTCCCGATATTCCGCGGCAGGCGAGAGTCAAGATCCTCACAAAGAAGCCGGTAAGTCCGGGCGAACACGAAATCACCAATAACCCGCGCGCACGAAGCGCAAAGTTGCGCGCAATCGAGAAGGTCGCAGCATGAAGCCGTTTGATGAAGACCTCGACGTAGCACCGCCGCCATCCGAGCCGAAAGAACGAAGGTACGTCTACAACGGAGGGGGGAGTCCCCCGCCTGCGCGCGAGGAAATACGCCGCGGCAACCGCCCCGTGACACGGCGAAGGCGGTCACCGTTCAATTTGATTCTGGCGATGGTGCTTGTCTCCATCCTCATCGTTCTCTATGTTTGGAACAAGCTCACCGTGAACAGGTTGGCCATGGAGATTAACGATCTCCAGATGCAGTGTCAGAAGGTTCAGTATTCGAACGAGGTGCTCAGAGCGGAAGTCAACAGAAAGTCGAGCCTTGAACGCATCGGAAAAATTGCGACCGATAAACTCGGAATGACCTATACAAAAACGCAGCCTGTTCCGTTGGACATCGACGAACAGCGTCTTGAAAAACTTCAGCCGTGATCCGGAGACTGTTCAAAAAATTTCTTGAAGCGGCCGCCGTGACAACCGTCGCGGGGAAACAGAAGCCTGTCTGGCTGAACAACACGCAGAAGCGTCTGCGTTATCTTCAGATCGGCATTCTACTCTTCTTTGTCGTCGTTTGTCTGCGGCTCGCGCAGGTCCAGATCGTCAATTTCGGAACGTACCGGGATCTTGCGAAGAGGCAATACCAGACAAGAATGGATCTCCCGGCAACGCGGGGAGTGATTTACGACCGGAACGAAGAGGTGCTTGCGTCGAATTCCATGTTCGTCTCCTTTGCAGCAGATCCCAAGGTCGCGGCTGAGGATGCCCGCGCGATAGCGGCAAAGTTTTCACAGCTGTTCGGCAAGCCCAAAAAATATTATCTCGACAAGCTTGATTCCGACCTGCGATTCGTGTGGCTGGAACGGCTGGTGAACCCCGATATTCTCAAAAAGGTGGACGCGGCAAAGCTCGAAGGACTTATCGTCCTCTATGAACCGAGAAGGCTCTACCATAGCGACCATGTCGCAGGGCAGCTCATCGGATTTACCGATATCGATAATAACGGCCTTGCGGGCTCCGAGCTTGAATTCGACAAGCTTCTCCAGGGCGTCGACGGATATGTCGTCCTTCAGCGGGACGGACTTGGGAAAGCCCGTCCGTCGGTCGATTATCCCCGTGTCGAGCCGGTCAACGGCCACAGCGTCGTGCTGACCATCGACGCGGAGCTCCAGTCGATCGCAGAAAAGGAGTTGCAGAAAGGGGTTGAAACGAACAAGGCCGACCGCGGCATTGTTATTATGATGAAGAACAGGACCGGGGAAATTCTCGCGATGGGACAATATCCGCCGGTCGATCCGGCGCGCTTCGGAAGTTACGGAGCCGAAGATCAGAAACTCCGCGCCGTCACCGACGTCTTCGAACCCGGCTCGGTATTTAAGATCGTCACGGCTTCGGCGGCGCTTGAGAATCATCTCATCAAACCGGAACAGAAATTCTTTGCAGAGAACGGAAAATATAATGTCGCCGGCCGCCCCAAACCCATCGTCGACACGCATGAATACGGATGGATCACGTTCCAGGAGGCGATGGCGTATTCGAGCAACATCGTGATGGCGAAAGCCAGCGACGTCATCGGAAGCGAGCGTCTGTACAAAATGGCCCGTGACTACGGCTTTGGCATCTCGACAAATGTCGAGTTTCCCGGTGAAGTTCGCGGAACCCTGAAAAAGCCTGCGGAGTGGTCCGGCACGACGCTCAACACGATGGCATACGGCTATGAAGTCCAGGTGACCCCTCTGCAGATCGCTTCGGCGTATTGCGCTCTGGCGAACGACGGCGTGCTCATGAAACCGATGCTCATCAAACAGGAACTCGACGCGCAGGGACAGGTCGTGAACGACTTTCAGCCGCAGATGATCCGCCGCGTCATCTCCGAGGCGACGGCAAAAACGCTCAAGCATTTTTTTCAGGATGTCGTGAAGATCGGCACCGGCAAACCTGCGGCGGTCGAAGGGATCGACATCGCGGGTAAAACAGGAACGTCGAAGAAATTTGTCGAAGGAAAATATGAACCCGGAAGTTATACGGCATCGTTCGTGGGATTCTATCCCTCGGAGGATCCGCAGGTTGTCTGCCTCGTCATGATCGACAACCCGCGGGCCGGGACATACTACGGCGGCACGACGAGCGCGCCGGTCTTTAAGGCGATTGCCGAGCGCGTGATCGGGGCGTCGGAAATGTTCGCGTCTGTAGCGCCGCAAAATCCGAGAGCCGTGCCGGAACCTGCGCCGGAAAAGAGTACCCAGGTTAACAATGTTCCGGTAAAGAGTGCTCCGGTGAAAAAAGCCTCCGCGAAGTCCGCGGGGGTATCAACGCCGGCGGACATGGCCAATGTTATCCCCGATGTCCGCGGGATGAGCGTGCGAAAAGCCGTCAACATGCTGAGGATGAGAAAGCTTGATCCCGTTGTCAGCGGTTCCGGAACGGTGAAGACCCAAACTCCGGGAGCCGGCCAGTTGCTGAAGGCAGGAACGAAGATCATGCTCGTCTGCCAGCAAAAATCACTGACGTCGTTATCCGCCAACTAACAGAGGACGAGAGTATTTACGCGCGCGCCGATGGAACAAGCATGTATCGAAGAACCCGCGCCTGAACCGGCATTCATGACATTATCACGATTATTGGACGGAGTTTCCGTCAGCAAGATGTTTCAAACATTATACGGTCGGATGGTGGTGACACACGATATCCAGGTGAACCGCGTCTGCTACGATTCACGGCGCGTCGCGCGGGGAGATCTGTTCATCGCGATCCGCGGCTCAGGCTTTGACGGACATGCGTTTGTTTCCCAGGCGGTCGCGAACGGCGCCTCCGTGGTGGTGATCGAAGACGATTCCGTTCTCCCGGATTCCTATTTCATGCACGCCGGGGTCGTCAAGATTGTCGTCGCGAACACGAGGGTCGCGCTCGCGCGCATCTCGGCGAATTACTTCCGCCATCCGTCGAAGGAGCTCCTCATGGTGGGCGTGACCGGGACGAACGGCAAGACGACGACGACGCATTTGATCCGCTCGCTGCTTAACGCAAAGGGAATGACGACAGGCCTCATCGGTACCATACAATATGAAATCGGCAAGCAGATTCTCCCGGCAACGCATACGACGCCGGAGTCGCTCGAGCTGAACGAACTTCTGGCGAAGATGGTGGAACAGCATTGCGATGCCGCGGTGATGGAAGTATCGTCGCACGCGCTGCATCAGCACCGGGTCGAAGGCATTGAATTTCGCGCCGGCGTGTTCACGAACCTTACGCAGGATCATCTTGACTATCACGGCACGATGCCGGAATACTTTAATGCCAAGAGCATATTATTTGAATCATTGCCCGCCGCGGCGTTCGCGGTGATCAACGTCGACGACCCGTGGGGCGAAAAAATGATGACGATAGGAAGATCGCAGAAGATTTCCTATGGAACTGCCGCCTCCGCAGAGGTGCGCGCTACGGACCTGTCGCTCTCGATGCATTCGACGTCGTGCGTTATCTCTCATGGAAGCGAACGGACGGCAGTCGAGTCTTCTCTGATCGGCAGGTTTAACGTGAGCAATATTCTTGCCGCATTCTCCACCGGTGTGGCGCTGGGGATAGAAAAAAATGTCATTCGCGAAGCGATACATTCGACCCCGGTCGTGCGCGGCCGCTTCGAGCAAATTCAATCTCCCCGCGGCTGGACAGCCGTCGTCGATTATGCGCACACGCCTGACGCCTTGCTGAAAGCAATTACCGCGGTGCGCGATATTTTTGACGGAGGAAATCGCGGCAAACTCATTACCGTCTTCGGCTGCGGCGGGAACAGGGACCGCACGAAACGCCCGCAAATGGGGCGCATCGCGTCGGAGTACAGCGACATTGTGGTGCTCACCTCGGATAATCCGCGGCATGAGAACCCCGAGCTCATTCTCGACGAGGTGTTCGCAGGAGTAAAACCCGGCGCTCGCGTGATCCGGGAAGCCGATCGCCGGACGGCGATCGTTCAGGCGTTGTCCGCGGCAGGGGACAAGGATGTCGTGCTCATCGCCGGTAAAGGGCACGAAGATTACCAGGTTATTGGCGACACGAAGATTCATTTCAGCGACCGGGAAGTTGTAGAGGAGTTTCTTCGCCGGGCAGCATGACTGTTACGATCGATGATCTCCTGAGCATCGGCGATGTTCATGCGCGGAATATTGAAGCGACACGTGGCATGGCATTGACGGGAGTTTCTACCGACTCCCGCACGATACGACAGGGTGAGTTGTTCTTTGCGCTGCGGGGCGAATCGTTCGACGGCCACCGGTTCGTCGATGCGGCAATGGCGAGGGGCGCCCTGGGCGCCGTCGTCGACAAGAATGCGAATCTTGAAGCCGCCACGAAGCACCCGCTGTTTATCGTCAACGACACGACGAAAGCGCTGGGGCGCGTGGCAAATGTGGTTCGGAAAAAATTTAAGATCCCGTTCATCGCGGTGGCGGGAAGCAACGGAAAGACGACGACAAAAGAAATGATTTCTTCGGTTCTCAGAACTCAATACGACGTGCTCAACACGGAAGGAAATCTCAATAATCATATCGGCGTTCCGTTAACGCTGTTGAAGCTTGAACAACATCATGAGAAGGCTGTGATCGAAATCGGGACAAACCATTTTGGCGAGCTGCGGTATCTCTGCGGCATCCTTGAGCCGACGCACGGTATTATTACAAACATCGGGCACGAGCACATGGAGTTTTTCAAAAACCTCGATGGCGTAGCTCAGGCAGAGGGGGAGCTCTTTGACGCATTGGCAAGCGGCGGTACCGCCTATGTCAACGCCGATGACCGCCATCTGGAGAAGCAGGCGTCAAAGCCCCGAACGAAAGTGACCTACGGTTTCTCGCAGAAGGAAGCCGATGTCTTCGGCAGGATCGTCAATATTGATCCGGAAGCACGCACTTCGATTTCCGTAAGCTCAAAAAATGTTCCTGAATTCACTATTGAGCTCACAGTTCCCGGAAAACATATGGCGCTGAATGCCCTCGCCGCGGCGACGGTAGGATTATCCCAGGGCGTTGAAGTCCGGAACATACAGAAAGGGTTGAAAGAATTCACGGCCGTCGGAAAACGGATGCAGATCGTCAACGCCGGCGGGGTTACGATTATCAACGATACCTACAACGCGAACCCCGACTCCGTGGTCTCAGCGCTGGAGTCGCTCGCCGCGATGAAAACGAGCGGAACAAAATTCGTCGTACTCGCCGACATGCTCGAGCTCGGAGACGCCTCGGCCGAGGAGCATCGTACGGTAGGCTCCGCCGTGCGTGCGCTCGGCTTCGATCGCCTTCTCACGTTCGGAAGCATGGGCGAAGAGATCGGCAAAGGAGCGCGAGTACAACATGGGATGCACTTTAACGACAAACAGGAGCTTTCACGATACCTGGCGTCAAAGCTTTCTCCCGGCGATATCGTGCTTGTCAAGGGATCGCGTGGAATGAAAATGGAAGAAGTCGTTGCGTATGTTCAGAACACAATGTCAGGAGTAAAAAAATGAAGATAAAAATATTCATTGCGGTTCTCGCTGCAGCGTTGTTCGGGTTTCAATCGTTGAAGCACGCCGATTTTTCCGGCGCATGGCAATTGGATCTGAAGAAAAGCGAGAATCTTCCCGAATCGTTCAAAAATATTGACTCATTTATTATGAATATCCGCCAGACCCGCGACTCGATCGTCACCGTCGCTTCGATGAAGGGAATGGGACAGGATGTCAAATTACCGTTTACGGCATACGCGCTGAACGGAAACGAAGTATTTCGCGCGGACACCGCACGCAAATCGGCGCGGTGGATCAAAGCGTCGTGGAAGTCGGGCGGAAAGCACTTTGTGGTTGATTCAAGGGTCGAACAGCATGTCGGCACTCCTGAACTGGAAAAGTATTCCCAATCGGATACATGGGAATTAACCGACGCCAATACGCTTCAGATATCGGTCCTCCAGAAGACGCCCGAAGGCAAAGAGAAGCACACCGAACGCAGAGTATTTCACAGGGCCAGGTAGATGTTCATTTATCTCTTCGAGTATCTGAGGCGTCAGTTTCATATTCCCGGCGTGGGAGTGTTCCGGTACATTACGTTCCGGGCGGGGGCTGCGGCTCTCACGGCGCTGGTCATCGCGTTCTGGCTCGGGCCGAAAGTCATCAGGCTCCTGAAACGGCTTCAGATAGGCGAGTCGGCGAAACTCGAAGCCCCGAAATCGCATTTGTCGAAAGCGGGCACGCCGACGATGGGCGGCCTGATCGTGCTTTCCGCGACATTGATACCCGCGGTGCTCTGGGCCGATATCAAGAACGGCTATGTCATTCTCATATTGTTCGTCACGGTGTGGCTTGGGGCTGTGGGATTTCTTGACGACTATCTGAAGGTCGTGAAGAAAAAAAGAAAAGGGCTTATCGAAGAGTACAAACTCGTCGGCCAGGTCATTGTCGGATTGATCGTCGGCGGAGTTATTTATTTTTATCCCGAGTGGATCGACGCGACGCTGGTGAAATATAAATCGAGCACGACTGTCCCGTTTTTCAAGAACAGGGTATTTGATTTTGGCCTGCTCTACGTGCCCATGGTCGTGTTCGTCATTACGGCAACGAGCAACGCGGTGAATCTTACCGACGGGCTCGACGGGTTGGCGGCGGGCACGGTCGGGATCGTGGGGTTGACGTTGGCGATTATCTGTTATGTGTCAGGACGTTTTGATGTGAGCCAGTATTTAACCATTCCTTTTCTCAAAGGGAACGGAGAGCTCAGCATCTACTGCGCGGCGCTGGTGGGAGCGTCGCTCGGGTTTCTCTGGTTCAACGCCTACCCGGCGCAAGTGTTCATGGGTGACACCGGATCTCTTGCGCTGGGCGGCGCGATCGGAGCTCTCTGCGTCCTCATTAAAAAAGAACTCATGCTGCCCATTCTTGGCGGCGTGTTTCTCATGGAAACGGTCTCCGTCATCATTCAGCGGTACTACTTTAAGTACACAAAAAAGAAATACGGAGAAGGAAGGCGGATTTTTAAAATGGCGCCGCTCCATCATCATTTTGAAATGTGCGGATGGCCCGAGCCCAAGATCGTTACACGGTTTTATATCGCGGCGATCTTGTTGATGATCCTCAGCCTGGCGACGTTTAAGGTACGGTAAGAGTGGAGATACTTTACGAAAAGGAAGTGAGTACGAATAACCCGGTTGCGGGAATGAACATATCGGTGATCGGCGCTGCCCGCAGCGGCATCGCCGTAGCACGGCTCCTGGTCTCGCACGGAGCGAACGTGTTTGTCAGCGACAGCTCTTCACGCGAGAAGCTGCGCGCGCAAATTCCGGATCTCGAATCCATCGGGGTGGAGTTCGAAGTGGGATCGCATTCGAATCGCGTGCTGGACGCCGACCTTGTGGTGCTGAGCCCCGGAGTTCCTTCGACCGCGGAAATCGTTCAGAGTATCAAAGGCCGGGGAATCCGGATCGTCAGCGAGCTCGAAGCGGCAAGCTGGTATTGCCCTTCGCCGATCGTCGCCATTACCGGTACGAACGGGAAGACGACGACCACGACGCTGGCAGGACGATTGCTCGAGGACGCCAAAAAGTCTCCTGTCGTTGCGGGGAACATCGGCAAGGCATTTTCCTCGGCGATACCGGAGATGACGCCGGAATCGATCGCGGTCCTTGAAGTCAGCAGCTTTCAGCTCGACGACATTGAATCGTTTCATCCGAAGGTGTCCGTCATCCTGAACATCACGCCGGACCATCTCGACCGGTACGAGCATTCATTGGAAAAGTATATCGCGTCAAAATGCAGAATCTTCGAAAACCAGACGGCCGACGATTTTCTTATTTACTCGTACGATGACGAAGAGACGCGCGAATGCGCGCGGCGGATGGCGAGCCTGCACGTGCACGCGGTTCCGTTCAGCGCGACCGAACGATTTGAAGAGGGGGCCTTTATCGAGGACGGTCACCTCGTGACTTCGCTGGCTGGGAAGCGGACCGAAATTGTTCCAGTCGACGAAATCAGCATTAAGGGCGTACATAATTTGTACAATTCGATGGCGGCCGTTCTCGCGGCCCAGATCATGGGTGTGACTCCCGGATCGGCGCGTGCGACACTCAGGAATTTCAAAGGGGTCGAGCACAGGCTTGAATTTGTCAGGGAAGTCGACGGCGTGAAGTACGTGAACGATTCGAAAGCGACGAACGTCGACTCGGTCTGGTACGCGCTTCAGTCATTCAAGGAGCCTATCGTGCTTCTTCTGGGCGGGCGCGACAAAGGCAATGATTATACGAGGCTCTACGATCTCGTAGAGCAACATGTAAAGGCGATCGTGGCAATCGGCGAATCGGCCGGAACGGTAGAGCGCGAATTCGGCAAGGTTCGGAATGTCGTGATTGCCCGCTCGATGCCCGAAGCCGTGACGAGCGCGGCGTCGCTCGCGGCGAGCGGAGATGTCGTCCTGCTTTCACCGGCATGCGCATCGTTCGACTGGTTCGAAAATTACGAGCACCGCGGGCGCGTGTTCAAACAACTTGTCAATGAATTAGGAAATGTTCGCAACGCAACGTAACCATATCGACGTCGCCGTTATGATCTCCGTGCTCACGCTGATGCTGCTGAGCCTCGGGATCGTCTACAGCGCCTCCTCGTCCTATGCCTTTGTGAAATACGGCGAGAGCGAGAAGATGCTCCTCACGCATGCCGTGAAAGTTCTCCTCGGGATCATCGGGATGTTCGTCGCGATGCGGATCGATTATCACAAGGTGCAGCGGTTTACAAAACTTGCTGTAATCGGAGCAGTCGGATTGCTCATGATAACACTCGTTCTCGGCGGCGAAGCAAAAGGGGCCACGCGCTGGCTGCGGTTCGGCAGCCTGGGGTTTCAGCCCTCCGAATTCGCGAAGTATGCGCTCCTCTTTCATCTCTGTACGTTGATTGCTGTCAAGGACGAGCTCATCCAGGATTTCAGGCGCGGCTTCGTTCCGATGATGGTCTGGATCGGAAGCATCACGCTGCTCGTGATGCTTCAGCCGAATTTCAGCATGGGCTCGATGATATTTTTGCTGAGCCTTGTCATGCTGTTCATGGGCCGCGCGCGTCTTTCGCACCTTGGCCTGACCTTCGCGGTGCTGGTCCCCGTCATACTATTATATATGATGAGCGCTGAATACCGCCGGGCGCGAATAATGGCCTTTTTGAGCGGCAGCAACGGAGCAGGGAAGTCCCACTACCAGTTGTGGCAGGGCATCCTGGGATTCGGGAACGGCGGCATCTTCGGCGTCGGCCCCGGTGAAAGCAGGCAGCGTGACTTTTTCCTGCCGGAATCGTACGGCGATTTTGTCTTCTCCATCGTCGGAGAAGAATACGGCTTCATCGGGACAATGTTCTTTATGTCCCTCTTTGCGATCATTATGATCCGCGGATTCAAGATCGCAAAATATGCGGCGGATTCGTTCGGAAGAAACCTCGCGATCGCGATAACATCGGCGATCACGCTCTACGCGCTCATCAATGCCGGCGTGACGCTGGGAATACTTCCCACAACCGGGCTGCCGATGCCGTTCGTGAGCTACGGCGGATCATCGATGGTGTTCTCCGCGTGCGCGATCGGCGTACTGCTGAACATCTCTTCGCAGACGGATCTGCACCCGAGGGCGAGGACAAGCGCGCCTGCAGAAGCTCCGCAGCCGGTCGTGATCGGCCAGGCCGTGGCAGGAAAGGTCTATTGATGTGCCGATACGCGCCATGTTTGCAGGAGGCGGTACAGGCGGTCACTTGTTTCCCGCGATTGCGATCGCGGCTGAACTACGAAGGCTCGAACCGTCTGCGAAGATACTTTTTGTCGGAACGAAAAATAAGCTGGAGGCGAGAGTCGTTCCGAAACACGGATATGAATTCAGGACGATTTGGATCAGCGGATTCAGGCGCGGATTTCATCTCAGCAATCTGCTCTTCCCGTTGAAACTGGTTATTGGAATGATACAGGCACATTCGATCATAGCGAAATTCAAGCCCGATGTCGTCATCGGGACCGGCGGCTACGTGTCGGGGCCCGTTCTGCGCGCGGCGATGATGCGCGGTATCCCGACGATCATTCAGGAGCAGAATAGTTTTCCCGGCGTGACGACCAGGATTCTTGCCATGAAAGCGAACGAAGTCCATGTTTCGTTTCCCGGTTCGGGAGACTTTTTCAAGCGCAAGGACAATATCATCCTTTCCGGAAATCCGACGCGATCGGATCTTGAACACGCCGACCGGGGCGAAGCGCTGCGGTATTTCGGATTTGAGGCTGCGCCCAAAAAAACGCTCCTCGTGTTCGGAGGAAGTCTTGGCGCACATTCGATAAATGTTGCCGTTCAGTCTAATCTCGAAAAGCTTATGAATACCGGCTTGCGCCTCATTTGGCAGACAGGAGAACAGGATTTTGCGGCCGCGCAGCAAGCCGGCGGGAGCTATCCGCCGAGCGACTTTTGGGTCGGTGCGTTTCTTGACCGTATGGACTACGCATATGCCGTGAGCGACCTCGTTGTGTGCCGCGCCGGCGCGACAACGATCGCCGAGCTCACGCGGCTTGGCAAAGCGGCATTGCTGATACCATATCCGCACGCGGCGGCGAATCACCAGGCAGAGAATGCCTCTGCCCTCAAGGCTGAAGGAGCTGCAGAAGTGTTGGACGACAAGATGGCTTCGCACGATCTGTTGAACATGGTCGTTTCGCTGCTTGACGAAGGACGTTTGAACGAAATCGGAAAAAAGAGCAAGAGCCTGGGCAAGCCGGACGCGGCAAGCGATATCGCGAAAAGGGCGATCGCGCTGGCGGCAAGAAACTAGAGTATGGAAGGAACGTTACAACACGATGCGCGGGTATTCAAATACAAGCTTGATTTCTATTATCAGCAGGCGCTCCTGTATATGATCACGCTGATATTTTATGGCGGGATCCGCGGCACGATTACGTTCGATCGAATGCCGACGCTCATTGCCGATCCGATACTCTATATCATCATCTTGTTTGTGGCGATATCGTTTATCGTATTGATGCTGAACCGGGCGCGCGACCGTAAGCTCATTCTGGCAGGGGACGAAATTATATTTCACAACAAGTTTCATGAACGGCGGATCTCGCTGGCAAATATCGAGTGGTTCCATATCGGAAGAGAAAGCGGCGTGCGCACCGCCGGCCGTTCCCAGGTGGTCGTCTTCAAAACTCACGACCGCCGCCGATGGTTCAGGATACGCATCGGAAGATACGAGCGCGAAAAAGAACTGCTGTCGGAGATGCATCGCATTTCGGGCCTTGTTCCCAAACCGAAAAAACCGGTCATGGGTTTTCGACGTTCACTGGGTTAATCTGAAAGGATGAATATGGAGATATGGTATGTCATATTGGGCCTTGTGGTAGGCGTCCTTGCCGGAATCCTTGGAATCGGCGGCGCAGTGTTCATTATTCCCGCTCTCGTCTACATCTTCGGATGGCAGCAGCATATGGCGCAGGGAACGACGCTGGCAATGCTCATACCGCCGATCGGCATCCTGGCAGCCCTTAAGTATTACCAGGCCGGCCATGTCGACATTAAAGTCGCGGGGCTCATGTGCGTAGGCTTCCTCGTGGGCGGATATTTCGGGGGATCGATCGCAACGCAGCTTCCGGATGTCATGTTGAAACGAATTTTCGGCGGCGCCTTATTCTTGATCGCAGCACAGATGATGTTTGGAAAGTAGACACATAAACACGTTGTAGTCTAAATGTTCAGCTCAATTAAAAAAATACATTTTGTGGGCATCGGCGGCATCGGCATGAGCGGCATCGCCGAGATCCTGCTCGACCAGGGATTTCGCGTCAGCGGATCGGACAGGGCGTTGAGCGAAGTGACCGAGCGTCTCCAGCAGCTCGGTGCGGCGGTTCTCGAGGGGCATAAAGCCGCGAACGTTCTGCCGGACGTCGACGCGCTGGTGTACTCTTCCGCCGTTGGCCTCGATAACCCGGAGGTCGTCGAAGCGCAGCGGAGAAGCATTCCGATTATCCGGCGCGCGGAGATGCTCGCCGAGGTCATGCGGTTAAAATATGGCATCGGCATCGCGGGCACGCACGGAAAAACGACGACGACATCGATGATCAGCCTCGTCCTGATGGAAGGGGGCCTCGATCCCACAGTTATCGTCGGCGGCAAGCTCAGCGGCCTTGGCGGAACGAACGCGCGTCTCGGCAAAGGCGACTTTATCGTCGTCGAAGCGGACGAATTCGACCGGTCGTTTCTCTCCCTTACGCCGACGATCGCGGTTCTCACGACGCTCGAGACCGATCATCTCGACTGTTACCGGGACCTCGACGATATCAAGGGGGCGTTTGTCCAGTTCGCGAGCAGGGTTCCTTTTTACGGATTCGTCGTGCTCTGCCTCGACGAGCCGGCGCTTCAGGACATTATGCCGCAGCTCAACAAGAAAAAAATCATCACGTATGGATTAAACCCCCAGGCCGATATCCAGGCGCTGGATCTCCAACACAAGGACAATACGACGACCTGTACGATTGTCCGGGGGGCGAAGGAGTTAGGAATCGTTACGCTGCAAATCCCGGGCAAACATAACGTCCAGAACGCTCTGGCAGCCATCGCGGTCGGTCTCGAACTTGGCGTCCCGTTTGCAAAGGTTAAATCCGGGATTGAAAAGTTCAGCGGTGTCTACCGCCGGTGGGAGAAAAAAGGAGAAGCGAAAGGCGTCGAAGTATTTGACGACTACGCTCATCATCCCACGGAATGCCGTGCCACGCTCTCGGGCGCGAAAGCGGGCTGGAGGAGGCGCGTCGTCTGTGTCTTCCAGCCGCACCTCTATTCGCGGACGCGGGATTTCTACGAAGATTTCGGAAAAGCGTTCCTGCTCTCGGATCTTCTCATTGTCACGGACGTTTACCCGGCCCGCGAAGAGCCTATTCAGGGAGTCACAGGTGAGCTCATCGTGAACGCGGCAAAACAGTACGGGCACAAGGACGCCCGGTATGTCCCCGACAAAAAGAAGGTCGTCGACGTGCTGATGAATACGGTGAAAGAAAACGACATCGTCATCACGATGGGCGCAGGCGATATCTGGAAATATGGCGAAGAATTTTTAAAAACATTAAAGGCGAAGAAGTAGTACTGTGGTAGACATTATCGACATAAAGAAATTTTTCCGGGGGTTCATTTCGCTCAACGAGCCGTTGGGCAAGTATACCTCGTTTCAAATCGGCGGCCCGGCGGACTTTTACCTGGAGCCCGCAGACAAGGCGGACGTGGTTGCGATCGTCACATATCTTCAACAGCAGCGCCTTCCGTACCTCATACTCGGAAAAGGGAGCAATATGCTCGTGAGCGACGACGGGGTCAGAGGCGCGGTGATCAATCTGGAAAGCGGCCTCAGCCACATCAGCGTTTCAGGAAACGTAGTGACCGCTGAAGCAGGATTAAGCCTGGCGCGGTTCGTCGACTTTTGTATTCATCACAGCCTCCAGGGCGTCGAAATGCTTCCCGGAATACCGGGGACCATCGGAGGAGCGGTCGTGATGAACGCGGGGGCATACGGCGGGGAAATATCGGATCACCTCGTGACCGTCGAAGTGCTGCGGAAAGGAAACGTCACCACGGTTTCGAAGCAGGATTCCGGGTTCAGCTACCGGCACTCGAACTTTCAGGGCGATATCATCCTCGGCGCGACGTTTCAGCTGGCGGCGGGGGACAAGCAGGAGATCATGAAGAACCGCCGCGACCTGCTCATCAAACGCAACCGCGCTCAGCCGGTGAATTTTCCCAACTCGGGCAGTATGTTCAAAAATCCGAAAGGCGGGTACGCGGCGAAGCTCATCGAGGAGGCCGGGCTCAAAGGGAAGCGCATCGGCAACGCGCAGATTTCGGAGAAGCACGCGAACTTTATTGTGAATCATGGAAACGCGACAGCCGAAGAAGTGTTGTCCCTGATCGAGCTCGCGAAGAGTACCGTGGCAAAGAAATTCAACATCGATCTTGAGCTCGAAGTAAAGCTCGTTGGATTCGACGAACAGGTAGAACGGCAGGTGTACGAATGAACGGCGACGAGAACATGAAGAGCAAACGGAAGGGGTCCTCTTCAACCTCTTCAAAGTGGGGCATCCTGACCCTCGCGCTGCTTCTCGCCCTCGGCACGGCGTTGTCCATACTTTCATTGAAATGGCGGTCGACGCTGAGGGTTCAGCATATTTCTGTGGACGGCGCGAGCGCGGTGTCCGTGAAGGATATCGTCGCGATGACAAAGATCTCGGCTCGCGCCCCCCTGTATACGCTGAACCTCGCGGAGATACGGGACAGGATCGCGCGGCATCCGTTCGTTCTTTCCGCGAGCGTGTACCGGCAGTTCCCGGGCTCGGTTGAAATCGACGTCGTTGAGCGCGTGCCGGTCGCGGCGGTCAATTGCGGCCAGCTGTGCTACACAGATAAGGATGGAATCCTGCTGCCGTATAACGAATCGAACAAAAAATTCGATCTGCCGCTCGTCAGCGGCATCGACGGATTGCAAAACGCGCGGCCGGGCGCCGCCCTCATGAGCAAGGAGCTGCTGAAAGCGATCGAACTCTGCCAGACGGCGCAGGCGCTGGACACATCGATTTATCATATGATTTCAGAAGTCAATATGAATAACGGCGGAGACATTATCTTGTACTCATCCGAGGCGGGGGTTCCCGTGATCGTCGGCCGCGACGACATTGCCCGGAAACTTTTGATGTTTGAAAATTTCTGGAGCGCAAATGTCCACCCGGAGGATGTCGAGGGCATGAAGTACATCGATTTACGGTTTCGCGACCAGGTCGTCGTGAAATGGGCGCAGCAGCAGGCCCAGCAAACTAAAAAAGCTTCCTCATAACAAAGGATCGTTCATGGAACAGGAAATTATTGTCGGGCTCGATATCGGAACTACAAAAGTCTGCGCCGTTGTGGCGGCGGCGGACGACGGCGGAAGATTCAATGTGCTGGGCGTCGGCAGAAGCCTCTCCGACGGCCTCACGCGCGGAGTAGTGACGAATATCGACAAGACCGTCCGCTCGATTCAAAGCGCCGTCGCCGAAGCGGAATCGCGGTCGGGGATTAAGATTCAATCAGTCATTGTGGGCATCGCGGGAGAACATATTCAGAGTTTTCAAAGCCGCGGCGTCATCGCCATTGCCGGGGTCGAGAATGAAATATCGCAGGCCGATGTCAACCGCCTCATCGAGGACACGAAACGCGTCGCGCTGCCGTCGGACCGCAAGATCATCCATGTCATCCCGCAGGAATTCATCATCGACGGGCAGGACGGAGTCTGCGATCCCGTCGGAATGTCGGGAGTGCGGCTGGAAGCGAATGTTCATATCATCACCGGGCTTGTTACCGCGGCGCAGAATATTTATAAATGCGTGCAGCGCGCCGGCCTTACGGTCCGCGACATGGTGCTCGAGCCGCTCGCCTCGAGCTATGCCGTCCTCGAAGAAGAAGAAAAAGAGGTCGGCATCGCGCTTCTCGACATCGGAGGCGGCACGACCGACCTGGCGGTGTTTGAAGACCGGACGATCCGGCATACGGCCGTCATCCCGGTCGCGGGAAACCAGGTTACCAACGACATTCGGAAAGGGCTCGGCGTTCTTACCGAGCAGGCAGAAAAGCTGAAATGCCAGCACGGATTTGCGTATCTCCCCAGTGTTATCGACGGCGAACCGATTACGCTTCCGGGCATCGGCGGCAGGCCGCCCCTGGAGATCGACAAGCAGCTTCTCGCGCAGATCATCCAGCCGAGGATGGAGGAAATCTTTGAGATCGCGGCAATGGAGGTGAAACGTTCCGGATATTCACGGCATCTCTCCGCGGGCGTCGTGCTGACCGGCGGCGGATCGCTCATCAAAGGCGTTGCCGAGCTCGCGCGCGAAGTGCTGGGCATGCCGGTAAAGATCGGCATTCCGGCGGGATTCAACGCGGGTCTTGTACGTGAGATTGAGAACCCTATCTACGCAACGTGCGTAGGGCTCGTTCTGCACGGCCTGCGAAACAAAGACGTCACGCCTCTCCACTTTGCGAACGGCAACGGGAACGGTAAAGGCAACAGGGATATCAAAAGGATTTTTGGCAAGATGAAAAGCTGGTTCGACGAATTATAGAATTTATTATTAAAACTAAACCCCCATTACAATAACATAAGGAGAAACAATAGTGATAGAACTCGATAACTACTTCGAGCACGGAGCAAAGATCCGTGTGGTAGGCGTTGGAGGCGGCGGAGGAAATGCCGTGACCAGCATGATCGACAAGCGATTGCAGGGTGTTGACTTTTTTGCGATCAACACGGACATGCAGGCGCTTGAACGCAACAAGGCGCCGAACAAGGTGCAGATCGGCAAGAACCTCACCCGCGGACTGGGTGCGGGAGCCGATCCTTCCATCGGCCAGCGCGCGGTCGAAGAAGACCGCGACGAGATCGCCCGCTCCCTCGCCGGCAGCGACATGGTGTTCATCACCGCAGGGATGGGCGGCGGCACCGGCACGGGCGGCGCACCGGTGGTTGCCAATATCGCCAAGAGCGTAGGGGCGCTCGTGGTGGGCATTGTTACAAAACCGTTTACGTGCGAAGGCAAGAAGCGCCTTGGACAGGCGGAAGCGGGAATCGAAGAAATGAAGAAGCATGTCGACACGCTGATCATGATCCCGAACCAGAAGCTTCTTTCAATCGTAGAAAGAAATACTCCTCTTCAGGAAGCGTTCGACAAGGCGAACGACGTGCTGTATAATGCCACGCGCGGCATCTCGGAGCTCATTACGATTCCGGGGCTCATTAACGTCGACTTCGCGGACGTTCGAACGATCATGAGAGAAATGGGCGATGCGCTCATGGGGTCCGGCGTCGCAAGCGGCGAAAACCGCGCGATAGAATCGGCCCACGCGGCAATCTCAAGCCCGCTCCTCGAAGGCGTTTCGATCTCGGGCGCCCAGGGAGTGCTCGTGAACGTTACCGGCGGACCGACGATGTCGCTTGTCGAAGTCGACGAAGCAGTCAGCGTCATTCACGAAGCGGCAGGCGAGGAAGCCAATGTCATCCTCGGCGCCGTGATCGATGAAAACCTCGGCGAAGAGATGATCGTCACGGTGATCGCGACGGGATTCAACAAGCGGGGAGTGGCCGGAGTGCGTGTCGCGAAACCGACGGCCAAAGTCATCGACAGAATACCTGTCGGGCTTCACGATCTTCAGAAGCTCGATGAACCGGCGTTCATGAGAAAAGGAATCGATATCTCTGTGAACCCGTATAAAAACGACGAGCCGGAACAGGGCAGAACGGAGACGAATGTCGTCGATACCGAGAAGCCTGCGTTCCTGCGGAAGATCATGGACTAAGAGGGTAGTGTGCGGATAGGAAAGAACGGGGAAGTTCGCCCGTTACATAAAACTATTGTTTCTCCTCCTTGGCGTGCCGGCCGGATCCTCTTTGGCTCCGGCCTCCACGCCCCTATTGGAAAAGGGCGGCATCGGACGGAATATGGAGTGCAGAATGTCTGTTACAGCATTCCGTTTCTTTTCCGCACAAACCATTCGGCGGAGAACAGTGCAATGACGATGACGGCAAGATACTTCCAGTTCCACAGCTCGATCTCGCTCGCCTGGGTGAGATCTCTCGAACGGAATGCCGTCCCCGTGGGGAGGTCAGCTGTAATCGCTTCCGCGGAAGAAATGTCTCTGTAAGATCCGCCTGTGCGGTACGCAAGCTGTTCAAGAAGCTGCTTATTCATTTTTGTCTCGATATACTCCACGCTTACCTGGCCGACAGAAAATTTTCCCTTGTCTTCTCCGAGTGATATGCCGTTGCGGGTTGCGCCTCCGGAAAAGGTATAGTCTCCGGCCCGTAATCCCTGGGCGGAACCCTCGTACAACCCGTTGCCGACAGCGGTGAGAGCCACGGGAATGGATTCACCGTCGTGCGTGACCTGCACGGCGACCTCCGCGTTATCGACCGGCCGAAGTTCCTCATCATACACCTGCCCGCTGAATCCGACCTCGTCTGCCGTGGTGAACGCTTCCTGATTCGGCGTGATCTTCACCCGCTTGTTCTCTTCCGGCGTCGTTAACCAGCGGATGGCATTTGAAGCCAGGTCGGTAAGAAATTCCTTCGCCTGCTGGTTGTCGCCGCTCAACAATCTCCACCGCCAGATGCCGTAACCCGTAACTGCGAAAGACTTCTGCCCTAACGATTTCCGGATGACGACGAGAGGTTCTCCCAGATTAATGCTCTGCAGCGTCGCGGTTACGAGTATCTCGGACTCGGGGCGGCCGTGAAAAATAGTCTGTGCTTTATAAATGGGCGGAAGCTGCTGCCAGCTCTCGGATGTAAATTTATTCTCGAGTTCGACCAGCGCATGATGCTTTTGCCGGTCTTCAACTATCGGGCTCACGAGCAGTTCGGTCGGATTTTCGCCGGACCACCCGAACGGCAGCACCGCCTCCAACGCCTGGAGCTTACCGTAGCTCATTCCTTTCCCGCCGACAAAAAAGAGAGGGAGTTTACGCCGCACGATGTTGTCCCGTAAGCGCTGAATCAGAGAGGGGTTTGAAGCCTGGGAGGGAAAACCGATGAGTACCATACAATCGGCGCTGTCGAGAGCCGCCTGTGAAAGGCTGCCCTCGTAAAAGCTTTCGGCGGTCCTTTGCACAAAAGAGTGGATGCTGAAGTGGCCCTCCTCAACAAGCGCCTGCCGGAGCGCAGAGAGGTCCGGGCTCGGAGCGCCTGCGACAATAACGACATTGAGCTTGCTTTTCAGAACTTTTACAAAAAACGAGCGGCTGTTGTTTTGGGTCGTGAGTTCACCGGAAATGGGGGTGACGTTTACCAAAAGTTTTTTTATTCCCTCCTCCATCGGAAGAAAATGCATCTTCAGGGTATATTCATGAGTCCCTTTTTGAAGCGTCACTACCGAGCGGTCCAGCACCGTGCCGCTTTCGGATAATGTCACTTCCGTCTTCGTACCGTCGTACCCTGAGCTCCGGATGACGACATCGACCGGAGTTCGCATGCCGGAGTACGCGAGGGCATTGGTAGTAGTTTTCTCGACGACAATGTCCTGCTGCTCGCTCGTATCGCCGACGCCGACGGTGTAGACGGGAATCCCCAGCCCTTCGGCATCATACAACGGGTTCTTTCCGACCGTGTAGTTTCCGTCGCTCACGAGAAGAACGGACTGTATGTTTTCCTTCGCAAGCAGAGGCTTGAGGCCGCTGAAGGCATCCGAAATGTTCGTCACTTCGCCCGTGAACGTCACCGAATCGGGGCTGGCGGCGGCGACAGTTTTCATTTTCGCGTCGAACGGGTAATACTGCAGCCGGGCGCCCGAAGGAAGCTTGTGAAGCAGCCCCTGCCCGATGAGATCCTGAACCTGCTTTTTGCGCGCCGCCGGAGAGCTGTTGATCGTCATGCTCTGGGAGTTATCCAGAAGCACGGCGACGACAGGGGGTTGTTCGGTGTGGCGGACGAAGCGCGACACGGGCTCGAACAGCGCCATGAGGAGAAAGATCAGGGCAAATGACCGCAGCAGCGAAAGAAGGGATCGGGTTCGCTGCGGAAGCGGCGGAAGCGTGAAGCGGTAGAACAGAAGAGCAAGAGCGGCGAGGACGAGTCCGAACAGCAGGAAAACGAGGACATTTCCCCCTAGCGATATGGAGATCTCCGCAATGGCCATACCCTCAACGAACAAGCATCATCTTCTTCGTCGAGGTAAACGATGGAGTCGTAATCCTGTAAAAGTAAATTCCGCTCGGCATGTTGGCCGCGTTGAACACGACGGGAGAACGCGATGCGCCGCTCCCCGCGTCCTGCACTTCGTCGACGAGAGTTGCCATGAGCCGGCCGAGCACGTCAAACACCTGAACGCGGACGTGTTCCCGCTTCGGCAGATCGTAGGAAATGCGGGTCGACGGATTAAACGGATTGGGATAGTTTTGAAGGAGTGCGTACTCCGCCGGATACTGAGACGAGGTCTTCACGCCGGTTGTTCCGTAGTTCAGCTGCCAGACGTTGTTCAACACGGGAGCCGGACTCTGATACGAAAGCGACGCGCTGTCGGCCGCAGTCATGTAAAAGTGAACGAGAGTCCCGATTGCCTGCGGCGGAACCGCGACGCGGTATCTGCCGGAGGTCGGGAAGAACATCGAAGAATCGAGCGTCATAGGAATGGAATCGTAGACAGCGCTCCCGCCGATCGCGTAATGAAAGTACACGGCGGACGGGCGAATCCCGAACTTCGACGCGATATCGATGCTTACCGAGCTCACGGAATCAACCAGCGGCTGGTTGCTGAAGATCGGACCGAAGGAAAGGGCCGCGTTAAACGCGTCGATGAGCCCCCAACCGGTAAAATTATTCGGGCTCGACGGATAATAGATGCTGTCGAGAATCGGGATCGCGGTGTTATGTAATGCATTGCGGACCTGGATCGGTGTGAGCTCCGGCCGTGCCGAGAGAATAAGCGCGGAAGTTCCTCCGGTCAGCGGAGTCGCGAGCGAAGTCCCGCTCACGCTGAAATATGAAGCGGGCCCCGAGGTGGAAGCACAGTAGACGCTCACCCCCGGAGCAACGACATCGGGCTTGGTCCGTCCGTCATTCGTGGGGCCGGTCGAGCTGAAGCCGGCCAGCACCCGCGAGAAATTCACGGCTCCAACTGAAACAATGCTGTCAGCATCGGCCGGCGTCAGCATCGTTGCGGTGACGCCATCCCCGTTGCCTTCGTTTCCCATCGCATTACAAACCACTACTCCGAGCCTCGCAGCATGGATCGCGGCGATCGCGGTAACGGAAGTTCTGCCGTTAAAGTCGCCGTCGACCCAGCGGTAATCGCTGGAATCAAGCGATCCCTGCGGATCAAAATTATCATACCCGAGGGAGCTGCTCGCGACATCTACGCCGAGCCCTTCCATCCACTCAATGGCGTTCGCCCAATTGTCTTCTTCTATTTTCGTTTCGGTAGGGACGTACTCTGTTTTTGCCAGAATAAATCCCGCGTTAAACGCCGGCCCGATAAGCTTTCCCGGCATGTAGCCGCCGATGGTCGAAAACGTCAGGGTCCCGTGCTGATCCTGATTGAACGAATCGCCGGCCTGGTTTGCCGTCGTGTCGTCATTCTGAATAAAATCGTGTTCGGCGATGACATACCGCGACTGCAGCGACTCATGCGCTCTCCAGCGAAAACCGGTATCGAGCATTCCGATGATGACTCCGCGTCCGGTAATCCCGAGCTCGTGGAGCGACGGAGTGTTGATGACCTGGTTCTGAGTTGCGGAAGGCCCGTAATCGAGCGAGACCGTTTTGGCGAAGGGCACCGCAGGCGGGAATTCCTGTTGATAATTGCTTCGCACTGTCATCGTCCTGACAGATGTTACGCTCTTCACGAACGAATAGCCTGAGATGATCGCAAGCTGATCGGCGGTCGCGATGAAACTTGCGGCATTCAACCATCGCGATTCCCGCTGCCGAATTGCCCCTGTTTGTCCGATCCGCTGAAGATAGGGCTGGTAGAGGGGAAGATCGCCCGCATCGACAACGTCGCCCGCGGGAAGTACTTTCGCCCGCCGCGCGAGTGCGGCCGGAGTGATGCTGCTGACGGCTCGTTCATATCCCGGAGAACTCTTTGAAAGCGTTCCGGTTGCAGGATACCTGGGGCCTTTATCGGTAAAGTACACCCAATACTTGCGCGCGGTTTGCGCAGGGGCAAGCTGCGCGATCGTAGCCACCGTGAAAAGTGACCAAAACAGTATTCGTTTGATCATTGAGGGCCTCTCAATCATTTTCTAATAATTTATCGATGATCTGCATGGCGGTAACCCCGTCAGCTTCCGCGTTAAAGTTCGGCACAATGCGATGACGAAGGACGGGGCCGACGACATGCCGCACGTCGTCAATGTCGGGAGTATGCCGGCCTTCAAGAATTGCGCGCGTCTTCGCGCCAAGAATCAGGAATTGAGACGCCCGGGGCCCCGCACCCCAGCTGAGCCAGTCGCCGATGAACTTCGGCGCCATGTTCGACTTGGGACGTGTCCGTCCGACGAGGTTCACCGCGAACGCGATGACGTTGTCGGCAACCGGGACTCTTCGGACCAGGTTCTGATAGTGCAGGATCTCTTCTTTGCGAAGGACGTGCCGTAATTCCGGGACGTACATGCTCGTCGTGGATTTCACGATCTCCAGCTCTTCCCGCTCGCTCGGATAGTCGAGCCAGAGGTTGAACATGAAACGGTCGAGCTGCGCC
This sequence comes from Bacteroidota bacterium, assembly GCA_035495255.1. Taxonomy (GTDB): domain Bacteria; phylum Bacteroidota; class Ignavibacteria; order UBA10030; family SZUA-254; genus DASYTP01. Next base: position 55,323 of record DATJGD010000012.1, on the reverse strand, counting down.
TCGGGAAGGGGATACGTTCCTTCCTGTTCGATAGGGTTCTGCGTCGCGAGAACAAAAAATGGCTCTTCGAGCGTATACTTCTGCCCGGCGGCGGTGACATGATGTTCCTGCATGGCTTCGAGCAGCGCGGACTGCGTCTTCGGTGGAGTCCTGTTAATTTCGTCGGCAAGCAGGATATTCGCGAAGACAGGGCCGCGGATAAACTTGAACGATTTCTCTCCGGTCGTGCGGTTGTCTTCGAGGATTTCGGTCCCCGTAATGTCCGACGGCATGAGGTCAGGTGTGAACTGGATTCTGCTGAACTTGAGATCCATGACCTCCGCGAGCGTTTTGATCAGGAGCGTTTTCGCGAGCCCGGGGACTCCGACCAGCAGGCAATGGCCACGCGCAAGAAGCGAGATGAGCAACTGCTCGATGATCGGCTCTTGTCCGACGATGACCTTCGAGATTTCTTTCTTGATCGTCTCGAAGCTTGCTTTGAGAGCTTGTACGGATTCGACGTCGTTAGTGGTTGTGGTTTCCATGGAAGAAAGTAATTATAGTCGTGTTTCCCAGTAAATTTCCGACCGCAGCTGCTTGAGCCAGTCGAGGTAGAGCTGGTTTCGCTTCGCGTTGACGGCGAGCGCTTCGAGCCGCTTCCAGTCGTCGGTGATATTGATCGTATGTTCCGGAATTCGTTTCTTGAGATAAATAATGTGATAACCCTTGGATGTTCCGTAGTTCACTTCCGCCGGATTGCTGACATCGCCCTCCTTCATGTCCTTCACGACATCGAGCAGCGACTGGTCAAACTGCGAGGTTGAAAAGCTTCCCAGGAGGCCCCCCTGCGGGCCCGATTCTTTGTCTTCCGAATACCGTTTGGCGAGATCGGAAAAATCGCCCCCGCGGAGAACGCTGTCCTTCAGCGAACGGAGAAATGCCTTCGTCGATTCGGCATCGGCGTCGGTGCGCTCTACTTTGAAAAGAATGTGCCGGGCGTGAACGGACTCGCCGCGCCGTTCAAGCAGCTGCATGATGTGAAGTCCCAGCGGAGTTTCAACAATGTTTGCGATCTGGTTTTCCTTGAGGGAGAAAACAGCTTCCTCGAATTCCCTGAGAAATTGTCCGCGGCGGGCAAACCCCAGGTCGCCTCCGAACTGCGCGGTACCCTTGTCCTCAGAATACCGGCGCGCGAAATCGGCAAAATCGCCTCCAGCCTTGATCGAATCGATAATCTTCTGCGCCTTTGCCATCGTTGCCGCGCGTGAGGATTCGCTGACCTTCGGCAGGCGGAAGATGTGGTAAAGTTCCAGTTCTTCCGGCACTTTCGGCAAACTGTCCTTATACGTGGCGTAAAACTCCTCGACCTCGCGGCGGCTGACCTGAACATCGCCGAATTTGTTTTGCTGCAGCATCTGCACCATGAGCTCTTTTCTCGTCTCGTCGCGGAACTCGCGCTTCATCTTGCTGATCGGCATTCCGTACAGCTCTTCAAGCCGCTTTTCGGAGCCGACCTGCTGTATGCGTTGAGCGACAAGGGCATCGAGCTGATTCGTCACGTCTTCTTCGCGGACGTTGATCGTCGTGTCTTCGGCGGCCTTCGAGAGCATGAGTTTCTTGTCGATCATTGCCTGGAGGACCTGGTCCCGCAGCCCCGGCGTCGAAGGATCGACGTGATTGTTGAGCGTGTAAAAATCGATCTGCGCGGTGACGTCGGAGAGGAGAATGCATTCTCTCCCGACCACCGCGACGATGCGGTCGACGACGGTCGACTGGCCTGCCGCACGGTCCGGAACACGGAGAGCAGCGAGGCAGATGACTGCAATGAGAGTTTGTTTATTCATGAGTTTGAAGATGTGTCGTATCTGCTTGCCGGAATGAACCCGTGAATACTTCAACAGCATACCGCTGTCGAAGGGTTCCTAACAGCGCGTCGTACCTGGTGCGGCGGTGCTCGATGAGGAGCCGCTGATATATTTCATCGCGGACCAGTTCGAACGGCAGCGGTTTTCCCTCCCGCGCGGCTCCGATCGGCTGGACGATGGCATATCCGGAGGATATTTTTACCGGGAATGAGATGTCGTCGATCGAGAGCGTTGTCGCGATTCTCCACAACTCCGGCGGGAACAGCGTATGCTGAGAGTAATACTGGGGGAGCGAGGAGCGGACCAGGCCCGAAGCGATGGAAGGTTCAGCAAGGACCGAGTCCCAGTTCGACGTTTTCATAAATCCTGTTGTGAATGCGCTCGCGCGATCCCGCGAAGTGAACACCGCGATGCGCAGTTTGAGCATGAGATCGTGCGCGATAAATTCTGCCTCATGCGCGTCATAATAATTGTGGAGCTCCTGCTCGTGAATCGTTCCGGAATCAGACTTCATATAGTGATCGAGAAACATCTGGTTCACCATCTGCTTCCGGGCGTCCGAGAGCTTTCGTTCGGCTTCGTCCGATCCTTCGATCTTCTGGCGCTCTGCTTCCTGGTGAAGCAACTCCGAATTGATCCAGGATGTCGTGTACGCCTGAAGCTGGAGATCAATGCTGGATGCCGACGTATCGATATGCGCGTAGGCCTCGGCCCGGGTAAGCTCGACGGTTCCGACGCGGGCAATGATGTCCGCGTGTTTCTCTTCGCGGCACGCGGCGACAAGCAGGAGTGCCGCGAGCCATATACTATTATAGTACGCTGGGGCCGGCACTATGTTGCTCTATGAAATTTGGGGCACCGCGAGCCATTCACTGCGCGCGCCGATGTCCTTATTGTGCCTTTTTGAAGGCGTCGACCAGCCGTTCCTTGTATTGCTTCACCGGATAGCGGCCTTTTACACGATCGAGCCACTGCTGTTCAAGGAGCTTTGAATTCGTGTCCTGGAAGGAGTTTGATAACTCGGCTCCCGCTTCGTCGAACGTCTTCTGGCGGGCTGCCTGGCGCCCGAGCAATTTCACGATGACGAATCCGCCCTCTTCGACCTGTTTCGGCTCAGTGTATTCGCCGGCCTGAAGCGTCGTTCCCAGTTTTGTGAGCGAATCGGTGTCGACGGGAAGAAATCCCCGCTCGCCGCCCTTTGATCCGAGATCGACATCTTCCGAATGCCGCTTCGCAAGTGTCGCAAAATCGGCGCCGCGGGAGAGCGAATCGTACAGCTTGGCGGCCATCGTGTCGGTCGAGACAAAGATTTCGGCGATGTTGACTTTTTCGGGGAACATGAATTTGGCCTTGTGCTCTTCGTAGTAGCTTCGCAGCGACGAATCGGAAACGACGTTTCTGTTCCACACTTCCATTTGCTCCGCCTTATACAGCACAACGCCGTCGTCATACTCCTTCATTAACGAGGCGAACTCGGGATACTGGGCCTCGAGTTTCCCCGACTTGGCTTCGAGAAGCAGCGACTCGGCGATGCGGTCAATGCGCGGCCTGAGGTCCGCGCGCCGCAGGGACGTGTTGCGGAACTCCGCCCGGTTGCCGAGGGCTGCGACGACCGTATCGACGGAGATCGATCTGTGATTGATCTTCAGCAGAGGAAGAGCGCGGACATCCGCAGGAATGCCGTCGTCCCACGCGCTGTCGCCGATGAGTTTTGTGGAGTCGAGGCGCGCCACAAGAGCGTTAAACGCCTCCTCATTAAACTCGAACGCGTATTCTGTTTTCATTTTTGCGACATAGTCAGCGAAGTCTTCGCTGTAGCGGTGCTGCTGATACATCTTCTTGAGTTCATCTCTGAACGCAGCGTCCGTAAACGGTGGAATCGATTTCTGACTGTCGATGCGGATAATGTGGTAGCCGAACGGAGTCCGGACGATCGAAGACGTTTCGCCGAGGCGAAGTTTGAAGACCGCTTCGTCGAACGGGAGAACCCACCGGCGCCGCTCAAACCATCCAAGGTCGCCGCCATTCGGCGCGCTTCCCGGATCCTCTGAAACCTTCGTCGCGAGCTTGGCGAAGTCCCATCCCTTCTTTAGGCTGTCCGCATAGCCCTGAACGCGCGCAAGAGCTTCGGAGGCTTCTGAAGAGTCGGGAGTTTGCGATTTGAAACGGGACATGATATGACGCGCCTTGACGATGCGCGTCGGCTCACGGTCGAGGATCTTGATGATATGATAGCCGAACGATGAACGGGCAGGCGTGCTGCCGATCTTTCCTTTTGGAATGCTGTACATCGCGTCTTCAAACGGCTTCACGAGCGTTCCGGTCGTAATATAATAAAGGTCTCCGCGATTCGTCTTCGTCGAGGGATCGCTCGAATACTGCATCGTGAGAGAATCAAAGCTCTGGCCCGACGCCGCGAGGCGGATAATCTCCATCGCCTTCGAGTAGGCTTTCAGTGTCTCTTCGGGGGAGGCATCCGGTTTTAACGACAGGAGAATGTGCTGCGGGCGAATGTACTCCTTGCGACGTTCGTACAGAAGCTTCACGCCCGGCTCGGTGAGTTCGCGGTCGAGAATATATGTCGAGGCAAGGCTTGTTCTGTATTCCCGCAGCTCCCGAACGATGTCGGAATCATTGATAAGATTCTTGTCGTACGCGTCCCGGAGCTTCAGCTTGTAGTTTGTGAGAAGATCGAGAAATCTTTCCCGTTCCTCCATCGAGCTTTGCTTGGCGACGTCCCAGCCGCCGCTGTTGCGTGTGAAGAAACTCTCATATTCGCTCATGGTGACCTTCGACGGGCCCACTTCGAGAACCACAATGTCCGACGTTTTTGGGGCGCAGGCATAGATCATCATAGACAAGAAAAGGGTGACGAGCACCCTGTGTACAGCACTCATTTTCGTAAAATCCTTTCGTTTGCGAGTATTACAGACGGGTTTTGTAGAGTATTATCATAGTATAACCAATTATCGCCAGATTTTCAACGTACGGGGTAGGGCGCCGGTTGCATGTTTTCCCTATCTTGGTTACCTTTTTATAGTATGATGAGGACTATGTTCGCTTTTGTGCTGACGGTTTTGATCTGTTATGCTGCATTTCCCCAGGGGACCGGTGTCAACAGCTCACTGAAGATTGCCCGCCTGAAATACTCCGGGGGCGGAGACTGGTACAATGATCCCCAGGGTGAAGTAAACCTTCTGAACTTTGTCCGGCAGAACACGCTCGTCCAGGTTGAGCCGGTGTACGAGTTCGTCGATATCATGAGCGACAAGTTTTTTTCCTATCCCTTTATCTTTTTGACGGGCCACGGCAACATCTCGTTCACCGACGTCGAGATTCAGCGGCTCCGGGCATATCTTGAAAACGGCGGGTTCATGTATGCCGACGATGATTACGGGATGGACAAAGCGTTCCGCCGCGAAGTAAAGAAGATTTTCCCGTCGCAGAATCTTGTCGAGCTGCCGTTCTCGTACGGCCTCTATCACTGCCAGTTTGAATTTCCGAAAGGCCCCCCAAAGACGCACGAGCACGACGGCAAGCCGCCGCAGGGCTTCGGGCTTTTTCACAACGGGAGGCTTGTCCTCTATTATACATTTGAGTCGAACCCCAGCGACGCCTGGAACGACCCTGAAGTGCATGGCGATTCACCGGAGAAACGCCAGGAGGCGCTTCAGTTTGGAACAAATATCGTGGTATGGGCGTTGACCCATTAATAATGTCAGGCGTATCAACATCCTATAATGAGATCCTCCGCCGGCTTGAGGCCGTCGGAACCCGGGAGCTTCGGTTGCGCGTGCTCTATGGAACGCTCGCGACGCTGCTCATCGCGTTTGCGGCGATCTTTGCCGTGACGCTGCTCGAAGAAGTTTTCACCTTCGGCGTTATCGGGCGAACGATCCTCTTCGCGGCCGCCCTCGCGGTCGTCGCAGCAGCGGCTGCCTGGCTCCTCGTCCGGCCCCTGTTGGCGAGATCGCAGGATCATCATGCTCTCGCGGAAAAAGTAGGCTCACATTTTCCTCAGGTCCGGGACCGCCTTCTCGATGCCATGCAGGTCTACGAGAACAAAGACGCGCTGACCGGACACTATTCGCTGCCTCTCATCGATGCTTCGTTCAGCGACTTATATACAAACGCGCAACCCCTCAACTTTACCGACGCCGTCAGCGACATGCGCGTCCGGAAGATCCGGAAGACCGTTCTGTACGCCGCAGCGCTGATTCTGCTTGTCTTCGTGATTCCCCAGCTCGGGATGTTCGATTCATTCTATAGAGTCATCAATTTTGGAACATCGTTCGCGGCGTCGATGCCGCTTCAGCTCACCGTCGAACCCGGCAACATTGACGCTGTTCGCGGCCAATCCGTGCCGGTGACCGTTCGTGTCCGCGGCAAGTCTCCGCGGCAGATTTCGCTGTCGACCCGGCAGGAGGGGCAGGTAGATTTTGAGACCCTCAATCTCGTTCCCAAATCAGCGGGGCTCTTTGAAACCGAGATTTCAAACATCAGGACGACCACGGAGTATTACGCCTCCGCCGAAGACGTCAAGAGCGACAACTATAAAATCAGCGTTCTCGACCGCCCTCTTATCCGGTCGTTCCGGATTCAGGTCGAGTCTCCCGGCTACACAAAAATCCCGTCGCGGACACTGGAAGACAATCAGGGAGACGTTACTGCCTATCCGGGATCCCGGCTCAGCGTACGGCTTGATGCGAGTAAGCCTCTCTCTTCCGCTCTTGTGATGTGGAGCGATCACACGACGGTCCCCTTGACAATCTCAAATGGCGCCGCGACCGGGACCGCCAGCGTGAAAAAAGAACTCACGTATCATTTCGAACTGAAGGATCTCAGCGGATTATCGAACATCGATCCGGTCGAATACAGCGTCAAACTGCTTCATGACGAAAACCCGACCGTCGAGATCATCACGCCGGGAAAAAATATCGATCTGACGGAACAAAAGTCGGTTGATCTGTTCATGCGCCTGAAGGATGATTTCGGGTTCTCGAAGCTGCGCATTGCGTACCGCCTCGCACAATCACGCTACGAGCAGGTTCGCGAAGAATATTCATTTGTCGAGGTTCCTCTCCCGTCAAAAACTCTGCAGGCGAACGACGTATCCTACCATTGGGATCTGACCTCCCTCCGTCTCGTGCCGGAAGACGCGGTCGCGTACTATGCCGAAGTGTTTGATAACGACAATATCAACGGGCCGAAATCAGGCCGCAGCGAAACATACCTGATCCGCCTTCCCTCACTCGATGAAGTGTTCAGCGACGTAAGCCAGTCGCAGCAGCAATCGATGGAGTCGATGGAGAACGCGACGAAGGAAGCGCAGGAATTGAAGAAGAACATAGAGTCGCTTCATCGCGACCTCCAGAAGAACCGGAACAAAGCCGACTGGCAGCAGCAAAAGAAAGCCGAAGAGCTTCTCAAGCGGTACGACGAATTAAAGAAAAACCTCGACCAGACCGCCCAAAAGATGGACGAGGCGGTGAAAAAGATGGACGACAACAAGCTGCTCTCCAATCAGACGATGGAAAAGTTCCAGGAATTGCAGAAACTTCTTGACCAGTTGAAATCCCCAGATCTTCAGCAGGCCCTCAAGAAGCTGCAGGAGTCCATGAAACAGCTTTCGCCCGAGGAGATGCAGCGCGCGATGGAACAGCTCAAAGGCTCGGAAGATCAATTCCGGAAAAACCTCGAGCGGACTGTCGAGCTTTTAAAGAGGATCGCGATCGAGCAGAAACTCGACGAGCTCGTCAAGCGCGCCGACGAGATGCAGAAGCAGCAGCAGGATTTGAAACAGCAGACGGCGCAGTCCAAGTCTTCCGATCAGAAGAAGCAGGATGAGCTTTCAAAGAAGCAGGACGATCTCGAAAAACAAATGGGATCGATGCAAAAAGAAACGTCGGCGCTCAAGGACAAGATGGAGGAGTTTCCCAAGGAAATGCCGCTTGAGCAGATGTCGAAGGCCGAGCAGTCGATGAAAGACAAGCAGACGGGCAAGAAGATGAACAGCGCGTCGCAGCAAATGAAAAGCGGGAACATGCAGGAGGCTCAGAAGGATCAGGAGGAGTCGGAGAAAGACCTCGGGGAAATGGAGCAGGAGCTGACGGATGTTCAGAAACAGATGCAGGACGAACAGACGAAGCAGGTCCTCAATCAAATGAAGAAGCAGCTGCAGAACGTACTCCAGCTTTCCAAGGATGAAGAAGCGTTGAAGAATACCTCGAAGGATCTTGATCCGAATTCGCCGAGCTTCCGGCAGAGCGCGGAAAATCAGAACGAGGTCATGAGCGACCTCGATAAAGTTTCAAACGCCATGGCAGACCTTTCAAAGAAGACCTTTGCCGTGAGCCCCGAGATGAGCAGGGAACTGGGCAACGCGCAAAAGGGGATGCAGGATGCGATGCAAAATATGGAAACGCGGAATCCCAACGGCACGTCCCAGAAGCAGGGCGAATCGATGGGCGCGCTCAACCGCGCCGCCTCAATGATGCAGTCGGCGATCAACGCGATGTCGCAGGGCGGTAAAGGCGGAAGCGGAATGTCGGGCCTTCTCGGACGCCTGGGCCAGATGGCCGGCCAGCAGCAAGGCATTAACAGCGGGACCCAACAAGCCATGGGCCAAGGCGGCAGCGAGGGACAGGGGATGTCGACCCAGCAACAGGCGGCATACCAGCGCCTCGCGCAGCAGCAGTCTACGGTTCAAAAATCCCTGCAGGATTTGTCCGAAGAAGCAAAGAATACAGGCGATTTCAGCAAGCTCCTCGGAGATCTCGACAGAGTACAGCACGACATGCAGGAAATTGTCGGCGACCTCAACCAGGGAGAAGTGAATCCGCAAACAATAGAAAAGCAGGACCGCATTCTTTCCCGGCTCCTTGACGCTTCACGCTCGGCGCGTGAAAAGGATTTTGAAAAACGAAGAAAAGCCGAAGCCGGAAAAACATATCCGCACCTGAGCCCCGGCGATATCGACCTCACGACGCAGGAGGGGAAGAACAGGCTCCGCGAAGAGATGCTGAAGATCCGGGAAGGCAAATATTCAAAAGATTACGAAGAACTTATCCGGAAGTACTACGAACAGCTGGAGAAGGAGAAGGTCGATCAATAACGCGTCAGCGCCGTGACGCGAGGTTCTTGTTGTCCCTGACCGATTTTTGTTCGATGGATTTTCTGTACCGCACCAACCTCCGAAGCAGCGCTCTGTCCTGGAGCGCCAAAATTTCCGCAGCAAGCAAACCCGCATTTTTTGCGTTGCCGATCGCGACCGTCGCCACCGGTATTCCCGCAGGCATTTGAGCTATCGAGAGAAGAGAATCGAGCCCGTCAAGGCTTGATGTCTTGATCGGAACGCCGATGACGGGAAGGGGAGTGTACGACGCCGTCATCCCGGGAAGATGCGCCGCGCCCCCTGCTCCCGCGATGATCACCTTAATACCCCGTTTGAGCGCGGCAGACGCGAACGCCGCCATGCGGCGCGGCGTGCGGTGCGCCGACACAATTTGTATCTCGTATGGAATCTTCAGCTCTTCACAGACAGCGGCAGCTTCCTGCATCGTCGCGAGATCGGATTTGCTCCCCATGATAATGCCGACAAGAGGTTTTTTCATATGAGAATTTTTGATTCGAGCTTTTTGGACTGTTGTATGAGCGGCGGAAGCGAGTCGCCCGTGAGGGTAATGTGTCCCATCTTTCTTCCGGCCCTGGACTCGTTCTTGCCGTAGATGTGAAGGTGCGCGTTCGGATGCCGGAGCGCGGTGTTGTAGTTTTTCATTCCTGAAGAGGGCTTTCTCGAACCGAGTAAGTTCACCATCACGGCATGCCGGCAAACCATTTCGGTCGAGCCGAGCGGTAATCCCAGGACTGCGCGAACGTGGTTTTCGAACTGCGACGTCACGCATGTCTCGATCGTGTAATGGCCCGAATTGTGCGGCCGCGGCGCCATTTCATTGACAAGGAGTTTGTTGTTTTTCACGAGAAAGAATTCGACACCGAACAGCCCGAATCCCTGGACGGCTTTGACCGCCTCGACGGCGATTTCCTGCGCGTCGGCGAGGACACGCGGCTCAACCTGGGCGGGAGCGATGACTGTATGGCAGATATGATTGCGCTGAATGGTCTGGACGAGCGGGTAGACGCGGATCTCCTTGGCAGTGCGCGCGACCATCACCGCGAGCTCCATCTGAAAATCGATGAACTTCTCTGCGAGAAGGTTCGCATGCCTCGAGGTGAGGGTCCCGTATGCTTCGTCAAACTCGACTTTATTTGAAACCAGGGCATTCCCATACCCGTCATATCCCATCTTTCGCGATTTCAGGACAAACGGAATGGACAGCTTGCGGATAATGGGAAGAAGATTGCTGGCGCTGCCGACTTCAAGAAAGTCGGCGACCGGTATTCCCTTTTTCCTCAGTATGGTTTTCTGCTGGAGCTTATCCTGGATCAGCGAAATGGTTTTCGGCGAGGGGAAGACCGTCTTCTTCATTTTCTCGATCAGTTCGAGACGGTGGTAATCGACAAACTCGTTCTCGAGCGTGACAACGTCCGACACCTGGCAGAATCGCTGCAGAAGTTCGTCGTCGTCAAACGAACCGACGAACTCGTGGTGAGTCAATTTGCCTGCGGGAGAACCGTAATCCCTGTCGACGATCGCCACCGTGAATCCAAGTTCGTAAGCGGCGAGCGCGGACATGCGCGCGAGCTGGCCTCCCCCGAGGATTCCGATGCAGCGTTGAGAGCGTGACACAGACGTTCCTAAATTCATTAGATACTGAATATAGGGAAAAAATTAGTTTGAATAAAGAGAGGTGGCTGCCGCGGCAAGAATCCGCGACGGAAAGTTTCGACTAGCGGAAGTATTTCTCGCGGATTTCGTTGATCTGATTTCGGTACCGGATCGTAGCTTCCCGTGCCCTCTCCGCAAAATCGTCGCCGGTCGAGGCGTTGATAATTGCGCGCCCGATGTTGATGATCGCGAGCTCTCCGTTCTTGTCGCAGCCGTAGCGAACCGTCGAGGCCAGATCTCCTTTTTGTGCGCCGATGCCCGGGATGAGAATAGGCATCTCCGGCGCAAGCGATCTCACGCGCTTCAGCTCCGCCGGGCGTGTCGCTCCGACCACGAGACCGATATTCTTTTTCTTGTTCCACTTCTTCGCGGTACGGACTACGTGCTCGTACAATGGCTTGCCGTTGACCTTGAGGTGTTGAAAATCCTTCGATCCCTTGTTCGACGTGACAGCAAGAACGAACGCGCACTGTTCGGGTCTCCTGGTAAACGGTTCGACGGAATCGCCTCCCATGTAGGGGTTTACCGTCGTTCCGGAAAATTCCCAATCGTTGCAGAGGAGATGGGCCTGGCGTTCGGCCGAGCTCGGGATGTCGCCGCGCTTGCCGTCCCCGATGGTCACGATTTCTTCGGGAATGCGCGCAAGCGTCTGGTGCACCGTGTACCATCCGTGCTCGCCGACCGACTCGTAGAATGAAATATTCAGCTTGTAGGCGCAAACCAGATCTTTGGTGGCGTCGATGATCCGGCGGTTGAACTCAAATTGCGGATCACCCCAACGGTACAACGACTCGGGGACCTTTGTCACATCGGTGTCGAGGCCGATGCAGACCAATGAATTATTTTTGCGCTGGATGTTACGAAGTTTTTGGATGAAGGTCATTTTCCTGTTCCATCAATGCATTTTTGGCGGATACGCAACCAGCAATATGATCAGCGCGCCGAGACCGATAAAGAACACAGCCGAAGCAGCTCCGAAGATCGTCGGTTCGGAGTACGAAATTGATTTAATTTCATCGAACGTGAGATCTCCCTCCCAATCTCTGGCGGATCCGGAGGTCTCATTTACTACCAGCTTTCCATTCCCCGCGAGCTTTCCGGGATCGACACGGCTGATCCTGTAGTCGCCTTTAGAAAACCGGATGACTCTGCCGTCATACGTGTGAACGACGATGCTATGGCTTTGGTCGGCGATAAGCTCTTCACGGGTAAATGTATTCGTGGAAGTGCAACCAACCAACAACGCTGCCATGAGAAACGTAAGCGGCCTGTGGCTCACGGTACTTCTTACTTCACTGCCACTTCCGGCTTCAAATAACCGGCGAGCCATTCAAAAATCGTCTTATGCCACAGCTCGCTGTTTCCGGGCTTCAGCACCCAGTGTCCCTCGTCCGGGAAATACAGGAACTTCGAGGGAACCCCCTGCCGCTGCAGAGTCGTGAAGAGCTGCTGTCCTTCGTTCAGCGGGACGCGGTAATCGAGCTCGCTGTGGATGATCAGCATCGGTGTCTTGAAATTCTTTGCATACAGGTTCGGAGAATCTTTATCCCCGCCCGGGTTTTCCCACGGCTTCCCGTGTTCCCATTCGTCGAACCAAACTTCTTCGGTGGTGCCGTACATGCTCGAGAAATTGAATACGCCGTCATGGCAAACGATTGTCTTGAACTTATCCGTGTGTCCTTCGAACCAGTTCATCATATATCCGCCGAACGACGCGCCCGCCGCCGCCATTCTGCTTGTATCGATGTACGGCTGCGATTCAAGATAACTGAGGCCGTTCATGAGATCCTCATACACTTTACCGGCCCAATCGTGGCTGATCTCATCGGTGAACTGCTGTCCGAAGCCTGTGCTGCCGCGGGGATTCGCGAGGGTTACGACGTAGCCCTGTGCGGCCCACAATTGTGAGTTCCAGCGGTACGACCACGAGTTAAGAAACGCTGTCTGCGGCCCGCCGTGCACCCAGAATACGAGCGGATATTTTTTTCCAGCCGTAAATGTCGGCGGTTTTGCGATCCACATTTGTACCTTTGTCTTATTCGCGCCGTCGAACCAAGCATATTCGGGCTCAGTGAACATAAGCTGGGAAAATAATTCATCATTGACATGTGTTAACTGCTTCTGGCTCTTTCCATCGAGGGCCGCGGTATAGATCTCAACCGGATGGGTGAACGATTGGTGAGAATACACCAGTAATTTCCCCCCGGGGGAACAGCTAATGTCGCCATTGACGCCCGCCTCGACAAGCTTGTTCATTTCATTATTTCTTAAGGAAGTGGACCACAGGGGTTTATTCCCTTTCTCTTCCGCGTCGAAGTACAGTTTCTTGCTGTCATTGCTCCAGGCCACGGCCTCCACATTAGAATCAAAATCTTCCGACAAACTTCTCGTTGTCCCCGTTTCGCGATCGTACAGCATCAACTGCCATCGGTCTGCCTCGAAGCCTGGCTTCGATTGCGCGCGGTATGCAACGTACTTGCCGTTCGGAGAGTATCGGGGAAATCCGTCGGCCGCCGGATTAGTGGTAAGCTGTTTTCGCTCTCCGGTTGAAAGATTCACGGTGAAAATATCGTGGTTGGTGCTCCATGCCTGTTCGCGCGTGGGGGTGGGAGGGCATGTAAATGCGATCTCCCTGCTGTCGGGTGAGAAGTCGAATTCATCGCCGGCGGAAAACGTCGAAGAGGTCGGCTGCGCGTCATTCTCTCCGGGCGTTACATCTTTCGGCTCACCGCCCGCAGACGGGACAACGAAGATGTGTTGTCGTTTGTCGTCTACCCAGCTGTCCCAGTGTCGATACAGCAATTGTGTAAATACACGCGCCTTTACTTTGCTGTTGTCGCGGTCATCCTGTTTTTTCTTATTTAATGCGTCGCTTTCCTGAAACGGCTTATCGGAGAATTCAGCAAACACGCCTGAGACAAACGCGACCGATTTGCCGTCGGGTGACCAGACGCCCGAGTTCGCTTCGGTAGAAATCGTCGTCAGCTGCCGCGGATCGCCCCCTTCGCTGGGTGCGACATACAACTGAAACGCGCCGTTACGGTTCGATTCAAAGAGAATCGACTTGCCGTCGGGTGACCAGCGCGGATGCCGGTCGTGGCGGGGAGAATTTGTAAGCTGACGCGGGGCTCCGCCGTTTGATGACACGATCCAGATATCGCTGTTTGTCCGGTTTGCCGCCTTATCGACGACGGTAACGACATACGCGACCCATTTTCCGTCAGGAGAAAGCTGCGGATCGGTGACGCGCTTAATATGGAACATGTCTTCCAGCTCGATGGGGCGCTTCGTTTGCGCGAGGAGGGAGGAACACGGAGCGACAAGCAGCAAACAAAAGAGAATTGCAGCCAAGTTTCTTGATTTCATGGTAGGTCCTTTCATCAGGTTCTGTGTAATCATTTAAAGTTTTTCCACATCATAGATTCGACCGGCTTCACTGTGCGCCTGTTGTATTTCGCGCTTTTTTTCCTGTTGTACGGCACTTCCACTTCACCATTAATTTCGAAATAGATCAATTGCCCGATCGGCATGCCGGCGTAGATGCGCACGGGCTGCCGCACCGAAATTTCCAGGGTCCAGGTATTGCAGAATCCGATGTCCCCTTTGCCTGCAGTCGCGTGTATGTCGATTCCCAGCCGCCCGATGCTGCTCTTTCCCTCAAGGAAGGGAACATGGTGGTGCGTCTCGGTGTATTCCTCCGTGACTCCGAGATACAATTTGCTCGGAACGAGGATGAGACCTTCTCTTGGGATGCGGAAATAGTGAACACGGTTATGCCGGCGCGCGTCGAGAATTTCTTCCCGGTACATCGCAAGCCAATTGCCGAGGTGGACATCGTAGCTGTTGGAGCCGAGACACTTTCGATTGAAGGGGGAGATGACAATCGTCTTCTTCCTCATTTCTTCGAGGATCTGCGCGTCCGTGAGAATCATGAATGTGAAAGAATTGGGATGAATTGCCGCGTGCCGCCTCCCTAATTTAGCAAATTCCGCTAGAGAAGCAATTCCACGCGGGGGACCGCAGTTACTGGTTCAGTTCCTTCCAGTGCTTCGCGTATTCGGTGAGCGTATGATCGACGAGATGGTGCACGGAGTCCTTCTCGAACGCGCCGCTGCGTAATTTTTTTCCGGCTTTTTTCCCCGTGAGAATCTCAATCCCTTCGTCGATCGACGCGATGGCGTAGACATGGAACTTGCCCTGGCGGACGGCGTGCACGACTTCGTGCCGCAGCATGAGGTCTTTCTTGTTCTGATGAGGAATGATGACTCCCTGTTTCCCGGTAAGGCCCCGGGCTTTACACACGCTGAAGAACCCCTCGACTTTCTGGTTGACGCCGCCAATCGGCTGAATCTCTCCATTTTGATTCACCGAACCTGTAACGGCAATGTCCTGCCGGAGAGGAAGCTTTGAGAGGCTCGACAGGAGAGCGTAGATCTCAGTCGATGAGGCGCTGTCTCCGTCGACGCCCCCGTACGACTGCTCGAATGTCAGGCTTGCCGTCATTGCGAGCGGCTTCTTCTGAGCGTACATTCCATGGAGATAACCGCTGAGGATGAGTACTCCCTTGTTGTGGGTCGGGCCGCTCAGTTCGGATTCCCGTTCGATATTGATGATACCCGCGTTGCCGATGGAGGTCTTCGCCGTGATACGCGAAGGTTTTCCGAACGAGTACTCCCGCACGTCGTAGATCGTCAGGCCGTTGACCTGTCCCACGACAGATCCCTCCGTATCGATCATCATCTCGCCGTTGAGAATCATCTCTTCAATCTTTTCCTCCATCAATTTTACCCGCTCCACCCGCTCGTCGATGGCTTTCAGCACGTGCTGGTCGTTGACAAGCAGGGCGTCGTCCTTCGTCGCCCAGTAGTTTGATTCACGAAGGATGTCGGCGATTATATTAAACCGCGTCGAAAGCTTTTCCTGCCGCTCAGCGAGGCGCGTCCCGTATTCGATCACGGCGGCGATTCCGGCCTTGTTGAACGCTTTCAGTTTTTCGTCGTCGCAGATCATTTTGATGAACGAAATATAGTGCCTGATCGTCTGCGGCTTCTTCGCCATCTCCGTGTCGAAATCCGCCCGAACCTTGAAAATCTTTTTGAAATCGTCGTCCTGGTCGTAGAGGATAAAGTAAATCGAGGCGTCGCCGAGCATGACGACTTTTACGTCGATGTCGATGGGTTCCGGCTTCAGCGCGGAGGATGCGCCGAACAAGCCGGTTTCAATCGGCTGGATCTCGAGGAGGTTGTTGCGCAGGGTTCGTTTGAGATTCTGCCAGACTCCCTGCTCGATAAGGGCGTCGAGCGCGTTGATGACGAGATAACCGCCGTTCGCGTGGAGGAGGGAGCCCGCCTTGATGAGCGTGAAATCGGTCCGCCAAACACCATTCCGGTCTACCTCGCGGTCGATCGTTCCGAAGATGTTTTTGAATTTCGGATTTGTTTCGATAACAATCGGGACGCCCTTTGTCTCGGAATTGTCGGCCACGACATTCACGCGGTACTCGGTAAAACGGTCTTCTTCCGGGGATGGCATCGGCATGCCCATGATCTGCGATTGCTGCTCTTCCGCGGGACGAAAGCGGTTCAGATCATCCATAATGTTTTCCTGAACGTCGTCGAGGTAGCGGTGGAGCTTTTCGTTGTTGTACGATTTCCGGATGTGATCGATTTCGTCCCGTACGATGGGAAGGATGAATCGCTCGGCAAGCTCATCCATCGATTCCCTGGCCTTGCGTTCGATGTTCCGCAGCTCACGGAGAACGATTTCCATCTGTCCTTCGAGGACGAGACGGTCCTTTGACAATTGCTCGATCTGCTCTTTCGTGACTTGGCCTTCTTTCAGCAAATTGTCGAGCTGATCGAAACTTACCGGGTTGTTATTGACCACGGGAGTGATGTCAGGCCGCATGCCGGAACCGACCTGCACCTGGACGACTTCAAAGCCCTTTTCCTTCACCCGCTTCTCGAATTCCTTGAGGACGCTCTGCTGGCGTTCCTGAAAATGCTCCATGAGGCGTTTGCGCTCATCCTTAAACCGTTTCGTCTCAAACGACGCCGGAATATCTTTCATAAGATCCTGAACGAGCATCTCCATATCGTCGGAGAATTTGCATCCTTCGCCGACGGGCAACGCGAGAAGCGTCGGCTGATCGGTGTTCCGGAAATTATGAACGTAGCAGAGGTCGTTCAGATTCGACCCGCGGTTCTCGAGTTCAGTGAGAAGCCGTTTGATCGTCGTCATGCGCCCCGTTCCGGAAAAACCCGTGACGAACACGTTGTACCCCGGATGCTTCATCTCGAGCCCGAGCCGAAGCGCCCGAAGCGCACGCTCCTGGCCGATAATTTCCTTCGACGGTTTTACTTCATTCGTGGTTTTTACCGGGATGTACTTCGGGTTGCAGTGCCAGCGCAGCTGGTCTGCCGGGACTTCATGGTTTGATTTTAATTTTCCCATAGAAATAAATTGCCTCAAGCCGTAAGTTCAGTTGGAGATAATAACAACGTTTCGCATCAATGGCAAATGGGGGCAACTACCTGCCTAGTACTCTTTTCTGTTGGCGTACATGTGAAGGAGCAGGCCGACCATGATCATGTTGGTGATGAGATTCGAGCCGCCGTAACTCAAAAATGGAAGCGGGACGCCGATGACGGGAAGCATTCCCATCGACATGCCGATGTTGATCGTCGTGTGAACGGCGAGCGTCGAGACGATGCCGATGACCACGATGCTCGCGTAGCGGCTCTTGACCATCGACGCGATCTTCACCCCCCTGAGCAAAAGAATCGTCAGCAGCAGCAGTATGAGAAACGCGCCAAGAAAGCCAAACTCTTCGCTCGGTACGCAATAAATAAAGTCGGTCCACTGCGCCGGAAGAAAATTCAACTGTGTCTGCGTCCCATGGAGAAACCCTTTTCCAAAGACCCCTCCGGAACCGATCGCGATCTTAGATTGAGCGACGTTGTAACCCGCTCCCAGCGGGTCGGCGTCGGGATAGAGAAACGTCAGGATGCGTTTTTGCTGGTGCGGCGCGAGCTTGTTAAAAATAAACGTCGTCGACGCACCGACGAGCACGGTGAGAGAAAACGTGATCGCCGCAAGGAGCCTGTTTTCCCGCAGCACAAAGAGAATAATTAACGTCAGGGCTATAACGATAATAAATGCCGTCGTGCTTATAAGGGATGCGAGAGCCGCCGCGCCGGGCGCAAGAAGGGTAAGCAGCAAAAAGTTCGAGGCGCCGGCCCAATAGAGTATCAGGAGAAGGGTGCCCATGTAAATGATCGCCGTTCCCATGTCCGGCTGCATCAAAATCAAAAACACCGGTATGAGGGCTATGCCGAACGCCAGGGCGATGTCCTTGAATCGGCGGAGGTTCCTGTTGCGCTGAGAGAGGAACGAGGCAAGCGCGAGGATCGTCGTGATCTTCACGAGCTCCGAAGGCTGCATGCCGAAGCCGCCGATGCCAAACCAGCTCTTGGATCCTGCCACGATTTTGCCGGCGATCAATACCATCGCGAGCATAATGATCGAAATTCCGTAGAGCGCGACCGAGAGGAGCTGAAGAGTCCTGAAGGGCATCGCGATGATGACGATCATGAAGATTGCCCCGATGCCCGCGAAGATCATCTGTTTGTGGAAGAATGCCCGCGAGCCGGTATCGTACGTCGCGCTGTAGATCGAAACGATGCCGATCGTCAGAAGGCATCCGACAACAAACAACACCAGGAAATCGATATGTTCGGCTAACCAGTTCTTCATCAGTCTTGCTGCGTGGAATCCGAAGGCGCGGACGTTGTGACAGGGCCCCCGGGCCCCCGCTTCGTTACTTTCCCAAACAAATATTGTTCGATACACGCTCCCGCGATCGGCGCGGCGGCGACACCGCCGAACCCGGCATTTTCAACCAGCACGCAGATCGCGATCCTGGGATGATCAAAGGGAGCAAAGCCGATGAACCAGGCGTGATCCTTTCCGTGTGGATTCTGCGCAGTTCCCGTTTTTCCCGACACTTCGATTCCCGGCACACGTGCGGTAAGTGCGGTTCCACCTACAACGTTGACGGCCCGTCGCATGCCTTCGCGGATGAGATTCCACGTATTGTCGGACAATGAGACCTGCCGTGATTCAGTCGGCACATCAAACATCTGCCCGCTCACCTTGTCCCGGATTTTCTGGACGACGTGGGGTGTGAAATATTCACCCTTGTTGCCAAGGGTAGCGGCATAGCACGCCATCTGCAACGGCGAGACGCCGACTTCTCCCTGGCCGATCGCGAGGCTGACGAGGTATCCCTGGGTCCAGCGTCCTTTGCCGTAGGTCCGGTCGTAGTAATCTTCCGAGGGAAGCAGCCCGGGATTTTCCTCGAAGATGTCGATCCCCGTCGGAGAGCCAAATCCGAACTCCGCGCCGTACTCCGACCACTTCTCCAGGCCGACTTTCAGCATGACCTGGTAATAATAGACGTTGCACGACCGCTGAATCGATTCGACAAAGTTCGTCGTGCCATGAGGGATATGGTCCTTAAAAATTTTATTGCCGTAATGGAAGACGCCGTTGCAGTTCACGCTCCAGGCGGGACTGATGACCCCTTCCTGCAGCGCGGCGGCCGCGAGGACCATCTTAAAGGTCGAACCGGGGGGGTAGCGCGTCAATGTCGCGCGGTTGAACAGCGGCTTCGATTCGTCGGTGTTCAGGGCGTTCCACACATCGACCGGTGTTACGCTGCCGAACATCGTCAGGTCATAATCGGGTTTGCTGACGATCGCAAGGACGCCGCCGTTATCGGGATCGATTGCGACGACCGCGCCGCGTTTTTCCGTCATAAGAGACTCGGCATACGCCTGAAGTTTGGCGTCCAGGGCAAGGTAGAGGTCGTTGCCTTCTTTTGGCGGGACGTCATTCTGGCCGTTATTGTACGCGCCGAGAAGCTCACCGCGGGCGTTGACCGTAATAAACTCATATCCCTTTTTGCCCCGAAGATCCTGCTCGTACTTGGCCTCGAGTCCCGTCGCTCCGGTGATATCGCCGGGCCGGTAATCGGGATTGTCCGCGATCTGCTGATCGGAAACTTCTTTGACGTAGCCAAATAAATGGGGTGCTTTGGCGGACGTCGGGTAAAATCGCTTAGATTCGATCTGGTAATCGACTCCGGGCAGTTCTCCACGGTGCTCTTCGATCGCCGAAAGCTCCCGGAACGTGATGTCGCGTTTAAGTTTTATCGGCGCGAATCTATTGTAGATAATACCCTTGCGAAGGCGCTCTTTAATAAAGGAGGTATCGAGCTGGAGAATATCCGACAGGTAATTGATCGTCTTCAGGGTTACTTCGAAGGGAGTGAGCGTCACGGTATACGAAGGACGGTTGTCGACGATGAGCGATCCGTTGCGGTCGTACATGTATCCGCGGATCGGATCATGGGCGATCGGGCGTATGCTGTTCTCTTCCGATTTTTTGCCGTAGACGTCCTGGTAGAGGAACTGAAGCTGGAGGAGCCTGCCCAGAAACACCAGCGCCATGATCGAGATCAGTACGACAAAGAGCCTCCGCCGCGGTGAACGTTCTGAATCCTGCGCCATGTTAACGACTCGTTTTGCGGGAGAAAATAAACATGGGGATCAGTGAAATGATCGCTGTGTAGAGGGTTGTCACGAGGCCGAACTCAAAAATGGCGCGCGTCATGCCGATGTTGGTTCCCTGCGTGAAGATGAGAAAATAGACAACGTTTTGAATGAACGAAACACTCAGCACGATCACAATGAAGCGATAGCTGCGCAGGATGATGACTTCTTTGTTTTCGTTGTAGAAATATCCTGCGATGAACCCGCAAATGGTTTTTGTCAGAGCGGAAAGGCCGATGAAATTTCCCGTGACGAGGTCGAACGCTAAGCCTATAATGAATCCCCAGATCGTCCCCGTCGGATGGCCGTGCCGGATTGCGATGTAGACGACCCAGATTGTCAGAATGTCGGGCGTCATTCCTTCCAGCGACAGCAATCTCATTGCCTGCGTCTGAATGAGAATCAGCAGCGCCGTGATGAACAAATATTTGATTTGTTGGCCCATTACTTACCCACCGTAGCGCGGCGTTCCACGGATGTCCGTTCGGTATCGGGGAGCGCTGTGACGATAAAGACCTCTTCAAGCGAAGCGAAGTCGACTGAAGGAATGATGTCGATATCTTTGAACAATGTACCGGTTTGCTCCGTCACGTTCGACACCACTCCGATTTTGATGTCGGCAGGAAAGATATTGCTGTATTCCGACGTGGTGACGACGTCTCCCGTTTTGACATCTTGTTTTTTAGCGACGTTGCGGAGATGGAGCACGTCTCCCCCGTCCCAGGTCAGGATCCCGTCGACCCGGCTGCGCTGCACTTTCGCGCTCGACCTGAAGTCTTTGTTGATGACCATCTGCACGACGGCGTAATGACCGCTTACCACGATGATCTTGCCCACCAGGCCTTCATCAGAAATAATCGGCATGTCTGCTTTTACGCCGTCCGACTCGCCCGCGTTAATTGTCAGGGTGTTGCGAAGCAGGTGCAGGCTTTTGCCGACGACTTCCGCAGGGAGTACTTTGTACTCGTTGTGCGGCTTCATCTCGAGCATCCCACGAAGTCGCAAGTTCTCAAGCCGGGCCTCGCGAAGGCGGCTTACCTCGTCGGTGAGATTGACGTTGAGCGCGCGGAGGACTTCGTTCTCCCGCTTCAGCTCGATGACATTCGGAACGAGCGACAGCATATCCTGCATGAGCCCGACGAATCCCACCGTGTAGGAGCGAATGGCACGGATCTGCGGAGTGTCGTTATTAAAGAGAAGAATCAGCGAGATCGCTATGAGGAGAGTAAGAATAACATACTCTTTGAAAATGACAAAGATTTGAAGCAATCGCTGCATGGATCAAAAAGTCCTAACGGAGAGGAGCTCCGTTCGTTCAGGCGGGTTCAATATCTCCTGCTCTTGATGAGTACTTTTGAATAATGATTCAAATGTTCGAGGACTTTTCCCGTTCCGCGGACGACCGCGGTCAGAGGATCTTCCGCAACGTGCACAGGAAGGCTTGTTTCAAGACGGATGCGCTCGTCGAGCTGCTTGAGGAGCGCGCCGCCGCCGGAGAGCATGATGCCCCGGTCAAGGATATCCGCCGAAAGTTCCGGGGGAGTACGTTCAAGTGAAAGCTTTACTGCGTCGACGATCTGCTGGACAGGTTCGTTGAGGCATTCGCGGATCTCGACAGAGCTGGCTTCGGTAGTCTTGGGAATTCCGTTGACAAGATCCCGCCCCTTTACCTGAATGGTAATCTC
Organism: Bacteroidota bacterium; assembly: GCA_035495255.1. Lineage (GTDB taxonomy): Bacteria > Bacteroidota > Ignavibacteria > UBA10030 > SZUA-254 > DASYTP01. Next base: position 33,392 of record DATJGD010000012.1, on the reverse strand, counting down.
GTCTTTCAGAGGCATCGCCGATCCTACTTCGCATTTGATTGCCTCGGCAGTCCGTTCGCCGATCAGGATGTTGTGGTTCTTCTTGAAGAACTGAATAATGGCGTTGTTCATCTCGTCGCCGGCGATGCGGATCGATTCTTCATTGACAATTCCCGACAACGCGATAACGGCGATCTCCGTCGTGCCGCCGCCGATGTCGACCACCATGTTGCCGGCAGGGGCGTCGACGTCGAGCCCGATGCCGATGGCAGCCGCCATAGGCTCGGCGATGAGATGAACTTCTTTCGCGCCCGCATGTTCGGCGGAATCGCGCACTGCGCGCTTCTCGACTTCGGTCACTCCGCTGGGGACGCAGACGACGATGCGCTTACTGGGGAGCCAGTTCGACGCGATCTTCTTAATGAACTCTCTCAGCATTCCTTCTGCGATCTCGAAGTCGGCGATCACGCCGTCCTTCATCGGGCGGATTGTCCGGATGTCCCGGTGCGTTCGTCCGAGCATCTCACGGGCTTCGTTGCCGATCGCGACGATACGTTTGGTGTTCCTGTCGAACGCGACGATCGACGGCTCGTTGAGCACGATGCCCTTTCCCTTCATGTGGATAAGGGTGTTGGCCGTCCCGAGATCGATGGCTAAGTCAGCAGAAAAAAGAGAGAGAAAACCCATGGAGGTGTATTATAGTGGTGAGATGATCAATCAATGCTTAAAATGTCGGATGCCGGTAAACACCATTGCAATCTTGTTGTCGTTGGCGGCCGTGATGACCTCCGCGTCGCGCACCGAGCCGCCCGGCTGGATCACCGAGGTCGCTCCCGCTTTCACCGCTTCAAGCAGCCCATCGGCAAAAGGAAAGAACGCATCGGATGCGACGGAGGTACCCGCGAGGTCGAGCCCCATTTCGCCCGCCTTCATGACCGCGATGCGTGACGAGTCGAACCGCGACATCTGCCCGGCGCCGACTCCGATGGTTCTGTCGGCCCGTGCGTAGACGATAGCGTTCGACTTCACGTGCTTTGCCACTGTCCAGGCGAAGAGCATGCTCTTATGCTCGTCCGGAGTTGGCTGCCGGTCAGTGACAACTTTCAACTGGTTCGGAATAAGATTAATGTCGTCGGCAGTCTGTACGAGCAAACCTCCGGCGACGTCTTTCACGTTCAATTGTGAGCTCAGAGATTTTGTCTGCCGGATCAGGCGGCGGTCTTTCTTCTTCTGCAGAAATTCAAGAACGCCGGGTTCATAGCCGGGTGCGATGATGACTTCGGTAAATACTTTATCGATGAGATGGGCCGCTTCCAGATCTAAAGGACGATTCACGGCGACGATGCCTCCGAACGCCGATTTCGTATCTGTGGCGAAGGCTTTCGAATAGGCTTCCGTCAACGTCGATCCCGAACCGACGCCGCACGGGTTCGTATGCTTGATAATGGCGACTGTCGGTTCTGTGAAATCACCAACAAGAGCCGCGGCGGCCTGGAGATCTACGATATTATTGTAGGAGAGCTCTTTGCCGTGCAGCTTTTCAAAAATCGTGTTGAAGTCTCCGTACAGGGCGGCTTTTTGATGGGGATTTTCGCCGTAGCGCAACTCTTCCGCTTTCCTCACCGAGAGAGTAAACGCTTCCGGTAGCGGCGCAGAAGCGCCGTTCATGCTGGTAAAATATCTCGCGATGACCGTGTCATAGTGGGAAGTGTGCGTGAATACTTCCTTCGCCAGAGCAAATCTTGTCTCTTCAGATACGGCGCCGTTATGTTCTTCCATTTCAGTTAAGATTGTCCCGTAGTTCCGGGGATTAACGACGACCGTCTTATACTTGAAGTTCTTTGCCGCCGATCGCAGCATCGTCGGGCCTCCGATATCGATCTGCTCGATCGCCTCATCCAGGGGGACTCCGCTTCGAGCGATAGTTTGCTCGAAGGGATAAAGGTTTGCGACGACCATGTCGATGGGTTGAATCTTAAGCTCCGCCAGTTGCTCTGTATGTGCCGGGTTATCCTCCACAGCGAGAAGCCCGCCGTGGATGCTGGGATGTAACGTCTTCACGCGCCCGTCGAGGATCTCGGGGAACCCTGTGACCTCGGAAATCGAGATCGCCGTTACTCCTGCCTCACGCAGCGTCTTTAATGTGCCGCCTGTGGAAATAATTTCAATGTTCCAGCGCTGGAGACGGCCGGCGAACTCGACGATACCGGTTTTGTCCGACACGCTGATGAGCGCTCTATGTATAGTACGAAGATTCATCGGGCGTTCAGCACCTTCACGTGTTCGCCGTCAATTTCTATTTGACCCTCCGCGAAGAGGCGGACGGCTTCCGGGTAAAGCTCGTGCTCTATCCGGAGGACCTTTTTCGAAAGACTTTCAGGGGTATCATCAGGGGAGACGTTTACCTCGCGCTGGAGGACGATCGGGCCGCGGTCATACTCTTCGTCGACGATGTGGACTGTCGCGCCGGTGACTGTCGCCCGCTGCGCCAGCACGGCTTCGTGGACATGCATTCCATACATCCCTGCGCCGCCGAAGGCGGGGAGGAGGGCAGGGTGGATATTTAACATTCTATTTTTGTAGCGTCGAATCAGGGATGAATCGATTTTCTTCATATAACCTGCAAGAACGATAAAGTTCGCTCCATGCTGTTCTAATATTTTCGATAGCTTAGTTGTGAACTCTTCGTCGCCCTGGAACTGCTTTCTGCTGCAATGAACCGCCGGGATCCCATACGAACGGGCAAGTTCAAGGGCTCCGGCGTCGGAATTATTGCTGATCACCAACACGATGGTCGCATTGCGCACGTTTCCGGCGAGAATCGCTTCCTGGATTGCCCGGAAGTTTGATCCCTGCCCGGAAGCAAAAACGGCAATGTTCAGCATCGGGTCCGTTCATAAAAATTTCGTTGAAATGTAACTATTATTTGAGGAATAGTCAATAAAACGGGGCAAAAATAACAAAGTTTTAAGAAACCAACGACTCCCGAATTTCGAGTTGATTTCTCTTGCCGTCGATCTTGGCAATGACGCCGAAGGGGATGGAGAGAGAGTTCCGGATGTGGCCAAATCGCAAGCCCGAAACGACAGGGAATGGAGCGTCTGAGAGAGCATCGTGAAAGACTTGCTGAATCTTCAGTGAGGGTCGTCCCTTCACAGGAGTACACCCGATAAACGTGCCGAGTATTACTCCCTGAAGTTTACCGAATATGTTATTTAACCGGATATGCTGGAGCGTCCGGTCCACCCGGTAGGGCCGCTCATCAATCTCTTCCAAAAAAAGTAAGGGATTGTTCAACGCGGGGAAGTAGGAAGAGCCGAGCATCGCGGAAATCAGAGAGACATTGCCGCCGATAAGTGTTCCCGTCGCCGTAGCATGCCTGCCCGGCTGGTAAAAGATCGGTTTGTCGGTCGGCCGTATCACCCCAAGCGGCTTTACGGAAGTCAGTGCCCTCCAAAAAATCTCTTCTGCTTGTCCTCGCAACGGCATCTCAACGACGAGAGGAGCCGATAGGGAGACGAGCCCTGACTTTGAAAACAGTGCAAGGTGCAATGCTGTGATGTCGCTGAAGCCCACGACCATTTTTGGATTCTTTCTGATGAGAGCGTAGTTCAGCAGCGGTACTATACGCTGCGAACCGAATCCACCGCGCGCCGAAAATATCGCGCGCACGTGTTTGTTGCGGAACATTTCATGAAGATCGTCAACCCGCTGCCGATCGCTTCCGGCCAGGTAGCCTCTTCGCTTGTAAACATTGTTTCCTAAATGGACTCGGTATCCGAGTCGTTCCAGGTAGGATATTCCTTTGTCGATGGCGTCGGGCGAGGCAAGCGCTCCGGCCGGCGCGCAGATGCCGATGACGTCTCCCCGTCGAAGCCGTTTTGGTTTGATGATTCTCATGGCTGTGAAGATACTCAGATTCATGGTGAATTTCAATCACAAAACAGGCGATTTGCTAATCTTCACGCATGTTAGTACAATTGCAGTGCGATTATGATAAATCGGGAATGGTAAGAGAAAAAAAAGTCATCGTGGTCATGCCGGCGTACAACGCCGCCAGGACACTTGCGGAGACGTACAGGGAAATCCCGCATGATATCGTCGACGAAGTGATCCTTGTCGATGACGCCAGCATCGACGATACGGTGAGGATCGCGAAAGGTCTCGGCATCACGACGATCGCGCACGAGCAAAATCTCGGCTACGGCGGAAATCAGAAGACGTGTTACGCAACGGCGCTCGAACACGGCGCGGATATTGTCGTCATGCTTCACCCGGACTATCAGTACACGCCGAAGATCATGTCGTCGATGGTCTACCTGATCGAATCCGGCGTGTACGACGTCGTGCTGGGATCTCGTATCCTGGGAGGTGAAGCCGTTCAGGGAGGAATGCCTCTCTATAAATATATAGGAAACCGGATCTTAACACTTCTCCAAAATCTCCTGATGTCGGCGAAGCTCTCCGAATATCATACGGGATACAGAGCCTTTTCCAGGGAAGTCCTCCAGCGCGTGCCGTGGAAGCAGAACTCCAACGATTTCGTTTTCGACAACCAGATGCTTTCTCAGATCGTTTATCTGAAATTCAAAATCGCGGAGGTCACCTGTCCCGCCAAATATTTTGAAGAAGCTTCCTCGATTAACTTTCAGCGAAGCGTGCGGTATGGCCTGGGATGCCTTCTCACCGCGCTTCAGTTCAGGTTGACGAGAATGGGAGTACTGCGTGGATCGATCTTCGATTCGCGGTAAGCACACTGGCAGTCCGGCTGCCGGCAACTCCGCTGGCGGCTACTTCTCCTCACCGCGGGTCCGGCTTGCCATTCTTGTCCTGCTTTCCATTTCGATTATTTTTTCAAAACTCGGCGGTAGCGGGCTGGCGAACTACGACGACTGTTTCTACGCCCAGAAGGCGAAGGAAATCCTCCAGACCGGCGATTGGATGACGATGCACTTCAATAATATGCCCGCCTGGGAAAATCCGCCTTTCTTCATGTGGCTCATTGCCTTGTCGTTTAAGATTTTCGGGGTCAATGAATTTGCGGCAAAGTTTCCTTCGGCGCTCTTCGGCGTGGCAACTGTTCTCTTTATCACGGTCATCGCCCGAAAACTCTATACCTCGTGGGTTGCGTTTTTTTCTTCCCTCGTCCTTGCCACGACGTTCATATTTACCCGCTATGCCCGGCACGCGATGATGGATGTAACTTTGACGTTCTTTGTTTGCCTTGCCGTGTACGCGTTGCTCATGGCAATCGAGGGGAAGGGAAAGTTTTTCATTCTCTGGGGGTTGTGTATTTCGGTCTGCATGCTCATTAAGAGCGTGCTCGGTTTGTACCCTCTGTTTCTCACGATAACTTTTCTATTGCTGACAGGACGCTGGCGGATTCTCTTCAGCCCCTATTTTCTTTTTGGGAGCCTGATTGGCATCGGCCTCGGCAGTGCGTGGTACGTCGATCAGTACGCAAGATTTGGCCGGCAGTTTATCGATGCTCATTTCGGATGGGTCATTTACACGCGGGGGTTCAATCTTGAATCGCAGTCATGGACTGACCATCTCACCTATCTGGAGGATCTTGCAAAGTACTATTGGCCCTGGCTTCCGCTCTTTGCTGTGAGCGTTGTTCTGTTGGCACGCCGGGCATGGAGAAAGGATTCAGCGGCAACCCTGATTGTGCTCTGGTCATGTCTTATTCTCGTCGTCATGAGCCTTATGCAGTCCCGCGTGTTATGGTACATCATGCCGATGTTCCCCGCGGCCGCGATCGGATGCGGCTATGTCGCCGACAGGTATCTGAATGAACGTATGAAGCTTGTGATAACGGGAAGTGTTGGTGTCATTACGATCGCGGTTGCTGTTGTTTTGAACGCAACGCCGGTGAGGATCGAAGCCGAACGATCAGAAGATGTTCGTGAATTGGCACCTTACGTAAAACAGTTCAAATCGCAGGGTGCCAGGGTTATTGCCTTCCGTCAGGACTATTATGGATTGAATAACTCGCTGCTATTCTATTCGGATGTCGCGGCATTCCCGCTGTACGAAAATGTCGATCTGCTGGTGAACGAGTTCAAAAGCGCATCCCTCGTTGTCTGTGTCGTACCGAAGGATGCCGAGCAGGAGGTATTGGCGAAGGTGCCGAATGTTTACTTCCTGGAAACATCCGGCGATCTTTCGATCGGGATCAACCGGTCATTCCAGCGTTAATGCCTTTTCGCGGAGAACTGCATTTTGAGTTCGCCTTCGAATGCCCCAGTTGCTTCCGCATCGAAGAGGACGAATTGGATGAGGTGGACATGCTTTGAAGTTTGCAGGAAGGCAATCACTTCCGTCAGCATGATTTTGGCGCAGTGATGAATCGAAAATCCTCCTACGCCGGTGCCGAGCGCGGGAAAACTAACGGAGGACAACTGTGTTTTTTCAGCAAGCCGGAGTGAGTTGCGTGTCGCGGCCTCAATCTTCTCCGCGTCGGTGTGGAGATCCTGCCCCATGACCACCGCGTGAATGACATGCTTTGCCGTCAGACTCCCGCCAGATGTTATCACGGCCGCGCCGACATCCACGGGTCCTTGCGCCACCGCTTCCCGCTCAATAACTTCGCCCCCTTTTCTCTTGATTGCGCCTGCTACTCCGGCTCCCATCCATAAATGGTTGTTTGCGGCATTCACAACGGCGTCAGTTCCCTGATCGGAGATATCTCCCCGGACTATTGAAATTGTATTGCGATTAATAGTGAATTGCATAATATGCCCTTCCCGCTGAAAAATAGCCGAATTGCGATAGTGGAGCAAAATGAAACAAAAGAATCCCTGGTTTCGTAGAAATAAAAGGAAAGTACTATAAATGAACGAAACATCCCGTCAAATAGCGAAATCCCTGCCGTTCGGCATATTCCTGGCCCTCTCTACATTCATCCTGACCTTCCCGCTTATGGCTGGAGAGAGGCCTTTCATCGAGCTCAAAGACTTTTCCCTCACTGAAGTAAAGAGCGGCGGATTCAGGCTCCCGGCTGAGGCGGAGATTCATATCCATGCCCGCGGGGCAGGCGGAGAACGGAGCTTCTCCTCTTCGAAACTGAGTATGTACGCCTACGGTTGGATCATCAACGCGGATACACGAGAGGTCATCTGGCGGATGGACCGGAACAATACAAAATCAGACGACAAAGACCGGACGTTCGACGGAAATTTGACCCTGTCAAAGGGTACCTATGAAGTGTATTACTCCGCGTACGGATATTTCTCGAGCACCTCTTTTTCAGCGTTCGATATCAATATCGACCGGCGAAAAGGAGATTCGAATTGGGATCGGTCCAAACACCGCGGGTTCTTCGATTGGCTCGAAGAGTTTTTCGGCGACGATGCGGGTAAGGACTGGAGAGGCCGGGCGAAGGATTGGAGCATCGAGCTATCGGTTAATGACGGCAGGGCCACGGTAGAGACGTTTGCGGCGCCAAGGGAATTTCCCCGCACGGTGTTCAAGGCGACGAAGCTCGGCGAGAACGAGCACATTCGCCAGCAGTTCTCATTGTCGCGGCCGACCTCCTTGCGCATTTATGCGCTCGGCGAAAGAGTCAGCGATCGTTTTGCGGATTACGGATGGATCGTGAATGTAAAAACCCATAAGCGCGAATGGCAGATGCAGCAGTCGAACGTGAGCTCGGCCGGCGGGGCCGGCAAGAACATCAAGGCTGACGAGACTGTCGATTTTCCTGCCGGGGATTACTCGCTCTATTATATCTCCGACGATTCACACTCCTACGTCGACTGGAACGCGCCACCTCCGGACGATCCGTTTAATTACGGCATCACGCTCATCGCCGCGTCTGACAAGGACAAGGAAAATTTCAAGCTGGGCTCGAACTCCTGGGAAGATAAGAATGTCATTGTCCAGCTTATTCGCGTCGGAAACGATGCGACGAGGAGCGAGAACTTCTCCCTTAAACAGGAATGCTCTCTGCATATTTACGCCCTGGGAGAAGAAGAGCTTTCGCACCATGAGATGGCTGATTACGGATGGATCATCGATGCCCGGACGCGGCAGCGGGTGTGGACAATGGACTATGACAGGACCGAAAACGCGGGCGGCGCTGAAAAGAACCGCATGATCGACGAAGTGATCACACTCCCGAAAGGCGACTACACTGCGCTCTACCGGACTGACGGTTCGCACGCATACAACGATTGGAATTCATCTCCGCCCTTCGATCCCGAACACTGGGGGATCACGATCTCCGGCGAAGGGGACAATTTTGTCATGAATGCGGTCGAGCGGAACACCACGCACCAGTCGGGGATCATTGCGCAGATCGTGCGCGTCGGAAATAACGCGAATAGAACAGTTTCGTTCAAGATAGACAAGTCGGGCCAGGTACGGGTCTACGCGCTCGGCGAAGGCCAAAACCGTGAGATGTTCGACTACGGCTGGATCGAGAACTCCAGGACAAGCCAAACGGTGTGGGAAATGACCTACTCGATGACGTTCCATGCCGGCGGCGGAAGAAAGAACAGAATGGTGAATTCCACAGTCTACCTTGAGAAAGGGGAGTACACGTTACACTATACTTCAGATGATTCCCACTCATTCAATGACTGGAATACCGATCCGCCTGATGATCAGACGATGTGGGGAATCACGCTGTACTCGGAGTAACGCCCGCGTTAGTATGGGTTTGAGGATCAGTATCCTCCTATAGAAAAAAGTCAGCCTTGCTGTCAGTAGACAGCGGGCTGGCTTTTTGTTTTCGCATCGCCTTCAGCGTTGATTAACAATTTTTAAGGCTAAAAGTATTGCGCCTCAAAGGCCGATTTGTTATTATGACAGAGAGACACACACCCCGGGCCGATCAAACTAAAACGGGAAGGTTCATATGGAAACCATGAATACGTTCCGCCCACACTCTGGCGGCATACCGGAAAAGCATCAGGAGTTCGAACAGGAAGCGATCCCCCACATGGACATCCTGTACAACTACGCCCTCCGAATGACCGGAGATCCTGATGATGCCCACGACCTCGTTCAGGAAACCTACCTTAAAGCATACCGTTTTTGGGACAAGTACGAAAAAGGAACTAATATACGGGCATGGCTGTTTAGAATAATGAAAAACTCGTATATTAACCGCTATCGGAAAGAGACAAAAGAACCCGATACCGTCGACTACGAAGACATTCAGAATTTTTATAACTCGATTCGGTACGAGTCGACCGATCCGAACGATCTCCAGGAAAAGATCTTCGGAGGGTTGCTGGAAGACGACGTTGTTCGCGCGATAGAATCGCTTCCCGAAGATTTCAGAACCGTCGTGATCCTCTGCGACATTGAAGGATTGAGTTACGAAGAAATTTCAGAATTTGTCGACTGTCCGATTGGCACAGTCCGATCCCGGCTGCATCGGGGCCGAAAAATGTTACGTGCGAAGCTCTTTGATTATGCCAAAAAACGCGGGTATGTAACAAACGATTAATACACGACTACTCTCTCTCAGGAACATTATCGGATCATTGATACAGGATTAAGCAAACGTGACATGTAAAGAAGTTTTGGAGTTGATGTCAGCGCGGATTGACGGCGAGCTGGACGAATCAGCCTTGCACAAATTCACGCAGCACATTAACGAGTGCCGCGAGTGTCGTAACGAGTACGAGCTCGAGCAACTGACAAAAGATATCATTCAACAGGTTATTCCCCCGACGAAAGCCCCCAATTCGGTGCTGGCGGCTGTCCGCAAATCGATCGCGGAGGAGGCGCAGGCCGAATTCCCTGTACGACCACCGCAGAAAGTTTTTGCAAAGCGACCCAATCGCACGTTTATGCTGGCACTGGGACTTGCGGGCATTGCAGTCGTCCTGTTCCTCATCACCCCCATGAAATCTCATCGTTCACACGCGCAGCCTGTCGATGAAAACATTGTTCATCAGACGTACAACAACTTCGACAAAGTGTTGAATGCCTCGTTCACCCCTGATGCCAGGAACAATGATGCCTCGATGTTCACGACATCCCTGTCAAAGTGCCGGTGCCGTCTCCATATGCCGATGCTGAAAGAATGCAAGTTCGTGAAGGGAACGCATTCAACGTTCAATAACGACCATGTCGCGGAATTTGTCTTCCAGCGAAACAGCGATCCGGTCTATGTCTACGAGGCGAAACTCCAGGACGTCATGACCGCCGGTTCGCCGAGAATGGATTCCAATGTTCTCCAATCGTTGCTGACGACCGGATGGTATGCCGAAAGCCGCGAGAAGGATTGCTCGATGATCCTCCATCTCGTCGACTCGACAGTATATTGTACCGTCGCAGACATGAACAAAGAACAACTCTTCGCACTTCTCCGCTAATTATTCATCGAATGAATATTCGTTCAGGTTCAGCATTTCTGGCTGCAGTCCTGCTGTTATTATCCGGCTGCGCGAAACAACAGGAACACAAAGAGGCATCCGCAACAGAAGTGCGGGCGGATAACGTCTCCGAAGTCGTCAGCGTGGAGAAGCGGGAAGCGAAAGTCCCGAACTTTACCTGGAAGGACGCCTCCGGAAACACCGTAAACTTCGATGCAGTTCGCGGCAAGGCTGCCCTCGTCAATTTCTGGGCGACCTGGTGCGGCCCCTGCAAGAAAGAACTTCCCGATCTCGTCGCGCTCGATGCCGATCTCGCGGCCAAAGGGTTTAAGGTCATTGGCGTTTCTACGGACAGGGGATCGAATGTCATCGACGACGTCCGTTCGTTCGTAAAAGAGCACGATATCAAGTATCAGGTTGTCGTTTCCACAGAAGACCTGGAAGAGGCTTTCGGCAACGTCCGTCTACTGCCGACATCATTTATCATCGATGGGCAGGGAAAGATCGTCCAGACCTTCGTGGGTCCGCGAAGCAAAGAATTCTTCACCGAAGCTCTTCTCGCCGCTTCAAAATAATCCTTTTTGATTTTCACCGCCTAGTTCGGTAAGTTCGTTGAGCGTCTGCAAGGACTGTCAACAACTAACCGTGGTTCTCCATTGCATTTTGGCCGGCGTTTACGCCGGAGACTTGCCTTTATGAGTCGTTTCAGAGAATACTTTGGCCTTGAGCGAAATATTCTCGTCATGCTCGCGGTCATCGTCGTCGTGGGCCTGGGAGAAGAGCTCTGGTCGCGCTTCATGCCAAAATACCTCGAAGTCCTTGGAGCCGGCACGTGGGCGATCGCGGCGTACGGGACGCTCAAAGATATTCTCGACGCGGTGTATCAGTATCCCGGAGGCTGGCTTGCGGACAAATTGGGAAGACGCAAGGCGCTGATCGCATTCACGCTGATCGCGATGATCGGTTACGCGATCTATTTTGGCGCCGGAAGCTGGCTGTGGATTCTCATCGGCACCGTCTTCGTCATGGCATGGACGAGCCTCTCATCTCCCGCGGTCTTTGCGATCATCGGCGACTCGTTGCCGCAACACCGGAGATCGACGGGGTTCGGCGTGCAGGCGATCCTCAAACGCGTGCCGATCATCATTGGCCCCGTGCTCGGGGGGATGCTCATCGCTTCGTTCGGCTTCATAGATGGTCTTCACGCCGGATTTGCCGCTGCATTCCTCCTCGCCCTGGTTTCAATCGGCATTCTGTATCGCTTGTACGCGGAGGCGCCGCCTGCATCGCATGATACCACAAATCTCAAAGGGATCTGGAGAGAGATGGATCCTCACTTACAACAACTCCTCGCTGCTGACTGTCTCATTCGCTGGGCGGAAGGCATCCCCAAAGTCTTTATCGTCATTTATGTCATCGATATTTTGAAGGCATCTCCGGCCGAGTTCGGCTGGCTCACCGCAGTCCAGATGATCGCCTCGATACTCGCGTACATTCCCGTTGCGAAGCTTTCCGACCGCCTTAACCGCAAGCCATTCATCCTTCTCACGTTTGTCTTTTTTGCATTGTTTCCGCTGACGATCGCGCTGAGTACGAACATGATCTTGCTTGTCATCGCGTTCATCGTTGGAGGGCTTCGTGAGATCGGCGAGCCTGCGAGAAAAGCGCTGATTGTGGATCTGGCGAAAGCTTCATCCCGCGGACGGGCCATCGGGATGTACTATCTCATTCGCGGATTGGTCGTCTTTCCGGCCTCTATCGTCGGAGGCTGGCTCTGGGCAAAGAACCCATCGCTTCCCATGACCGCTGCATTTGCTATCGGCATTGCAGGTTGTATATTATACGCGATAATCGGGAAGGACAGGAGAACGGCGGCATAATGAACATTGTGAGGATAGGAATTTTTTCCATAGAAACAGCGAGCTAGCATGAGTATAACGCGGCGTCATTTTGTGAGGAAAGTTTCCGGAGGCATTGTCGGTACATGGGCGCTCACAGCTCTCCCCGCGTCGACGAACGCGCGCTATATCATTTCGAACGACAGATCCCTTTCTGCGGACGACGAACAGTTCTGGTGCGTCGTACGGGATCAATTTCCTCTCACCCACGACCGGACATATTTCAACAACGGCACGATCGGCCCGTCTCCGTATCCCGTGATCGAAGCTGTCCGCAACGCGATGATGGATCTCGATACGCGCGGAGAATATGGGGGCTGGGAAGCGGCACGGCCGAAGATCGCCAGGCTCGTGAACGTCGCGGAGAGCGAAATTTCATTAACGCATAACGTTACCGAAGGGATCAACGTCATCGCCCAGGGATTGCCGCTGAAGCGGGGCGATGAGGTGATCATGACGACGCACGAACATGCGGGGAATGCCCTGCCATGGCTCAACCGGATGCGGCTCGACGGCATCGTCATCAAAACGGTGAAACCTGCACAGACCACGAGTGAAAATCTCAACCGGATAAACGATCTGATCAATCCCAAGACGAGAGCGATCGCAATCCCCCACATTACCTGCACCGCCGGACATGTTTACCCCGTGAAGGAAATCTCGAAGCTTGGCCACGACAAGGGGCTCTGGGTGTTCTTTGACGGCGCCCATGGGCCGGGGATGACCGCGCTCGATTTACAAGACATCGACTGCGACTTTTATGCGACGTGCGGGCACAAATGGATGTGCGGGCCCCGCGGGACGGGGTTTCTCTACGTCCGCAAAGAGATGCTCGATGTTGTGCAGGCAAAGGCGATCGGGGCGTATTCGGACACCGGATGGGATCTCACGGTCGATCCGCCCGAGTTCAAAGGCTACGTTCCAACAGCCCACCGCTATGATTACGGAACGCAAAGCGCGCCGACCTACATCGGGCTCGCTGCCGCGGTCGATTTTCTTTATCACATCGGTATCGGAAATATCGTCCGCCGTGGGTCGTCCCTCGCGACTCTATTACAAAACGAACTGCTGAAACTCGGTACCAAGGTCGACATGCTGACGCCGACAGAGCCTCAATCGAGAGCGGGCATTATCGGGTTCCGGTTAAAGAATATCGCGTTCGATAAGTTTGGCGAGCACGCGACGAAGAGGGGATTCCGCATCCGGCTTGTCCCCGAGAGCCACCTGAACTCGATCCGGATTTCGACACATCTGTATAATACACCCGATGAGGTGATGAAGTTTGTTGAGGCTGTGAAGGAAGTGGCCTGATCGTCATGGTGGACTGTACTGGAATGCAAACTCAACAACCGATTAATCAAAGGAGAAACAAGATGAAGCATGCAGTTGTCATAGTCGCGTTGGCATTTAGTGTTTGTTCTGCAATTTCCCAAACCGTGGCACCCAACGAGAACCTTGTTCTCGACGGAATACCTCCGATTCCTTCTTCTATCGCTGACGGAATCGGCCGCTATACGGAGTTCAGGTCGGCAGCCCTCTTGAGCTGGCATCCTGTCTATCACGACATGCTCATCAGCACGAGATTCGGCGACGTGCCGCAAATCCATCTCGTAAAAATGCCCGGAGGCGCCCGGACACAGCTGACATTTTATCCTGAGCGCATCCTCGGAGGATCCTATAATCCCGTTCATGGAAAGTATTTTGTTTTCAGCAAGGACATAGGCGGGGGAGAATGGTATCAGAACTTCCGCTATGACGTAGCATCGGGAGATGTCACGCTTCTTACCGACGGCAAGTCGAGAAACAGCCTGGGTGTATGGTCCCACGACGGGAAGCTCATGGCGTACACGTCCACGCGCCGCAATAATAAAGACACCGATATCTATACGGTCGATCCTATGGATACCTCAACCAACAAACTTGCGCTGCAGGTTGACGGAGGGGGCTGGGGAGCGGATGACTGGACGCACGATGGGAAGACCCTCCTGGTGAGAGAATATGTCTCCGCTAACGAGAGTTATCTCTATCTGCTTACTCTTGCCACCGGCGAGAAGCGAATCCTCACTCCGAAGGGGGGAAAGGAACAAATTTCGTACGGCGGGGGCCAGTTCACGCCGGATGGGAAGGGATTCTACGTCACGACAGACCGGGAGTCGGAATTTCAGCGCCTCACGTACATCGATCTGGCAACGATGAAGCATGAGTACCTGACCACCGGTATCCCATGGGATGTCAGCGAATTCAATCTGTCGAATGACGGAAAACGGATAGCCTTCGTAACGAACGAAGACGGTGTGAGCGTTTTGCATGTTCTCAATGCCGCGACGAGAAAGGAAGAGAAGGTGCCGCAGCTTCCCGTAGGACTTATCTCCGGGGTACAATGGCACAACGACGGCACGCTGCTGGGATTCGTTATGAATTCCGCGCGCTCAACGAGCGATGTGTACTCGATCGACATGTCGACGGGGAAAATAGACCGGTGGACAACGAGCGAAACGGGGGGCATCAATGTCGATAATTTTTCCGAAGCCAGATTGATCAAGTGGAAGACGTTTGACGGTAAGACAATTTCGGGATTTCTCTACCCTCCACCGGCAAAGTTCACGGGGAAACGTCCCGTCATCGTCAATATCCATGGAGGCCCCGAAGGCCAGTCGTTTCCGGGATTTCTCGGCAGAAGCAATTACTATTTAAATGAAATGGGAGTCGCCATCATCTATCCCAACATCAGGGGCTCTTCGGGGTACGGGAAGACATTTCTCAAGCTCGATAACGGGATGAACAGGGAAGATTCCTACAAGGATCTCGGAGCGCTGCTTGATTGGATCAAGACACAGCCGGATCTGGACGGTGACCGCATTCTGGTCACGGGCGGCAGCTACGGCGGCCATTCGACTCTTGTGGTCTCAACATTTTACAGCGACAAGATCAAGTGCTCGGTCGATGTTGTCGGAATGTCCAATCTCGTTACGTTTCTCGAACGGACAGAGAGTTACCGGCGCGATCTGCGGCGCGCCGAGTACGGCGATGAACGGGAGCCGAAGATGCGCGAGTATCTGGAGAACATCGCTCCGATGAACAACGTCGGGAAGATCAAGAAGCCGATGTTCGTGGTGCAGGGAAAGAACGATCCCAGAGTCCCGTTCACCGAAGCGGACCAAATCGTTGGCGCGCTGAAGAACAGCGGCACGCCTGTCTGGTATCTGATGGCAAAAGACGAAGGGCACGGGTTCTCCAAGAAGAAAAATCAGGACTTCCAGTTCTACGCCACGGTGATGTTTTTGAAGGAGTATTTGCTCAAATGATCATCATAATTACACGGTGTATGTGATTGCGCATAAGATAGTTTTTTCTTATCCTTCTTTTATACTTCTCTACTTCGAACCAATGGAGGGACTCTCTATGAAACGCATTCTCGCAGTACTATTCCTGGCAATGATGAGTTTGGGGCTTGTTCATGCTCAGGACAAACCATACAAGGTAGTCTTCGATCTCACCAGCCGGGACAGCCTTGACCAGAAAGCGGTCATGCGGTGGCTGAAGGAGATTTCCGACGCGAGCCCCGACGCGCAGATGGAAGTCGTGATGTACGGGAAAGGACTCGAGCTTGTAATGCCGGAGAAGTCCACAATGCTTCCCGAAGTGAAGGAGGCGATGAAAAATCCGAATATCTCGTTCAAGGTTTGTCAGATCGCGATGAAGAATCTGAAGGTTGATAAGAGCCAGCTCTTGGATGGCGCACAGCCTGTCCCCGACGGCGTTCACGAAATCGTTATGAAGCAGCAGGACAACTGGGGCTACATTAAAGTCTCGCACTGAAAACCTCGCCATGAACGACATCGGAAAAGAATTCATCACCACCGCACGCACAGCCCTTGTGAAGGAATATCTCCCCAAATTCGAGCGCTGCCTCATGGAGCTGTCGGACGACGATATCTGGTGGCGGGCGCACGAGACCGATAACAGCGTCGGCAATCTTATCCTCCACCTTTGCGGCAACATGCGGCAGTGGATAATTTCGGGAATCGGTGGAAAGGAATTTACCCGCAACCGCCAGCAGGAGTTCGACGAGCGCAAACACATTCCCAGGCAGGAGCTGCTGGAGCTGTTCAAAAAAACGGTGACAGAAGCGGATGAGGTTCTGGCGGCATTTGACACCTCATTGCTGACCGAGGTCCGCCATTTTCAAAAGTGGGATCACACCTGTCTCTACGCCATAGGGCATGTTATCGAGCATCTCTCCATGCATCTCGGCCAGATCATCTACATCACGAAGCTGCGCAAAGCCATGGATCTGAAATTCTTCAATCTTTGACGAGCGACCGGAGGGATGATACCTCCGGAGCTGTAAGGTACCGGTGCTCTCCCGGTTTCAGCCCATCGATCGATAAGTTTCCGATCTCAATTCGTACAAGCCGGAGCGTGGGAAACCCTGCGGCCGCGGTCATCCTGCGCACCTGTCGGTTCCTCCCTTCGTGAAGCGTTATCCGTAGCCACGCCGTCGGAACATTTTTTCTAAAGCGGATGGGCACGGGCCGTGGAGGAAAATCAGGCTCGTGATCAAGAAGTGTCACATTTGCCGGCAACGTCTTTTTTCCGTCGATAAGAACCCCGTTCCGAAGTTGCGCCAGCGCATCCTCGGTCGGGATTCGCTCGACTTGCGCGAGGTAAGTTTTGGGGTGACGGTTCTCCGGATCGAGGAGACGTTGCTTCAACCGTCCGTCATTTGTCAGCAACAGAAGCCCTTCGCTGTCAAAATCGAGCCTTCCCGCGGCATAGACGTCCTTCGGGAAGGGGCCAAAATCGGACAGCGTCGGCCGACCCTCTTCATCCGTGAACTGGCATAACACGCCGTAGGGTTTATATAATAGGATGTATGTTGCGTGCATGAGGAACAACATAGGGACATTTTATTCTTTCTCAAAGTATGGACGAGCTAAAACCAACGAGCTATCAATGCGCATATTGCGGGGAGCAGAACGAGACAATGGTGGACCCGGGGGGAGGAGACCGCCAAAACTACATCGAAGACTGCGCCGTCTGCTGCAGGCCTAATGTGCTCTACGTCTCAATTTCCGTCGAAGGTGAAATCGTTATCCGCGCGGAATTTGAAGAATAACCGGGGGTTCGCACCATGGACCGGCAGAATTTGTGACGGCGATCTGTTGCTGCAGCACATCGAGTGACAGATAACACAGCCCGCTCTACCCGTTCTCCCGTAATTACGCGTAGAACATTATAAAGGCACAATGAAGAAACGATATTATTTACCGTCACTCAGCACCGAAGAGAAAATGTTTTATGAATACCTTCTCTCCGGAGAAGTCGATCGCCAGCACTGGTATATCGTCGTCTATCTCGAACTTTGGAAATCTGAGAGCTTAGTCAGCATTCAATGATTATCATGAAACCGTCCATCATAGCAGCATTCGTCGCGAGCTTCGTGGCACTGGCGCTTGCAATGCGAAAGCGTCAAACGCTTGCCGCAGCAGATGCCAACCGGCTCTACGCGATCGACGAATACATCGGGAACGAAGAGCTCTAGCAGCACACCAGCTTCCGTTCACCTCCCGTTCAGGTACCGTACACCGGCACTGAATGCGGCGTTGTTTCCATTCCTTCTTTTGCAATTCCCTCCAAAAATGTCTAATTTGGACAAGCGATATGCAGGCTCCGGAAAAAATCCTTATCGTGAGATTCAGTTCGATCGGCGATATTGTCCTTGCGTCACCTCTCATGCGCTCACTGAGAACGGCGTTTCCGGAGGCGCGGATCGACTTCCTCGTCAAGTCGGAATACGCTGAGCTCGTCCGCCACAACCCCAACCTTTCATCGATTATAGAACTCAACGCTTCGGGCCGGGATGAACTTCGCCGGCTGAAAGAGCAGATTCACGCCGAACGCTACGACGTCATCCTCGATCTTCACAATAGCCTTCGCAGCAAATACATACGGTTCTTTTCAGGCGCAAAATCCGTCCGGGTCGTGAACAAACACGCGGTAGCACGTCTCATGCTCGTGCGGTTCAAACGTCGTTTCTATCCGAAACCGATCCCTCCAGTTGCGGAGCGGTATCTTGAGACCGCATCGGGCCTGGGAGTTGTCAACGACGGGAAGGGGCTTGAAGTCGTTGTACCGTACGAGCAAGCCACCGAAGTCGCATCCCTCATGTCGAAGTATTCGCTCGATAAGTACTCCTCGACTATCGGGTTCGTTCCGTCGTCGAAGCATTTCACGAAACGCTGGCCCGCCGGGAAGTTCGTCGAACTCGGGATCGAGCTTGCTGCAAAAGAAAATGTCAAGGTGCTCATCTTCGGCGGCAAGGAAGACGTAGAGTATTGCGGCGATATCGCGCAGATGATCAACGCGCGAGCGGGTCGGACTGCCGCGGAAAGCGTGGCGGGAAAGTTTTCGCTCCTGGAAACAGCAGCTGCCTTCGATGCGTGCCATCTCGTCGTCACAAACGATACCGGCCTCATGCATGTCGCGGCCGCGAGAAAGAAGAAGGTCGTCGCGATCTTCGGGTCCACCGTTGAAGAGTTCGGCTTTTTCCCTTACGGAACGGAATATTCGGTCGTCCAGCGCGACGAGCTTCCTTGCCGTCCGTGCACCCACGTGGGACTGGCCAGCTGTCCTCGCGGCCACTTCCGCTGCATGAAGGATATTCAGGCGACGGAAGTCTTCAAATCTGTTCAGATGCTGTTGGCGAAAGAATCAACCAATACCAGCGCGAACTATGCCTGACTCCATACGGGGAAGTATTGTGTCGCTCCAAATTTGCCCCGGCTATCGCAAGCCCATGAACAAAGTTGAAAAGGTGAATGCGATTACCAATCTCGGATTGGAGGGGGATGCCCATGCGATACGGGACAGCTCGCGGCAGGTATTATTGATAGAGTCTGAGACGCTCGATGAGCTGAAGCTTTCGGCGGGAGAAGTGAAGGAAAACATAACTACAAGCGGCATTAATCTCATGCGGCTGCGGTACGGAGACCGGCTGAACATCGGCGCAGTCGTCCTTGAAGTGACGAAGGCATGTTCCCCCTGCAGTAGGATGGAAGATCTCCGTCCCGGATTGAAGCGCGAGATCGCAGGCAGGCGCGGTATGCTGGCGCGTGTTATTGACGGCGGCGTCCTTCAACGCGGCGAACCGATCGTACTCACCGAACGGCCACGCTGAATGTTCTGGAGATTCTTCTATAATAGTCTTATCGTCCCATTAGGGTGGATCGGCTTTCACGTTGTCAGCCTGTTCAGCCCGAAGGTGCGGCGCGGGATTGCGGGAAGAAAAACGCTCTTTCAAAATCTCGGGGAACAGCTTCGTCGTCTCCCTGGCGGTGCAAAAAGAGTGTGGTTTCATTCGTCGTCGATGGGAGAATTTGAGCAGGCCAAGCCGATCATCGCCGAGCTCCGGCGCCGCCATCCTGAAATCCAGGTCGTTGTTTCATTCTTTTCTCCTTCGGGGTACGAACATTCAAGGAACTACAAGCTCGCCGATGTTATCACCTATATTCCTTTCGATTCGTACCTGAACGCGGAAAAATTTCTCGACCTGGTCCGCCCATCGGCAATGATTATGATGCGCTATGATGTCTGGCCGAACCATCTCTGGGCCGCCCAGCGGCGGCAGGTTCCCACATTTATCGCGAGCGCGACGCTCCGATCGACGACGGCGCGGCGCGTGCCCGTGCTCCGGCAGTTCTTTAAGTCCCTGTATAACAGCATCGATTATATTCTTACCGTCTCCGATGAAGACCGCAGGATATTTGAATCGCTCAACGTTCGTCATCCTCTGCTGGAAGTTATCGGCGATACGCGCTACGATCAGGTGCTGGCACGATCCATCGAATCGAAGGCGAGACAGCTCCTTTCGGCCGCAGTCGTCCGGAACAAACGGATTTTCGTCGTCGGCAGCAGCTGGTCGGAAGATGAGGATCATATCGTGCCCGCCTGCACGGAGCTCATGTCGAAACTCGGGAATCTCCTCGTCCTGCTTGTCCCGCACGAGCCGACAGTCGAACACCTCGAGAGGGTAGAGGAGCGGCTAAACGGGAATGTTTCAAAAATCCGGTTTTCAGAAATTAACGGCTACCGGGGAGAGAACTTTATCATCGTCGACAGCGTCGGAGTATTGATGCCTCTGTATCAATATGCGACGGTGGCGTATGTCGGAGGGAGCTTCGGCGGGGGCGTGCATAACGTGCTCGAGCCGGCGGTGTACGGCGTTCCGATCCTCTTCGGGCCGAACCACAAGAACTCCCAGGAGGCACTGCAGCTCCTCCGTGAAGAAGCAGCGTTTGTCGCCGAGGGTACGCAGCCCCTTGCAGGCCTGCTGCAAAAACTCTTCGATGACGAAGCCCTCCGTTCGCGCGCCGGAGAAAGGGCGCGGACACTTGTGACGACAAACGCGGGAGCTACTGCCCGGTTCCTTTCCTATTTGCAGAAACTTTTATAAATTGGCGACACATTAGACCCTGCCTCAAGCATGAAAATAGCATACTTTGATACGATTGCCGGCGTAAGCGGCGATATGACCCTCGGCGCCTTCGTCAGCGCGGGGCTTCCGCTTGACGAACTTGGACGAGAGGTCGGCAAGCTTAATCTTGAAGGGGTCGAGCTTCAGGCCTCCCACATCAGCCGCAGCGGCATCACCGCCGTGAAGCTGGATGTCGTCATAACCTCGACGCCGACCAAACATCGCCATCTCAAGGACGTTTATGAGATCATCGACGCGAGCTCGCTGAGCGACCGGGTAAAAACCGATGCCCGGAAGATTTTTATGGAGGTGGCGAAGGCAGAGGCGAAGGTTCATAATTCTACGATCGAGAAGGTTCACTTCCACGAAGTCGGCGCGCTCGACTCTATTGTGGATATTGTCGGAGCTGCCATCTGTTTTGAAAAATTCGGGATCGAAGCGGTCTATTCCTCTCCTGTAAAGCTTGGACACGGCGGATACATCGAGGCCGAGCATGGAAAACTTCCGCTCCCGGGACCCGCGACGACCGAAATTCTCAGGCAGTACCCGACCCTACTCACCGACATTCCGTTCGAGCTTACGACGCCGACAGGTGCCGCGATCATCAAAAGCATGTCGCAGGGGCTTCTCTCGATGGAACAGCTGAAGATTCACAGCATCGGATACGGCGCCGGGACACGGGAAATCCCGCAGGTGCCGAATCTGCTGCGGATCATGATCGGAGAAATGCCCCAGGCGCTTGCCGCCGACGAGCTGGTGATGATCGAGACGAATATCGACGACATGAATCCCGAGATCTATCCGTACGTCATCGAAAAACTGATTGCCGCGGGAGCGAACGACGCGTATCTCGTCCCTGTCATCATGAAAAAGGGGAGGCCGGGAATCCTCCTTTCTGCCCTCACCGCCCGCAGTAAGATGGATGAAGCGCTCAGGGTGATATTCGGGCAGACTTCGACGATCGGGGTGCGGATCATCCCGACCGAGCGAAAGAAACTCCAAAGGGAACAGCGCGAGGTCCAAACAAAGTTTGGACCCGTAAAAGTGAAGGCGATTATCTTCGAAGGCAGCGAGCGCCTTGTACCGGAATTTGAAGAATGCAAGCGCCTGGCGGAGGCGCACAAGCTTCCGCTGATGGAAGTCTACAAGATGGTAGAGAAGCAGCTGGAATGATGAAGCGGCAGAACTCGTACTGAAAAGCGTTATCCCGCGGTATCGTCGCCAACCTTGTGCATCGTAGTTCCGCGGTTAGTAATATTTCATTGCAGGCATGGATCTGTTCGCAAGCATTCCGATGAAGGCCTCCATATAGGGAGGCACATATCCGTTTTTCAGTGTCGCGGCGCTCCACTGACGGATGAATCCTTTTCGCATCAATGGCAGCCCCTTAATCGAATGGCGCTTGATTTCGGGATCGACCGCCCAGTGCGCGAGCACTGCGATACCCAACCCCGCCTTAACCATTTCAATGATTCCCTCGGTCAGCTGGAGATACGAGATTTTCTGCGGTGTCACTCCCGCAGGAGCAAGAATTGTGTTGTAAAACGTCCACTCCTCAACACGCTCCCGTTCCGAATACATGAAAAGGTGCTGATCGGCGAAATCTTCCGGGACCACATAGCGTTTCTCGGCAAGAGGATGCCGAGGATGAACGATGACAACAAGCTTATCCTGAAATAAGGAATGGAGAACGATTTGCCGGTCGTTGAGTATCCATGGGACAATAGCCAGGTCCAGATCTCCTTTAATAAGATATTCGATGGGACGCGCCGTTGCTTCATGAATAACCTGAACGTCAACGTTTGGAAATTTTCTGTTGAAGACCTTCACGATAGAAGGCAGCCAGTGATATGCGGTATAACATTCTGTACTGATACGCAACACCCCCTCCTTATTTGAAGCGATTCGCTTCACGTCCTCCTCGGCACGCTGCAATTCCTTCAGAATGTGTTCGGCCGCCTCTAACAACCTCTTCCCCGGTTTGCTCAATGTCATTCGTTTGTTATGACGCAAGAACAGCGGCACCCCGAGACGCTCCTCGATTGTCCGCAATTGATGACTTAATGCAGATTGTGTAAGATGCAGCTGAATTCCTGCGCGCGAAATGTTTCCTGATTCTGCGACGGCTTTGATGAGAATTAAATGCCGCACTTCCAATGTCATTGTCATCTCCTTCTCCGTGTTCCCCGCAATATAAATATATTTCATCATAACGGCGAATTGTATGAATGAGCTAGGTATGAAGCAGTTTCATGATAATGATGAAAAGAATGCGCTTTTTTTGTCGATGAGCCGGCCGTATATTACAGGAGTCATAATTCACGACCCTATCAACAACGAAGGAAAGGAGATTCAAATGCCGTTATTCATGGACATTCATACACACGTTCCAGGTTTGACAGACGATGCGGCCGAGGGCGCCCACGCCAAAGACCTCGAAACCCAGGATCAGCATGGAGCGCAATACCTGAAATACTGGTACGATAAGGAATCAGGAAAGGTCTTTTGCCTTATCAATGCGCCCACGAAAGAAGCAGCAGCCGCGGTTCATCGTGATGGGCACGGTCTTGTCGCCGACGAGATCGTTGAAGTGAAAGAAGGGCTGTAACCGCAGCAGTCAACTATTGTGCGGTTGCTCTGGAATCATGGAACCGGTGAAGGCATAGTGAACTGTCGTGCTCAATACTTGTGCTCTGAGGATGTCGGCTTGCGCGTGGTTGCTGCAGGAAGATCCCCGGGGGCACAGTATTGAGCGTTTGACGCCGCTGTACATGCAAATTCAAAATCAAGGAAATGTCACCAATCGAAAGAAGGGAACAATAGTATGGAGATGATATTGAAAATAATGGGGGCGGCGCTTGGAGTACTCGTCCCGTATTTATTCGTTGTTACCGTCAACAAAGGAATTCAACGCAGCCATCTTGATGATGCATCAAAGGCTCGTTTGCGAAAAACAGTTGTTGCTCTCGTAGGGGGATGGACGGCTCTGGTGTGGACATTTTCACTTGCAGGCATTTTTAGTTTTCATGCCGGAGACGTGTTTCCGCGCTTTCTCCTTCCCTTGTTTATTCCGGTCCTCTTCGGGCTGGCGCTGCTTTTTAGGCCAGAGATGCGTACCATTCTGGACCACATCCCGCTCTCTGTCCTGGTTGGCGTTCAGACGTTTCGATTCGCGGGGTTAGCGTTTATCATAATCGCTCACAGAGGTATTCTGCCCATGCCGTTTGTCTCCGGCGGTTATGGCGATATCGCCACCGGTGCACTGGCACTTTCGACGGCGATTCTCCTCTCGAGAAAGAAAAAAGTCGCGAAAGTGTTTTTTACAGCCTTTTCCGCGGTGGGACTGATCGACCTGCTTAATGTTGCTGCTCTGCTCTTGAACTACTATCCCATCTGGTATAGTGCCGTGCCCAATAGCTCGCCGGCCGCCGATTTCTCCCTCATTATGATTCCGGCGATTGCCGCACCAATTGCGTTGCTCTTGCACTTTTATGCCTTGCGGAGCATTTACCGCACGGATGTTCTTTCGTCACGGTCGCCCGGATTTGCGCAACCGACCGCGGGATGAACAGAAGCGCGAGATTACGTTAGGGTCTTCGACTGATTTTCAGCTTGTACAAGAGCAGAGATTTTCCGCGAGCGATATCGATTCTGATGTCGAGCTTCAATTGGCTTGAGATTGCCTTTAGGAGTTTAATCGAAGGCTGAATCTTTCCCGATTCGATCTGCGCGTAGTGTTCGCGACTGATATTGAGAGCGCCGGCAAGTTCTTTTTGCAACAACTTATTCTTCTTCCGATACCCTACGAGATAGCGTGTGAGTCCCATCCTCTTCTCCTCCCAGATCAGATGTGAGATAAAATATTACAAAAAAGCCTTTGCTTTTCTGTAGCGATCAATCATAAATTTAAGAAGTTACTTGCGAAAGTCAAGCGACACGATCTTCACCATCGTCACTCCCACCTATGACACGGAAGGCAGAACTACTACACCTCATAAATATTTTCGCGGCGCCGGCGGAAGTCGCCGCAGACCTGGCAGAAACGCCGAGATGGCGCGCACCCCTCATCTTCATGATCCTGTGCTCTGCGCTGACCGGCTGGTTTATGGTCCCGGCCATCGTGGAGCCAATGCGAAAGATCTTCATTTCCTCGTATGGAGAAGGCGCTGCAGAAGGGGCAATCAAGAGCGTGTCGATGACCATGCTTGTGACTCGCATGATTATTCAACCTTGCGTTGTGATTGTGCGCTGGGTATTCTTCGCGGGGTTGCTCACTGCAGGCGCATTCCTGTCGGTTGGCCGGCAGGGTCAGGTATACCGGAAATTATTTGCCTTCGTCGCGTATGCGGAAGGGATCTTCATCCTTCTGAATATCATTACGGTACTGGTCATCTATGCGAAGGGGATCGATACCATTGCAAGTCAGGCCGATCTCACGGTGATCAAAGGAGCAGACCAGCTTCTCAGAGACAATTTCTCCGGGGATCTTCTCTCTTCCATTCTGAGCACGCTTACTCCCTTCTCGGCATGGTATCTCGTTGTCATCACACTCGGGTATCATGCATTGACAGGGATCGGACGAACAAAGGGACTTGTCATTGCAATAGCGGCCTGGATTATGTTCGCAGCACTCGGTGAATTACAATCCAAAACCACGTTGCTGCTACTCTCAGCATTTCATTAAACGGGGTCGTCGGTCGTCTCCGGGACGATCCCGCATTATCACTGCGGAGGCGAAATCATACTCAAAGGAGGCAGTTATGAAATATCTACGCATCGGTGCGCTCGCATTGCTTATCACGATTTTGCTTGTGGCGTCGGGCCCCAATCAGGCCAGGGCGTGCAGCGGCACAGACCTTAAAGCTCTTGAAATCTGTTTCAATAAATGCAACGAGGCCTTTCCGGGTACGTTGAACACCGTGAACCGATCCGCCTGTTTCCTGGGCTGTCAGATCGGATGCGTCATTTACGGGACCAACTAAGGGCCCGCGTTCGGCAACAAGAACTGCAGGAGCTTCCTCTCGAGAGGAGCTCCTGCAATTACTGTTCAACGACTGAATTTCTATGAAGAAACGATTACTCAACGTTGCACATCTCATCGCGCTCATGTGCATGGCCCACACATTTCTGCTTGCAAACGGGAACAAGGGGGCGTCCATCACGCTGAAAGAGGTCGCCACCCTGGACCGGGACAATGAATTTATCAGGGTGGGGGAGATCGCCACGGATTCAAGGAATAACATTTACGCGGCAGATGACTATGCGTACTCGGTAAAGAAGTTCAGCCCTTCAGGGGTATTCGAACAAGAGTTCGGAAGGCATGGCAATAGGGAGAACGAGTTCAGCTCGTTTCTCTTCCGAATGATCTGCGCGCATGATACGTTCGCGATCAGCCAGCTGGGAGACACGCGGGTGCGGTTCTTTTCCCTCGAGGGGAGATGCAACGGGACATTGCCGCTCTCCGGGACGGTGGTGGACATTGCCTTCGATTCCAGGGGACGGCTGTACGCGAGCGTCGTACCGTTCTCGAAGAATAAGGAAGATGTCCTGGTGCTTTATGAGAAGTCAGGGCGCGTTGTAGCGCGGGTTTCGCTCAAACATTTGAGCGACAACAGCATTCTCAACCTCGTGCAGCTTGCCGTCGACAGGAAAGACCGACTTACTGTGGCATACCACTTCATTAATATGGTCGAGTTGTATGATGACGGATTGAATATCACGAAAGAGGTCAGGATTTCCGGCCTGCCCGATAGGGCTCCCACAGTAAAATCGAAGTACGAAGAAATAGGAAGTGTTCCCTCGGGTGAGATCATCAAAGACGTCGCAGTAGACTCTGCCGGGAACATCTTTGTGCTGGGAGGCGACTATGGGGTCCATCCTTCGCGCGATGTCTTTGTCATGGACAGGGCGGGAGAGCTCATTACGTCAATGACCCTGCCGTCGAAGACCGGATTTATCTATATCGACAGCAACGGCTACCTGTATACCCGCGAGCAGGAGCGGACAATTGTTAAGAAGTACAAACTCACGTACCAAGGCTTTCATTGAGAGGAGAGGAAGATGAGGTTACAGCAAAGCAAATATTTTATCCTCGCCCTTCTCTTGTTGTTGGGTGATGTCCGGGCATCGGCGAAGGAATCTGGGGGCCAGGAAAAACAGAATTACCATTCGATATCCCGGTACATCAGTTCGCTCCATCGCTCCGGTCAGAGCATTGCAACGGCAAGGGGAACGATCGCGTTCTTCATTCGATTTGTCGATTTCGGATGCACGGTCTGCTTCAATAATTTTCTTGAGTTCTGCGGCTCTCTGAAAAGGAGCGGTGAGATACATCATGAGGATGTGCTGCTGATCGTCCTGCGGGATGGGTCCTCCGAACGACGCCAGCGATTCATGGTAAAGAAATGGGCGGGGGCAAACGATCTGCCATTTCCTGTTTTTCTTGCGACGGAGGAGATATTCGATTCCTGCAGCATCGGCCACTCCTCGGTCGTGGTTCTGAGCAGGCTGGGAGAAGTTGACCTGGCGGAGGAGCTTCCGCTGTCGGGTGATGTTGCGAGGATGATCCTCTCTCACGTCTCAGGGAAGTAAGTGCCGGACGAGGATATTTCATCTGGCCGTTTCTCTCTTTTCCCGATTGGACAGGACGAAGATTAAATTTCTTGCTTTGTATCGGGAAAGTTTGTATATTGACATACCAATTTGACGAGTTCCCGAGCCCATCCCGAGAAAAACGGGATTGCGGGGTCGGGAATTTTTGTCTAGAGCATTTTGAAGAAAGTGCTTGACTTCTTTGGAATAAAAGTGTATATTTGTATCCCACTCAAGTGGTTACAAGTCCGATCCCTTCAAAACACATCAGGATCGGCATTTTTATCTTCTGTTCTTTGAAAATAGTGTGCATAGCTCTTAAGTCAGCTTTTGCAGAACTTCAACCAATAATTCCCGATTTTAATCGGGGATCCAACGGCCAGATCATCTCGAAGTTATAAATTTTTAATTTACAACGGAGAGTTTGATCCTGGCTCAGGACGAACGCTGGCGGCGTGCCTAACACATGCAAGTCTGGGAGAAAAAGGTAGCAATATCTTGAGTAAACCGGCGAACGGGTGAGTAACACGTAAGCAACCTTCCTTATAAACGGGAATAACCTCCGGAAACGGAGACTAATACCCGATGACATTTCGAAGCAGCATTACTTTGAAATCAAAGGCCGTAAGGCGATATAAGATGGGCTTGCGTCCCATTAGATAGTTGGCGGGGTAACGGCCCACCAAGTCGACGATGGGTAGCTGGTCTGAGAGGACGATCAGCCACACTGGAACTGAGACACGGTCCAGACTTCTACGGAAGGCAGCAGTGAGGAATATTGCTCAATGGGCGAAAGCCTGAAGCAGCGACGCCGCGTGAGGGATGAAATCCGTTAGGATGTAAACCTCTTTTGCAGGGGATGAATGTTCCCTTTTAGGGAATTGACCGTACCTTGCGAATAAGCACCGGCCAACTACGTGCCAGCAGCCGCGGTAATACGTAGGGTGCAAGCGTTGTCCGGAATTACTGGGTGTAAAGGGTCCGCAGGCGGGCAGACAAGTCGGTGGTGAAAGCTCTTCGCTCAACGGAGAGACTGCCATCGATACTGTTTGTCTTGAGTTCGAGAGAGGATAATGGAATTCATGGTGTAGCGGTGAAATGCGTAGAGATCATGAAGAACACCGGTAGCGAAGGCGGTTATCTGGCTCGAAACTGACGCTCAGGGACGAAAGCGTGGGTAGCAAACAGGATTAGATACCCTGGTAGTCCACGCCTTAAACGATGGATATTCGGTGTCAGTCCGCAAGGATTGGTGCCTGAGCCAACGCGTTAAATATCCCACCTGGGGAGTACGATCGCAAGGTTGAAACTCAAAGGAATTGACGGGGGCCCGCACAAGCAGTGGAGCATGTGGTTCAATTCGATGCAACGCGAAGAACCTTACCTGGGTTTGAAAAGCTCTGTAAACCGGTGAAAGCCGGCTAGCGTAGCAATACGCGCGGAGTACAGGTGCTGCATGGCTGTCGTCAGCTCGTGCCGTGAGGTGTTAGGTTAAGTCCTGCAACGAGCGCAACCCCTGCACTTAGTTGCCATCAGGTAATGCTGGGCACTCTAAGTGGACTGCCTACGCAAGTAGTGAGGAAGGTGGGGATGACGTCAAGTCCTCATGGCCCTTACACCCAGGGCCACACACGTGCTACAATGGTTGGTACAAAGGGATGCCAAGCCGCAAGGCGGAGCCAATCCCAAAAAACCAATCTCAGTTCGGATTGGGGTCTGCAACTCGACCCCATGAAGCTGGAATTGCTAGTAATCGCGAATCAGCACGTCGCGGTGAATACGTTCCCGGGCCTTGTACACACCGCCCGTCAAGCCATGGAAACTGGGGGTACCCAAAAACACTGTGCGAACCGCAAGGACGCAGGTGCCTAAGGTAAAACCAGCGACTGGGGCTAAGTCGTAACAAGGTAGCCGTACCGGAAGGTGCGGCTGGATCACCTCCTTTCTAAGGAGCATTCTTCAACTTCACGGTTGAAGAAGCGCTTCGAGAGAAAATCTAGTTCGGCAACGGTTGATTTACTCTGGCACACTATTTTCATTTTTTTGTTCTTTTCTTTATCACTTCAACACTGGGCCTGTAGCTCAGGTGGTTAGAGCGCACGCCTGATAAGCGTGAGGTCAGTGGTTCAACTCCACTCAGGCCCACGACATTGTACATTGTAACTGGACAATGAGAATTTTCAGGCATTACAGGTTTCAACTGTCCCTGCAATTGTAATTGTCAATGTTTGATTAACAATGTGCAATTGTACGGGGCTGTAGCTCAGCTGGGAGAGCACCTGGTTTGCAACCAGGGGGTCGAGGGTTCGAATCCCTTCAGCTCCACAAGTCCCGTCGAATACGTTTGACGGGAATGTTCTTTGACATATTTGAAGAGTTGGTCTGCTAGTAGATGCTAGTAGTTACCTATGTTCCTCCGGGAACCGATGGGTGAACAAACGTATCGAACGGAGACAACTATGAGATCCAATAAAAATGTTCTTTCCGAAAAATTAGATATAATTTTTCATTATTGATGCATCTAGAAGAAACCCGTGTTGTACTCAGAGAGTTTGTTCCCATGCTGTACGGTGGGATCTTTGGGAGCGGGTACATCAACATGTGAATCGATAAAGATTTTTGGTTAAGTTACAAAGGGCATACGGTGGATGCCTTGGCACTAAAAGGCGAAGAAGGACGTGGTAACCTGCGATAAGCGTCGGATAGGTGGAAACAACCTTTAACCCGGCGATTTCCGAATGGGGCAACCCTCCCGTAGTAATGTACGGGAACTCCGTGCTGAATACATAGGCACGGCAGAGCGAACGAGGGGAAGTGAAATATCTCAGTACCCTCAGGAAGATAAAGTAATACAACGATACCGTCAGTAGTGACGAGCGAACGCGGCAGAGCCTAAACTTTCCGATACAGTAAAGGGTGCAACCGTTGTATCGGAGGTGTTGCGGGGCGTGTGCGGTCTGAATTGCAAATAGGACGGAGAGTAAAAAACCATATTGTTAGCTGAATCTACTGGAACGTAGAATCATAGAAGGTGAAAATCCTGTAAGCGAAAACAACATGGCTCTTCGGCACGCGATCCCAAGTACCACGGAATAAGTGGAAGTCTGTGGGAATCTGGAGGAACCATCCTCCAAGGCTAAATACTCTTTAGTGACCGATAGTGAACAAGTACCGTGAGGGAAAGGTGAAAAGAACCCTTAAGAAGGGGGTGAAATAGTACCTGAAACCGTATGCTTACAAACGGTCGGAGCAAGTCTCGTTTCGCAAGAAATGGGATGAGTGACGGCGTGCCTTTTGCTTAATGAGCCTACGACTTACTCGTACGTAGCAAGGCTAATGAACTAAGTTCAGCAGCCGTAGCGAAAGCAAGTCTGAATAGGGCGAATCAGTTACGTGCGGTAGACGCGAAATCCGGTGATCTATCCTTGGCCAGGATGAAGTGGGGGTAAAACCTCATGGAGGTCCGAACTAGTGTGGGTTGAAAACTACTTGGATGAGCTGAGGATAGGAGTGAAAAGCTAATCGAACTGGGTGATAGCTCGTACTCCCCGAAATAGCTTTAGGGCTAGCCTCGGGAAAGAGTCTGTCGGAGGTAGAGCACTGATTGGGCTAGGGTCGTCACAACGATACCAAACCCAGACAAACTCCGAATTCCGATATGATGTTTCCCGGGAGTCAGGCGACGACGGATAAGCGCCGTCGCCGAGAGGAGAACAATCCAGATCGTCAGCTAAGGTCCCCAAATCAAGGTTAACAGACAAAGGATGTTGAGTTGCAGTGACAACTAGGAGGTTGGCTTAGAAGCAGCCATTCCTTGAAAGAGTGCGTAATAGCTCACTAGTCAAGCGACTCGGCGTCGATAATTCTCGGGACTAAACCTTGTACCGAAGCTACGAACTATAGCAATATATGTGGTAGGGGAGCATTCCATTCGCGACTATGGTAACATAGCGTCTTCGGACGGAAGGTGCGGAGCGATCCGTGCTGGAGTGAATGGAAACGCAGATGTAGGCATAAGTAACGATAAGACAACTGAAAATGTTGTCCACCGAAAATCTAAGGTTTCCTGAGCAACGTTCATCGTCTCAGGGTTAGTCGGACCCTAAGCTGAGGCCAAACGGCGTAAGCGATGGAAAACAGGTTTAATATTCCTGTACCTGTAGGTAGTCGTCTGACCATAAGGAGTGACGCAGAAGTGAAAGATCGGCCAACTGTTGGCTTAGTTGGTTTAAGCCCGTAGGCGTGGGGTGTAGGCAAATCCGCATCCCAGTTATCGCCGAGAGGTGAATAGGGTCCCCGTAAGGGGCACAACTGATCCTAAACCCGCTGCCGAGAAAAACTTCGTATGGGAGACTGCAGACAGTCCGTACCGCAAACCGACACAGGTAGATGAGAAGAGTATTCTAAGGTGCTCGAGTGAGCCATGGTCAAGGAACTCGGCAAACTAGCCGCGTAACTTCGGGATAAGCGGTGCCTCGATAGGTCAAGGGATTTACTCCCTGAAGCCTGCCGGGGTCGCAGTGAAATGGGCCAAGCGACTGTTTAACAAAAACACATCACTCTGCTAACACGTCAAGTGGACGTATAGGGTGTGACACCTGCCCGGTGCTGGAAGGTTAAGGAAGCGGGTCAGCAGCAATGCAAAGCTTGCGACCGAAGCCCCAGTAAACGGCGGCCGTAACTATAACGGTCCTAAGGTAGTACTTCAAAGCTGCCTGTCCCGTCAGTAATGACGGGAGCTAATCTCAGCTATATGCGGGAACGTCCTTAGAGCTTCATCTACTCTCTCCGAAATTGGGAGAAGTAAAAACGATGAAGATTGGACAATCCGCAGGAAACCCCGATCTCATCGGGGGATCCTCAGAGACTTTACGCTGGGTATCCTTGTCAACTCAACTCAATTGAAAGTCATATCATGGATTTATCACCAGACTGGGTGGTCGGATTCACCGACGGCGAAGGCTGTTTTTACGTCGGTATTAACAAACATCCTGAAATGAAGGTCGGATATCAAGTCCTTCCAGAATTCAGGATCGTTCAACACGAAAAAGATATCCAGGTTCTGTACGCGTTGAAAATTTTTTTTCAAAGCGGCGTTGTTAGGAAAAACCATGAAGACCGATTTGAGTTGAGAATAAGAAAGTTAGAATGTTTGCTAAACGTTGTAACGTTTTTTGAACGACATTCCCTAAAGACGAAAAAGAACGTAGACTTTAAAAAGTTTGCGCGCATCGTCCGGTGGATAAACGAACAAAAGCACTTAACAACGGATGGTCTGATAGAGATCATTAAAACAGCAAGCGAGATGAACCGTGCGGATAAACCCAAGGCCGCAATGATTCTGAAAATTCTGACGCAGACATAAGGATAAAGATAAAGTCCACTTCAGAGATGAAATTCTCTGGAATACAAGTGAGCGAAATTCCTTGTCGGGTAAGTTCCGACCTGCACGAATGGTGTAACGATTTGGTCACTGTCTCGACCATGGGCTCGGTGAACTTGTGGTACCGGTGAAGACGCCGGTTACCCGCATATGGACGGAAAGACCCCGTGAAGCTTTACTATACCTTGGCATTGGATTCGGACAAAACATGTGTAGCATAGGTGGGACGCATTGAAGTCGGGGCGCTAGCTTCGATGGAGCGGCCAGTGAAATACCACCCTTGTTCTGTTTGAGTTCTAACCTCTTGCCGTGAATCCGGCAAAGGAACACTGCCAGGCGGGTAGTTTGACTGGGGCGGTCGCCTCCTAAATTGTAACGGAGGCTCTCAATGGTACCCTCAGCATGGTTGGTAATCATGCGTCGAGTGTAAAGGCATAAGGGTGCCTAACTGCGAGACCTACAAGTCGAGCAGGTGCGAAAGCAGGACTTAGTGATCCGATGGTTGAGAGTGGAATTGCCATCGCTCAAAGGATAAAAGCTACTCCGGGGATAACAGGCTGATCTCGCCCAAGAGTTCATATCGACGGCGAGGTTTGGCACCTCGATGTCGGCTCATCGCATCCTGGGGCTGGAGAAGGTCCCAAGGGTTTGGCTGTTCGCCAATTAAAGCGGTACGTGAGCTGGGTTCAGAACGTCGTGAGACAGTTCGGTCCCTATCCTATGCGGGCGAA
>DATJGD010000011.1:0-17972 GCA_035495255.1 Bacteroidota bacterium | reverse complement strand
TAAATGCCGTATCCGATCATTACGCATCCGACGAGGATGCGGGAATTCATCGGCACGCCCGGCAGGATGATGCCGGTTATGATGATAATGCCGGTGACCAGGACTGCAGCCGCTGTAAGTAGCCCGACAAAGGTGACAAGTGATTGATTTGTCATTCCCGATTCAGCTTAAACCGAAATGGAATATTCATCCAGACACTAACGATATGGCCGTTGGCGATTGCCGGTGTAAAGAGCCATTTCATTGCTGCTGTTTTAGCACTGGCGTCAAAAATCTCATTCGGTGGACTGTATATTTCTGCCTTTTCCGGCCTTCCCTCCTTATTGATCAGCAATTTTACAACCACCAATCCCTCAAGTCCAAGACGAACGGCATCGCGAGGATATTCCGGCTTGACTTGGCGGGCTACCCGGGGGATAATCATACTTTCCAAAAATGTCGTCGAGAGATCGACCGGATCCTCATCAATGATCACAGGCCCAGATCCTCCTGGATCACCCGTCACGGCTCCGGTTTCCCCGATATTACCCCCGACCGTCCCAGGAATGACCTGCGAGCTTTCGTACTTTGGCTCTTCAGTCACTTCTGCAATCGGAACCGGCACAGGGGTTCCGCGGTCTGCAGGTTTGTAGGTCGGAGCAACCGGGATCTGAATTGTCGTAAAGCCTCCAGGACTTGCAGTAGGCTCAAAGGTTATAACCCTCTTGCCCGGCTGAAAGTTAGGCACAATCACGTCGGGCGATCCAACCGCCCGTAACGCAAAATACAATCCAATCACAATGAACTGAAATATCACACCGACGCTCAAACCACTGAATGCGTACTTGTGATATAATACACTGACTTCTTTGATACCATATGGCGTAGCAAGCTTTGCAGTCATGACACATTCTCCTCAGGAAGGAATGGTTTTCAGGATTTCCTGATCTTCCTTCGACAACGGTGCAACACTGTACTTCGAAGCTCCCGATAGTTGAAGTTCGTCAAGAATGTCAATGATGGAATGATATCGTGCCTTGCGGTCAATCTTCAGCAAGGTGATGAGATTGGTATCCTGTTTACACTTAAATCCTACCAAATTGCGAAAGCCTTCGAGCGTGATTCTGGTTGGGGATTCATTTCCCAAATTCCAAAAGAGATTGTTTTGATCATCCACCCTGACCGTAAGAAGACTGCTCCCGGGATAAGGCTTGTCACCGTTCTCCGGGACCGGGATCGGGATAACTTGATGCCGAAGCAATGTGGTTGACAACATGAAAAATGTCAGGAGAAGGAATGCAACGTCGACCATCGGCGTCATGTCCATCCGTATGCCGAGTCGCCTTGTGTGGGGTGTTGTGTGTTTCTTGTGCTTGTGCGAAGGTCGATCCAAATCTATGTTTGCCATAGCGTCACTTCGATCCTTTCTCACCGGTTCAGGCCGGAGCGCCTTCCGGAGCTCCGGCACAACCGATGTTTATGCACGTCAAAGAGCTTACTTATTCAGCTTGAACCTGAACGGAATGGTCACCCAGACCGCTACAGGCCCGTTGTTCATCATCGCGGGAGTGAAAACATACTCCATCGCCAGCTTCTGGGCATACTCGTCGAAGATCGTGTTGTCGCTTTTTGCGACGACGGCCTTCTTCGGTTTCCCTTCCTTGTCGACCCATATCTTCATCCACACGGTACCTTCCGCGCTGATGCGCCGGGCAAACTCAGGATACACGAGCGCGGGCGATTTGATCGGAATCGGTTCCTTTTCAAACGGCACGAAATCTGCAGGTTCCTCATCTTCGATCTTGATGTCTTGCTGAACCTGTGCAGTTCCTCCATCGCCGGTCCCGGTAGAAGGAGCCGCCACATTCGAGAGCTCCTGCTGTGTTGCGATGGTCTGCTCAGGGCTTACCTCTGCGTCAGGGACAGGCACCGGCACGCCGACAGTCGGTTTCGCAACCGGAACGGTCACGGCAACCTGTGGTGCGGCTTCGGTGTTCGTGATCGAAGGCGGGGGCCCGAGCTCGCTGTACTTCATGATACGTACGGAAAGCACCGGTTCGTCTTCGCTTCCGAGAACCTGCGAAAGGTAGTACCCGCCGACTACCGCAAGGTGCAAGGCAATCGCGCCGATGAGAGCGCGCATAGCATATTTCTGATACAGGCTCTTCAGTTCACGCATCCCGTAGTGGGAACGCGCTTCGTGAGGATCAATTACTGCTGCTGTTGTTGTCATAGTAGTATTCCTTTTACGATGCGACTTTTGCGAGAAGCTGCTTATCCGCATCAGCCATCGGCGCCAGGCTGAACCGCGTGATGTTCGCGAGGTTCAGCTCGTCCATAATATCGACCATCATGTGGTACTTCCCTTTCCGGTCAACCTTGATGAGGGTGATCAGCTTGGGATTTTGCTGAAGCTTCTGCGCCATCATCGTGCGAAGGTCCTTATATTCCACCTTTGCGGGCGGTTCTTCGGCTATGTTCCAATATATAGAACCATCTTCTTTCACACGAAGTGTCAGCAGGTTGCTCTGCGCCACTTCAACGGTCGTTTTCTCGGGCGGAAGGTTGATTTCCATCGTCTGGGGACGATTCATCGTCGTCGTCAACATAAAGAACGTCAGAAGAAGAAATGCCACGTCCACCATCGGCGTCATATCCATCCTGATGCCGAGGCGCCGCATCCGTTTATGTTTTTTCTTTTTCTTTGAAGCTCCGCCACCGCGGGCTTCACCAGCATCCATTCCGGCCATATTATTTCTCCATATCCGTCACGAGATTAAACCTCGTGATGTTTGTTTTCTGTAAGATAGTCATGACATCTTCGGCCAGCCCATAGTCGGAATTCGTGTCGCCTTTGACCACGGTCCGCAGCTTGGGATTTGCTATGCGGGCGCGAATGAGCATGTCCGGAAGCTCTTTGGTCGTCACTTCCATGGCAGCGCGGAGCTTGTTCTCTTCGCCGAATATTCTCCCGCTCATCTTCTGCGAATCGAAGCCGAGATAGATCTTGTTGTCTCTGCTCAGCGTGACTGTCATAACATCCGCTTCCGGCAGTTTAAAGGCCGAGTGGGATGACGGAAGGACGATCTGCACTTCTTCCGGTGGTTTGAACTGCGTGGTGAGCATAAAGAATGTCAGCAAGAGGAACGCGACATCCACCATGGGTGTCATGTCCATCCTTATGCCCATCCTTTTTGGTTTTATTTTAGGCATCGGTGTGTTCCTTTAGCCTTACTTCGAGCGTGATGTCAATGTCTGAATGACGTCGTAGCTGGCTTCATCGATCATATAGGTGAAGCTGTCGACTTTATTGACGAAGAAATTGTAGGCAACGATACCTACGATAGCCGCGAAAATTCCGAGGGCGGTGTTGATCAACGCTTCCGAGATACCGATGGAGAGCTGGATGGCATCCGGTGCGCCGGCCTGGGCAAGAGCGCGGAATGAACGGATCATACCGATAACCGTACCGAACAGCCCGAGCATCGTCGAGATCGAGGCGATCGTCGACATCGCAATGAGGTTCTTCTCGAGAATCGGCATTTCAAGCGCCGTCGCTTCTTCGATCGCGCGCTGAACTTCCGGCATCGCCTTTTCCGTCTGGTAACGCTCTAAACCGGCACGGATAATATTTGCCATCGATCCTCTTTGCTGATCGCATGCCTGAATCGCTGCCGGAATGTCGCCGCTGGAAAGGCTGCGCTGGAGATTTTTCAGGAAGGTTGCCAACTGTCCGCGGCCCCTGGCTTTTCGCAGAGAGAGTGCGCGCTCGATAATAAAGGTGATAACCATGACCGACAACGCGATCAATGCCGGCACGATGTAGCCTCCGACGTAGACCGTCGCGAGAAGGTTATCCGGTTTTTCGCGGTTCGCACCGTCCTTGAAATTTGCTGGATTGCCGAGGACAAATTGCCAGATGCAGAATCCGGCAACAATGGCCGAGACAACGAGGATCACGACAAATGTTGATTGCTTCATTTCTGTTAACTCCTTTTTGTGATGAGATGATGGAACAACGAATTATTTCGAATTTGCAAACTTGTCCATTGCTTCATTGACGGTGTCGGACACTTCAAAAATGTCAATGAGCTTTGTAACGGCCAGAAGGTTCAGCACGTTATTATTAATTCCTGATAGCTTGACCTCGCCCCCGTTCTTCTTGTAGCTTGTATAGGCCGAAATCAATGCTCCGATTCCGGAGCTGTTCATGTAGTTCACTTTGCCCAGGTCGACGATAAGGCACTTGTTCCCCTGTTCGATGAAGTCCTGGACGTTTGTCCGGAATTTATCAGTCTCTCCGTCACCCACCAGAGATCCCTTGATTTCGATAACGGCAATTTTCCCGTTCATTTCTGTGCGTGCTTTGACTGACATGCGGCTCCTTTATGGTTGAATTGCTTACAAAAAGCTATCTATTTGATTATAAAAAGCACAAACTTGATGCCAATATTTTCCCCGGGTTATCGCTCATGGATGGCTGAATTGGGCACCTTGTGAAAAGAATAAATTACACGACATTGCACTTTGCAATGCAAGCGCGCTTCTGAAGACAATGAGATTGAAATACCATCACTTACGGGTGGTGCAAAACGCAAGATCAAAGGCCGTACTTTTTCCTTTTACGCCAGAGGGTAGCAGGATCGATCTCGAGTATTCGGGCTGCCTCCTCAAGATCTGCGGCTACCTCGAGGACTCGTTTAATATGCTGGCGCTCGAATGCGTCGAGCGATATCAGCCCGGTGGTTTCTTTCTGGGTTTGGAGAAGTTCGGGAGGAAGATGGAGCGGTTCAATTGTACCATTCTTCGAGAGAATCACGGCGCGTTCGATGACATTCTCAAGCTCCCGGATATTTCCGGGCCAGCGGTAGGATGCCAGGGCCTTCATCGTCTCAGGTGAGAGCTTTATCTCTGATTGCGGCGAAAACTTCTTCAAAAAATGGTGCGCGAGCAGGAGCAGATCTTCCGATCGTTCCCGCAGAGGCGGGAGGGCAATACGGACAGCGTTCAGCCGGTAGTACAAATCCTCGCGGAAGCTGCCTTCGCTCAGAGAGTCTGAAAGCTTGCGGTTCGTTGCCGCCACCACGCGTACATCCACCTTACGGGTCTCGTTTTCACCGACCCGTTCAAATTCACGATGCTGAAGAAATCGCAGGAGCTTTACCTGTGTGGATTGCGCGAGCTCTCCCACCTCGTCGAGGAGGATCGTGCCGCCGTCCGCGTCTTCGAACCGGCCGACGCGGTCCTTCATCGCCCCGGTAAATGCCCCCTTCACATGGCCGAAGAGTTCACTCTCCAGCAACCCTTCAGCAAGGGCTGCGCAATTCACTTTCCTGAACGGCTTGTCGCGACGGCTGCTGTGACGATGGATAAAATGTGCCACCAGCTCTTTTCCCGTGCCGCTCTCCCCTTCGATGAGCACCGTGATCATGCTGTCGGATACCTGCTGCGCGAGTTCGAGCTGCTGGCGCATAAGAGGGTTGTGGGTAATGATGCTGGAATCGCCCTGAAGGGAGGTTACCTGTTGACGAAGCACTCGGACTTCTTCTTCGAGCTTGTGATGTTCGAGCACCTTCGTTGTGAACATCTGGAGCTCTTTAAGATCGAAGGGCTTCTGAAGAAAATCGAATGCCCCGTTCTTGACTGCTTCGACAGCGCTGTCGATGGAGCCGTGCGCTGTAATCATGACGGGGGTCGTTGAAGGAGATTTCTGCCGCAGTTCTTTCAGAAACTGCATTCCGTCGATCGGCTGCATCATGAGGTCGATAAACGCAAGATCGTAGGAGGTCTCGCTGAGGCTTTCCAGTGCGTCGAGAGGATTTCCGTAGCCGCTTACTTTGAACCCGGCAGCCTCAAGCCCGAGCCGCAACGTCTTAAGAATGTTGGGCTCATCATCGACAACCAGGACAACTCCGCGCTGGGTCATGCGTGCTGCACCTGGCTTGCGGGAAGCTTGAAGGAGAATGTCGTCCCCTTTCCGACTTCGCTTTCTACCCAGATTTTGCCGCCGTACATTTCCACGATCTCTTTCGCAATGGCGAGGCCAAGTCCCACGCTCCCCGGAGTGGCATTGAGCGACTGTTTCACCTGGACAAACTTGTCGAATATTTTATTCAAATACTCCTTCGGAATTCCTCTGCCGGTATCTTTCACCTGCAGGAGGATGTTCTCGCCGTCCTGCGCCGCGCGGATTTCCACCGTTCCCCCTTCGTTCGTATACTTCAAGGCATTGTTGACAAGATTGGAAATGACCCATGAATACTGCTGCTCGTCGCCGATGAGCGGCGGCAGCTGTGAGCGCATGGTAAGCTTCAACGTGACACCTTTCTCCTGGAACGGAAGCTGGAGGGGCTGCAGCGCCGATTCGACGACTTTTACCAGGTCCACGACGTCTTCCCGCAGCTCGATCTTTCCCGATTCCAGCTTGGAGAGCTGCAGCAGTTCCCGGATGAGTTTCGTCAGGCGGTCGCAGTCCTGCTTCGCCGAATTGAGGAGGTCCTCCTGCGCCTTCGTGAGCGGCCCGAGTAATTGCTGGCGGAGGAGATCGACCCCCATATTGATCGAGGTCAGCGGCGTGCGGAACTCGTGAGAAACTGCCGCCATGAAATCCGACTTGAGCTTATCGAGCTCTTTATATTGTGTGACGTCCTGCAATACCAGGACGACGCCATTCCGCTCGCCATGCATCGACGGAATAATAGAAACTCTCGGGCGGAGATATACCTGGCGGTTCTGAAACTGAAACTGGAGATACGGCTGATTGATGAGCGAAAGGTCCGCCGGGTTCCTGAAAATCTGTAACAGGCGGTCGTCGGAAAGGCATTCATTCACCGACCGGCCGACTGCGCGGTGCTCGCTGATCCCGAAGAGCGTTTCCGCGGAGCGGTTGATAACCTGGATGTTCGACTCGGAATCACAGACGATAATGGCGTCAGAGATGCTTTCGACGATCGTTTCCGACTTCTTTTCTTCGGCAAGTATCTTTTCAATGTTTAACTCTTCATACTGCCGCAGGCGCTCGGTCATTTTGTTGAATTCCCGGCTCAGCTCCCCTACTTCGTCGTTCGTTTTAATATCGGTCTTAAGATCAAGGCGGCCGCGGCCTATCTGATTCACCGTTTCGGTGAGCTGCTCTGCAGGTTTGATGATCCTCTGCGTAAATTGCACCATCGTTACGACGCTCAATCCGATGGCGAGGAGAGACGCGAAGAGCACGGCGATGATCGCTTCGTCGGAGATCGTTTTGGTCCGTTCAGCGACCGTCTGCATCTCCTTCTGGTTCTCCTCGATAAGCCAGAAGCAGTTTTCCGTCAGGCGCTGAGTGAACGGGATGACGGTGATGGAATAGAAGGCTCTTGCTTCGACATAATGGCGTCTCGACACGAGCGCAAAAAGGGAATCGCTTACAAACAAATACCCGGCATATGTCGATTTGATGTTTTCCAGGATCGGCTTGGCGTCCGGGACGACGAGGTTCTTGTTGGCCTCGTCATACCATTGATAAAACTCTGTTTTGGCGTCCTCAAACTTGGTCCGGCCGCTGTCCGCGTCACGATTGAGGGCGAGGCCGATGGCATCCTCATGATTGCCGATGGAACGGGCCATATTCTCTACCGCCATGACATTGGGGTAGTCTTCAGCCAGGATCTTGTTAAGCGCGGAAGTGAGCCGTTCAAAATTATAGATCGTCCAGACCGTAACTGAAATGTTAATGACGACGAGGACAACGTACCCCACTCCGACTTTGAAGCGAAGACTATGAAAAAAAGGGACTTGCATAGCGGTAATTCTTTAATATAGGCAGAAAGCGACGAATATTCAACAAGTTTGACTTTCGACGGATTTCTTGGTATACTTAGCCCTGCTTTTATGCGTTCGCGATTTTAAACACCGGTATGGAACTTTCCACCAGTCGGCCCAGAGTATTAGGCTGGCTCCGCAGTGCTGCAATTCTCGATGGTGATTGGGGTACCAGTATATGCTATGTCCTCGGCATAGCCTACTTCCTTGCCGGAAGCCACAGTGCATGGCATCTTGTCATGATGCTCATCTTCACAGCAGTGGTAGCCCTCAATTATATCACGATCTGCAGACTGTATCCCAACGGTGGAGGAGTCTACAGTTCCGTGAGCCACCGGTCCCGCACGCTTGCAGTTATCGGAGCACTATTGTTGGGCGCCGATTACGTGGTGACCACTTCACTTTCAGTCCTTGATGCCTGCCACTACCTTGACTTACCCAGTCCGGAAGTCTGGGCAATAGGCGTTATTCTCCTTATCGGAATACTTAACTGGTTCGGGCCGCGGCACGCCGGAACGGTGGCAATTGCTATTTCAGGCGCAACGCTCCTCGCGCTCGGAGCACTCGTCAGTGTATCGTTTCCCTCCGCCATGCAACATGTATCCTTTGAGCCTGCTTCAGGCGGATTCTTTTATAACTGGAGCATTTTTGTCGGAATCATCCTCTCGATTTCGGGGATCGAAGCAATATCGAACATGACCGGCCTCATGAAGGATCCGACGAAGAGCTCTCGCAAAGCCATCCTTTCGGTACTCGCAAAGATTTCGATCGCTACATTTGTGCTGGGGTTTGCGATGCTGGCAATCCCGAATCTGGACCCGGTCGCGCATAAAGAGGACATGATCCGGTTCCTGGGTGAATCCTATATCGGAAGCTGGTTCGGACATGTCATCGGCATTGTTCTCGGTTTCCTGCTTATCTCGGCCGGAAACACCGCAATCAATGATTTGATTTCTATCCAGTTTCTCATGTCAGTGGATGGCGAACTGCCGCGGAGCCTCCGCATGCTGAACAGATACGGTGTTCCCGTGGTCCCGCTCGTCGTCGGCACGCTTATACCGGTATTTGTCCTGATCCTGGTACATGACGTTATTACGCTGGCCTCGTTGTATGCCATCGGCGTTGTCGGTGCAATCGCTATCAACCTCGGCTCAACCAGCACCGACCGAACAATAAAGATTCCGGCGTTCTCAAGGTTTTTCATGCTGGCCTCCGCAGGGGCATTAATCCTCGTCGAGGCAACGATCGCCTACGAAAAGACAAAAGCGCTTGTGTTTGCGGGGGTCGTCCTTATTGCCGGACTTGCGGCGCGGCAAATAGCCCGGCGTCAGGTTGCGCTCGAGCCTGCACCTGTTCCCGTTGCCGCGGAGATCCCGTCGTTTATTTCACGTCCGGTCACGGGGATATTTACTTCGAAGATGATGGTTGCAGTCCGTGGCGGCGGGGAACATCTGCTCCGTCAGGCGTGCGAGGACGCGAAGCTGAGAAACGCGCTCTTATTTGTCCTCCATGTTAAACAGGTCTCGGTCTCAGGATTGCTCCCCGACAGAGTTCCGGCTGAAACCTTTGTCAATCACGACTGGATAGATAAGATTTGCAGGGAATACAATATCCCGTACCGGATCATGAGCATCTTGTCGCCTGAAGTCGGCTACACAATTGCAGAGCAGGCTGCTACGTTGGGTGTCGATCGGTTGGTGTTGGGTGCTACGCAGCGGAATCTTGTTGAGCAGGCGTTGCGTGGTGACGTGCTGCGGTCCGTCTCTGAACTCCTCCCCGAAGAGATTCAGCTCGTAATCTACCGCGCGAAGTAACTACTTCCCTGTCAGATCGCGAAGGCGATGCTCGATCTGTTCGATGTCGACCGGCTTCTTGAGTATCCCGAAAATTCCGATCTTGCGCGCCTCCGAGAGAACCCGATCGTCCTGGAATCCCGTAATAAACAAAAAAGGAATAGCAGACGTATCCGGGTTCGCCTTAATCTTTTTGAACATCTCGAAACCGCTCAACCGGGGCATCACAATATCGGAGATAATCGCATCCGGCATAAATACTTTCAACTTCTCCAAACCTTCTTCCCCGTCATGGGCAATCTGGACCTCGTAGTTATCCATCTCCAGGAGATCCCGGAGCAGTTCCGCGAAACCCGCTTCGTCATCGACGAGTAAAATCTTCTTCGCTTGTCTGTCTTTTCCCATGAAATTCGTTAAGTTTGTAAGAAATCTGGAGAAATATAGCCAAAGCTAATCGAAGAATCAAGTATTCTAACGAATCAGCAACATTTTCTTCGTTGCTTCAACTTCTCCCGCCCTCAGCGTATAGAAATAGAGGCCGCTCCCGGACATCCCGCCATCCCACGAAACTGTGTGCTCGCCTTGCTGCTCGCGAACATTGACAAGCGTGGCTACCTTCTCGCCGAGGACATTGTAAATCGTCAGGGTTACATTGCCGCTCCTCGCCAGCCTGTAGGTAATCTTCGTTACGGGATTGAACGGGTTGGGATAATTTTGGCCCAGCGTAAAGGCGAGAGGTGCGAAATCCTCGTTGACGCCGCTCGTCGTATCCTTCAATTGCACCGGGAAATTCGAACCGAAATTGTACTGGTCGTTCAACGGAGTGCCGTCGGCGTTCACGCTATTGCCGACGCTGTACAATGTGTCTGAGGTGCCGGAGACCGGTGCGTGGTAAACGAACTTCCATTGGACCGTATCGTTGACGAAGGATTTTGGCGCACGCTGAGTAAGTTCTTCCGAACTAACGAAGGATGTCGTATCGAACGCGGAAAGGGTGCCGAAGAGCGCTGCGACATTATAGCCACCTGCAACAGCGGGCCCTCCTTTAACGTAAACGGTGTACATGCCAACGCCGCCGAGTGCGACGGTATCAGGGCCGGAGATCCAGACAAGCACAGAATCCGTTGGGACGTGGTCGCCATGGCATGTGCAGCCATCTCCGTTTAGTTTTGTGGCGCCGACCCATCCGTTGTTATGCAATATGTCGTAACCGACGAAAAACGCATAAGATAAGGCCACGAGAATTACCAAATACGAGGCACGAAGAGGGAAATGGCGCTTCAAGAGATTTCCTACCAGGCGGTGCCGGAGCGAAGGACGGCGACAACCAGAAAGCCGATAATTAACGCAAGCACGATGATAATACGAAGACGGGTGTCTTTTGACATGGTGACTAATTTAATGAAAAATAACCCCGAAAAGCAATTTCCCTTTACCGGGTTTTGCCTTTTCGATTGTTGATTCCCTAAAACATTCTACGTATCTTTATCCACATTTCATCTCTCTCAATACAAAGGATAGGGTCCATGTATACCTTTTTACGCACGCTCGCTGCCGTACTGTTTTTTCTTTCCACCCTCCTCATCGCTCAACCTTCGAAGCCCGACACGGCGAAGAAAGCGGAGGCAAAAGCGGACACGAAGTGGGACATCACCGTCCCGCATGGTCCGACCTCAAATGTCGAATTCGACACCGATGAAGGGACATGGATTTCCTGCGATGTGAGCCCCGATGGCAAACAGGTCGTCTTTGACCTCCTCGGGGACATCTACAGTATTCCCGTTTCGGGAGGAGATGCCACCCTCCTCTCAGGCGGCAGGGCGTATGAAGAACAGCCGCGGTTCAGCCCCGACGGTAAGAAAATTTCGTTTACAAGCGACCGCGACGGCTGCGACAATATCTGGATCATGGATGCGGACGGCAAGAATCCGAAGCAGATCACAAAAGAAAAAGAGCGCC
Source organism: Bacteroidota bacterium (assembly GCA_035495255.1). Taxonomy (GTDB): domain Bacteria; phylum Bacteroidota; class Ignavibacteria; order UBA10030; family SZUA-254; genus DASYTP01. The sequence continues at coordinate 6,441 of DATJGD010000011.1, read as the reverse complement.
AGACCAACAATGCCGTATGGTCCCGCGATGGCAAATATATCGTAGCGCGCAAACACTATCGAAATACCCGCTCGCTCGGTGCCGGAGAAATGTGGATGTACCTCCTCGGCGGTGGCGACGGCCTCCAGCTCACCAAGCGCAGAAACTGGGAACAGGACGCCGGTGAGCCCTGTCTCTCCCCCGACGGCCGTTACCTGTACTATAGCGAAGACGTGAGCCCCGGCGGAGGCTTTCAATACAACAAAGACCCAAATGGCGTCATCTATGTTGTTCAGCGGCTCGACATGCAGACCGGCAGGACCGAGCAATTCATCAACGGTGTAGGCGGTTCGGCACGGCCGCAGGTTTCCCCCGACGGCAAAACGATTGCCTTCGTCAAACGCGTTCGTCTGAAGACCGTCCTTTATCTTTACGACGTTGCAAGCGGCAGGGAAACCCCTATCTACGATAACCTGAACCGCGACGCGCAGGAGACCTGGGCGATGTTCGGTGTGCATCCTGGATTTTCATGGACACCCGACGGCAAGCATATCGTCATCTCCGCCAAAGGCCATATCTGGAACATCGATGTAGCTACCAAGCAGGCGCTGCAAATCCCGTTCAAGGTTCATGTGAAACAGACAATTGCCGACGCGGTCCGCTTCCCTCAGGTCGTCTCGCCGGAAAAATTTGATGTGAAGATGCTCCGCTGGGTAAGCGTCTCCCCGGATCAAAAATCTGTCATCTACACGGCATTAGGGAAACTGTATATTAAATCCCTGCCCGACGGGTCGCCGAAGCGAATCACCAGTGATGAGAAGAATGCAGAACTCTACCCTTCCTTCTCCAGCGATGGAAAATGGATCGTCTACACCACATGGAACGACAAAGAATACGGCGCGGTCTGCAAAGTCGAGCCGAACGGCGGCGGCCAAAAGAAAATATCTTCCCTTCCCGGCCACTATGTGGAGCCAGCGTTCTCGAACGACGGCAAGATGATCGTCTACAACCGGACCGGAGGAGACGGTCTCCGCGGAAATCTCTACAGCAAAGACCGTGGAATCTACCGGATCTCATCCGAAGGCGGGAAACCGACCCTTGTGACGGAAGAAGGCTCCAATCCTACGTTCAATAAGTCAAACGATCGCATTTTCCTCTCGAGTAACGAGGGAGACAAGACCGCGCTCATCAGCGTGGGCCTAAACGGCGAACAGCGCCGCGTCCATCTGTTGTCGGATAACGCAGAGCAGATTCTCCCCTCTCCGGACGAGAATTGGGTGGCTATTACCGAAAGGTTCAATGCCTACATCGCAGTCTTCCCGAAAACGGGGCAAGCGGTGAACATCGGGCCGGGGACTTCGGACTACCCGATCAAGCGTGTTACCCGGGATGCAGGATATAACCTTAACTGGTCGACCGACAGCAAGAAGTTGTACTGGTCGCTCGGGCCGGAGCTCTTTTCCAGGAACCTCACCAACACATTTAAATTTGTTGAAGGCGCTGCCGACAGCATCAACGACAAACCAGACACGAGTGGCACGTTTATCGGCTTCTCTTTCCCGACAGACGACCCGACAGGAGTACTTGCGCTGACCGGCGCCACGGTTATCACGATGAAAGGCGATGAAGTCATTCAGAACGCGACGATCATCGTCGACCGCAACAGGATCACCTCCGTCGGCGCGGCCGGAAGCGTCACAATCCCCGCCGGGGCGAAAAAGATCGACGTCGGAGGCAAGTATATCATGCCGGGAATGATCGATGTCCACGCCCACGGCAACTTCGAACTTTGGGGTCCGCAGACGAACTGGCGGTACTATACAAACCTGGCATTCGGGGTAACGACAATGCACGATCCTTCCGCCACGACCGAAGGAGTCTTTTCGAATTCTGAGATGCTCAAAGCGGGGCTCATGGTCGGACCGCGCCTCTACTCCACCGGCACCATCCTGTACGGCGCAGAAGGATCGTTTAAGGCCGTCGTCAACAGCTTTGACGACGCGTTGTCGCATCTGCGGAGGCTCAAAGCGGTCGGCGCATTTTCGGTAAAAAGCTATAACCAGCCGCGACGCGACCAGCGGCAGCAGATCATTGAAGCTGCCAGGTCGCTCAGCATGATGGTCGTCCCAGAGGGCGGTTCCACATTTTTCTGGAACATGTCGATGATTCTTGACGGGCATACGGGGATCGAGCATACAATTCCGGTATCTCCTCTCTACAATGATGCCATTACATTGCTCGCCAAGAGCAAGACTGCCAATACCCCAACCCTCATCGTCAGCTACGGCGGTTTATTCGGTGAAAATTATTGGTATCAGAACACGAAGGTGTGGGAGAACCAGCGCTTATTAACGTTCACGCCGCGTGAAATCATCGACCCGCGGTCGCGACGCCGCGTCATGGCGGAAGAAGACGATTACAATCACATAGAAAACGCCAAATCCGTGAAGAAGGCGCTGGACGCGGGAGCCAAAATCCAGCTCGGAGCGCACGGCCAGATCCAGGGGATCGGAGCTCATTGGGAGCTCTGGATGTTTGTCCAGGGTGGCATGACACCGATGGAAGCTATTCGATGCGCGACGCTCTACGGCGCCCAATATCTTGGCCTGGACAATGACCTCGGCTCGATTGAAAAGGGAAAACTCGCCGATCTCATTGTCATGGATAAGAATCCGCTCGACAATATCCGTAACAGTGAATCGATCAGCTATGTCATGAAGAACGGAAGACTGTACGAAGGCGCCACAATGAACGAAATAGGGAACCACGCAAAGAAACGGCAGCCTTTCTTTTGGGAAGGATCCTCATCCGGAATCGGTATCCAGACAGAAGACATGTCGGATTGACAAATCCGACGCTTTTTCGTATATTTTTGTCATCATAATGGATAGGGTATGCCCAGACATTTGAAGATGTTATGTGCGGATGACAAGCCCGAGCTTCGCGAAGCTCTTGCAAATCAGTTCTCGAATGAGGACTTCGACGTCGATACCGCCGAGGATGGCAAAATTGCGTTAGAGAAGATTATTGCCGGCAACTATGATATCGTACTTCTTGATGTCATGATGCCGAACATGGACGGCTTAACTGTGCTACATGAGATGAAAAGGGCGGACAAGCACCCGTTCGTCATCATGTTAAGCGGGGTCAACGAAGTCGCGATCGCGGAGGAATGCGTGAGGATGGGTGCAAAAGATTTCATCTCGAAGCCGTACGACCCCGAGGAGTTGCTTCACATCGTCATCAAAGTACTGGGATCGTAAGAACGGCTACTTTCGTTCGGGTACCGCAGGCTGCGGCGGTGTGGTGTACTGGTTGAGGTCCCCCATCGCCTCGCGCTGCCGGTTATACTGGTCAACTCCGCTCGAAGGCTTGTAGGGATTCGAAACTTTACGTGTGCTGTCGTTGTAGAGGCTGTCGAGATGTGCCTGCTCCGCTTCGCGTTCCTTCCGTGTCTTACAATTCAGCGAGATTAAGAACATCGAAAGAAGTCCCGCGATAAGGACTCCCTGAAGCACGATCCTCGTTTCGCGAAAGCGGGGTATCACTGAACCTGGGGCGGCTGCTCGGCGGGAGGAACTTCCTTCTCCTTTTTCCTGTACATAATACCCACCGGGATAATCACGCAATATCCGAGAACCAGGAGAAATGGAGCAAGCGTCAGCTGGGAAAAGCCTTCTACGGAGTTTCCCGAAAGGGCGATATACCCCGCAAGGATCACCAGCAAGCCGAGTCCCATAATAATAAAATTCTGACGTTCGAAGGGAAAAATGTCGTCGACCTTCGACCGCTTCACTTGCTTGCCTCTCATCGCTTTTGCCATACGTTCCTTTCGTTAACAACGCCCTTAATGTACTGAAATTCGATCTAATGTCAAAGTTACGCCTGCGGCGCGTCGGGCTGCAATGTCCCGTCCGACATCCGCAGTGTCCGGGAGGACCGGGCGGAAAATTGGTCGTTATGCGTGACAATCACGAACGTCTGACCCTCAGTGCGGTTTAACTCAATCAGGAGGTCATGGAGGTGCATGCTATTCTGAGAGTCAAGGTTTCCGGAGGGCTCGTCCGCGAAGATGATGCGCGGGCGGTTTGCCAGCGCCCGGGCAACTGCGACACGCTGCTGCTCCCCGCCTGAGAGCTCGGCAGGCCGGTGCGCACCGCGCATGGCAACTCCGACCCGGTCGAGAAGTTCGTTTGCCCTGCGCCCGGCATCGACTGCGCTTACGCCGACGATCATTTGGGGAATCATGACATTTTCCACGGCAGTGAATTCGGGGAGTAGATGATGAAACTGGAAGACAAACCCTACCGAGCCGCCCCGCAATCTGGCCAGGGCGTCATCGGAGAGAGAGAAGATTTCCTGATCTCCCCAGTATACGTTCCCCTCCATCGGCCGGTCCAGCCCTCCGAGTATATGCAGAAGCGTGCTCTTGCCGGAGCCTGACGCTCCCACAATACTTACGATTTCTCCCTCCTGTACTTCGAGATTGACGCCGCGCAGGACGTGCAATTCCGTTTTGTCAAGCTTGTACTTTTTCTGTATGTCCGAACATCGAAGAATAACAGGGCCCATAGCTACCTCATTCCCATCGCAGCGATTGTGCCGGATACGTCGAAGCGGCGCGGCGCGCCGGGTAGTACGCCGTCAGCCATGACAAACCGAGAGCGGCGACGGCGATTGTCAGGATATCCGTCCAATGCACTTCGACCGGAATCGCGGGTATGATATAGACAGTGGTGTCGAGCGGGAACAGCTGGTAGCGGACTTGCAGAAACAGCACGATTCCGCCGAGGAGCATTCCGAGCGCGGTCCCCGCGGTCCCGATGAGCATTCCCTCTCCCATAAACAATCGTATGATTCTCTTGGGCGTCATTCCCATCGATTTCAGGATGGCGATATCCCGCTGCTTGGCGATGACCCCCATTGTCAGCGAGCCGAGCATATTGAACATCGCAACGACGACGATCAGTGAGAGAAGCACGTATGCGGACCACCGCTCAATTTTCATTACGAGATACAATGTCTTGTGGAAGTCATACCAGGTTGAGACAGAATACCCGGCGGGAAGCGATTCCGCAAGCCGATGTTTCATGTCGTCCGATTGCGAGACGTCGGAAAGGCGAAGCTCGATTCCGTCGACGAGCCCGGCACAATCGAATAATTGCTGGGCTGAGGCGATCGAGACGTACGCATAACTGACGTCGTAGTCCCTGTTGTTCGATTCAAAGATGCCCCGTACATTGAACTTCAGTGTCTGAGGCGTATGCAATCCCGAAAGCGAAGACTGGAAGCCCGAAGGGCTGATCGCCATCAGCTCATTTCCCACGATCGATCCGAGCCGGTCGGCAAGCGTTAACCCTATGGCGATCCCCGGAGTTTCGTTTTCGCTGCTCAGCCTGAGATCCCCCAGGACGATTCTCTGCTGGAGGCCTGAGACATCGGCAATGCGATGTTCGTCGATCCCCCGGATGTACACTACTTTGTTCGTCGCTTTCGTGACAAGCATCGCTTTACCTGAAACAAACGGCGCAAATCCCACAACCTCCGGAAATGTGCGCAGCATCTTTTCGACGTCGGCGACTTCCAAAGAGGCCATTCTCCCCGGCTTCTCGATCCGGATATGCGGATCGAAACCGACAAGCACCGAAGTCACCACACCGCTGAAACCGTTGAAGACAGAAAGGGCCACGAGGAGCGCTGCGACTCCGATCGTGATCCCCACGACCGAGATAATGCTGATGACATTAATGAACCGGACTCCGCTTCGGGAGAGCAAATAACGTTTCGCGATGAATGATTCAAGCCGGGGCATGGCTATCCGAACCGAAGGGCGCGAACAGGATCAAGAGCCGCGGCGGCTTTTGAGGGCAGGAGGGTCGTCAGGAGACAGAGTCCGTACGCAATGATCGTCACAAGGACAAAATTCCCGGGCGACATGAGGATCGGTACTGCGTCCATGTAATAGATTTCAGACGGCAGAGAAATGATCTTAAATTTCAGCTGTACAAAACAACATATGAAGGCAAGCAGATTGCCCAGGGCTATCCCCACCGTGCCGATCCATAAACCCTGCAGGAGGAAGACCTTTCGAATGGCGGCCGGGCCTGCGCCCAGAGATTTCAAAATTCCTATGGCGCGCGTTTTTTCGAGGACAAACATGAGAATCGTGCCGATGATATTGATTGTCGCAACGATGATAATAAGGCTTAACAATATCGGGGACATTTTCTTCTGAAGTTCTACCCACGAGAAGAGGTTGTGATACTGCTGGAAGACCGTTCTCGAAAAATGCGGGTACTCGAGAAGGCGTTCAATCTGGCGGGCGACCGTATCAACCTGCGCAAGGTCCTTCACGAGAACGTCGTATCCGGTGACATTGTCACCGAGCTGGTAGAGCGCCTGAGCGTCCTGCAGCCCGGTATACGCATAGACGTCGTCGAACTCCGCCATCCCCGATTCGTA
>DATJGD010000010.1:0-60129 GCA_035495255.1 Bacteroidota bacterium | reverse complement strand
GAGCTATTTCCCGCAACTACACTTGAGGGATTTGCGCTCCCCGTGCCCGACGGTTTTGTCGAAGCAATTCCTTGCGGAGTGATCGAAAAATCATCTACCGCAAGTCCGTCGTCGGCACCGGTTGCGTTGAAATCATTCCACCGAATGTAGAAAACTGCTCCGTTCGGAATACTCAACCCGTTAATTGTATAATTGACCGACGTACGGTTCGGAGCCGAGTTCCCGTCCAGCGCTCCGAGCGCTGCGGAGGTTACAGGAGCGGTGAAATCCAGGCTGTCAACATCAGTGTAAGTCCCGGAAGAAAGGCTCACGGCATCGGTACTGAGCTGGAAGTCGATACGATCAACCCTTGACGTCGCTCCGATTCGCCACTGCTCGCCCATGTAGGTAACGAGAAGCGAAGTAATTGTCGAACCGGTGTTGTTCGCAAAGCTCGCCCCAAGTGTCGGATTCAGGCTGCCTGACTGCAATCCACCCAATGCCCGCTCGGAATTGCTCGCTGCACCGTAGCTGTATGTGTTACCGGCGTTTGTAGAACCGATGTCCGCAGCATATGTGGTGTTTGCGTTCGTTCCGGACTCACTCATCAACCATCCGGTGGGCAGCGTGCTCGATGTCCCGGTGCTCGCGAGACTATTGAAATCCTGCGTGTAGGCAACATTCATAGCGCTGAGGCTGATGGAGCTTCCTGTTCCCGGATCGATTGTAAGCGAATAAGCTCGCGCTCCTGTGCAAGATTGTGAATCGGTTGCAGTTATGGTAAAGCTGGCCACACCTGATGATGATGGTGTTCCCGACAGAAGCCCGCCTGACGAAAGTGAAAGGCCGGCCGGAAGAGAACCACTGGTAACGGCATACGTGTATGGGCTACTGCCGCCGCTCGCGGTGATATTTTGGCTGTATGCCACCCCTTGCGTACCATTGGGCAACGAAGCGGGAGAGACCGTTATCGTCGGACATGTTATTGTGATTGAGTACGCCTGGCTTCCGGTGCAATTGCTGTCATCGGTTGCCATCACAGTGAAATTGAATGTGCCCCCGGCGGTTGGCGTACCCGACAATGAACCGCCAAGTGATAACGTCAATCCTGTAGGTAACGAGCCCGTGGAGACCGAAAAAGTGTAAGGAGCTATACCGCCAGACGCGGTGATTGTTTGGCCGTAAGGCGTTCCAACGCTCGTATTCGGAAGAACCGAAGGTGACAGGGTGATTGACGGACAACCGCTCGTCGTTATCGTCAGAATTCCTGAAGCGCTTGCCGTCGACTGGCTATCAGGGTTCATGATTGTCACAGTTCGCGCGCCTGTTGCAGCTCCGGCAGATACGTTAATGTTTAGTATAACATGCGTGGGATCGGTGTAGGTAACACTGTTGACAGTCACTCCGCTTCCGCTTACGCTGGCAGAGATGTGGCGGGGGAACGCCGCACCCGGATCATAGAAGCCCGAACCGCTCACCGCTGTCCCTGTAATTGTAACGTTCATATTGGAGGAACCGGTATTCACCGTAGACGGAGAGGCGCTTGAGGGAGTTGCCGGAGGAGGCGCGAGCAGTTGCGTTGCGCGCACACCCCAGGAATTAGTAGAGTTACAATATTCGGCAAACGACCAGATCGTCATGTTGTCATTCGGATCGACATTCGCGAACGAGTAATCGCCCCACCGTTGCGTGCCGCTGGTCTGAGCGTTGTAGTTCGAGCTGCTCGTCGTGGTAACGGTCGTTGTTTGAATCGCGCCGAGCGGGTCTGTCGCAAGCCTGCCGCCATGGCCGACAGATGCCTGAAGCTGTGACCCCAGATTGTTTGTGGGGGCGGAGATACTGTGGGGTATGACGACATGATTCTGGCCCGAGACCGCAATCGACGGCATCCACGTCTGCCGGGCCGTACCAGAAGTAACGGTAGCATTGTCAAAGAGCGTCCCCGATTGGCGCAGTGACGGAGTCGTGGTTAGATTCTCTAGTTCGTACCAGCGTGCGGCGTTGCGCCCGGTTGTGCCCGCCGTGCCGGTCGCGACGCCGGCGTTCGTAACATTAATATTATGGACAGTCCATAGTGTCCCGTTCTTTATCGTAGCGTTAAACAGGCGGTCGTCGATTCCGTCGAGAGGCCTTGTTGAACCGAGTGCGGGAACAGTTCTTGGAAACGCAGTCGTAGGAACTGTTACCGAAAGGTTTCCGGAAAGCGAAGGTGTTCCTCCGGGAGTCGAAACGCGGCGAATCTGCAGCAAACTGAAGTTCGCATTATCCACACCAATAAAGTATCCTTCCGTTGCGGCTGGATCGTCATTATCGACGCCCTGGGGAGTGTAAGGCCCCGCTCCGCTCGAGGTCGCCAACTGCCGGAACGCAGTGACGACAATCGGTCCGGCGCCAAGCACGGAGCTTTTACGAACGACAAATCCTGTTGTACCAAGATATGCAGTCCCCGCTGCGTTGAAAACGTTTCCGCCAATGTAGAGAGCATTCGCATCAATACCCAACGTTTCATAATCGAGGAACCCGCCGGTGTCTGAATTGGGAATGGTGCCTACTGAGTCGTGCGCAAAATAGAAGAACGTAAAACTTCCGCTGCCCGTGATCGTGGCGCCGCTGCTCACCGCGAGAAGAATCCTGTTCGGTGTATCGACGCTGATGATCGATATGTACCACCTTCCCGAAAGGCGGTCGTAATGTACGCGCGGATCAGACGTCCCCTGCGTACCCGGTGGCAGGACAGAAGCAAAGAAAACATCGGGATCGACATTGAGCGGTCCAAGTCCACCTGTCTTATCGAACACTTTGATTCTTCCATTTGCAGCCACAACGACCTGCGTAGGCCCGACCGAGCCTACGGCATCGGGGGGAAGATAACCGGGGCCATCCGAAATCTGTGTACCGAGGAAGTTGACTCCCGCGGCCTGGGGGCTCTGAATTCCCTCGGGCCTGGCAATGAGCGCATCCTTGGTGGATGGGGGCCAGTGTGAAACCTCCGGGGCAAGGGGATTCGGTTTTGCAGGCCGTCGATATTCAAACTCCTCTCTGATGCGAAATTTGAAGGGTTTGGGGGGTGTCGCCTGCTGGCGGGCATTAATTTCCGCAACGGATTCGGTGATACCGCGGGAACCCGTCCAGGGCACCCCCAATATCTCACGATCATTGCTCTTTTGTTGGGAAAATGCTGTGCTTAAGGAGACGATGATGAGGAGGGCACAGCGAAAGACGAATTTGTAAATTGAACTTGCTATATGTTTACCTTCTGATTATTTTATAGTAGTCAGATACGGGCGGTTGGCTTACAACAGAGGAGAGAGAGTGGAATCAAATACTCTTACCGACTGTTAACCATAGGGAATTCACCCAAATCTAACGTTTTTCGAAAAGAAAATCAAGAGACAAATTTAGTAACTTCATACAACTTCACAATTAATCGGAAAATTCGATAAGCATTTTGTTACTGCGTTAGGCACGTAATTATATAATAATCAACACTGTGGAGCGTCGGTTCTCTCTCTGACGTTCGACGATGGCCTGCCTGACATTGCTTTTGGGTCTATTTTTCGATAATTTGAACGAGGTTGTATGCAGATCATTCCATTGACTTCTCTCCATCTGAACCGGTCCGGTTTACGAAGTTTGTCCCCAGTGCTTCTCACGTTGGCCTTGCTTTTCATTGCGGCGGGCTGCTCCACATACCAGAATATTACCGGCTACTTCAACACGTATTATAACGCTAAGAAGCTGTACACTGAGGCGGTAAACGAAGTCGAGTTTAACGCGCAGAAAAGCAGGGACACGCTTTATTTTTCAGCCTATAAAATCGGTCCCGGCTCTGAACAAAAGTTCGACAAAGTCATTGAAAAGTGTTCGAAGATTATTCAGTCGTATGAGAAGAGCGGTTGGGTTGATGACGCCATTCTTATGATCGGCGTCTCGTATGTCTACAAGAGCGAGAATGAATCTGCCGAGCGGAAGTTCCGTGAGTTGACGGAGAATTTCCCTCAGAGCGACCTGCGCCGCCAGGCGAAAATGTGGTACGCCAAGTCCGAGTATTTTATGGGAAAGCAGGAAAGCGCCCTGAAGCTCACGAGCGAGCTGTTCGATGACGCGCGGAGCGAGGGGGACAACGACGTGCTGTTTGAACTGTTGATGCTCGACGCGCAGATCGCGACAGAGCGGGGCGAGTACGATGTCGCCGCTCAAAAGTATACGCTGGCATCGCAGGCATCGGTTTCGGACGATTTGCGGAGCCGCGCGGAGTACCAGCTCGGGCTCACGTACGAAAAATTGAACAACTGGTCCGAGGCCGCCGATGCCTACCGCGAAGTGCGAGATTTCCATCCGCCGTTCCCTCTCGAATTCCAGTCTCGTTTAAAGTACGGCAAGATGCTCACCCTCGCTCATCAGTACGACAAGGCGCTGGCTGTCCTGGATGATTTGTTCGACGAGCAATTGAGAGTGGACGAACGCTCCCTGGTGGATCTTGAAATTGCCAATACCCACTGGGCCCGCGGAGATTCCGCGGATGCGTTCGCGCTTTACACCCTCATCGATACGACCTACGCGAGAACTGATGCTTCGGCGAAGGCGAGCTACCAGAGAGGAATGATTTACGAAAACAGCTTCCTCGATTTCAAGAACGCGAAGGAGTTTTACAACAAGGCGAAAGACCAGTTTGCCACATCGGAGATCGTCCCTCAATCGCAAAAGAAGGCGGCGACGCTGGCCGAATATTTCCGGCATTATCAGGATATCACGAAGTTTGACAGTCTTTTCACGCAGCGCGTGTATCGTGATTCAGTGAGCGGGGCGAACAATAGCGACAGCCTGTTCGCGGCGGCCACCCACGCGGATTCCTTAACGGGAACCGGCGCGAAAGCCTCCGCGGATTCTTCCGTACGGTATTCCCCGGGAAAAAATATCGCGAAGGGCCTGACCCGTGCCGACTCGGTGGTTGCAGTCCGCATCGATTCAGCCGGCGTCCTGCCGCCCCAGCATCCGTTGGCGGCGCTTCCGGATTCACTGAGCCAGGCAGTCGTGGACGCTCCCGATGAGAATATTGACAGAGACGACGACCAGACAGAGGGGCGTCATCACAACAAGTTCGCTACCGGCAGATCAACTATCCGGAATGATGCCCGGAGTGACGCCATGTCGGCGGACCCGCGGAAGGCTGCAGCCCCCAAAGGACGCCTTAAGCAGAATGATAAGGCCGCGTTGATGGATACCGCGTCCACGAAGCAAGCTGTTCCCGCTCAGGTTTCCCAGGCAGCGCTTCCTGCGGACTCGCTAAGGTCATTATTGGCTCAGGCCAAATTCGAATTGGGCGGTGTGCTGCTGCTGCAGATGCAGCGCCCTGATTCAGCGCTCTTTTGGTTCCGCAAGGTAGTGAAGGAACACCCGAACTGCGCTATTATGCCAAGAACGCTCTATTCGATGGCGGAGATCTACCGTTCGCGTGGCGATAGTACGGCCGTCGATTCAATTTATAACGTTCTTATCTCGAGGTATGAAAATTCGGAATACGCCCATCAGGCAAAGAAGATTCTCGGGCTAGCCTCCGATAGCACGCAGCGGGACACGGTTCTTCCGGAGTTCCAGGTCGCTTCGGAGCAACTTCAGGCGGGGAAGCCGGCCGAGGCAATTCGTTCGCTTGAGCAAATTACGAACCGTCATACGTCTTCTCAGTACCGGGCAAAATCGATGTACATGATAGGCTGGATCTACGAAAACTCGCTGGTGAAAAACGACAGCGCCGCCGCATGGTATCGCATGCTCGTCAAGGAATATCCCTCCTCGGTCTATGCCGCCGATGTGCAGGCCAGGCTTGCAGTCAAAACCGACCCGAAATCGCTTTCACAATATGTCAAGATCCGCGAGATCGTTCCGCTTCAGCCTGTGAAGGCCGACAGGACAAGAGCGCGGGCGAAGAAGCCGCAGGATCAGGAGAATCAGGATGACGAGGAAATCCGCGGCAGAAGGAATCATCAAGGAGATCCGGACGACGAGAACACCGATGACGAGGATGAGCCGGACGAGGATGTCGACGACAATAACTTTCCCTAGAACATCATGGCGTATCGCTGTCCCGTAACAGGCGTTCATACCGTGGGGCCGAACCTTTACGTGCTTTCATTTCATTCGCCGGAGATTGCGTCGGCGACGCGCCCCGGCCAATTCGTCAATATTCTAGTCAACGACCTCACGATGCCCCTTCTGCGAAGGCCGTTCAGCGTCTATCATATCGACGGGCAGACTGTTCAGATCATCTTTAACGTCGTGGGACTGGGGACAAGAGTTCTCTCGGAAAAACATCTCCACGACACGATCGATGTCCTCGGCCCGCTCGGCTGTCCGTTCAATATTCATGAAGAGTACGAAACCGCAATTCTTGTGGCAGGAGGGCTCGGGGTCGCACCCATGCCGCTGACGACCTCGGCGCTCAAAGATACTTCCAAGAAGATCATGACATTTGTCGGCGCCCGCTCGCGGGCTCAGATCGTCGCAACGCATCTTCATAATGTCCATACGTCAGCTGACGACGGTTCCGCCGAGTTTCACGGTACCGTGGTGGAAAATCTGAGATCGGAACTTTCGAAAAGGGCGCTCACGAAGCCCAAGATCTTCGCGTGCGGACCCAACGCGATGCTCCGCGCACTTTCAGAGCTCGCGGCGGAGGCCGCGATCCCGTGCGAGGTTTCTCTGGAGTCCGCCATGGCATGCGGCATCGGCATCTGCCAGGGATGTCCCGTTGAGACGCCGCTTGGTGACAAGAAATATGCTCTTATCTGTAAGGAAGGAACGGTCTTTGATACGCGGAGAATCAGGATAGCCGTATGATCAACATGCAGGTTACGATCGGTTCGCTGGTATTAAAAAATCCGGTCCTCACCGCCTCGGGCACGTTCGGCTACGGGGACGATTGCCGCGATCTTGTGGATGTCAACGAGCTCGGAGGAATTGTCACAAAGTCACTCTCCATGAAGCCCCGCGACGGCAATCCCCCTGTGCGTATTGTCGAGACTCCGAGCGGGATGTTGAATTCGATCGGGCTTGCGAACATCGGCGTGAAAAAGTTTGTCGACGAAAAGCTTCCGTATCTTCAAACGCTGAAGACCGCGATTGTCGCGAATATCGCGGCAAGCTCGGTTGAAGAATATTGTAGCGTCCTGAACGTCCTCGAAGAACAATCCGGAATCGACGGGTACGAGATCAATGTCTCATGCCCGAATGTGAAGGAGGGAGGCTTAAGTTTCGGCACAGACCGCAAGATGACAGCCGAGATCACGCGCCGGCTGCGCACGTTGACAAAGAAATCCCTGATCATCAAGCTCACTCCCAATGTTACGCATATATCTGAGTTCGCGCGCGCGGTCGCAGATGAGGGGGCCGACGCAGTCTCGGTGATCAATACGGTGATCGGGATGGCGATCGATATCAAGAAACGAAAGCCGAAGCTCTCCACTGTTACCGGGGGATTATCGGGCCCTGCAATTAAACCGGTCGCCCTGGCGAAGGTCTATGAGGTCGCGCAAGCAGTCAAAATTCCGATCTTCGGCATCGGCGGGATCATGACCGCCGAGGACGCAATCGAATTTATGCTCGCCGGCGCCACTGCGGTTCAGGTAGGTACCGCGAATTTCATGAATCCGAATGCCGGGGTTACAATCGCACAGGCAATCCAGTCGTATTGCCAGGAGCATAACATTCCCGATGTCCGGCAGCTGACCGGCGCCGTACAAGCATCTAAAGAACTCTCAGCTATCAGCAGCTGGCTCTGATCTATTTTTCTACCTTTGTTTTCTACTCTTGCCTGAACTTCAGAGGACGTTACAATATCTTTACGGCCTTCAGCTGTTTGGCATCAAGGCCGGCTTAGACAACATCCGCGAGCTCGCCCGGGTTTTAGGTCATCCCGAGAAGCGAATTCCGTGCGTTCACATTGCCGGAACCAACGGAAAAGGCTCGACTGCTTCGATGTTGGCCGCTATGCTGACGGCAAGCGGGTATCGTACCGGATTATACACTTCTCCGCACCTTGTCAGGTTCAACGAACGGATCCGCATCGACGGCAGCCCCATCCCCGATGAGGATCTTGTACGCTATACGCAGGCGCTCAAACCGCAACTGCAGAAACTCAAGGCTACTTTTTTTGAAGCGACGACCGCGATTGTCTTTCAGTATTTCGCAGACCGGCATGTCGATATCGCTGTCATCGAGACGGGGCTTGGCGGAAGATGGGACGCGACAAACATCCTAACGCCTCTCCTGAGTATCATCACGAATATCGGCCTCGACCACACGGAGTATCTCGGTTCGACGCACAGCAAGATTGCGTACGAAAAAGGGGGGATCATTAAACGGGGTATTCCCTGCATTACCGCCGCGACCGAGCCCTCGGCCCTGCGGCGCCTGGAGAGGATGGCGCGTCAAAAAGGCTCGGAACTTATTCACATAGATCGTGCATCTTCTGCCGCCATTGAAGTTAGCTCGATCACCGGAATTGAATGCTCGTATTCCAGCGATCATTCCGTCAAGAGGAGACTGAGAGTATCGCTTGCCGGTGAGCATCAGGCACGCAACCTCCGGCTCGCCATGCTGGGTGTGGAGTATCTGAAACATAGCTCCGGGCTCGCCAGGATCACGTCTCACGGAATACGGCGAGGATTGCGCGACGTGCAGCGATACTCGGGATTCAGGGGGCGCCTTGACTTGCTGCGCCGGAATCCATTTATTATTGGTGACGTCGCCCATAATCCCGCCGGCATAAAGGCTCTTGTGGAGGCGCTGCAGGGGCTGATCGTTGGAAAGTGTATCGCCGTCTTCGGGGTCATGAAGGACAAAGATTATGGTTCGATGATAGAGGCCTTGTCCCGGATCTCCCGGCTGACGATTGCCGTGCGCCCCAAAACCGATCGGGCGCTTTCGGCATCGGCAATTGTAAGTGAATTTCATTCCGCCGGGCGAAAAGCCGTGAACGGCGGAGGGGTCAGTTCGGGGACGAGGCTGGCAATGGGGGAAGCAAGGAATGGCGAGGCCATCGTGATCGTGGGATCGCATTATGTCGTAGGAGAAGCGATGGAATCCCTGGAAATAACTGTTTGAGACAAATCGTAAAGGTGAACAATGAAAGCAGCCGCAAATAATCTAAGGTCTATTATAGAGGCGTCAAGGCCGCGATTGCTCGCGATAACTGAGAACGAAGCTTCGGCGAAGCCTCACGGAGAGAAGTGGTCGTTGAAGGAGATTCTTGGTCATCTCGTCGATTCTGTCAGCACCAACCACCAGCGGATCGTCCGCATGCAGCAGGTTGCCGACCTGGGGAAGTTCGGCTACGACCAGGAACACTGGGTGAATTCACAGAACTACAAGAATGAGTCCTGGAATGACATCGTGAACATCTGGTATTTCTACAATAAGCACCTTGCCCATGTTATGGAGCATGTCGATGCGAAGAAGTTGACGAATGTCTGCGATATGGACTACGAGCAGCCGAAGACGCTCGAATTTGTCATCACCGATTACGCGAGGCACATGCAGCATCATCTCGACCAGATATTTTCGGGTGCGGACCCGAGGGAGCGTTCAAAGTGGGAAACGACCTGAGGAGGGATACTTGGAATTGAACCAATTTCGACCACTTTTGTGTTCAAATAGTGGTATTGAGACTTGACTTTCAAAGTAAATCATTTTATATTGCTGGGGCACTTTAAGAGGTAACGCGGTCCCCGACCGCGCAAATCATCGCGTAATCCACGGTAAACACATCAGTACTAATCAATCAACCGCTCCACAAGAGACCCAGATTTACTATCTGTAATCTCATTTAACCGAGTTTCTTTCCACATCTCATAAGGTATTCTTCTTATGCCAATGGATATTGCAGAGCTGAAATCCAAAAAGATTTCCGAGCTGACAAAAATCGCCAAAGAAATGAATATCAGCGGCTATACCGACCTTCGGAAGCAGGATCTGATATTCAAGATTTTGGAAGCACAGACAGAAAAGGACGGCCTCACGTTCAGCAAAGGCGTGCTCGAAGTCCTTCCGGACGGTTACGGTTTCCTCCGTTCCGTCGACTATAATTATCTCCCCTCGCCCGACGATATTTACGTCTCCCCGTCTCAAATAAAGAAATTCATGCTGCGCACAGGCGACACCGTCAGCGGGCAGGTCCGGCCGCCGAAGGAAGGTGAGCGCTTTTTTGCCCTCTTGCGTGTCGAGGCGGTCAACGACGAAAATCCCGATGCGGTGCGGGACAGAGTGTTGTTTGATAACCTGACGCCGCTGTATCCTAATGCCAGGTTGAACCTTGAGACGTCCCCCGGCGAGTATTCGATGCGCATCATGGACCTGCTTGCGCCTCTGGGCAAAGGCCAGCGCGGAATGATCGTTTCACCTCCAAAAGCGGGTAAGACAATCCTCCTTCAGAAAATCGCCAACAGTATCCTTCGCAATCATCCCGAAGTCTTTCTTATCGTCCTTCTCATTGACGAACGCCCTGAAGAAGTTACCGATATGGAGCGCTCCGTGAATGCGGAAGTCGTCAGCTCGACATTCGACGAACCGCCGGAACGGCACGTGCAGGTCGCCGATATGGTTCACGAGAAAGCGAAACGATTGGTTGAAGCGAAAAAGGATGTTGTTATTCTGCTCGACAGCATCACGCGTCTTGCACGCGCGCACAACACCGTCGTCCCTCATAGCGGCAAGATCCTCTCCGGAGGCGTGGACGCCAACGCGTTGCACCGTCCGAAGCGCTTTTTCGGAGGTGCAAGAAACGTCGAGGAGGGGGGAAGCCTCACCATCATCGCCACCGCCCTTGTTGAGACGGGGAGCAGGATGGATGAAGTTATTTTTGAAGAGTTTAAGGGGACGGGTAACATGGAAATTGTTCTCGACCGCAAGCTCTCCGACAAACGTATCTTCCCGGCAATCGACGTCAATCGCTCCGGAACCCGCAAAGAAGAGCTCCTGTTCGACGCGGATGAGCTGAACCGTATCTGGATCCTGAGAAAGTTTCTGAGTGATTTCTCCACAGTTGAGGCGATGGAATTTCTTACCGAAAAGATGCGGGGCACCAAGTCTAATAAGGAATTCCTGAAGTCGATGAATAGTTGAAAAATTCTTCGTTTTTTAGCCCATTCTAGAGGTATCTTGACTTTCTCTCACTGAAATCTTACATTTCTGTACACGTCAAGTAATTCTCATTCAATGAAAAAGTTCAAATACCTCTTATTCGCAGTGGTGTCGTGTGTCATCTTTACACATTTGACTTTTTCACAGCCGGTTCGTTCCGACCTGGATAAGGAAAATTCGTTCGGTGTCGGGGTGAGCTTCGGCGGCGTGGTCCCCCAGACCGACGTCAATGAGCACAAGGTCTCTCCCCTGGCCCGCGCATTCTTCAGATATTATCCGTCCGCTCAAACCGCCATCGAGCTTGGATTTGGGCTCGGGTCACTTCAGGCGGATGACAACGTTCATTTTTTCTCCTCGACACTTTATCCCGTTGATATCCGGCTGCTTGTACAGCCCGTCAAAGAGGGAAAGTTCTCGCCGTACGCTTTCGGCGGCGTCGGATTACTGTCGTTCAACCCCGTTGATCAGGCCGATAATCCGCTCCCCCGAAATGCGAATAAGGAGTATAGCCGCATCGTCGGATACTTCCCGCTGGGCGTAGGAGCCCAATACTATGTGTCTGATAATACGGCGGTTGGACTTGTCGGCACCTACCATTATACGCTCACTGACAATCTTGACGATATTAAGGCGGGGAGCAACGACTCGTTCTGGGGAATCGCGCTGAGCATCTTCGCTTTCATACGGGAAGGGAATAACGATCTTGACGGCGACGGCCTCCTCAATGACGACGAAAAACGCCTCGGCACCGATCCGCTCAACCCGGATACCGACGGCGACGGGTTGAAGGATGGGGAAGAAGTTCATACGTACAATACCGATCCGCTCAATCCGGATACCGACGGCGACCGTCTCAAAGACGGCGAAGAAGTCCGTAAATATCGCACCGATCCTTTAAAGAAAGACACCGATGGCGACGGCCTCAACGACGGCGACGAGGTGCTCACGTATCACACCGATCCGTTGAACCCGGATACCGATGGGGACGGCCTCTCTGACGGCGATGAAGTGCTGAAATACCGCACAGATCCATTAAAAGTGGACACTGACGGCGACACGCTTACTGACGGGGAGGAAGTGCTTAAGTACCATACCGATCCGCTGAAGAAGGATACGGACGGTGACGGTCTCGCGGACAACGACGAGATCATGAAGTACAAGACAGACCCACTGGTCATGGATACCGATAAAGGCGGAGTCGATGACGGCAAGGAAGTCCAGCTGGGCCTCAACCCGCTCGATCCTTCGGACGACGTTCCGATCATCAAAGTCGGCGAGCGCATCATATTGGAAGGGGTGAACTTCGAGACGGCGAAGACGACACTGTTGCCGCAGGCAAAGACGATCCTCGATCAGGTTGCCGCGAGCCTGCTTGCGTACCCGACGGCCGAAGTCGCGATTCACGGGCATACGGATAACGTCGGCGGCGCGAAATATAATATGAAGTTGTCGCAGGGCCGTGCGGCAGCGGTAAAAGACTATATTGTGTCGAAAGGCGTTTCGGCAGCGCGCATCACGACGAAGGGTTTCGGATTTACGAAACCGATCGACGACAATTCGACCCCGCAGGGAAGGGCCAAGAACCGGCGCATCGAGTTCGTCAGAGTGAAATAAGATTTTCTCTCGCAGAAAATCCCGGTTCCGGGCTTCCGGAATCGGGATTTTTTTTGCTTCTTACGGCGATTTATCTTACCTTTGACCTGTAATTATTCAAATCTACGATGTCCAGAGAAGTTGTCATAGTTAGCGCCCGCAGAACTCCCATCGGTTCGTTTGGCGGCACATTAAGTTCTCTCCCGGCGACCAAGCTCGGCGCGATCGCCGTTGAGGAGGCAATCAAGAGCGCGGGAATTCCCAAAGACCAGGTAGACGAAGTGATTATGGGATGCGTTCTCCCGGCAGGATTGGGACAGGCTCCCGCCCGCCAGGCCGCACTCTTCGCCGGCCTTCCGGAGGCGGTGCAAACCTTCACGGTCAACAAAGTATGCGGATCCGGCCTCAAGGCAGTTATGCTTGGCGCGCAGGCAATCGCTTTAGGGGACGCGGAGATTGTCGTGGCGGGAGGCATGGAAAGCATGTCGAATACGCCGTACCTACTGGAAAAAGCGCGTACCGGCTATCGCATGGGGAATGGACAACTCGTCGATTCAATGATCAAGGACGGTTTGTGGGACGTGTACAACGATTTTCATATGGGGAATGCCGCGGAACTCTGCGCACGCGAGTGCAGCGTCCCGCGCGAGGCCCAGGATGAGTATTCTATTATGAGCTATAACCGGGCTCTGGCCGCTCAGAAGAACGGAGCCTTCATCGATGAGATTATTCCTGTCAGCATACCTCAGAGAAGCGGGGAACCGGTCGTCGTCCGGGAAGATGAGGAACCCAGGAAATTTAAGCTTGACAAAGTGAAAACGGTAAAGCCGGCATTTCAGAAAGATGGAACCGTGACCGCCGCGAACGCGTCAAAAATCAACGATGGCGCCGCGGCTCTCGTTCTCATGTCGAAAGAGAAAGCGGACCAGTTGAACCTGAAGCCGCTGGCGACCATACGCGGATACGCGTCTTCGGCCAAGAAACCTGAGTGGTTTACGACCGCCCCGGCAGACGTCATACAAAAAGTGCTGCAGAAGGCCGGCTTGAAAACAGATGATATCGACTTGTTCGAGCTCAACGAAGCGTTTGCCGTCGTCAATCTTGCGGTAAACAAGATGCTGGGATTGGATGTCAACAAGGCGAATGTCAACGGCGGCGCGGTCGCTCTCGGCCACCCGATCGGCGCGAGCGGCGCGCGGATTCTTGTGACGCTGCTGCACGCGATGAAACAGCGGAACGCGCACCGCGGCCTGGCAGCCATCTGCATCGGCGGAGGGGAAGCCAGCGGCATGATCGTGGAACGTTGATATGAAGAACGTTACCGTTATAGGCTCAGGCACCATGGGAAACGGTATCGCCCACGTTTTCGCCCAGTATGGTTTCTCGGTGACGCTGAATGACATCAAACAGGAATTCCTGGATCGCGGCATCAGCACCATTAAAGCGAATCTCGATCGCCAGGTGACCAAGGGGACGATTACAGATGAACTTCGTTCTCAAACAGTGGCCCGTATCTCCGCGACGACATCTCTCGAGGAATCCGCCAGCTCCGCGGATATCGTTATCGAAGCGGCAACGGAGAATGAGGCGATAAAGAAGCAGATCTTTTCCACCCTTGATGTTCACGCCCCTTCTCACGCGATTTTAGCCTCGAATACATCTTCCATCTCCATTACGGCGATCGGCGCGGTAACGAAACGGCCGGACAAGGTCATTGGAATGCACTTCATGAATCCTGTTCCCGTGATGAAATTGGTTGAAATCATTCGCGGACAGGCGACATCCGGCGACACCTACGGCGCTGTAAAATCGCTCTCCGAAAAACTCGAGAAGGTCCCGGTGGAGGTCAACGACTACCCGGGATTTGTTTCCAACCGAGTTTTGCTGCCGATGATCAATGAAGCGATCTATTGCGTGATGGAAGGCGTCGCGTCTCCTGAGGCGGTCGATACCGTTATGAAAGTGGGGATGAACCACCCCATGGGGCCGTTAACTCTGGCCGATTTTATCGGCCTCGACGTCTGCCTTTCTATCATGGAGGTTCTTCACAACGGCCTTGGGGATTCAAAGTACAGGCCGTGTCCGCTTCTGAAAAAAATGGTCGCGGCAGGCACGCTTGGCAGGAAAACAGGCAAGGGTTTCTACGACTACAAAAAGTGAGTCTTTATGAACTTTGATTTTACGGAAACGCAGCAGCTTATCCGGGAGACAGCCCGGAAATTCGCAGCCGATGAGCTCGCTGCCTCGGCGAGTGAACGGGATGAAAAGGAAGAATTTCCCTACGAAGCCGTAAAGAAGCTTGGGGAACTTGGATTTATGGGAATGATGGTCCCTGAGCAGTACGGCGGGGCGGGGCTCGACACAGTAAGCTATGTCCTCGCAATGGAGGAAATCTCAAGAGTCGACGCCTCGTGCGGAGTTATCATGTCGGTCAACAACTCTCTTGTTTGCCACGGTCTTCATGCCTGGGGAAACGAGGATCAAAAGCAAAAGTTTCTTGTGCCCCTCGCGTCCGGACGGAAGTTGGGAGCTTTTGCCCTTTCAGAACCGGAAGCGGGGAGCGACGCCTCGAACCAGCGTACGACGGCGACCCGCTCGGGGGACCGCTACATCATCAACGGGACGAAGAATTTCATCACGAACGGCAGCAATGCCGATGTCATTCTGGTCATGGCGTCCACCGACAAATCCAAGGAGTCTCACGGCGTGGGCACGTTTATCGTGGAAAAAGGGGCCCCGGGACTCTCGGTTGCAAAGAAGGAAAAGAAGCTTGGAATCCGCAGTTCCGACACGGTTTCTCTTTCGTTTCAGGATTGCGCCGTACCGGTGGAGAACAGGATAGGGGAAGAGGGATTCGGATTCAAGTTCGCGATGAAAACGCTGGAAGGAGGGAGAATCGGCATCGCTGCGCAGGCGCTCGGCATCGCGCAGGCGTCGCTGGATGCGTCAATCCAATACTCAAAGCAGCGCAAGGCTTTCGATCATTATATATCTGAATTTCAAGCCATTCAATTTAAGATTGCTGAAATGGCCACGAAGGTTCACGCGGCCCGTGCCCTTATCCTGAAGGCCGCGTGCCTTAAGGACATGGGGAAACCGTACGGGCAGGCCGCTGCAATGGCAAAGCTCTTTGCCTCGAAGATTGCAGTCGAATCTGCACTCGAAGCGATCCAGGTCCACGGGGGTTATGGCTTCATCAAGGAATACCACGTGGAGAGATACCTGAGGGATGCCAAAATCACGGAGATCTATGAAGGAACATCGGAAATTCAGCGCGTCGTGATCGCGAGATCTTTGCTCAAGGACTAACCACACACATTCAAAAGGAAAGCACATGAAGAACATCAAACGCTCGGTTCTACTGATTCTCGTTCTGCTTGGTTTGACGTCGCACAGCGCATTTTCTCAGAAAATGGCGCTGGATGGCAAGTTCGGCCTTTCGTTTCTGACTGGCAACGGCAATAGCTCAACCGGCTTGCTCATCGGAGGAGGATTGGATATTCCATTTCAGCAAGGGCTATTTTTCCGTCCGGAGCTTAATATTACCACGCATGGCGGTACACCGATAGAACTCGCAGGCAACCTGAAGTACTTCCTTCCTACGAGCCCTCTCCAAACCGACTTCTATATTGATGGCGGTCTCGGCTTTTGGTTTTACTCGGGTGGTTCCGCGCTTGGGATTGATGCCGGGGCCGGCACGATTTTCCCCCTTTCGGGTTCAAACCTCAAAATTCCGGCAGAAATTCGCATCGGGCCTATTTTTGAATCGGGCAGCTCGGCCTTTCAGATTGCGCTGACGACCGGGGTGCGGTTTGACGTCCCATAATCTGTAAATTTAGAGCATTTTGGCCATTTTTTCTTACATATTACCCGTACATGAATTACGGGATTCACTTCAAGAATTTGGCTAAGAAAAAACTTGACAAATACATTTTTTTTCAGTATACTTTCACCACGATTTTTAAGTAAAAAACACATAAATAACTAAACCACTAAATATCCATTTATTTGGAGAGTTAAAATGAAAAAAATTGCTCTCGTATTGATTGCAATTGCTATTGTAACATCAGCAGCCATGGCAGGTGATATGGCAAAATCGGGTCAGTGGGGCATTCAGACCTCTTTAGGCGCAGGTAGCCAGACAAGCTCAACAATTGGCTTGAAATTCATGGCTTCCGAGAACCTCGCAGTCCGTGTAGAAGCCGGCTTTACGAGCTTTTCACCGGGCGGTGGCGGATCAACGTCGAGCGGCTACGGATTCGGCGCTGGTTTTGAATATCACATGACGGCAGTCGGCGGAGTGTCACCGTATGTTGGTCTTGGCGCAGGATACAATGGCGTTTCGATTGGCGGAGCAGCCAATAACCCGTCAACGTTCAACGTCCTCGGCTTCTGGGGCGGTGAATATTTCTTCTCCAGCAACTTCTCATGGGCTGGACAGATCGGGCTTGGTTTCAACAGCTTTAGCCCCGGTGGCGGTGGAAACTCACAGACCACAATCGGCACGACCAGTCTCGCGACAACGCTGACCTGGTACATGAACTAATCTGAGATTCACTCAGATTATCAAGGCGTCCCGACGCGAAGCGTCGGGGCGCCTTTTTTGTTTGTCCTTCAAGAATTTGTACATTATTTCATTATCGGCGAATGCCGATGTTCTTATTGTGGCGCGAGCCGAAGTTCTATAATCAATGAAAAGAAAATTCTCTTCTGGCCTCCCGAAACTCGATGCGTTTGTAGGCGGATTCCTCCCTGGCGACACGTTTCTCACAGTTTTCACACAGTATAAATTTTGGTCGCATATCGTCGCAAGGGCGATCCAATACGGCATTCAGCAGAATTATCCCATAACATACGTCTCCGGCACTGAGTATTTCGCTTCTGCCCTGAGCGGCTACAAGAAATTCCACCCCTTTCACATCGATAATTCCGGCCGTTCTCCCCAGCAGGTTCTCAGGGCCCTTCGGAAAGATCTCCGGTCCTACGGCAAAAATTCGGTTATTATCCTGGACGAGCTTTCGACCTGGAAGAATTGCCTCGGCCCGGGGCCGCACGTCGGGGACCTGTTCGACATCGTGGCCGACATGTCCGGCGATCTCAATTCTTTCGTCGTGGCCTCAGCAGTACGAAATGGGTTGGGGCCTGATTTTATCACGCATTGCAAGGATACCGCATCTGTCGCTATCGACATCGCAACTCACGACGGAGACGGTTATTGCATGCTTCTCGCGGCCCGGGGCAGGTACACCTTTAATGCGGGCATTCCTCTCCGGATTCGCAATTCAGAGCTTGCAAAAAAAGCAGCCGGGCAGGGGGATCGGCCGCACGGTGCCGCCCCGGAAAAGCAGTTCTCCCAGTTCCTCCACGCAGCTCTTCAGAATAACGATCCGGCGTCTCTTTTTGGGCGGTCAAGCCAGCCGATGGCAATGATGAGCCAGAGCTCGGATTTTCGGGAATTTAACGCTGCCGCCGTCGAGCTTCTGGGAAGATCCCCCGAGGAGCTTCGAGCCGCCAAGCTGACGGAGCTCGTCGCGCCGAATGAAAAGACCCGCTTTCTCCGATTTGTATCGGAGATCCGAAAGAGAGGTAAAGCCTCAGGTGTATTCGCCGTTGGTGGCGGCCACAAACCAGAACTGACCATCGAGATCCGGTGCTCTGCCCTTGGAAACGGGGCCATTCTTGTCCTCGGTCAGGATACTCCTGACCGCGCGTCGTTCAGTCTCGCCGGAGGAGGAAAGTCGTTGCAATCTCTGCTCGACGGGACTTCAGCAAGCATAGCCGTACTTGACCGCGGTAAGCTTCGTTATGCCAATAGCGGGTTTATGGAACTCACGGGGCATTCAAATACCGGAGAGATCCGGACTAAGGCACTGAAGGAATTGTTTCCTTTGGCCTCGGTGAAATTATTGAATGCCGCGGTGCGGGGTTCCGAGGAACAGGGTATTCCTCAGTCTCTGGAGATTCAGGTCCTGCGTCCCGATGGCTCGCTGAAGGACTGTGCGGCGAGGATTTCTCCGGTTGCGATGGAAGGGAGGACCTGCCATCAGCTTACTCTCATCGATATTTCGGAGCACAAGCGTGCGATCACGGCTCTTCAGGGTTCTCTTGAAAAATTCCGCGCTATCGTTGAACGGTCGATGCACGCCTCCGCGCTCTCCAGATCCGGGCAGGTCGAATTCACGAATGCAGCGTTCGCGGAGCTGTTCGGCTTTGATTCCCCTCCAAAAGAGACAGGCCTCGAGATTACCGGGCTGCTTCAGGAAGCTGATCGGGAGAAGTTTACCCAGTTCCTTACGAACAAGAACCGGAAACAGCAAGGGACCGCATCGTTCTCAGGAACCGGAATCCGCAGGGACGCCTCCCTGTTTGATCTCGAGATCAGCCTGGCGCCTGCGGGGATAGATAATCTTTCAGTGACGTTCTTCCGCGATGTCTCCCGGGAAAAGAAACTACGCCTCGACCTGGAACGCCATCTGCAGGACCTGAGCGCCCTCGATGCAATCTATGAAGCATTCAGCAGCTCCGCGGATCTTCATGCGCTCATCAACCGGGGAATGCATACCACGATGAGCGTGCTCAAATGGGAAATCGGCGCGTGTTACATTATCGATACCGCCGGAAAGGAACTGCGCCTTGCATATCAGAAAGGCCTCACAGAAGGCTATCTGAAAAAGATGGAAGCGCTATCGCTGGAGGAAGGAATCGGCGGGTTTCTGTTTAAGACTCAGGAAACTATTTCATTCAGCACAAGAAAATACCCAAGCTACCTGCCCCACCGGTCGGCCTTCGACGCGCTTTCGGCAAAATCGATATGCCTGCTTCCCCTGGTATCAAAAGACAAGTTTATCGGGTGCATAGTGCTTTGCTCAAAGCATGAATTTCCCGGAGACCGCCATCCCCAGGAGCTCCTCAAGGCGATCTCTACGCAGGTAGGATCTCTGCTCGGCACGGCGATAGCTTTTCAACGCCTGAAGGAAATCCAGGAACGCCAGCAACTCCTGATGGATTCGGTGCCCGAGATAATGTACACAGCCTCACCGAAGTCCGAGATGCAGTTTGTCAGCAAGCCGGTTGAGCCTTTAACCGGACACTCTCCGAGGGAATTTTACAAGAATCCGAGCCTGTGGTTAAATCTCGTTCATCCCGACGACAAGCGCATCCTTCTGGAAAGAACTGCGCAGCTCGACAGCCACGAAGCCGGCAGCGAAACTGAGTACAGGATCATTCCCAAAGGGAAAGCCACCCCGCGGTGGGTGCGGGACGTCGCCAGCGTCGCCCGGGATGCGCAGGGACATGCCACCGCTCTTCACGGAAGCATCACCGATATCACGCAAACGAAAGAAATCGTGGGAGAGCTCCAGAGCATTCATCATCTGGACGGCGACATCCTCTCCAGTATCAGGGAAGGGATCGTGGTTTGCGACCGGTCGATGAAATGCCTTCACTGGAACCGGCCCATGGAGATTCTCACCGGCATTCCATCCGCCGATGCCATGGGAAAATCGCTCTCATCATTCTTTTCATCCGTCGAGCCGCAGGAATTGAAAAAGCTCGCGCACGAGGTTATGGGCGGCGAGACCGTGACCACGCCGGACCACCTCTACGTCCACCCGGATTCGAACAAAGAGACGTTCCTTTCGGGCCGGTATAGCCCCCTGCAAACACCGGACGGCGATTGCATCGGCATGATCGGCGTCGTGACGAACGTGGGCAATCGAAAAAAGCTCGAGGGGGAGATGCGGGAATCCGAACAGATTCTTCGCAATGTCATTGATACGATGGGAGACGTCCTTCTCATCACCGATCTCAAGGGAAATGTCATGGAGATCAATCAGACGTTCCTGCGCACGCTCGGGTACTCGCGCGCGGATATCACCGGTCAGGAATTCCCGTATCCGTGGCTCCTGGACGAGGAAATGGGAAGATTCGTTCTCTGGATCGCCGAGCTTCGCGACAAGAATTGGCTCCATGATTTCGACATGACGTGGAAAGCAAAGGACGGCCACCTTATCCCCATGAGCCTGAGCACGACCCTGCTGCGGAATTCGATGGGTGAGCCTGTTGCGATGCTCAACATCGCCCGCGACATCACCGAGCGGACCAAATTGGCGAAGGACCTGGCAAACCGGAATATTCAGATTGAGATGATCAACAGGGTCGTCAACAAGGCGAACCAGACGATGGATTTCGACGAAATCTTCCATGCCATTGCCGAAGAAATCGATGCCGTTGTTCCCTGCGACAGCATCAACGTAGGGCTCCTGAGCGAGGACGGCTCCGCGCTGGCGGTCTACTCCCTGAAAGGGACCGAGGCGCTGCAGAAAGGGGACAGCGTTCCAATAGATCAGACCGTTTCCAGGTTTGCCTTCGAGGCGAAGCGCCCCGTGATCATCAATGACCTGGGTGACGACAGCAGGTATAAGTCTCTTCGCTCCCATCACCGCGGGCTGAAATCCCAGATCTCGATACCCATTATTCTGAAAGACCAGCCGTTCGGCGCGCTCAATATCGCAAGCAAGGACTCGCACCGGTACACAGAGGACCATATTCAGCTTCTGCAGCCTCTCGCGCAGCAGATCGGGACGATTGTCGACCGCGTGCAGCTCTTCCAGCAGGTCACGGACGACTCCACGTACATTCATAATTTGCTGGATTCGATCGACAGTATCGTGTATACCGTCGATCATCAGTATCGCATCAGGGAAGTGAACCAGGCCTGGCATGCCTACATGCAGGAATCCGGCTTCCCCGGCATTCGCAATTACCAGGGGACGAATTTATTTGAAGTTCTTCCCAACGATTCCCTGAAGAACATGTTTCGCGGCATCATCGATCATCTCATCGACGGATCGGTGCGCATCTTCTCCCAGGAATTTGTCAGCCCGTCGCGCGACGGGGATCGCACATACCAGATTACGATCAATCCGATGGTGATTGAGCGGAAGATCAAAGGCCTGGTCTTCACCCACACGGATATCACGACGCTGAAAAAAGCCGAGGCCGAGCTCAAAAAGAGCTACGATCAGCTTCTTGTTTTGAACGAAATTTCGACCGTCATCAACACGTCGCTGGACCTGAACGAAATTCTCCAGGCGGCGATTCCGCTCCTCAAGAAAGACATGCACGCGGACGCCATTCTTGTGTTTCTCCTCGATCAATCCGAAATCGTTCTGGCAAAGCAGCTCGGCTTCGAAGGCATCGACAGCACCTCGTTCCGGCGGCTGCAGCGGGGGAACTCGGTGACAGGAAGCGTCATTCATTCGAAGGAGCCGCTCTACATTTCTGAAAATGTCTCTCTCGACGAACGGATTATTCCGCAGAACCGGGAAGTCCTTAAGAAGTCGGATCTCCAGGCCATCGCCGTCATACCGCTGACCTCGAAGGACAAAGTCCTGGGGGCGCTCGACGTGTTTTACGGCGAGGCGCATCATTTTACCGAGCAGGAACGGCAGATATTTTCGCTCCTGGGCAATCAGCTCGGGACAGCGATCGAAAACGCGCAGCTCTACGGTGAGTTGCGGTCGCAGATAGGAAGGCTGACGGTTCTCTACGAGCTCAGCCAGCAGCTCACCTCCACGCTCGACATCGACCAGATCTTTGAAGCGATCCGCGAAAGCGTCCAGCGAGTCGTTTCCTTCGAAACCTTTAATATCGAATTGTACGATTCCACGCTGCGGTCGCTGCGGTCGGCCTATCACGTCAGCATGTTCGATCAGCAGCAGCACGTGCAGTACGACAGCGGCGTCCTGCGCACGATCCGGCCGCAAAGCCCTGAGGAACACGTCCTCTCAAGCAAGCGCTCCTATCATGACCCCGAGAAATCGTCGATCTTCGTCCCGATGCTGTCCAAAGAGACCATTATCGGGATGATGTCGGTCATGGGAAGCAGCGGCGAGCAGTACACAGAGACCCACCTGAGGCTCCTGGAAAGTATTGGCAACCTCGTCGCGATCGCCCTTGAAAAAGCAAAGCTCTACGAGGAGACCGTGAAGATCTCCCTCGAAATCCAGCGCCGCAACAAGGAGCTGGATGATTTTACCTATGTCGTCTCGCACGACCTGAAGGAGCCTCTCATCAGCATCGAAGGCTACAGCCGCATTCTCCAGCTCGATTACCGGGACATGATTGAAGGAGACGGAAAGGAGTATCTCGACTCCATCGTTGGAGCGACAACCCGGATGAAAGGGCTTATCGACGATCTTCTCATGCTTTCGCGCGTGAGCAGGCCGGCGGAAGTATCAAAGCCTGTTTCGATCGAGGCGATGATCCGCGACATCCAGACCGATATGGAGTTCAAAGTGAAGCAAAAAGGGGTCACGTTTGTCCTGCCGCACGAAATCCCCGTGATCCACGGCAATGAGATGCAGTTGAAGGTTGTCTTTCGAAATCTTATCGGAAACGCAGTCAAATTCAACAATAAGCCCAATCCGCTTGTCGAAATCGGATTTCAGAATTCCGAAAATAATTCTTATCTTTTCTTCGTCAAAGACAACGGCATCGGCATCCCCAAAGAGTTTTTTGACAAAATCTTCGTCATTTTCCAGCGCCTTCACAGGAGAGAGGAGTACGAAGGAAGCGGGGCAGGGCTTGCCATTGTCAAAAAGATCATCGAGATGCATAAAGGGAAGATTTGGGTGGAATCGGAAATGGACAAGGGCACGACGTTTTTCTTTACAATACCGAAACCGGAGTAACTCAACACAACGATCATGGAACCGACAAAGCTGCAGATTTTGCTCGTTGAGGATAACAAGGACTTCGCCAAGCTCGTCCAGGTCTATCTTCAGCGCTACGAAAAAGACAAATTCGAGGTCGTGTGGAAAGAAAATCATCCGGACGCCATGGCCGCGCTGGCCGAACGCAGCGACTTCGACATTATTCTCATGGATTATTTTCTTCCCGGGAAGAACGGACTGGAGATTACGAAAGAACTCATGGAGCGGAAGATCAATATCCCCGTTGTGTTCCTCACCGTGAATAAAGACTTTGACCTTGCGCTCGACGTCATGAAGCTCGGCGTCGACGACTATCTCGTGAAGGAAGAGATTTCCTCGCCCGTGCTTCCAAAGACCGTCCTGAATGTCGTCGAAAAGCACCGGCTGCGTGCGCAGCTCCTGAACATCGAAGTGAGCCAGCAGCGGCTGCAGGCGATCCGGGAAACGCTCAATTCCGTCGTTCATGAATTTGAGGTCCCGCTCGGTGATATGAATATGGCGGCGGGGGAGTTCAGGGAGCGGTTTTCGGGCGACACTCAAAAAAATTATGTCAAGATCATCGAAGAGAATGTCCGGAGGATGTCGGATAAACTTGAAAAGCTCAAGACGCTTAAAGAGGACAAGACCATCCGCTATATCAAGGACATCAAGATGATCGATCTCTCCTGACCGCGGATCGATGAAGTTTACGATAGCGTTAGCCCAAATCGACAGCGTCCCCGGCGACCTCTCCAAGAATATTAAGAAGCACGTTGAATTTGTCCGCAAAGCACGGGACGGCGGCGCAGATCTCGTCGTCTTTCCCGAACTGAGCCTTTCAGGGTATTCAATTAAAGACGCGAACTGGGATGTCGCGCTCCGCGCCACCGACACGGTGGTTCTCAAGCCGCTCCTCGAGGAAAGCCGGGATATCGCAGTCATTCTGGGATGCGTGGAAGAATCGGAGGAGTTCGGCATACACAATTCCGCGTTCTATGTCCACGGCGGGACGACCCGGTCAGTTCACAGAAAGACGTATCTCCCCACGTACGGCATGTTCGAAGAACAGCGGTATTTTAGTCCGGGGAAGTCGGTACGCGCATTCGATACGCCTCTTGGAAGGCTCGGAGTCCTCGTGTGCGAAGACCTCTGGCACCTTCCTTTGCCGTACCTGCTCGCGAAGGACGGGGCTCAAGCCGTTATCGGCATTGTTGCCAGCCCGACGCGGCTTTCAGGAGAGCAGGAGCAGCTTCAGAATGCCCGTGTCAACAGTGAGCAGCACAAAGCGTACGCGAGGCTCCTGAGTACCTACATGGTATTCTGCAACCGCGTGGGGTTCGAAGACGGCGTAAACTTTTGGGGAGGCTCGGAGGTGATCGGGCCGAACGGAGAGGTCGTCGCCCAGGCGAAGATGTTCAAAGAGGATATTGTCTTTGCCGAGATCGACGAGCATGAAATCAGGCGCGCGCGAAGATTTTCACGGCATTTCCTGGATGATGATCCGTCGCTGGTCGAGAAGGAATTGCGTCGTATCACAGGATCATCCAAATAAACCGCTGTACCTGCGTATATTAATAACTCAATACTTGGTATGTCAAGAACCTACATAGAAGAACTTGGAACCCACGCCGGTGAGAGCGTGACGATTCGCGGATGGGTGTATAACAAACGATCGAGCGGCAAGATACGATTTCTTGTCGTGAGAGACGGGACCGGACTCGTTCAGTGCGTTATGGTGAAGGGAGCCCTTTCGGAGGAGGCGTTCGCAAGTTTCGACCGTTTGACACAGGAATCATCCGTGGCCGTGACCGGCAAGGTGAAAAAAGAGGACCGCGCTCCGGGGGGATTCGAAATGGAGCTTTCCGACGTCCAGGTCATCAGCGTCGCGCACGAATACCCGATAACTCCGAAAGAGCATGGGGTCGATTTTCTTATGGATCACCGCCACCTCTGGCTGCGTTCATCCCGGCAGCATGCCATTCTCCGCATCCGCCACCAGATTATCAAAGCCGTCAGAGAGTTCTTCGACAATCGCGGCTTCACCCTTCTCGACGCGCCGATCTTTACTCCTGCAGCGTGCGAAGGCACGAGCACGCTCTTTGAGACCGAGTACTTTGATCTGGGTAAGGCGTACCTCACGCAGTCGGGACAGTTGTACGGAGAAGCGGGAGCACTTGCTCTCGGGAAAGTCTATGTGTTCGGCCCTACGTTTCGCGCCGAGAAATCAAAGACGCGAAGGCATCTCACGGAGTTCTGGATGGTCGAACCCGAGGTCGCCTTCAATGACCTCAACGATAACATGGAACTCGCCGAAGAATTCCTCGAGCACATCGTCACCTCCGTGCTGAAGCACCGCCAGCCTG
Source organism: Bacteroidota bacterium (assembly GCA_035495255.1). Taxonomy (GTDB): domain Bacteria; phylum Bacteroidota; class Ignavibacteria; order UBA10030; family SZUA-254; genus DASYTP01. Next base: position 34,364 of record DATJGD010000010.1, on the reverse strand, counting down.
AGTTGAAGGCGCTTGAGCGCAACACGAAATTTCTCGAGACTGTCAAGAAGCCGCTTCCCAAGATTACTTACACCGAAGCCGTTGATATCCTCAAGAAGAAAGGAATCGACTTTGAGTGGGGGAACGATCTCGGCGGGACAGATGAGACCGTTATCTCCGAGCAGTTCGACCGGCCCGTCATCGTCCACCGGTATCCCGCCAAGGTCAAGGCGTTTTACATGAAACGCGACCCTCAGAATTCCGATCTCGCCCTCGCGATGGATGTTCTTGCACCCGAGGGATATGGGGAAATTATCGGCGGCAGCCAGCGTGAAGACGATCTCGACGCGCTCCTTGGGCGAATCCACGAGCACAATCTTCCGCAGTCGGCGTTCGAGTGGTATCTGGATTTGCGGCGGTATGGTTCCGTGCCGCACGCGGGCTTCGGCCTTGGAATTGAGCGAACCGTGGCATGGATCTGCGGCCTTGAGCATGTGCGGGAAACAATTCCGTTTCCGCGAATGATTTATCGGCTGACTCCGTAGCCGCGCATGCTGAAGGTTTCAAATATCCGGAAGCAGTACAGCAGCGTGCTCGCCGCGGACAACGTCTCGCTCGAGGCGCGCAGGGGTGCGATCCTCGGCCTCATCGGACCGAACGGCGCCGGGAAAACCACCACGATCAGGATGATTCTGAATATCATCCAGCCCGATTCCGGTTCGATCACCTATGACGATAAGCCCTTCAACCAGGGCGTCCGGGACATCATCGGGTATCTCCCTGAGGAACGAGGGTTGTACAGGAAGAATAAGCTTCTCAATGCCATCATGTACTTTGCCAGCCTGCGGGGAGTCCCCGCGGACGAGGCTAAACGCAGGGCATACGACTGGCTGAAGCGATTCGACCTCCTGAACTATTATGACCGGAAGATCGAAGAGCTATCGAAGGGAAATCAGCAAAAGGTGGGCTTCATCATTTCCGTCCTCCATGATCCTCAGCTCGTCATTCTCGACGAACCGTTCTCCGGCCTCGATCCCATCAACCAGATCAATCTTAAGGATATTCTGCTGGAGTTGAAGAAGCTGGGGAAGGCTATTATTTTTTCGACGCATCAGATGGACCATGCCGAGAAGCTCTGCGACGACATTTGCCTCATTAATTCGGGAAAAGTCATTCTTGAAGGCTCTCTCCCGGACATCAAGAGCCGGTACGGCAAGAACACCATTCAGCTCATTTACGACGGCGACGGCGCATTCATGCATTCGCTCGCCGGAGTGAAAACAGCGCATGTCTACGAAAACTTCGCTGAGCTTGTCCTCAGCACGTCGAACCATCACAACGAACTGCTCATCGAGCTTGCGAAGAACATCAACGTCCGGAAATTCGAACGCGTGGAACCTTCCCTGAACGCGATCTTCCTTGAGCTTGTCGGCGCCGACAAAAAAACGATCCTCAAAGGGGGCGGCTCCTATGAATAAGATGTTCGCCGTCGCGCGCTGGGAGTATGTCGAAAAAATAAAATCGAAAGCCTTCCTCGTTTCGATTGTCCTTATCCCTCTCATTATGCTCGGATTGGGGATCGTCCCGGGAATGCTTGCTTCCCGCTCCGACACGGAAACCAGGACGATCGGGGTCTTCGATCAGACCGGGAACTTGCTCAAGCCCCTGCAATCCTATCTCGACAAGCGTTACCGGCTCGCGGACAACCGGCCGAACTACAGGTTGGTCGCGGTCGCCGATACGGTGAACAGCACCGTCGAAGGGAAAAATCTTGCCGATGCCCTCGTCATGGCGGATAAGATCGAAGGATATGTGATCATTCCGAAGTCGATTATGTCGGATTCGTCCGTGGAGTACCGGTCGGAGAACGTCGGGAACGTGCGCATCACCGACAGGCTGACCACCGGCATCCGCGACCTCGTGGTTCAGCGCAAGCTCCACGAACGGGGGATCGACCCCCGCTTCGCCAGGGAGCTGACGTCCCCGTTTGAAATGAGGACGATCAAGCTCTCCAAGACGGGTGAGGAGGAATCCGGTTTCGCGCAAATTTTCTTTACGGCCTACATTTTCATGATGATGCTGATGTTTCTCGTCATGACATCGGGCCAGCTCCTGGTGCGAAGCATGCTTGAGGAGAAATCCAACCGCGTCATTGAAGTCCTTGTTTCCTCCTGTTCGCCGAAGGACCTCATGGCCGGAAAAATTCTCGGTCTGAGCGGACTGGGACTGACGCAGATGGGAATTTGGGCCATGATCGGCGTTGCGATCAGCCTGAAATTCGGCATCGCGATGATTCCGCTCTCCAGCGCCGTGCTTCTGTTCATTTATTATGTCCTCGGGTACCTCTTCTATGCCGGAATGTTTGTCGCCGTCGGGGCGCCTGTGTCGACGGAGCAGGAAGCTCAGCAGATCACGAGCTATCTTACGATCATCCTCGTCCTGCCGATCGCGCTCGCTGTGCCCGTGATGCAGAATCCGAACTCGCTGCTCGTGAAGGTGTTGTCCTATATTCCGCTGCTGACTCCCACGATGATGGCGATCCGGATCCCGATCAACATGCCGTCGCCGGTGGAGATTCTCACGACAATCGCTATCCTCACGGCCTCGGCGATCGCGGTCATTTGGGCCGCCGGGAAGATCTTTCGGGTCGCAATTCTTATCTACGGCAAGCGGCCTTCAATTCCGGAATTTCTGCGTATTCTGCGTTCGTAACTTCAACAACCTTTCCGTAACGTTCGTTACGATTTCTTGAAAATCTCCGGATTTTTAGGTATCTTCAGGCACGAATTTAACGCCCTGTTTAATGAATTTTGAGACAATTCTTTTTTTCCTCATAGCTCTTTCCGCCATCGGTTCTGCACTCATGATGATCACGCGCCCGAATCCTGTGAAAGGCGTGTTGTTTCTTATCGTTAATTTCTTTTGTCTTGCCGTTCTCTATCTTATGCTGCAGGCTCAGTTTATCGCGGTGATACAGATCCTGGTGTATGCCGGCGCGATTATGGTCCTCTTCCTGTTTGTCATCATGCTGCTGAACCTTGAGGATGAGAAGATGCTGCAGGAGAGGAACAACATGAAGCGCTATGTCGCGTTCGCCTTCGCCGGCGGTGTTCTCGTGGAAATAATCTCGGGGATTGTGCTCTCCACAACAGGGGGCGGAGCAAGAATCTCACCGGAGATGGCGCGTCTGGGAACCGTCGAATCCATCGGGAGCGCGCTCTTCAGGGATTTTCTCGTGCCGTTTGAGGTGACATCGCTGTTATTGCTGGCGGCTCTCGTCGGCGTTATTGTCCTTGCCAAGAAGAAATTTCAATCATGACAGAGATTCCCCTTCACTACTATCTGCTCCTGAGCGCGATCCTGTTTTCCATCGGCGTCGCAGGCGTTCTGCTCCGCAGAAATGCCATCATCGTGTTCATGTCCATCGAGCTGATGCTGAATTCCGTCAATCTCACGCTTGTGGCGTTCTCGGCGTTCATGGGAAACAGCACAGGACAGGTGCTTGTCTTCTTTGTCATGGCTGTCGCGGCCGCCGAGGCCGCCGTGGGACTGGCAATCGTCATCGCTCTGTTCCGGAACAAGCAGACGGTGAATATCGACGAAATGAATATACTGAAATGGTGAACGGAGGCATGGTTAATCTCACCGGATACATCGTTCTTCTGCCGTTGATCGGTTTTCTTGTCAACGGAATTTTCGGGAAGAAGATCAATTCGGAAAAGATCAGCGGCGTGATCGGGAGCGGTGTCGTCGGAATCTCGTTCGTTCTCGCGGGGCTCATCTTTTATGAAATGACCGGCGCTCCTGTGGAGGCGCGGTCGCACGTCATCCCCCTATTCCATTGGATCGCCGCCGGATCATTCTCGGTCGACGCTGCATACCAGGTCGACCAGCTCTCCATCCTCATGACCCTGATCATTACCGGCGTGGGATTTCTCATCCACGTCTACTCCATCGGTTACATGCACGGGGACAGCGGGTTCTGGAGGTTCTTCGCATATCTGAATCTCTTCATCTTCATGATGCTGAATCTCGTTCTCGCGAGCAACTTCCTTCTGATGTTTCTCGGATGGGAGGGAGTGGGGCTTTGCTCGTTCCTCCTCATTGGGTTCTGGCACGACAGAACCTTCGATACCGGAGGCTATGCAGCAGGTACAGCGACGACCGCGGATGCCGCAAAGAAGGCGTTTGTGGTAAACCGCATAGGCGACTTCGGCTTCCTTGTCGCCATGTTTATGATCTTCACTTTTTTCGGGAGCCTGAATTTTTCCGAGGTCTTTCTCCGCGCCCCTGCGATGTTTCAGAAGGGGGATACGGCCGTGTTCTGGATTACGCTTCTCCTGTTCCTGGGCGCCACGGGAAAGTCGGCCCAAATCCCGCTGTTCGTTTGGCTTCCCGATGCGATGGCCGGCCCGACGCCTGTCAGCGCCCTGATCCATGCCGCGACGATGGTGACCGCAGGCGTCTACATGGTGGCGCGCTGCTCCATCCTTTACGCGCTCGCCCCGGCGACAATGACGATCGTTGCCGTCGCAGGCCTTGCCACTGCCGTACTGGCGGCGACAATCGGCCTTGTCCAAAACGATATCAAGAAAGTTCTTGCGTACTCCACCGTCAGCCAGCTCGGATACATGTTCCTGGGCCTCGGCGTCGGCGGATTCGCTGCGGGAATATTTCACGTCATGACGCACGCCTTTTTCAAGGCGCTGCTGTTCCTCGGCGCAGGCTCGGTGATCCATGCAATGCATGAGGAGCAGAACATCCAGAATATGGGGGGATTAAAGTCGAAGCTGCCGGTAACAGCGAAGACATTCACGATTGCCGCGTTCGCCATCGCGGGGATACCTCCGCTCTCGGGCTTTTTCAGCAAGGATGAAATTCTCTGGAAAGCATTCTCGCAGGGTTCAGTCGTGTACTGGGTCGTTGGCTGGATTACCGCCGGACTCACCGCATTTTATATGTTCAGGCTTGTCAACCTCACCTTCGAAGGAGAGGAGAGATATCCTTCTTCGGTTCATCCGCACGAATCGCCTAAATTGATGACGATCCCCCTGATCGTCCTCGCGGTGCTTTCAGTCGGCGGAGGCTTTCTCGGGATTCCGGAGAGCTTAGGGGGCGGGAATGCCATCGAGCATTGGCTGCAGCCGGTATTTGAGCGGGCGGAAGTCTATTCGGCTCCGGTCCTGGAAGGGAGCCGTTCCACGGAATATCTCCTCATGGCCCTTTCTGTTGCCGTTGCGATCGCCGGAATTTATTATGCGCGTACGATCTATTTGAGACGGCCGGAGAAAGCCGCTGCGATTGCATCGTCGTACAGGGGCATCTATAAACTGCTTTGGAACAAATACTTCGTCGATGAAGTCTATGACGCAAGTGTAGTGCGGCCGACGATGAGGATCTCAGATAAACTTCTCTGGAAAGGAGTCGATGCCGGCCTCATCGATGGAATCGTCAACGGCAGTGCCAGGCTTGTCTCCTGGTTGAGCTCGCATCTTCGGAAAATTCAGACCGGCGTTGCTCAAAGTTATGCCCTCGTATTTGTCATCGGAATTCTTGTCATCCTTGGGATCCTGGTGCTCCGATGAAATTCGCCTCTCTGCTTATAGCTTCAGGTTCATTACTCTGTTCTCTCTCTCCGGCAGCGACCATCCGGGGAAGGGTCCTTGATAGCCGGAGCAGCGCCTCCGTCGCGGGTGCTGCAGTGCTTATTTTTGGGACCGCGACCGAAACGAGGACTGACGCCAATGGCGTATTTGTACTCGAAAACATATCCGCCGGCGCCTATGGGCTGAGGGCGAGTTGCAAAGGGTTCGAGCACAAGGAATTCCCGGTGACAATCGACTCAGCATCTCAAACCTTCGAGATAACGGTCCTCTTGACTCCCGGAGGAAGAACGCTCGCGCCCGGATGCGCCCCCGAACTCGCAAGCTATCAGGTTGATCTTGCAGGGTATCTGGCGAAAAATCCGGGCTCCGTCACCGTTCAAGTAAAAAATTTTCAGGAGGTCGATTCGGTGGGTTCGGTAGAGGTGGAATTCACAAACAGTACTTCCGTTGACCTGTATATCGAAAAAGACAGGCGCGGAGCTCAGATGTATATTCAAAAACTGGCTGATGTGTCGATGACACCGGTGAAGGCAGCCCAATGGCCCGATCCTTTCGGCGGAGTTCAGCACGAGCTCTCCGACGTCGTGAGAATTCCACAGCACCAGACGGTCACCGTCGATACGGTCAAATTGCGGCAGTACGATTTTCGTCATCTTCGGCCCGGTGACTATAAAGTTCAGATGGTCTATGTCTTTCCGCAATCGAGGAAGGGCGCTGAGGACTCGCAATACCGGCTTGCGTCACCTGTCCTGGACGAAGCATCCGTGGGTGAATTGTACTGCATGACGCTGCAGGGTCGTTTTGCCTCCAACTGGCTGACGGTTCACGTCAAATGATCCAGTCAAACCTCCTCACATATCTGATTTTTCTGCCGACACTTGGCGGCCTGCTCGTGTTGTTCATGAAAAAGGAAAATGCGACGGCGATCAAGACGCTCGGCCTGGTGATGACGGTTGCGGCATTCGTCCTCTCGCTGTTTATCTATATGAACTTTGATACGGCAACCAGCGCAATCCAATTTTCTCACAAAGTCCCATGGATTTCGTCTCTCAATGTTTCCTATTTTGTCGCGCTGGACGGGGTTTCGTTACCCCTCGTTCTTCTGACGACGTTTCTTACGCCTCTCGCGCTGCTTTCATCCTGGAAGTCGATTGAAAAACGCGTCAAAGAATACACGATTATGATCCTTCTCCTCGAGACGGGCATGCTCGGCGTGTTCTGCGCGTTTGATCTCTTCCTGTTCTATATCTTTTGGGAGGCGATGCTCATCCCCATGTACTTTATTATCGGGATCTGGGGAGGGGGAAACAGGATTTATGCCGCCATGAAGTTTTTCCTGTTTACGATGTTCGGAAGCCTCCTCATGCTCGTTGCGATCATCTGGCTGGGGTATTACGCCTCTACGGTAGCGGGGGGAGCGTTCACGACCGATTATCCCACATTGCTGTCGGCTGCTCCTACTGTGCCGCTGGCAATTCAATCCTGGATGTTCCTGGCGTTCACGCTGAGTTTTGCCATTAAAGTGCCATTGTTCCCGTTCCATACGTGGTTGCCCGACGCGCACGTCGAGGCGCCCACGGCGGGAAGCGTCATTCTTGCGGGAGTGTTATTGAAGATGGGAACGTACGGCCTTCTCAGGTTCTGTGTTCCTCTGTTCCCGCAGTCGGTGGCGGTATTTATGCCCTATATCTCCGCTCTCGCGGTCATCGGGATAATATATGGAGCGCTCGTCTCGATGGTACAAACCGACATAAAAAAACTCGTCGCGTATTCGTCGGTAAGCCATCTCGGTTTTGTGGTCTTAGGGATTTTTGCATTGACGGAAGAGGGAATCCAGGGGAGCATTCTCCAGATGGTCAATCACGGCTTATCCACAGGGGCGCTCTTCCTCATAGTCGGCATGATGTACGACCGGCGGCATACGCGGCTTATCTCGGAATTCGGAGGGCTGGCGAAGGTCATGCCGCTTCTTTCGGTCGCGCTCATGATCGTGTCGCTTTCTTCGATCGGGCTTCCCGGTCTGAACGGGTTTGTCGGGGAGTTTTTGATATTGCTCGGATCGTACAAATCCGAATTTCTCGGCCACTGGTATGCGATCCTCGCCGCGACGGGAGTCATCTTTGCCGCGGTCTACCTTCTGTGGATGTACCAGCGCGTGATTTTTGGGAAGGTAACGAACCCGGAGAATCAGCGTCTTTCCGACCTTTCCCGAAGGGAAGTGCTGGTGCTCGTTCCGATTATTCTGTTCATTGTATGGATCGGCGTTTATCCCTCCACCTTTTTGCAAATGTCGGCCGCTAAGACGAAACAGATCGTCACGACTGCGCGAACATATATGACCCCACAAGCTTCTCCTGCGCGATCCGGCCGGCCGGGCCAATGATTTTTCCCCGGGCGACGCGAACGCTCTTCTTTTTGTTAGTCCTGCTGGTCGTCTCCCCGGGCTGCACTCCCGCGGCGGAGCAAGCCGCGAAAACCCCGCATCCGATAATGATCTTCCCGTTCGTACTCCTGTTATTAGCCGTCGCAGTCATCCCGTTGGTGAGCAGGCATTGGTGGGAAAGGAATTATCCGGCCATCGCCGCGGGCCTTGGAGTGATCCCGGTATGCTATTATGTGCTGTTCATCGGCCGCGGCGCCGACATGGCGCATACCGCCCTTGAATATGCAAGCTTTGTTATTCTCATCGGCTCTCTGTTTACCGTGGCGGGAGGAATTCATATCCGCATCGGGGGAAAGGCCGCTCCGTTGACGAATGCGCTTCTCCTGGCCTCAGGGGCGGCGCTATCGAATCTTATCGGCACGACCGGCGCCTCCGTCATCCTCATTCGGCCGTACCTTCGGCTTAACAGGCACAGGATTCGGGGATATCATATCGTCTTTTTCATCTTTATCGTGAGCAACATCGGGGGCAGCCTGACGCCAATCGGTGATCCGCCGCTGTTTCTCGGGTACCTCAGAGGCGTTCCGTTTTTCTGGGTGGGAGAACATCTTTGGCCGATCTGGATCCTCGCGGTGGGTGCCTTGCTTCTTCTGTTCTTTGTCATTGATGTGAAGCAATCAAAGGCGTCACCGGCGGCGAAAAGCGGCAATCCCCATTTGAGGGAAGGGGGCGCCACCGGCGGGCTTCATAATACTATCTTTCTTGCGGTCATTCTGGCTGCATCGTTCATCAATCACCCGCTCTTTCTCCGAGAGATTCTCATGGTCATTGCGGCAGTGTGTTCTTTCATTTTCACGAAGAAATCTGTCCGCCGGCAAAACGAGTTCAGTTTCCTTCCGTTGAAAGAGGTGGCAATTGTCTTTGCGGGGATTTTTGCGACGATGGCGCCGGCGCTGGATTGGCTTGAGCTTCATGCCCATAGTATCGGCATAACCACACCAGGCCAGTATTTTTGGGGAACAGGACTCTTATCGAGCATTCTCGATAACGCGCCCACGTATCTTAGTTTTCTGAGTGCGGCGGTGGGCTCATTCGCTCCTGCGGGGGTGGGAGGGATATCCTTCCTTGTAGCACAGTACGGCGTGCATCTCATGGCAATTTCGACGGCGGCGGTGTTTTTCGGATCGCTCACGTATATCGGCAATGCGCCAAACTTGTTGGTGAAGTCGATCGCTGAACACGCAGGCATAAGCGTTCCCGGCTTCGCCGCATACATCGGCAGATACTCGATCCCGATACTTATTCCCCTGCTTGCTCTTGTCTGGTGGATCTGGTTTTGGGGCTGACGCCCGGCGTACGGAACCAGAAAGCTCCATCAACATTCGGCGAGTCCGCCGGAATTTCCTGACCGCAATCCCAGAATTCTGTAATTCTCTTTCCGGCAAACCGGAACATATGAATGACGATCATTCCGGTCTCGCCGGCATTGAATGTGAGATGGGAATGGATAACCACATAGTCCCTTTCCTGGATGACGGTCTTCACTTCAATGCGCTTCGCGGGAAAGTTCGCCTGGTTTTGGATCATTGCACGCTTCAGCGCGTCGAACCCTTGGGAAAAAAAAGGATTATGATGCTTCCCGCTCATGTCGACGAACTTTCGATAGGCGTCTTCAATCTGTCCGGAAACGACAAGCTGGAGAAAATCTACCGCGATCTGTTTCCGCGTCCTGATGGTGCCCTCTTCAACCAATAGATCCCCTTCAACCCTGCCGGTAGTGCCCGGGCTGTGTTTCAACCTCTAATAATTTCTTGAGCTCCGAGAGCATCATATTCCAGTTCCGTTCTGAATGCTCCTTTGCCCCGTAGGAGAGATTATGATCCTGGCAGAGATAGACGCTTGTCGAATCCCCGTTGCCCGATAATTCAACTGTGACAGTGTGATATTGTTCGATCGCCTCCGAGCTTTGTGACGCCGGTGTAAAATGATTGTACCGGAGCGTGTGCGGACTCTCGACCTTGAGTATGGTCCCCTGGTCTTCGTATCGTTTGCCTTCCCATTCTCCTGCCCACACAATGGAGCTGCCTTCTTTCCACTCCGAAACGACCGTCGTCCCGAACATATACTGTTTGATTTTCACCGGGTCGATCAATGCATCCCAGACCTGGGCGATGGGCGCCTCGATGGTTATTGATGCTTCCGCGATAAGATTTTCACTCATACGTGGTCTCCTCTTATGATGATTGGTGGCCCGCGGTGGCGGTAAATTATCTTAACATGAAAAAGCCGTTCTGCGTTGCAGGCAAGCCGCGCAGGAAGAGGAACTACGATGGAGGCAGGGAGGCTTAGCGGTAGCCGCTTGCCTGGAGCTCAAAGAGCTGTGCGTAATGGCCGTTGGCGCGCAGAAGCTGGTCGTGGGAGCCTAATTCTGTCACCTGTCCCCCCGAGATCACGGCAATTCTGTCTGCGATGCGCACGGTTGAAAACCGGTGGGAGATGACAATCCCGATCCGCCCTTTGAGATTTTCTTTAAGCTCGGCAAAGATCGCGGACTCCGCTTTGGGATCAAGGGAAGAGGTAGGTTCATCGAGAATCCAGATATCGGCGTCCCGGTACATGAGCCTCGCAAGCGCGAGCCGCTGCCATTCTCCGCCGGAGAGGTCGTGGCCCCCCTCGAAGAGCCTGCCGACTTTTGAATCAAGGCCTTTGGGCATTTTTTGCACCAGCCATTCGCTCCGGGAATTCCGGAGAGCGTCCATGACGCGTTTGTCATCCGGCTCGCCGTTGGGTCGTCCCATGGCGACATTTTCTCTCACCGTCAGCTCATAGCTGACAAAATCCTGAAACAGTACGCCGATTCTGTTTCGCAGCTCTTCAGGAGCTATTTCTCGGATATCGGTTTGCCCGATCCGGATCGCCCCCTTGTCGACGTCGTAGAATCGCAACAGCAGCTTGACAAACGTACTCTTCCCGGCACCGTTTTCACCGACGAGCGCAATGAGCTCCCCCTTCTTAATCTCTAAGTTGAACCCTGAAAGCGCACGTTCGGCTCCCCCGGCGTAGGAAAAGAACACGTTGTCGAAACGCACTCCATCGATCGGGCCTCCGGGAATCCTTCCGGGTTCCGGCGGCACCGGGAGAATCGGTCTGATCGCAAGAAACGAGAAGTAGTCATCCAAAAACGTCGTGTGCTGGTCGACTGAGATAAACGTTCCCGAGATCTGCGCAAGCGTCCCCGATACTGACGTAAAGGCGCCGATGACGAGAACGACTCCTCCCGGATCGATTTGCCCGGCGAGCCCGCGCAGCGCGACGAAGACGTAGGCAAGAGCGAGCGTTGTGCCCGTGACCAGCCCGGTGAGAAGCGAAACGCGCGTCCCCGATCTGTACATACGTTCACGCTGATGATAGAGGTCGCCGGAGAGTTTATCGTGCCTACCGAGCAGATAATCTGCGAGAACATAGGCCCGTATCTCTTTCGTGTTGCGGGGCTGGATGAGCAAATCTCCGAGGTATTCACGTTCGCGCTCTTCCGGCGTCTCTTTATAGAAGAACTCATAGAGTCTGGAGGTAACGCGGCGTTCGAGAGCAAGGGAGAGGAGCGCCGCCAGGAGGGCGAGAATGACAAGCAGATAGTGGAGACTCGCCAGCAGCGATGCCATGAGGAGGATTGAGATAATATTACCCGAAAGGCCGAGCACCGACCATGTCAGGTCTCCCGGCCTCCATGAAACGTCGCGTTTTGCCCGCGCGAGCCGGTCGTGCCAATCGGAGTTATCGAAATGTCCAAGGTCAAGCTTCGAGGCCTTTTCAAGCAGGCGGCGCTCCGCCTCGAGCTGCACCCGCCGCACAAAAAGAGTTCTGCCGTATCCGCCGTAGGCCCCCAATGCCCGCTGTGTGGCGGCGACCACCCACAATCCGATAATCGTGGGAAGCATGTCTTCAAATTGCAGCGACTGAGTTCTGGCCTGAGCGATGAGGTTGACGAGCTTCGCGCCGAGGTAGACTGCAAGAGGGGTCATTGCAGCGTTGATGACACCCATGAGAGAGTACCGGATGAGGGAGCGGGGCGACGCGGCCCAGGCAAGCTCCATTCCGTGAAGGAGATTCTTTCTTACTCTGCGGGCGCGGCCTTTGGATGGTGAAGGGACATGCTCTGTGTTGTCGTCCTGCATATCAATTTCTTACCCCCCCGCAATCGCTCCGATGACGAGAAACGGTTCTTCTCCCGAGGCAACTTTTTCAGGCAGAGGAGTATCGGGTTGGTCGAGGGAGAGATCTTCTCCGCATGCAAAAAATCGCAAAAACGGACGGCGCTCCTGGGTCACATGGTCGCGGATGGTTCCGGCAAGCATCGGAAACTGCGCCTCCAGGGCATTGAGCACGGACCGCTGCGTGACAGGCCCCGGGACATCGAGCTGAACTTCCGAATTGATGCGCGCCAGATTTCTCAGATGATATGGGAGCGCGACGCGGATCATGCGAGCGTCTGGACCTCTACGGAGAATACGGCAGGGAGGTCGCGGACGATCGGAATCCAGTTGTCCCCCGAATCCGGCGAACAGTACACCTGGCCGCCGGTCGTCCCGAAATAGATGCCGCATTTGTCGAGCGTGTCGACCGCCATCGCCTCTCGAAGGATATTGACATAGCAATTACTCTGCGGAAGCCCTTTGGTGAGCGCTTCCCACTCATTTCCGCCGTTCTTACTCCGGTACACCCGCAGTTTGCCGTCAGGCGGGTAATGTTCCGAGTCGCTTTTAATAGGCACGACGTAGATGGTCTCAGGTTCATGCGCATGAACGTCAATGACGAATCCAAAATCTGTGGGGAGATTTCCGCTTACTTCTTTCCAGAGATCGCCTGCGTTATCCGTCCGCAGCACGTCCCAATGCTTCTGCATGAAGAGGACGTCCGGACGATCGGGGTGCATCGCGATACGATGAACGCAATGGCCGACCTCGGCGTTGGGGTCGGGAATATATTGCGAGCTGAGCCCCTTGGTAATTGCCTTCCATGATGTTCCGCCGTCATCCGTCCGGAAGGCCCCCGCGGAGGAGATTGCCACAAAAATGCGTTTTGGATTTTTCTTATCGAGAAGGATCGTATGAAGCCCCATTCCGCCTGCACCGGGAGCCCATTTCGGGCCTGTGCCATGGCCCCGCAGCCCGGCGAGTTCGTGCCATGATTTTCCACCGTCCGTCGTGCGGAAGAGTGCGGCGTCCTCGACTCCCGCGTACACTGTATCCGCGTCACTCAGGGATGGCTCGAGGTGCCACACGCGTTTGAATTCCCACGGGTGCTGGGTTCCGTCGTACCACTGATGCGTCGTGAGGGGCTTGCCCGTTCCCGGTGAGGTATCATACACGAACTTGTTGCTTTCCGCCATCGGAAATCCCTCGGGAGTCGTCGTCGGCTCGCCGGGTTTCAGGCCGGGCTGGTGCCACGTCTTTCCGCCGTCATCGGAGCGCTGGATGATCTGTCCGAACCAGCCGCTGGTTTGAGATGCGTAGAGGCGATTTGGATCGACGGGGGAACCTTTGACGTGGTAAATCTCCCAGCCGGCAAAGAAGGGGCCGCTGACATCCCATTTCTCGCGTTTCCCGTCCGACGTAATGACAAATGCTCCCTTGTGCGTACCGACCAGAACCCGAACTCCGCTCATATGTGGATCTCCTTCGTGATGTGAACCGGTTGATAGAATTCCCAATATTATACAACTTTTTTTTACCGCGCACAAGGGAACGTCCGGCCCTGTCAACCAACGGCAACACTGAAATGAAAAGATGGGGAGGATTCAGGAACTCTTCCTGATGTGCGCATTCACCGCAGAATTCTCCGCGGCCTTTTGAACATCTTCAGGAAAGTCTTCCATCTCAAAGATCCGCCTCACTTCGATGAGATCGCCGTCTGCTGCGGGGACTTTCTTCGCCCACTCGATCGCTTCTTCTTTCGACTCAACCTGAATCATCCAGTAGCCTCCAAGAACTTCCTTGGGTTGAATGAACGGGCCATCGGTGACATGCGCCGTTCCGCCGGTAAACGCGACGCGCGCGCCGTTCATCAGCGGATGGAACCCATCGAGTCCCAGAAGCGCCCCCGCGTTCGCCAGTTCTTCGTTGTATTTCATCATTTTACTTACAGCGTCGGCCGGCGGAGTAAATCCTTTGCCGGCCCGCTCGGCGGCCGGCGTATCCGGCTGGTAGACTTTCGGTATCATGAACATCATGAATCTCATATTCACCCTCCCGTTTCAGCGGACCCTATCGGCAAGCTTCGTCCGTAGCTCCTCTTCGTTATCCCGAATTTTCCCGGTCGGGTCGGCCGGCGCAAAATCTTCCGCTTCAAAAATCTGCCGTATCTGCAATGTAACGCCATCGTCGAACGGCGCCTTCTTCATCCAGCCGATAGCTTCCTCCTTTGATTTACACTCGATGATCCAGAATCCTGCAATGAGATTATTCGTCTCCGAGAACGGGCCTTCGATGACTTTTGCTTTACCGTTGTGAAACCGCAGGAGGGCTCCTTTGGAAGTGGGCTGCAAACCTTCTCCGGCGACCATCACGCCGGCCTGTACGAGGTCATCGTTGAATTTCCCCATTGCCTCCAAAAGCTTTTCATCGGGAAACTTTCCCGCTTCGGACTGCGCGTCCGCCGGAACTAAGACCATGAATCGCATGTAATTCTCCTTTTATATAGGATAACTTTGAATATCCGGATGTCGTTCCGTTATCACGGCAATACAGTGCCCCGACACGCAGGCCAAACATTGGTACGCTTTATCGGTAATCTGAAGCGTAATTTCACACAACAGTATGCCATGCCGGGAGATCCCCGATTCTTTGTATTTCTCTCTTTTTTTTTCTAATTTAAGGCAAAACTGTGTCAATATTACCTACCACGCATGCCAGGGTTGATGTCTGAATCATCGCTTTTTTCGATCGCGCCGTTGCTGGCGGTAACGGCTATGGGTCTCCTCGTACTCATCGTTGAAGCGCTCGTGACTGAGAGCGAAAATTTGTCGTACTGGGTTACGGTCCTCGGATTGTCGGCTTCAGGAATCCTCTCGTATCTGACGATGCAGGAAAGCGCCCCCGCGTACAACGGCATGATTACGGTCGGCGGGTACGGTAATTACTTCACAGCGCTCTTCATCGTTTCCGCGCTTCTGACAACGATCCTTTCGCGCGACTATCTCAAGAAAACCCACACGAACTTCGGCGAGTTTTATCTTCTCATTATCTTTTCGACGATCGGGATGATGCTCATCGCGTCAGCCAACGATCTTATTATGGTATTTCTCGGCATCGAATTGATGTCGATATGTCTCTATGTCCTTGCCGGCTTCATGAGGAGGCAGCCCAGCGCCAATGAAGCTTCGTTAAAGTACTTCCTCCTCGGAGCCTTTGCCACCGGATTTCTCCTGTACGGCATCGCGCTCATCTACGGAGCGACGGGCACGACGAACATTCCGGCGATCATTGAAAAATTCCCCTCTCAGTCGCTTCTGTTCTGGTCGGGGATAGGATTGCTTCTCATCGGCTTCGCCTTTAAGGCGGGGGCGGTCCCGTTCCATATGTGGATCCCCGATGTGTACCAGGGATCGCCGACGACGGTGTCCGGATTCATGTCGACCGGGGCCAAGGCAGCAGCATTCTCGGCATTTGTTCTCGTGTTCGCGCATCAATTTCAGGGTGGCGAGAAACTCAGAACGGCGCTTTCGGTCCTCGCCGCCGCCTCTATGATCCTCGGAAACATCGTTGCGATAGCGCAGTCGAATATCAAGCGTATGCTCGCCTATTCAAGCGTGGCGCACGCGGGATATATGATCATCGGCCTTGCGGCGGGAAATGCGCTCGGGAAAAGCGGGATCGTTTTTTATCTCACGTCGTACATGTTCATGAACATCGGCGCCTTCGGCATCCTTTCCATCCTCGAACAGGAAGGGGAGAAGAACCTCACGTTCGAAGATTATGCAGGTTTAGGCAGGAAGAAACCTCTTCTCGCTGCGATGATGTCGGTGTTTATGCTCTCGCTTGCCGGATTGCCTCCGTTTGGGGGATTCTTCGGCAAATATTATATTTTCGTTGCCGCCGTGAACTCCAATCTCACGTGGCTGGCAATTATCGGCGTCGTCATGAGCGTCGTCTCTGTGTACTATTATCTGCGGCTTGTCATGGTCATGTACTTTCAGGAAAACGACTCTGAAGTTACCGCAAAGCCCGCAATGGCGAGTTTTGTCGTGTTAGCGATCGCGACCCTTGCCGTACTTCAGCTGGGAGTTTTTCCTTCTTCGCTTCTTTCCATCATCAACACCCTTTTTTAAGACATGGAAGCCGTTGTCACAGCTTCTACCATGCAGGCGTGTGACCGTTTTGCCATCCAAAAACTGAAAATCCCCGCCATCGTTCTGATGGAAAATGCGGGGCGCGGTGTAGCAGACGCCATCACGCGAAATTTCGGCAGCCTGAAGGGAAAAACCGTTCTCATCTTTTGCGGAAAAGGAAACAATGGCGGTGACGGCTTCGTCGCGGCACGTCACCTCCAGAGCCATAACTGCCGGACGATCGTGGCCCTATCCGTGAAAAAGGCGCGGCTGCGAGGCGACGCAAAATCGAATTTTGCCGCACTCGAAAATATCGGGAAACAGTCTCCGCGAACGGCGGGCGTTCTGAAAATCATGAGCATAGAATCCCGGGACCAGCTCTCCATGCTCCCGCCACCAGATATTATTGTTGACGCCATCTTCGGAACCGGCTTCAGGGGTGAGGTACGCGGAATAGAGAAAGACATCGTGGAATGGATCAATCTCAGCAGTGCCAGGAAGATCAGCATCGATGTTCCGTCCGGTCTGGATAGCGATACCGGCAATGTCGAAAACGTCGCCGTGAGGGCAGCAGTTACAGCGACAATGGGACTCAGGAAAATAGGCCTAACTCTTAATCAAGGAATGGATTATAGCGGCCTTGTTGAAGTCGTGGATCTGGGTTTTTCACCCGGCCACCCGAAGGCGGAACATCCTCCGGCGTATATTGCCCGAGCCGATGACGTGAAAATGATTCTGCCGAAACGAGAGAGAACCGCGCACAAGCATTCAGTCGGGAAGATACTGGTTCTCGCAGGTTCACGGGGACTAACGGGAGCAGCAGCTATGACCGCCGCATCGGCGATGCGGGCCGGAGCAGGGGCCGTAGTCCTGGGGACCCCCTCGTCTGTGTACTCCACTCTTTCGAAGAAACTTACGGAGGTCATGGTCGAGCCTTTCCCAGATACCGCGGAGGGGACCCTGAGCCTCGGCGCGTTTGAGTCCGCGAAACGGCATTTTGAGTGGGCTGACCTGTTGATCCTGGGGCCTGGACTCTCGCGGAACGACGAAACACGGCAATTGATCCGTAAGATTGTCGCTGAATGCGATCTCCCGATGCTCATCGATGCCGATGCTCTGAATGCCCTGGCGGATAAGCCCTCCGTTCTGAAAAAACACCGGAGCCGGCAGATCATACTTACTCCGCACGCAGGCGAGTTCGCGCGATTGACGTCCTCCGATCCTCATGCGATAGGGCATGACAGGCTCCTATCTGCCCGGCGCATGGCAAAGGAATTCAAGGTATCGGTCGTCTTCAAAGGAGCGCCCACGGTTACCGTCTCCGAAGACGGCACTGCCGTGATCAATACTACCGGAAATGCGGGAATGGCGACCGCGGGTTCGGGCGATGTCCTCTCCGGGTTGATCGGCGGGCTCTGGGGGCAGGGCATGGACCGGTTTGAGGCCGCCTGGTCGGGAGTATTTCTTCACGGGTATGCCGGCGATCTGGCAAAAGAAAAATTCGGCGAACAATCCATGCTCGCCAGTGATATCCAGGAATTCATTCCCGAGGCGCTCACATGCCACCAGCCATAAAACATTTTCTGAGGTATCAATTTCCCGCGATCGCGTGGGCGGGGGTGATATTTTTCGCATCTTCGGTCCCCGCGAGCAAGTTGCCGCGGATGGCGCTGATGGTAAACGACAAACTCGTTCACGGAATAATTTTTTTTGTGCTCGGATTGCTCATCTACCGCGCGCTGGAACCGCGTGTTCCGTCGACGCAGTTCGATTGGGGCAGATTTCTCATTGCCGTTTCAGCAGTCGTCATCTACGGAGTGCTCGATGAATTTCATCAAAGCTTCGTCCCGGGGAGAACCGTCGATATCAAAGATGCGACCGCGGATGCGGTAGGAGGGCTTGTCTCCGGCCTTGTCCTTTTTCTGAGCTCATTGCGGAAACGTGATGCGGAATAGGGCGCACTATCCTTTGGCCTTCAGCCGTTTGGCCCCTTGCCTTTGGTTTTCGCACGGGAAATCAGTAACTTAGGTATCTCATGAAGTTTACTGTACTCCGCTCCTCCGGGCATGCTCGGCGAGGCATCGTCGAAACGGACCACGGCACGTTCGATACCCCCGCGTTTATGCCGGTCGGCACTCAAGGGACAGTGAAGGCTCTTACGCCGCACGACCTCGAGGATCTCGGCGCAGAGATTGTCCTCAGCAACACCTATCATCTCTACCTGCGGCCGGGAACAGAGGTTCTCTGCAAGGCCGGCGGGCTGCATCATTTCATGAAATGGAGCAGGCCGATCCTTACCGATAGCGGCGGCTACCAGGTCTTCAGCCTCTCCGAGCTCCGGAAAATCGAGGAGGACGGTGTCCGGTTCCGATCTCACCTCGACGGTTCGATGCATTTGTTTACGCCTGAGCGAGTCGTCGAAATCCAACGAGCCATCGGTTCGGATATTATGATGGTTCTGGACGAATGCACCCCATATCCGGCCGATGAGGAATATGCGTCGCGCTCAAACGATTTGACCCTGCGGTGGGCGCTTCGCTGCAGGGAACAATTTGACCGCACCCGTCCGGAATACGGGCATGCTCAAAATATCTTTGGAATCGTTCAGGGGAGCGTTTATCCCGGCATCAGAGAGCGTTCGGCACGTGCGCTGGTCAGCATCGGGTTCGACGGATACGCGATCGGCGGACTTGCCGTCGGGGAGCCCGCCGAAGAGATGTATGAAATTGTCGCCCTTTGCAACGAGCTGCTTCCCGAACGCGCGCCGAGGTATCTCATGGGGGTCGGAACTCCCGAAAATCTCCTCGAAGCGATCGATCGGGGGGTCGACATGTTTGACTGCGTGATGCCGACGCGCAACGGCAGGAACGCCATGCTTTTCACGCGCACCGGAAGGTTGAATATCACGAACGCGCAGTACAAATTCGATCTTCTGCCGCTGGATCCGGTCTGCGAATGCTACGCATGCAGGAATTTTTCACGGGCGTATCTCCGGCACCTCTTTGTGTCGAAGGAAATCCTGGGCCTGCAATTGGCAAGTATTCATAACTTATATTTTTATCAATGGTTGATGCGCGAGGCCCGGTCGGCGATCATGGAAGGGTCGTACCAGGACTGGAAACAGCACCAGCTTTCGTACCTTGTTCAGGAAGTTTCACAAACATAATATACCATCACTAAAGGAGAAAGAGTTGACAACACTGCATTTGATAGCTATGCAACCCCAGGCAGGTAGCGGCGGCGGAGGAATCTTCAGCGCGCTTGTTCCGATCCTGCTGGTATTTTTGATTTTTTACTTTATGATCCTGCGGCCGCAGCAAAAAAAGCAAAAGGACCGCGAGAAGCTCCTGTCGGGCATTCAGAAAGGAGACAAGATCATTACGGTCGGAGGGATGCACGGAACCGTTATCGGCCTTGAGGAGAAAACAGTGCTTGTGCAAATCACCGACGAGGTGAAGGTGAAATTTGAGCGTTCGGCAATCTCGACGATTAATCGTCCGGGAACCGATGCGGTAGGAAAGACAAGCTAATCAACAGTAAGGAACGTCGTATGAGCAAACATCCGGCACCGTTTAGTTCGATCGAAGAGGCTGTCCACGATCTCAAGGAAGGGAAGATTGTTATCGTCGTGGACGATGAGGACCGTGAGAACGAAGGCGATTTTGTCATTGCCGCGGAAAAGTGCACGCCCGAGGTCATCAACTTTATGGCGCGGAACGGATGCGGCATTATCTGCACCGCGCTGACCACCTCCCGCACGAAGGAGCTTGCCCTCGAGATGATGGTCGACAGCAATACCTCTCTTCATGAGACATCGTTCACTGTTTCCGTCGATTTTATTCACGGCACGTCGACGGGCGTGTCGGCGTTCGACCGGGCAGCCACCGTCGCCGCGTTGATTAACCCGGCGACGAAGGCAAGCGACCTCGCCCGGCCGGGCCATGTGTTTCCCCTTCGCGCCATGGAAGGAGGCGTGCTGCGCCGCGCCGGTCATACCGAGGCGGTGATTGACCTTTGTCATCTCGCAGCCCTGTATCCTGCAGGCGTCATCTGCGAGATCCTTAACCCCGACGGTACGATGGCCCGTCTGCCGCAATTGGTGCAGCTCGCCAAGCAGTTCGGAGTTCATATGATCTCCGTGAGGGATCTCATTGAATACCGTATGCAGCGGGAGAAACTCGTTCAGCGGATCGTTTCGACGCAGCTGCCGACAAAGTTTGGGACGTTTAACATTCATGTCTACCGGAGCGAAACGGACAGTAAGGAGCATGTCGCCCTGGTAAAAGGGGAGATTCTTCCCGAGACGCCGATCCTCGTGCGCGTCCACTCGGAATGCCTGACGGGAGACGTCTTTGGTTCAATGCGGTGCGACTGCAGTGACCAGCTCGTCGCCTCGATGAAACTCGTCGAGAAGGAGGGACGGGGTATCGTTCTCTATATGCGCCAGGAAGGCCGCGGCATCGGACTAGCGAACAAACTCAAGGCCTATCAGCTTCAGGATGAAGGGCTAGATACTGTCGAAGCCAACGAGAAACTCGGATTTCGCCCCGATCTCAGGGATTACGGAATTGGCGCGCAGATTTTGCGCGATTTGGGAGTGGGGAAGATCCGTTTGATGACCAACAATCCGAAGAAAGTCATAGGCCTCCACGGCTACGGCCTGGAGATCGTCGAGCGTGTCCCTCTTGAAGCAGAACCTCATCAGTTGAATGAAAAGTATTTGAAAACTAAGAGGGATAAGCTTGGTCACCTCATTCTTATTGACCGGAAACATTGAATGAACTTTTCCCTTGCTTTTGTAAATATGTAGTTGTAGATTTATTTAAGCACATACTGTTGGCCACCATTTCTTGATGTA
Source organism: Bacteroidota bacterium (assembly GCA_035495255.1). Taxonomy (GTDB): domain Bacteria; phylum Bacteroidota; class Ignavibacteria; order UBA10030; family SZUA-254; genus DASYTP01. The sequence goes on along the minus strand of DATJGD010000010.1, from coordinate 13,212 downwards.
AGGAATGATGGCTTTTTCTTTTGGAACTACCGGGATGAATTGTGGAATGAGTACTTTTGCAGGAACGACGCATGGAAACTGACAAATCAAACGGGATCGTGTATCTTACACGGGAGCGGCTGGTGGAGCTGGAGCACGAGCTTCACGATCTCAAGCTGCATGGACGCGCCGAGATGGCGCAAAAGATCGGAGAGGCAAGAAGCCACGGCGATCTCTCGGAAAATGCCGAGTATGATGCCGCAAAAGAGGCTCAACAGCACCTCGAACTGAGAATTGCCAAGCTCGAGCAGACGCTTTCCCGGGCCCGTATCATCGAAAGCAAAGAACTTCCGAACGATAAAGTCTACATCCTTTCAAAAGTAAAGCTCAAAGACCTGAAGTCGAAAGAAGAAGTCATGTATACGCTCGTCTCACCCGAAGAAGCCGACTTCGAGAAAAATAAGATATCGGTGACGTCACCCCTTGGCAAAGGTCTTCTCGGCAAGACGGCCGGTGATACGGTCAAGATTCCGGTACCGGCCGGTACCCTGGAATACAAGATTATCGAAATCAACAGGTAGGACCCGCAGCCTACAATCGCAGCATCTTCAGCGGCATGCCTCAGAACCTCGAAATTAAAGCCCGGATCGTCCAGGCCGGGATTGCAATCACCACAGCTCATCACCTGAAAGCTCAGGATGAGGGTATCCTCGAGCAAGCGGATACCTATTATCGTGTTGAGAAGGGAAGGCTCAAGTTACGGGAAATAAGAGGTTCCCATGCCGAGCTAATCTTTTATCTTCGTGAAGAAGACTCTCCCAGGCGCGTCAGTAACTTTCAGATTTACCCCGTCCATGATGTTTCGGGCCTTAAGGAGATACTGAGCCAATCGCTGGGGATACGGGTGGAAGTGAAGAAGACAAGAACGCTCTTTATGTATGAGCGTGCGAGAATTCACATCGACGACGTGAGAGATTTAGGGAGCTTTATCGAGTTCGAAGTGCCGATCGACGGGGAACTCAGGGAAGCCGAGCAGAAGATGAGGCTTCTCATGATCGCTTTCCAGATCCGCGACAACGATTGTATTCGTCAATCATACGCCGATATGCTTACGGGAGATCCACTATAAGCGAACTGCAGCGTGAATTGAAATCGTACGTTCGGGCAGTTATGGCGTATACACTTAGACGTTGCGGAGTAAAGCGATACATTCAGTCAGATTTGTTTTTTTTCGGTTGCAGAAGGCGTAGATTTTTACTATATTTGATATCGCAAATTGCGGGAATAGCTCAGTTGGTAGAGCGTCACCTTGCCAAGGTGAATGTCGCGGGTTCGAATCCCGTTTCCCGCTCGAGGCGGTCTGAAAATGATTGCCTTGGTCCCAGTCATGGGATCTGTTTCTTCCTCTTTAAAGTGCCCCGCCGCCCCCAATCCCACCAGGTGGCGGGGTTATTATTTCTAAGAGGAGCTCTGTGGCGCGGTACCGCTCGCGTCGACGACATAGAAGATGTACTCTGGTGCCGTACCCAAGTGGTAAGGGAGAGGTCTGCAAAACCTTTATGCGTGGGTTCGAATCCCTCCGGCACCTCAATATGTTAACTTGGTCCGCCGGGGTGGCGAAACTGGTAGACGCACAGGACTTAAAATCCTGTTCTCCGCAAGGAGAGTGCCGGTTCGATTCCGGTCCCCGGCACACACAGTATTCACGGGCTCTTAGCTCAGTTTGGTTAGAGCGCTTCCTTGACATGGAAGAGGTCACAGGTTCGAATCCCGTAGAGCCCACACGAACGGAATGCAATTTCAGGAATACGAATTACCGCATCCGCCGGTCGCTTTCTGAAATCGGAGCATCTCCGATTTTTTTATGAACCGAATCAAACGTTGTGAAAATTAAGCTGACATTCCCGGACGGCTCGGTGAGGGAATACGATGCCGGCGTGACCGGCAACGATATCGCCAGGTCCATCAGTGCAGGGCTTCACCGCGACGCGCTCGCGATCGAAGTCAATGGCGAGGTGTGGGATATGTCGCGGAAGATCGATGCTGACTCCTCCGTCAGGATTTTGAAGTGGCAGGACGCCGGCGGCAAGTTCGCCTACTGGCATAGCTCCGCGCATCTCATGGCCGAGGCCGTCGAGTCTCTCTTCCCGGGAACGAAATTCGGGATCGGGCCTCCGATCGATCACGGGTTCTATTACGACATCGATATGGGAGATCATACGCTTTCACCCGAAGATCTCGTAAAGATCGAAGAGCGCATGATCGAGTTCGCAAAACGGGACGTTCCCTATGTGCGGGAAGAAAAATCCTGGGATGAAGCGGTGGCCTACTTTCAGAAGAAGAAAGACCCTTACAAGCTTGACTTGCTTGAAGGACTGAAAGGGGAGACGATCACCTTCTATCATCAGGGAAATTTCATCGATCTCTGCTACGGGCCGCATCTTCCATCGACAGGGCGGATCAAGGCGATCAAGCTCCTCAGCGTGGCGGGCGCGTACTGGCGCGGCGACGAGAACAATAAGATGCTCCAGAGAATTTACGGCATCACGTTCCCGTCGAAGCAGGAACTTGATGAGTATCTCTTCCGGTTGGAAGAAGCGAAGCGCCGCGATCACCGGAAGCTCGGGAAAGAACTCGATCTCTTCGTGTTTCACGACATTTCGCCGGGAGCTCCGTTCTGGCTGCCGCACGGCATGATCATCTTCCGCGAGCTTGAGAAATTTCTCCGGAGCGAATTGGACAAGCGCGGCTATCAGGAAATCAGCACTCCCATTCTTGTCAAGAAGGATCTCTGGGAGCAATCGGGGCATTGGGAGCACTACCGGGAAAATATGTTCTGCGTCGAAAATGACGAGACGGTCTACAGCCTGAAACCGATGAACTGTCCCGAGAGCACGTATGTCTACCGCCACCGGCTTCGAAGCTACAAAGATCTGCCGCTGCGGTTTTCGGAAATCGGACGACTTCACCGCAACGAACTTTCAGGCGCGCTCGGCGGAATGTTCCGCGTGCGCCAGATTACGATGGATGATGCTCACATTTACTGCCGGCCCGACCAGATTTTGAGCGAGATCGACCAGCTCATTGAGCTCGTGACGTATTTCTATTCGGTCTTCGGACTGAAACCGTCGTTCAATCTTTCGACGAAGCCGGACAACGCGATGGGCGACGCCAGGTTGTGGGAACAGGCGGAACAGAGCCTGAAAAAAGCACTGGAGAAGAATAACATCGAATTTAAGCTCAAGCCGAAAGACGGCGCGTTTTATGGCCCGAAGATCGACATTCAGATTGAGGATGCGCTCGGCAGGGACTGGCAAGTGGCGACCATACAGCTGGATTTCGTCATGCTGCCCGAAAAGTTTCAGCTTGAGTATATTGCGGAAGACGGTTCGCGCCAGCGCCCCGTTGCCATCCACCGCGCGATTTTCGGATCGTTCGAGCGGTTCATAGGAATCATCACCGAGCACTTTGCCGGCGCGTTCCCTTCGTGGCTCGCCCCCGTGCAGGGCGCCGTGATCCCGATAACGGACGCCTTTCTTCCGTACGCGGCGAAGATCAACGGTATGCTGAAAGAGGCGGGGATTCGCAGCGAGCTCGACGAACGGAACGAAAAAGTAGGATATAAGATCCGCGACTGGGAAACGAAGAAAGTGCCGTATATGCTTGTCGTCGGCGAAAAGGAACAGTCGGCGAATACCGTGGCGGTCCGCCAGCACAAGAAGGGTGATCGCGGAGCAGTCGCGGCAGCGGATTTTGTTCAGCAGTTTGTTTACGAAATTCGGGAAAAAAAACTCATCACTTCATAGGAGAACGACCATCAAGGGATCAGATCGTGTTCGCATAAATGAAGAAATCCGGGCGCCGAAAGTGCGCGTCATCGACGATGAAGGCCAGGTCGGCGTAATGACTCCCGGAGAGGCGTTGCGCGCCGCGCATCAGCGCGGCCTTGACTTGATTGAAATCGTGCCGAATGCCACTCCGCCGGTATGCAAGATCATGGATTTCGGGAAGTATAAATACGAGCAAACGAAGAAAGAGAAATTGCAGCGAAAGCACCAGCAGGTGACGCTCCTCAAGGAACTGCGATTTCATCCGAATACCGACGTGCATGATTTTGATTTCAAAACCCGGCACGCGCGGAGATTTCTTGAGGAAGGCCACAAGCTGAAAGCGACGGTCGTTTTCAAGGGGCGCGAAATTACCTATAAGGAACACGGTGAAGATCTCCTGCGCCGGCTGTCCGAGCAATTGTCGGATCTCGCGAAGATCGACCAGGAAGCGAAACTTGAAGGCAGAAGCATGTCGATGATTTTTGCCCCCGACAAGGGAAGCAAGAAAAAAACTGAAACCAAAGGAAACGCTGCCGACGCAATGAGTGTTGAACCAAAAATTGCGGAACCCAAGATTGTAGAACCGAAAGAAATAACAAAAGGATAGCACCATGCCCAAAATGAAATCCACAGCAGGAGCAAAGAAACGATTTAAGCGTACCGGCACCGGCAAGCTCAAACGCATGAAGGCGTTTCGCAGTCATATGCTTTCTACGAAATCCTCAAAACGGAAACGGCATCTTCGGAAGTCGACGCTGGTCTCCGTCGAGGAGCAGAAGAAGTTTGATATGATGCTCCAGATGTAACAATTTTTTAAATCACAGAATCATTCACCACATAAGAGGAGAAAAGAGCAACTATGCCACGTTCGCAGAATAAAGTTGCCTCCCATCGCCGTCGCAAGCGCATTCTCGCGCGCGCGAAAGGTTACTGGGGTGCGCGAAGCAAAGTCCTCACGAGCGCCAAGCATCACCTTGACAAAGCAGGGCAGCATGCGTATCGTGACAGACGACTTAAAAAACGTTCGTTCCGCCAACTCTGGATCACGCGCATTAACGCCGCGGCTAGGATGCATGGAACGACCTATTCACGACTTATTGCCGCACTCAATAAAAAAGAGATCGGCATTAACAGAAGGGTGCTGGCCGACCTCGCATCTCGCAATCCTGAAGCGTTTGCCGAGATCGTGAAGTTTGCGGTCGCCTGAACCAGCTCATCTTCAATGACCGTCGCAGGGATGAGATTCGTCATCCCTGCTTCATCTCATTGAAGATTTTTTGTTTCACCCCATTGCCACCCGGTACTCATGGAAGAGCGAATCTCTCACATACGAACGGAAGCGTTGACGGAGCTGCAGCCCGTCGCATCCGCCGCCGACCTCGATAACTTCAGGATCAAGTATCTTTCCCGCAGCGGCGTGATTGCCGGGCTCTTTGAAGACATGAAGTCTGCCGCGCCGGAATCGCGTCCGGCGCTGGGAAAAGCGATCAACGAGCTCCGCGCCGCTGTTCAGGGGCTGTTTGATGAGAAAAAGAACGCCCTTGAATCTTCCGCCCGTCCAACAACAGCTCCGCTTGATCTCACATTGCCGGGGCGCGAGCGGTGGGTGGGGAGCAAACATCCCATCACCCAGACGCTCGATGAAATCAAACGATTGTTCACTGCGATGGGTTTTTCGCTCGCCGAAGGGCCTGAGATCGAGGATGATGAGCATAATTTTGAGGCCCTGAATTTCCCCCCGGATCATCCAGCGCGGGATATGCAGGATACCTTTTTCATCGCGGAGAACATTTTGCTGCGGACCCACACGTCGCCGGTGCAGATCCGGGTCATGGAGTCTCAGAAGCCGCCGGTGCGCGTGATTGTGCCGGGAAGGGTCTACCGGAATGAAGCGATCAGCGCGCGCAGCTACTGCCTCTTCCACCAGGTCGAGGGATTGTACGTCGACAAGGGGGTTACGTTCTCCGAATTGAAAGGGACTCTTCTTTCATTCGCGAAGCAGTTCTACGGGAGCAGCATCAAATACAGGTTTCGCCCCAGTTTCTTCCCCTTCACGGAGCCAAGCGCGGAAATGGACATTACCTGCTTCCTTTGCAACGGCAAAGGCTGCAGAGTCTGCAAACAAACAGGATGGCTTGAAATACTTGGATGCGGCATGGTGCATCCCAACGTGTTCAGGCATGTATCGTACGATCCCGAAGTGTATACAGGGTATGCCTTCGGCATGGGCATCGAACGAATTGCCATGCTTCGGTTCGGCATCGACGACATCCGGATACTCTACGACAATGATATCCGATTCCTGCACCAATTCTGATAACTGCTTATCATTATGAGAGTTTCCTACCGCTGGTTAAAAGACTACGTTGATATAAAGGCCTCGCCTGAAGAGCTCGCTCAAAAGCTGACCATGACAGGCTTCGAGGTGGAAAAGATCGAGCGCCCCGGGGAAAAGTATAAGAATTTTGTTACAGGAATAGTCCTCGAAACCCGCAAGCATCCCAACGCGGACAAGCTGACATTATGTAAAGTGGACGTGGGCAGCCAGACGCTCAACATCGTCTGTGGAGCTCCCAATGTCTCACCGGGACAGGCCGTCGCCGTGGGCCTTGTCGGCGCGCAGGTTCCGCGAAACCAGCATGATCCTGCCGGTGCTCCGTTTGTCCTTTCGCAGGTGAAGATCAGGGGGGAAGAGTCATTCGGCATGATCTGTTCGGCCTATGAATTGGACCTTGGCGACGACAGAGACGGAATCATGATCCTCCCCAAAGGGACAGCGACAGGGACAACTCTCTCCGATTATCTCGGCTTATCCGACACGATTCTGGAGATCGGGATCACCCCCAACCGGCCCGACGCAATGAGCCACATCGGAATCGCGAGAGAAGTAGGGGCGATCTATAACAAGAAAGTCAAAATCCCCAAGTTGAAGCTGCGGGAGAGCAAACGGCCGGCCGCAAAATTTGGGGCCATCAAGATACTGGACAGTGGTTTATGTCCGCGCTATACCGCACGGCTCGTGTACGGCGTTACCATAGGCCCGTCTCCCAAATGGCTTCAGGAGTATCTTACCTCAATTGGTGTTCGACCTGTAAATAACGTCGTCGATGTAACTAATTTTGTTTTAATGGAAATGGGACACCCTCTTCATGCTTTTGATTATGATAAGCTCAACGAGGGCATGATCGTTGTGAAGCCTGCGAAGGATGGGGAAGAGTTCACTACGCTCGATCATAAACTCCGCCGCCTTACCAGCTCGACATTGATGATCTGTGATGCTAAAGGCCCGGTCGCCATAGCGGGCGTCATGGGGGGAGCATTCACTGAGATATCCGATACGACCAAGAATATTTTGATTGAAAGCGCCTATTTCAATCCGCAAAGCATCCGCCGCACTTCAAAAAGGCTGGGGTTGAGCACGGAAGCCTCCCAGCGATTCGAGCGAGGCGCGGACCTGCATGCCACGCAGTGGGCCGCGGATCGCGCAGCTCAGTTAATTCAGGAGATTACCGGAGGTGAGATACTTAAAGGCGTCATCGATGTGTTTCCCGGGAAAAAGAAGAGTATCACGGTCCCGCTCCGGCCGGAGAAGGCAAATGAGGTGCTTGGAACCGGCCTTTCTGGAAAACAGATTCAAAGTCTTTTACGCAAGATCAACATAACAAAAGCTGCAGGACGATCGAAGTCCGGCTCATCTAACGTACTATATGCTATCCCTTCATACCGTGTCGACCTTCTTCAGGAGATTGACCTGGTGGAGGAGGTTGCCCGAATGTACGGCTACGACAGCATCGAAACCAATAACGATACCCGGATCTCATTTTCCTCTCATGCTCCTGCGAAAGATACCGTTTCGGAGCTCAAAGATTGGCTTATCGGAAGCGGTTATTCGGAGGTTGTTTCAAACAGCATGCAGGAGAAGGAGTTTTCAAGGTTGGGATCGGAGGAGGCCGTTGAAATCGCCAATCCGATATCAAAAGACATGGCCACCTTGCGAACGAGTCTTATTGTATCAATGGTACAGGTGATCCGAAATAACATCTTGTACGGCAAGAAGAACCTGCGGTTATTTGAAGTAGGAAAGATCTATCGCCGGGACAAAACCGGGGCTTCGGTGGTCCCTGGTTACCGCGAAGAGAATCGCCTCACAATGGCAATGGTTGGCCTTCGGCGGAAGGCCTCCTGGGACGTAAGTCCTCAGGTTATTGACATTTATGACCTTAAAGGGGAGCTTCAGACGCTCTTCAGGAAGATTTTTCTTGACAATATTAAATTTATTCCTTATTCTAATACCAAAGCTTTAACTAGCATGGGCTTTGACGTTGAAATCAATGGCATAGACGTCGGCTATGCAGGAATTGTTCGAAAAGATTTTCGGGCAAAGTTCGACATCGATGAGGAAATTGTCATTGCAGAGCTGAATGTCGACTTACTTCTGCAGAACAGCTCGTTGAAAAAGACATTTAAGCCTCTGCCCAAATATCCTTCTGTTACAAGGGATATTGCGTTTAAGATAAATGAAAACATTACGGCAGATCAGCTCAAGAATGAGATAGCCGGGGCTGCCGGTCCGATGCTGGTACAAATTGATCTCTTTGATATTTATCGCGGAGATCAGGTCAAGGCCGGAGAGAAGAGTTTAGCTTTTGCTTTAGAGTTCATGTCGGAAGACCATACGTTACGGCAGGACGAGGTAGATCGTATCATGAAAGAGGTTATCTCGAGAGTCTCCCGAAATCTTAGTGGAACATTGCGTGAGTAGGACAGCGTCTCATGAACCATAATTATCCGGAAACGGAAGAAGTGACAATGACCAAAGATGGTGTTGCTGTTGAAGAAGAACTGAAAGCAGTTTGGGAGAAGGTGCGTCTGGCAACGCATCTCATCGCCCAGTTGCGCGACGAAAAACGGACAATTGCGACCCGGGCCGAGGAGCTTGAGCGGCAGGTCACGGCCCTCCGGTCTGATCTCCAGGCAAGAGACGTTGAGATCAAGCGCGTGCGCGCGGAGCACGCCCAGATTGCCAGCTCCAACGGCCAGCAAAGTTTCAGCGGAGAAGAACGTGAAGCGATAAAAAACAGGATTCGTGAATTGATATCGAAGATCAATTCGTATCTGTAGGTTGTGTTCTTGTTGGATACTTCATTGGTAGATCAGTTAGAAATCAGGTTACAGTCGGAACTTTAACGAGAGAAGAATATGGCAGCTGACGGCAAAAGCATAAAGGTAAAAATATTTGGTTCGGAATATCCGCTGCGGGGTGAAAGTGAAGAACTGACCAAGCGCGTCGCAGGTTATGTCGACCAGATGATCAACACCATTCACAATAAGATACCCGAGCAGCCGCCATTAACCGTTGCCGTTCTCTCTGCATTGAATATTACAGAGGATTTGTTCAAGGAACGTGAAAAACAGCGTTTGCTTTCGTCGCATGTTGAGGAAGAGATTTCGAAAATGAACGAATATCTCGATCAGTGCCTCAGTTCTGAAGTGTAGTCTTTTTTCTTTCTGTTCTTTTCCATATTCGCATCGGTGTAGCGTTTTAAACCGCACCGCAGCCTGATATAGCGGGGTCAAACCCGGTATGTCGAGAGAGTCAAACTTATTAAAGAATCTGACAAGTAACTTTAATAGGGAACTCGACTCATGAACATCATATTACAGGCCTCACCCCGAAAGGGGATCTGCAGGCTCCGGTTTTCCGGGAGCATGCAGGCAGTGGACGTAAGAAATGTTCAGGGGAGTACCCACTGTGTATGATCTGAGATTCTTTCAATACACTTGACTCGAAGGCTGTGTGCGGTTTTTTGTTTTTTTTAGGATGAATTTACCCCGGAGCTCATATGCAATTTGAGATGTACATACTTATCCCCATGGTCATTTTTCTGTCGGGAGCATGGTTTGCGTTCGGATGGTACCTGAACACCCGAAGCGGCAAGAACAAAGTGTCCAATGCGGAAGAACGGGCTAAGAATATCGTTGCAAACGCCGAAAAAGAAGCCACGAACATCAAGAAAGAAAAGCTCATCGAGGTAAAAGATGAGTGGCACAAAAAGAAGCAGGAGTTCGAACACGATATCAACGCAAAGCGCAACAAGCTCCAGTCCTTCGAAAAGCAGCTTGCGAACAGGGAGGATAACCTTGAGCGAAAGGTTGAACTCATCAACAAGAAGGATAAAGAACTCAACGCGTTAAAGGGAACGATTGAAGAAAGAGTCCGGCAGCTCGAGGAAAAGCAATCGTCCCTTGGAAAACTTATTCAGGAAGAAAACCAAAAACTGGAGCGGGTCTCGAGCATGTCCCGCGAGGAGGCCAAAAAGCTGCTTATCGAGAACATGCTGAACGAAGCCAAGACCGACGCCGCGCAGACTCTCAAGGATGTGCGTGATAATGCCAAGCTGGAGGCGAAAAAAGAAGCTCAGAAAATCATCGTCCAGGCAATCCAGCGAACTGCCTCCGATCATTGCGTCGAGAATACCGTGAGCGTGCTCCATATTCAAAATGATGAGATGAAGGGGAGGATCATCGGAAAAGAAGGCCGCAACATCAGGGCGTTTGAGGCGGCCACTGGCATTGATGTCATTGTCGACGATACGCCGGAAGCCGTGATTCTGTCTGGATTCGATCCTCTGCGTCGCGAAGTGGCAAGGCTTGCTCTTGAGCGTCTCATCGCCGACGGGAGAATCCATCCGACCCGGATTGAAGAGGTGGTTGAGAAGGTACGCAAGGAGGTTGATGAAGAACTTCTGCGGACCGGGGAGAGTGCATTGCTGGAAGCGGGCTTACACGGAGGCCATCAGGAATTAGTGAAGCATATCGGGAAGATGAAGTACCGTTCGAGCTACGGCCAGAACCTTCTCGCGCACAGCATCGAAGTCGCCCACCTCACCGGACTCATGGCGTCGGAATTCGGGTTCGACGTAACACTCGCCAAACGCGCCGGTCTTCTGCATGACGTGGGAAAAACAATGGATAAGAGCGTCGAAGGGCCGCACGCCCTCGTAGGGTATGATCTCACCAAGCGGTATGGGGAGCATCCCATTGTCATCAACGCCGTCGGTTCGCACCACGAAGACATCCCAATGGAGCATCCTATCGCCGCGATTGTCCAGGCGGCCGATGCGATCAGCGGAGCCAGGCCGGGAGCCCGCCGCGAGTCGGTCGAAGGGTACGCCAAGCGGCTTGAGCACCTGGAAACCCTCGCCAAGTCGTTCGACGGCGTCGCCCAAACCTATGCCATCCAGGCGGGGAGGGAGATCAGGGTGATTGTCGAGCACGATAAGGTTGATGATCTCATGGCCGACCAGCTCGCCCATGATATCGCGAAGAAAATCCAGGCTGAAATGGGATTCCCGGGCCAGATTAAGGTGGTCGTCATCAGGGAAACCCGCTCCGTCGCCTACGCGAAGTAATCGGGAATTTTCCCGAAGAATGTTCTCTCGCGGGACGTCATTTCACACTTGACCATGAAACCACGGTTTACAACGTACTCCGTCGGCATTACGGGAAATATCGGAAGCGGCAAGACGGAGGTCTGCAATGTCTTTCGCGCGCTTGGAGCAAGAGTGATCCATGCCGATGACCTGGCAAAAGAAATCATCGCCGGCGACGCGGGAGTGCGCAAGAAAATCCGGCAAACCTTCGGGCCGGAAGTTTTTTCCCCGGAAGGGGCGCTTGACCGAAAACGCATGGCACACATAGTGTTTTCAGACCAGAAGGAGAAACTCCGTCTGGAAGCAATAGTCCATCCACCGACGCTTCAGCGAATCGACGCTGAAATCTCCTCCGCAAAAAAATCCGGCAGTCATCCCCTTATCGTCGTGGAAGCGGCGTTATTATTTGAATCGGGAGCCGACAGACTAATGGATTTTATTATCGTGGTACAATCGGAGGAGGCGGACGCGATCAATCGCGTCATGCGCCGCGACGGGATTTCCCGCGCCGACGCCCGCCTGCGGCTGGAATCCCAGATGCCGGAAGCGGAGAAAGCCGAACTTGCGGATTTCACCATCCGGAACTCCGGTGATCTTTCGGCGCTTCAGGAAAAAAGTAAATTCTTCTTTTCGCTTATCACCAGAATGTCTCCGCCAACAGAAAACGTGGACGAGTGAACGAAGCGCGCTCAGATTTTCTCATTATCGGGAGCGGCATCGCGGGGCTCTCGTTCGCCCTGAAGGCTGCTGAAACCGGCACAGTCACGATTATTACGAAGAAGGCGAGAGCGGAGTCAAATACCAATTACGCCCAGGGAGGGATCGCTGCCGTCGTCGCCCCCGACGACTCGTCCGATCTTCATATCCGTGATACGCTCAATGCGGGAGTCGGCCTGTGCCACCGTGACGCGGTGGAGGTGCTTGTCCGCGAAGGTGCCCAGAGGCTGATGGAGCTGCAGCAGATCGGCGTAGAGTTCACGACAATCAACGGCCGTCTTGATCTCGGAAGGGAAGGGGGCCATTCCCGCAACCGCATCGTTCATGCGAAGGACAGGAGCGGCTGGGAGGTTGAACGCGCGCTGCTCCACGCCATTGCCAGCCACAAAAACATTACAGTTTTCGAGAACCACCTCGCGATCGATCTCATCACCGAACATCAGCTGGGACGGCCAATCGACGAGGTCATTCACTGCTGGGGCGCCTACGCGCTCGATGTCGACCGCAACGAAGTCAAAACGTTCCTTTCGCCCATCGTCGTCCTCTGCTCCGGGGGAGCCGGCCAGGTCTACCTGCACACCACGAATCCGGCGATCGCCACCGGCGACGGCGTGGCGATGGCATACCGCGCAGGGGCGAAGATCGCGAACATGGAGTTTATCCAGTTTCATCCGACGACCCTGTACAACTCGGGATCTCCCGCGTTTCTGATTTCGGAAGCGGTTCGCGGGTTCGGCGGCATTCTCAGAACGAAACGGGGCGAGGAGTTCATGAGCCGCTATGACGAACGCGGCGCGCTCGCTCCCAGGGACATCGTCGCCCGCGCGATCGATACGGAACTCAAGAAATCGGGAGATGAATATGCATGGCTGGACCTCAGGCACTTGCCTCCCTCCAGCGTCAAAGAGCATTTTCCCCATATCTACGAGACCTGCATTTCCAGGTACAAGCTCGACATCACGAGCGAGCCGATCCCGGTGGTTCCGGCGGCGCATTACTCCTGCGGGGGAATCGTCACTGATCTCTTTGCGAATACTTCCATCGAAAATCTTTACGCGTGCGGCGAGGTCGCGATGACCGGGGTGCACGGGGCGAACCGGCTCGCGAGCAATTCGCTTCTTGAGGCGATGGTCTTCGCGCACCGCGCGTTCGTCGACGCGGACAGAAGATTGCGCTCCCGGAGGCCGGAGATTCCGTCGGTACCGTCGTGGGACGAAACCGATACATTCGACGCGGAGGAATGGGTGCTCATC
>DATJGD010000009.1:0-7081 GCA_035495255.1 Bacteroidota bacterium | reverse complement strand
ACCCAGGAGTATGAGGGCAACACCGGCGATAGCAGCCAATGCTGTTCCCCTCAAATGTCTTTGAAGTTGTCTGCTCATGCACGTTACGGTTTTAGGAAAAGTATCTGATCGGGAATCGGCTGTTTTTTAATGTTCCGGCTCTCATAGTCGACGTTCAAACCGATACCGCCGGTCCTCTGAAACAATGTGAGCCTTATCGAGTTGAGAAAAAAACGCTTCATGGTCGATGGCCCTTCGGTGGATCACCGTAATAGTGGGAAGAAAAGATTGCAATTTCCGACAGCATAGGAGTCGCTTTCGAACTGAGAATGTTCAGTCGAATCTTTTGAGCGGTCGCTTTCGGAAACTGAAGTATCCGTTTGTACCCGATGGTCGTGCCTGATGCAACTCTCTTCCATCCCGCCTTCTGTTCCACCTCTAACGAGAAGGACTTGATACGTTGACCAAACTCAATTCCCTCCTGAAGTTGAATCGTCGTAAACGACTTTTCGCCCCCTAAATCCAGTTCGATGGTACAGATATTCTTTCCCGGTTCCGGAGCCCAACACGTTCTCGAATCGCCATCGTTGAGATTCGGGGTTTCGATTTCTTTTCCGTTATCTATCGCCACTGCTTTCACCCCGAGCGCAAGATTTCGGGGAACCAATTTGTCGCGGAGTTTCTTGAATCCCATCAGCGCAGCAGAATCTTGCTCGTGAATAAGCCCTCTCGTGTCGGGAGGAACATTGAGAAGCAGGCTTGATCCTCTGCCGACAGAGAGCAGATACAACCTCATGAGTTGTTCAGGAGTTTTGACAAGCGTATCCTGGCCGGCATGGTAGAACCAGCCGGGGCGTATCGAAACGTCGCACTCTGCCGGAATCCAGTTTGCGCCGTTTTCATTGCCACGGTTGAGAGTGTCTGTCGGGGGAGAGGTAGCACCCCGGCCAAAACCCGCGGTGTCCAAAAGATTCCAGTTTGTTTCGCCGGCAACACCGTCTTCATTCCCGACCCAACGGATATCGGGACCGATATCGCTGAACACGACAGTGTGAGGAGAAAATTCGCGAACGACATTCTCAAATTTCTTAAAATCATAGATCTGCTTCTTGCCGTTCGGCCCTTCGCCGTTGGCACCATCCCACCAGAGTTCAAACAGGGGGCCGTAGTTTGCGAACACTTCTTTCATCGTGTTGATGTAGACATCGTTGTATTCCGGCGTCCCGTATGCGGGATGGTTTCGGTCCCAGGGCGAAATGTAGACCCCAAATTTCAACCCGTATTCTCTGCATGCCGCCGACAATTCTTTCAGGACATCCCCCTTGCCATCTTTCCAGCCGCTCTCCCGGACAGTGTGCGAGCTGTACTTGCTGGGCCACAAACAAAACCCGTCATGGTGTTTCGCCGTGATAATGATGCCTTTCGCACCGGCGGCTTTTGTAATCCTGCACCATTGACGGCAATCGAGTTGAGAAGGGTTAAAAACTTTCTCACTCTCCGTTCCTTTTCCCCACTCGACGTCGGTAAACGTATTTGGACCGAAATGCATGAACAGATAAAATTCGAGCTCGTGCCACGCTCGTTGTTCTATGGACGGGAGAGGAGGGATCGGCGGAATAGACCTCTCTTGCCCGGTTGCGCAGGCGAACCATGATGCGATGAACGCTATGATACCTATTACCCGCATCCTTATTTGAAGACCTGTGGTATCTTCTCACCAACCGGATGTTCCGCCGTAAACGTCACGCCGAGCAATGAGGCCATCGTTTGGGCGAATTGTTTCTGAAACAACTGCAGTTCCCCTTGAATTTCCCCTTTCGCGGGAATCCCGGGTCCTATCACCGCGAACCAGATCTCATGCGCGTCTTCGATCGACTGGCCATGGCTTGTCCACTTTTCTTTTTGTTTTCCGCCCCTGCCGTGATCTACGGTAACAAACAGCGCAGTTTTGTTTCTATAGTTCGCATCGCCTTGAACATACTCCCAGATTTGTTTTAGCCATGCATCGTCCTGATGCGCCGCATTGAGATAATCTTTGTAATGACCGGAGTGGGCATCCTCATCCGTCTCTCCGTACGCGATGTACATCACTTTCGGATGATGTATTGTAAGATATTCCATGGCTTCGTAGTGGGTAAACACATCAAAACATTCTTCGCTGTCCCATGGTTTGAACGAGTCCTTACGAAGCTTATTGAGAAGCTGTTCGTTTGAATTTGGCGTGCTGCCACCGCAATCATCGAACGCCGAAACAACAGGAAATTTACTCCTGGGCTCGTTCAGGATCCGGTCGAACGCATCCCATGCACAGAATGCCGCAACGCGCCCGCCAAACTGCGATTGTCCGTTGAGGTATTCCAGGAGATTGGTGTTCGGATTGGGCTTGTACTCATTGGAGTTTATCGCAGTATCGACGAACCCGCAGAATATTTCACTGTATCCGGGGTAGGAGAACCAGTACGGGTTCGCATTGTCAACGCGCGTTCCGAGGGCCCGATTCCCATAGATCTGGCCTTCCTTGGCTATCGTGGTCCAGAGAAAAGGAAATAATTTCTTCCTTCGCTCTTTGACATCATCGTTCCAATAAGCTTTGAAGATACCGGCGCTGTCCCCCTGAAAAAACTTCTTATTGTTCGCTATCGCTGAATCCATTCCGGTAAACACATCCTGCCAGCGCAGGCCGTCACAGGTAACGATGATGAGATTTTCAATTTTAGATTGTGCGGATAGAGACAACGGGAGAGTTAGCAGAAATAACGCGATGAGATAAACGTACTTTCTGGTGAACATTTCAATTGATCCTTTCAAACGGTTCTTTCCTGACGTAGAACCGATACTCTTTGATTTTCCCCGGCGCATTCCCGATCCTGGATTGATATTGGAATCCGGAAACGGTCTCCTCTTTTCCAAGATCGATGGCAATATAGTGCGGATGAGGGGGTTGTGCATCACCCCATTGCGTGTGCCAGATCGATTCCGGGTCATCGTCGAAGGCATTCTCTGCGCGGCCATCCTCCGATTTCAATTCTTCGCTCTCTACGGTATATACTTTCCAGTTGTCTCGTGGAAGTCTTTTCCCCTGCTCATCCAGGACATAGAATTCTCCCATCGATGCAAATGGATCATTGCGTAACGATGATAGCGACTGCAGGCAGACATAGCGAGCCCTCCTCGACGCAAATGTTCTTGTCTGAGCTGAGTCGCCGGGCATGAATTCGCCGGAACTGAAGAGATCTTCACCGCGAAGGCGCAGCGTTCCGGGGATTCTTACGGGAAGCGGAGGCGCCAGCTTGTCGGCAACGAGGGAATTAAGAATGGGCTCTTTCAATCCCTGGATAGTATGATGATCGTGCCGTTCAAGATCGAAGGCGATAATTTCATTTTCGCCTTTCTTGAGCCACACGCCTGGGAGATACAACGTCTGCTGTGGACCGATGTACCAGAACCTGCCGAGGTTGTGCCCATTCACCCAAACGGCGCCTTTTCCCCACCCGCGCATGTCCAAAAATGCGTCGCCGGTCGTCGTCAGGTTAAAGGTACCCCTGTGAAACGAGGCAGTATTTGTACCAGGACTGATGGCGAAGTTAATCTTCGGGACGTCCGTCATCGGTAGCGGGAAGACTTCCCAGCCTGATAATTCTTTGCCATCGAGTGTCACGCTCTCTGTAATTCCTTTTCGGTTGTTGTGCATCTGGCGGCCATAGTTAATGCGTCCGCCATTTTCCACGAGGATCTCGAGCACCGCTGATTTCCCGTCAAAGGCAGCATTGACGGTGTGTTGTTTATTCCGCCGATCAAGGGTGGCAACGTTCTGATGATCAACGAAGACAAGCGCATAATCGCGCAGTCCCTTGATGTCAATTTTGCCGGGATGATTGATGTTGGTTCTATAGAGAATGTACCCGTACGCTTGACTGAGATCTTCCATTGACGGAATCTGCCAGGCCGTCACGGCCTTCGGCAACGCATCAAAAACGCTTGCAGTTTGTTTAAGTTCGAAAGGGGGAATTTCTATAACAGGATTGGAGGCGGGAACTTCGGGCAGACGTGTTCCGGCCGGCAGGTACTTTGAAATAACATCTCTGAAGGCAAAATATTTTGGCGTCGGCCTGCCGGCTTCATCGAGCGGCGCGTCGTAATCATAGCTTGTGGGCTGCGGTTGAAACTTCCCGCCGTAATTTGCGCCGTTCATGAACCCGAAATTCGTTCCTCCATGAAACATGTATAACGAAACCGAGATACCGTTCATCAACAGCGTATCATACTTCGCGATAAAGTTTTTCGCCGGCACATCGGCGTGATCTTCACCCCAATGGTCGAGCCAGCCTGGATAGAATTCAGGGCTGAAATAAGGCCCCTTCCCGTTATGAAACGTATCGACCGTGTCCCGTAATGCCCGCGGATTCTCTTCGCCGTTGATCGCGGGGAGAACGTCGGGGAGGAATGCGTTGCGGCATTGCGTCGGTCCGTCGGCGCTAAAGAGCGGCACATCAAACCCGGCGCTCCTGATCTGGTCGCGCGTGTGGCCTACGAACTCTTTGTCATTCCCGAATGACCCGTACTCATTTTCCACCTGCACCAGTATAATAGGTCCGCCATGTGTTACTTGCAGTGGAACGAGTTCTTTTCCGAGCTCCCGCAGATATGCTCCCGCAGCATCGAGAAAACGTGCATCGTTTCCCCGAACGACAAGATCTTTTTCTTTGAGAAGCCACGACGGATATCCGCCGAATTCCCACTCCGCGCATGCGTAGGGCCCGGGACGAATAATGACCCAGAGGCTCTCCTCCTGCGCGATCCGGACAA
Source organism: Bacteroidota bacterium (assembly GCA_035495255.1). GTDB lineage: Bacteria > Bacteroidota > Ignavibacteria > UBA10030 > SZUA-254 > DASYTP01. Next base: position 2,296 of record DATJGD010000009.1, on the reverse strand, counting down.
ATTCCGCAATGTCTCTGCTCTCCGTCCTGAAATCGAACTTACCCTTCTCAGGTTCGTGGTAGTTCCAGAACACGTAGGTTGCGATCGTATTCAAACCCATTGCTCTCGCCATTTTTAGACGCTGCCTCCAGTACTCTTTCGGTATGCGGGCGAAGTGCATTTCGCCGCTGATAATCTGGAATGGCTTTCCGTCAAGAAGAAAGTCTTTGTCACCCAATGAAAATGTGTGGCGTTGAGACAACCCAAGAGTCGCGCAGAACAAAAGGGAGGCGACAATCGAACGGGAAACAACGAAAATTTTTCGCAAGGTCATCGAGGATGCTCCAGTTTCTTCAAATGTTCCATCACTGTCGGAATATCAGTCTGCATTGTCAAATCGATTACATGTTCTGATAACGGAATGGCAAACATACATTGTGGATGGCGCTCAATCATCATGTTCACGGCAGCGGGCAATTCCTTCTCCCGGCGTTCGGGGTGTAACGGGACCGATTCAAGAAACGGAATAATCGCGTTATACGAAAGCCGGAAAATATTCATGCTCACGCCGACGCGGCCCTGAGCATCAGCCGCTTGCGTAAGCTGTTCGCGCGATGGTTTTTCAATGATCGATTCCACGTAACCATCTGCGTCTTTTTTAAGGACAGCAAACTGCATGATGCGATCATGCTCGAACCTGAGCGATGACCGGTCGTAATCGATCAGTGCGTTCGGGTGGGTATCCTCCAGCAGCAGGCGCAGAGCTGTTGTGGAATAAAGGTTATCGCTGTTGCACACGGTAAAGCGTTGGTTTCTCCACGCCGTCATTGCGCTGAGCGCAGTCCATAATGCGTCCGCGGTACCCAGCGGCTTTTCTCTCCCCGCAGGAATTGTTTGAACAACAAACGAAAACTTCAACGAGGGAAATATCCCGGCGTTCTGTTCCTGCTCATAGTGCTTTCGTATCGTATCATCACGCTCTCCGACGACGATAACGGCGTTCATATACCCCGCCTGCTCTATATTATAGAGGAGGTAATCAAGGAATGGTTTGCGCTCTTCTCCCACGCCGAGCATTGCTTTTGACTTCATCCGGGCTTCCTGCATGAGAGACGAATCGATGCTGCCGGGGATTGCCGTCTGCTGTTTCATTCGTGATGAAAGTCCGCCGGCGAGAATGACGATATTCGGATCAGCGGCGCTCATATCGATTCAATCCGTACCCCAGTGTCCACGTTGACAATATATGCCTTGCCTCCGGCCTTCTCAATCGCCTCTGCAATGCGCTCAGTATGTTCAGGCGCGTATACAAACATGCATCCGCCGCCTCCCGAACCATTGATTTTTCCGCCATACGCTCCGGCGTCAAGCGCGGCAGTCAGCATCTTCTCTATTTTCGGTGTTGAGATGCACAGGACATCGCGGAGAATGGCGTGATGTTCGTTTAACAATTCTCCAAACACCCGTTCATTCATTATTGGCTGCCGAAGCAGGTCCAGCGCTTGATACGTTATATCACGATTGCGCAACGTTCCACGAAGAAGGCGATATTCATCAGCACGAAGATGCGACGCAAGCTCCTCAGCGGTATCGAGCGTGGCTGATTGTAACGAAAAATTGGAATCATGCCGCGACAAGGTATTCACCAATGATACCACCCGCTGTTTTGTTGACGATAATAGTCCCTGCGTATCCTTCGGCTGGCATGAGTCTCCGAGAACGAACGACGTTAATGTTGGGTGAAGAGATTCAAGAGAGATTTGAGGATACGACGTAAGAAAGAAGACACCCCCGCATGCAGAGGCGTATTGGTCCATCATTCCCCCGGCACCACCTACCTCAAGTACTTCCGCTTCATATGCATACCGGGCGCAATCCTCCCCGGAGAGAGTGATGTGCTGATCGCTCATCGAAGCCAGAAAACATATCCATGCCACGACCATCGCGGACGAACTCGATGCCCCGGCGCGGATAGGGATTTCCCCATGTACCGTACATTCGAACCCGCCTGGGAAACTCAATCCATGCTTCGCCAGGACGGTCATCGCACTGCGGAAGAAATCTCGTTTGCCGCTTTGGTCGATGTGTTGCCCAACCTGAAATGATACTTCCGATCCGACATCGGGCAGAGAGAGGTGAACCAGGGAATCTGGCCGTGGCGTTCCTTCGATCGTCAGCCGCAGCGAGATCGCGCACGGAATGACAGGGAGGTGCAGATAATCCTGATGTTCCCCGAATAAACAAATCCTGCCCGGGGTCGAAACAGCAATCCCGGAGGTGTTCTTACCGACGGACAATGTGCGAAGAGGTCAAAAGT
>DATJGD010000008.1:0-60830 GCA_035495255.1 Bacteroidota bacterium | reverse complement strand
CGACGACGAGAAGTGGTGGGTATCGTACTCGTTCTATGACAGCGCCGGAGTATTTATCGGCGAGACAAAACTACCGGTCGATCAGACGACAGCCTCAAGCAGCGGTTGGCTGGCCGATACGAACGGAGTAGGAGCGACGGTGCTGCCGAAAGACTCCTGGAAGACGATCATTAAATTTGTCGGAGGAAAGAACGCCACAGGGACGGTCTGGGCCGATGACTTTATCTTCACCGGACGCGGAGACTGGGCGGGACAGGACTGGAACGCCGGAGTCGGTGTGCCGACGGGATGGTACTACTGGCTGCCGCCCAATGGCGGAAACGACGGGCTGTTAGCAAACGGATTCGAGAACACCGTATTGACGACAGAGGCGGCGCATTCGGGGCTAAATTCCCTGAAGTTCGACCTGCCGTTCGACCGCCAGCCGCACGACGGGTTCGTCGGTACGAAACGATTCCTCCTCAATGGCACCGGCATCGGCACGATTGCGCAACTTAATCCGGAAGGCTTGGGCGGGATCAGCATGCCTTCGACAGTCAACCCCGGCGACCTCCTGAGGGCGACGGTTTGGATCAAGGCGAGCAACCTGGTGCCCGATTCAGCGGCAGCGTATCCCGCGACATGGTCGGTGGGATTGACGCCGTTATTCGACAAGGGCAACGGGAACAACCTCGGGTACAATCCGACGGGGCCGGATCTCATGTTCACGTTCCCGGCGGTGACTTCGTTCGAGTGGACATCATACAGCGCGGATTTCACCGTTCCGAATGATCCGAGCTACAAGGTCATGGAAGTCCGGTTGCATATCTACGCGCGGTTTACCGGGACGGTCTATTTCGACGATCTGACGGTGCAGAAAATGGGAACGAGCACGGGCGTAGGCGGGGACACAAAGATACCGGCAACGTATATGCTCCTCGAAAACTATCCGAACCCGTTCAATCCGACAACCACCATTCAGTACGCACTGCCGCAGACGGCGAATGTCTCGCTGAGCATTTACAATGTTCTCGGACAGCACGTGCGAACGCTCGTTGAAGGTACGGTTACCACCGGCTACCACAACGCCACCTGGGACGGAAGAAACGATCAGGGGCAAACGGTACATTCCGGCGTGTACTTTTACCGGTTGACGACGGGGCAGTCTTCGTTCGTAAAGAAGATGTTACTGATGAAGTAACCCCAACTAACGAGAAAGGGGTACGTCATTCCGTACCCCTTTCCTCGTTGCCACATGCGCCGTGTCCTTCTTTCCATCACATAGAATCGTTGCGTCATCGGTCCTGGTTGCGTGCAGTATTGTTCTCGCCGCTTCACTTGCGGTCGCAGGCACCACCGGGAAGATTTCCGGAAAGGTACGCGACGCTCAGTCACACGAACCTCTCATCGGAGTGAACGTTTCCATTCCCGGCACGACATTCGGAGCGGTCACCGATGTCGACGGGAATTATTTCATTATTAACCTGGCTCCGGGAACCTACCGGCTGCGGGGGTCAGGCGTGGGGTTTGCCCCTCTCGATGTCGTCGACGTTAAAGTATTCGTCGATCAGACGACAAAGATCGACATCGAGCTGCAGCAGGAGGCAGTCCAAATGGCGGAAGTCCGTGTCACGGCAGAGCGCCCGATCGTCCAAAAAGACCTCACATCGACGACGTCGACGGTATCGAGAGAGCAGTTGGCCACACTGCCCGTCGAAGACATCGGTGCAGTCATCAATCTCCAGGCAGGAGTTGTCGAAGGTCATTTTCGCGGCGGCCGCAGCAACGAGGTGAAATACCTCGTCGACGGCGTCCCTGTGAACGACGTCTTCTCGGGGGGGTCCACGCTGCAGGCGGAAGTAAACTCCATCCAGGAGGTTCAGGTGTTAAGCGGAACATTCAACGCTGAGTACGGTGAAGCGCTGTCCGGCGTCGTGAATCAGGTGACGAAAACCGCGGGAGAAAATCTTTCCGGCGATCTCTCCGTGTATACGGGGGACTATCTCAGCTCCCGCACCTCGCTGTTCCACAACATCAGCCATGTTTCCTTTATCAGCGCTCCTTCGACCTGGTACCCCTTCCGGACGCAAAACCCGGCCCTGGTTTCGGACCTCCATAACGTCGAGGGCTCCCTCAGCGGCCCCGTACCGGGAACGAATAAAACTGTCAGATTTTTCGTCGCAGGCAGATATTATTATGACGACGGGTACCTCTACGGCAGGCGAATGTTCAATCCCTCCGACTCCTCGAACTTTTCTTCCAACGATCCCTCGAAGTGGTATGTCGGGGCGACGGGCGACAATAGTTATGTTCCGATGAACTTTCAGAAACGTTACACGCTCCAGGGAAAACTTTCATTCGCCCTCGGAAGCGCAAACAGGCTGACCGTTCAATCCATCTATCAGCGGCACGATTACCGGGACTATGACCAGAGGTTCCAACTGGAGCCGGACGGCGACTACAAGAGATTTCAAAAAAGTTTTCTCGGGACCGCCCAGTACAACTATATCCTCAATGAGGCCGCCTTTTTCGATGTGAGCATGTCGGTCTTCTCTTCAGACTTTAAGCAGTACGTGTATGAGAATCCGCTTGATCCCCGGTATGTGAACCCGGTCCGGATGCAGGATGTCGGTGGAAACGCTTTTCTCACGGGAGGGACACAGAACTGGCATTTTTCCCACCACACAACGACGGCCACGGGGAAGCTCGACTTCACGGATCAGATCACCCAGCTGCATCAGATCAAAACCGGCGTAGAATTCCAGCTCCACACGCTCAATTACGAGGATTATCAGATTCACATTGATGCGACGACGAATTTCCTGCCGGCTCTTCCTGCGCCCGGGAGCTTCGATTACAACGTCTACAAGAATCATCCGTATCAGTTGGCCGGGTATCTTCAGGACAAAATAGAACTGGAATACCTCGTCGTCAATGTAGGAGTCCGCTTCGATTATTTTCAGCCGGACGGACGGGTGCTGAGGGATGCCGAGCGCATAGCAGACCTCGACACGCTCGCGCCGCCGTTCCCGGATTCATTCACCGTGAGGGCGAAAGGGAAATACCAGTTCAGCCCCCGGCTCGGCGTTTCGTACCCCATCAGCGACCGCGGGGCGCTGCATATTTCCTACGGGCATTTCTTCCAGATTCCGGCATTCGAATTTCTTTATAAGAATCCCAACTACAGAATTGCGCAGCAGGGCGATCTGCCGGAATTCGTTGGCAATACGATCGGGAACGCAGACCTGGAGCCGCAGCGGACGACGGTGTACGAAATCGGCCTGCAGCAGCAGATTGCGACGGACCTCGGGGTTACGGTGACAGGCTACTATAAGGATATTCGCAACCTGCTCGGCCTGCAGGTGCATGAGAAGCTGAATTTTAAGAAGTTCGGGGAATATGTCAACAGAGATTATGGCGCCGTGAAGGGGATCACCCTCTCGTTCGAGAAGAGATTGAACGAAGGATTCGGGGCAACGGTTGATTATACATATCAGATCGCGCAGGGAAGCGCATCGGATCCGAACGCAGATTTCCAGAAAGCCCAGGCAACACCTCCGATCGCAACCAACAAGGAGCTCGTCCCGCTTGACTGGGACAGAAGGCACTCGCTGAACTTTACCTTCACGCTGGGAGCCGCAAAGAATTACACGGCAAGTCTCATCGGCAGGCTGGGTTCGGGACTGCCCTACACGCCGTCATTCCAGAACCAGCGAACCGGGCTGGAGAACAGCGATAACCGGCCGGCCTTTTTCAATCTCGATTGTTATTTCGTCAAGGAGCTCAACATTTACCAGCTTCCCCTTTCTCTCTATGTCAAAGTGTACAATGTGTTCGATACTCCGAATGAAATTAATATCTTTACGGATACGGGCAGAGCGGGATACACGCTCGAATTAACCCGCGCACAATCGGCGCCCCGGGGAGTCAATACCCTTGCAGAGTACTTTACACGGCCCGATTTTTATTCCGCGCCGCGGCAGGTTCTCATCGGCGGTTCAATTTCATTCTGACCAATGTCCACACTGAAAAGAATATATTTTCTTGCTCTCTTCCTTGCTCTCGGCAGCAGCCTCGTTTCTGCCCAGCGGCTTACCGACAAGGCAAAAGGAAATCACTTCGAGCTCAAGAAGGGGCTGATGGACGGCAATCTTGTCGGGACAGTCTACTACAACATGGGGGAAGTCGCAGACTGGCTGAATGATCCTTCGCGCAGCGGCGTATGGCCGAAAGGGACAAATCACACGTACATCGACGGCGTCGCCATCGTCGTGCAGGCGGAAACGCCCGATCCCCTCGATAATACAAAAGTCATTCACCCGCTCGAAACGAATTACTATGAATATACGCGCCACGACCCGGCGACAGGGGTGACCTACGGGTGGTGGCCGCTTCCGAATTACGCGAGCCGTTTTCAACCGAGTCCCGCCCAGAGCACGGAAAGCTCAACCTGGCCGACGCACTGGCCCGACCGGCCGTCGGATTGGGACGGGCGCTGGAACGGATTTTTTGGCAAGGGCGTACAAAATGCCGACGTCGAATCGTATTTTGTCTTCGACGATAATGAAGACCGGGAGTATCTTCTCAGTCACAGTTTCTATCCCGACCGTCAGGATTCATCGAGAGGGGGGCTCGGAATGCAGGTGCATGCGCGGGGATTTCAATGGTCGCAGGTCCTTGCCGAAGATGTCATTTTCTGGCTCTATGAAATCACCAACATGGGCACGACGGATTACCGGAAAACGCTTTTTGCTCAATACGTTGATTGGGGTATTGGCGGCCACGACAACTCCTCCAACAACGCCGGTGATTACAACGAACAACTCAATCTTTCCTACGCCTGGTCGACAGTACCGTTCGGAAGCCCCGGCAGCTGGAGCCCGGTCGGCTACTGCGGTTATGCGTTCCTGGAAAGTCCCGGCATCTCCGACGACCACCGGGACAACGACCGCGACGGGCTGACCGACGAACGGCGCGACAACAATGCGCAGACATTTATTTCGAGCCCGTTCACGGATCCGTTTCTTGTCGACGCGCTGCAGGATACCGCTGCGTTCAGGCGATTCTATGGCTACGGATGGAAGACGCACTGGGACGCGGATGAAAATTGCAACTGGCGGATCTATTCCGACCTGAACGCGAACGGGCACTGGGATCCGGGAGAAGCGTTAAATGACGACGTCGGTACGGACGGGATCGGCCCGTTTGACGAGGGGTACACAGGTCCGGATTTCGATGGCAGTGAAGGAGACGGCAGGCCGGAACAGGGCGAACCGAATTTCGGCATCCTTGATAAGGATGAATCCGACCAGCTGGGCTTGACCGGCTTTATCATCGCTCCTGTTCACACGTACGACCTCAACAACGATGAACGAAACTGGACTGCCTTTTCCGCGGCGCCGCAGCCGCACGGCCAGTCGCTCGTCGGCGTTAACCTCGGCAACTGGTTTTCCAGCTACCTGTTTCATCTGTATGGCAGAGACACGTATACCCTCCGTACCGGGCAGACACAGGAAGCGGGAGAAACAGAACGGTTCTCGATGGGATTGATCTACGGCCTGAACGCGAATGATCTCTTTCTCAGAAAACGAACTGTCCAGCAGATTTACAACGCAAATTATCGTTTTGCCAAACCGCCCGATAAGCCGCTTGTCAAGGCCATCGCGGGCGACCGCAAAGTGACGCTCTACTGGGACAGCCGCGCCGAACAGACATACGACGCATTTTATCAGAAATATAATTTCGAGGGATACAGGATTTACCGCAGCACGGAGCCGAACTTTCTGGAAAATCAGATCATCACCGACGCATACGGGCGCCCGACATTCCGGCAACCCCTTGCCCAGTACGATGTGGTGGACGGAGTCAAGGGACTGCACCCGATCACCGTGAACGGCGCGGCATTTTACCTGGGTGACGACACCGGCCTTCAACACTCGTTTGTCGATTCGACAGTGCAAAACGGCCAGACGTACTATTATGCGGTCGCCGCATACGATCAGGGATTTACGACGACGACGGTGAGCGGCGACTTCCTGGGTATTCCACCATCCGAAACAACAACAAGAATCATCACCGATCTCAACGGCAACGTAAAAACCGACGTGAACACTGCGGTCGTCGTTCCCAGAGCGCCGTCGGCGGGGTATGTGGCGCCTCAGTTTAAAGATTTTGTTGCCTCGGGCCCGGGGACGGGATCTGTGACCGCCACGGTGCTCGATCCCGATTCGGTGAAAGATAACCGCACGTTCCGTCTTGAGTTTCAGGATTCAACGGCCTTCCACGACAATCCGAAGCCCTACTACCGGTTTATCGATGAACAATCCGGCGACACGCTCATTCATCTCACCCGGCTGACAACCGACCAGGAGCAGACGGGCGTGTTCAACGGGTTTGCGGTGAATATCAAGAACGACCCGAATGTCGTCGTCGACCAGAGCCAAACGGGCTGGGTCAACGGTTCAAGCAACTACATCGTGCAGGTCGGTTTCGACTCGCGGTACGCGCCGGCCTACCAGGCCCGCCGCGTAAACTATCCTGCGGATTTTGAAATTACCTTTACCGGTAAAGGCCAGGGGGACCTTTCATTCCCGTCTTCAAGTTTCAGTCTTCCGCAGCCGTCCGACATCGTCGTGAACAATCTGACGGAACATATCGATCATTTCCAGTTTATTTTGCAGGACAACAACAACGATTCAGCCTTCAACGTGGGGAGTTCCGCCGTCATCGGAGACGCCATCTTTCTCGTGGCCGGAGACTCTGCCGGCAAGCCGGCGACGAACTTTGCGGCCGCCCGAAAAAGCTGGTCCGTGACCTTCATTAAAGACACGCTTATTCCCGAGTCCCAGCAGCGTCCGCCGCAGCCCGGCGACGTCTATCGCATTGTCACCAAGAAGCCTTTCCGGACGGGGGAATACGTCCAGTTCACAACGACCTCTCCGAAAGTCGATCAAGCCAAAGCGGCGCTCGATATCAGGAATATTGCGGTCGTTCCGAATCCGTATGTCGGCGCTGCGTCCTGGGAACCGCAATCGGCGACGGTGGGGAGGGGAGACCGGCGAATCTATTTCATCCATCTTCCGGGCAAATGCACGATTCGCATCTTTACCATGAGCGGGCATCTCGTGCAAACACTGGAGCACGATAGTTCCATTGACGACGGACAGGAATCCTGGGATTTGGTTTCCCGCGACGGCATGAATATCGCCTTCGGCGTGTATGTCTACCAGGTCGATGCGCCAAACATGGGTACGTTCATCGATAAATTTGCAGTCATGAAATGACGAAGAATCTTCTCATCGTGATCTTCCTTGTGCTCATGTCCCTGCAGGGCTACGGGCAGACGACGAACGTTTCAAAGTCAGGCACGTCGGCCGCCCCATTCCTGGAAATTCCGGTCGGGGCGCAGGCGATCGGGATGGGCGGCGCGTTTGTGAGCGTTGCCGGCGATGCGACAGCGTTGTACTGGAATCCTTCGGCTTGCGCGCTGCTCCCGCAGAAAGAACTCGCCGTCGTTCACACGAACTGGATCGCCGACACAAAGTTCGACTTCGGCGGATTTGTTCTGCCGCTGGGCGAATTGGGAACACTCGGCGTGAGCTTCACCTCCCTTTCGATGGCTGACATGAAAGTGCGCACTGCCGAACAGCCGGAGGGGACAGGAGAATATTTTAGCGCCGGCGATATCGCTGCCGGGGTTTCCTATAGCCGGAAGCTCACCGACCGGTTTGCGATCGGATTTACCGGAAAATATATTCAAGAATCGATCTGGCATATGAACGCGTATGCGTTTGCGCTTGATGCCGGGACGACATTCAGGACGGACCTCTTCGGAGGCATGGTCATCGGAGCCACGCTCTCGAATTTCGGCACCCCGATGAAGCTGGACGGCCGCGACGCGCGGCAATTTATCAGCGTCGATCCTACAAAGACCGGCTCAAACAACCAAATCCCCGCCGAGATCGAAATGGATTCATGGGATTTGCCTCTGTTGTTTCAGCTGGGCGTTTCAACAAACGTCATGAAGAATGATGCGTACCGGTGGACAATCGCCGCCGACGCGATCCATCCCAGCGACAACTACGAAAGCCTCAATCTTGGGACCGAGTTCGCCTATCATGATAATATTTTTCTCCGAACCGGGTATCAATCGTTGTTCCTCGATGAGAGCGAAGGCGGTTTCTCCGCCGGCGTCGGACTCTCTTCGGCGAGGTTTATCGAGGGCGGGATCTCGGCAACATTCGACTATGCGTACAGGGACATGGGACGGCTTGAAAGCGTCCATACGTTCTCTGTCACTGTCCGGTTTTAGCGCATGCGATGGCCGGCCTCTCATATGGTTGCGTCAGCATCCGGAATCAGCTGCACGCTCCCTGTCCGGAGCAGATTCGCCCGTGGCCGCGAGATGCTGTACCTCGTGGCGTTGTTCCTCCTGATGTACTTCCCGCAGCCCTTCCTCATTTCACAAACCCGTATCGCAAATGACCTCCGGAAAGAGCCCCTGATCGATAATCCGAAGAACGATGGCATCATTGTGGCGGACGTCGGGAGCCGTCGCATTACAGCACGGGAATTTGTTATGAGCTACGAATTCGGCCCGGCGTTCCCGAAGAAGGAGGGCGATTCCAAGCGCCGGTATCTCAACTACATGATCTACGAAAAGCTTCTGGCGCTCGACGGGTATGCCCGGCACCTCGACAAATCACCCGACGCACAACGCCTTTTGGATGAGCTTGAAGGAGACCTCTCCACGGAAGAATTATATAAGGACGACATCCTCAGGAACGCCAGTCTTTCGCCCGGGAGAATTGAAGAGGGAGTCCGCCAGGAACGGGTTCTGTTCGAGGTGAAGTGGCTCTTTGCCCCGACAAAAGAAGCAATTGAAAAGCAGGAATTATTATTGAAAGGGGCTTCCTTCGACTCCCTCTTTTCGCTTCAGCTTCACGATCACGTGACAGCAGAGGAGCGGTCGATGAAGACGACCCGGTTGCGGGCGGGGATTGCGAATCCGTCGTTCGCCCGTGTCCTTGATACATTGAAGGCCGGCAAAGTTTCCGCGCCTGTGGCGGGGAACGATGGCTATTATCTCATATTCATCGCGGCTGCTGAAACGCAGCCGCTGATGTCCGAAACCGAAGAACTAAAACTTCGTTCCGACGTCGAACGGGCGTTGACGCAGCACATTGCCGATTCGCTCTCCGATGTCTACGTCAACACCATTCTTGTCCGGCATCGTCCGTCGATCAACCGAAAGTCGATCGATATTCTTCAGTCATATCTTGCCGGCGTCATTCTCACCCGGGCGAAATTTGCCGAATGGGATCTGCCCTCCCGGCTGGAACGGCGATGGGGGACAGGTGACTACGCCGAAATTTCACGCCATGAGCGCGACACCCTCGTCCTGTTGGACGGGGGAGCGTATACCATGGGGGATTTTTTGAATTGGTATCATTTCCGCGAAACCAATTTGAAATTCAGCCTGCAGTCGCAGGAGAGCATGTTTGCCTCTCTCGAGCGATTCGTCTGGCTCATGGTGAGAGACAGGCTCATCGCCGATCGCGCGCGGAGCCGCGGCATGCAAACGAGGACGCGTGTTCAAAACGAGCTTCGCTGGTGGAAGGATAAGATCGTCTATCAGCTCGCCAGGCAGTCGATCGCGGACTCCATCTCAACGCCGGACGGAGAAGTCGCACAGTACTACGCCGAACACCGGCGCAACTATCGCGACGAGAACGGAGGGGAAGTTTCGTTTGAGAAGGCAAAGGAGGATGTTCGAAAAGACTGCATGCAAATGAAGCTCGCCGGCAGGCTTCTTCATCGTATCCTGGCACTCAAGAATACCTACAAGGTGAATATTCATGAAACAGCGCTCAGCGATGTCCGCGTTGGCGTTGAAAACGATCCGAAAGCAATCGACTTGTATTCGGTGAAAAAAGGGGGAACATTTCCCCATCCTGCGTTTCCGACAATCGATTACGAATGGCAAGCGTGGGAATAAAACTCCATCTTCTTGCGGCGATCGCCCTATTCCTTGGAGGATGTTCCGATCACCGGGAATCTGCTCAGATTTCGTCCATGGAACTTACCTACTGGCCTGCCCCGAATCCCGAAGAAATCAGGCTGGCAGACACGCTTGTCGGCGTGTGGAACCGTCTCCACCCCGATATCCGGGTCAGGATGCAGCCGATCCCGGTGAGCCAGTCGACCGAGGAGGTGCTCCTCGCGGCAATCGCCGGGAAGACGACGCCCGACGTCTGTTCGAACATTCTGCCCGGTGCCATGCTTGAGTACACGAGTGCAGGCGGGCTCATTGCGCTTGACGAGTTTTCTGATTTCGATTCCGTGGCCCTCGGCCGCACGCCGAAGGATGTGCTGGAGACGTTTCGCTCGGGAGATCATTATTTCCAGATTCCCTGGAAGACGAATCCTGTGATGATGTTTTATAATCTCCGTCTTCTGGAAGAGGCCGGAATAACGAAGCTGCCGAAGACCTACGGCGAGTATCTTGCGGCAGCCCGGACCGTCACGCGGGACACCAATGGCGACGGTCAGACCGACATCTGGATGGGAGAGAGGGATATCCGCCCGATCTGGTGGCAGCGATTATTCGATTTTTTTCCGTTCTATATTGCCGCGTCCGGCGGCAAGACTCTTTTTGAAAACGGAAGCGTTGCGTTTGTCAACAAATCTTCCGAGGAGGTATTTCAGTTCTTCCAGGATTGTTATCGCAATGGGTACTTTCCGCACACGTATTTTCAGGGGGGAGACCCGTTCCTATTGGAAAAAAAGGCTTCGCATATTTCAGGCCCCTGGGAGGTGGCGACGCTCCGGAAATTCGCCCCCCAGATGCGTTACGACATTGTACCCGTGCCCGTCCCCGACGATTATCGCGGCCCCGTCTATACGTTCGGCAATTTTAAAAATATCGCGATCTTCAGCACGACACGACATCCCAGAGAGGCGTGGGAGTTTGTAAAATTTCTCATTACGGCCGAACACGATCTCCTGCTCCTGGAAATCTGCAACCAGCTTCCGATTCGCGGAGATCTCACCGCGAACCCTCTGTTCGGAGACTATTTCAGAAGAAATCCGAAGATGACGACCTTTGCCCGGCAGGCGGCGTTCACGCGCGAAATGGACGCGGCGCCCGATCTCAAGGAAATTTTTGACGCGATCTCTCAGGAATACGAAGAGTGCTGCGTCTATGGAAAAACGCCGCCCGCCGAAGCGATTCGCGCTGCGGCGCAGCGGACACAACTCATCGTGAACTGGAACAAATGATCAGGAAGTTTCTTCATAAATTCCGGGCGAGCGACAGGAACAGTTATTGGTTCATCTCCCCCTATGTGATCTTTTTCCTCGCGTTCACCGCGTACCCGCTGATCTTCTCGTTCATCCTGATGTTCCACCGGTGGAACATCGTCTCGCCGATGGAGTGGGTCGGCCTGAAGAACTTTGAGCGCCTTGTTCTCGATTCGCTGTTTCTCAAATCCCTGGGGAATACCGTGATGTTTCTCCTGATTCACATTCCCCTCCAGATCGTTGTGGCGCTTGGATTTGCGCTGCTCCTTCATTCCCGCGTCAGGTTTCGCGGGCTCTTCCGTGCGCTCTATTTTCTGCCGGTCGTTGTCTCGGGAGTCGTTGTGACAATTCTCTGGCAGCAGCTCTATTCCTACGATTACGGTGTGCTGAATTCCGTTCTTAGTTCTCTCGGATTGCCCCGGATGCCGTGGTTGGTGGATGCGAGTTTTGCAATGCCTTCGATCGCCCTCATGGCGACATGGAAAAATGTCGGCATTTACATTATCCTCTTTCTCGTCGGGTTGCAGGATATTCCGTCTGAACTCTACGAGGCGGCAGCGATTGACGGGGCATCCCGATCGAAACAATTTTTCCGCATCACGCTGCCGATGCTCAACCCGACAATGATCGTCATCATGGTCCTCTCGACGATCGGGGGCTTTTCGCTCTTTATCGAGCCCTATGTCATGACGGGGGGAGGCCCGATGCAGAGCACCCTCTCGGGGATGCTCTACATTTACAACCAGGCGTTTTACTTCAATCATATGGGTTATGCCGCCACGCTCGGATTTGCGCTCGCCCTTGTCATCCTCGCCGTGGTCGTCATCCAGCGGAAAGTGATTGAGAAGGATTCGGTCGCATGAAGGCCGCCGCCAAATACCTCATACTCCTCCTCGGCGCCGTTATTTTCGCGTATCCGTTCCTCTGGATGATCGCCGGCTCGCTCAAACCCGAGCTTGAGATCAGCAAACTTTCCCTCTGGTCGGATCATTTCTCGATACGCAATTTTTTTACGGTGATCAGCAAGGTGCCGGTGGGGCGGGCATTCCTCAACAGCCTGCTCGTTTCGTTGTCGGTCACGGTATTCGTCGTCCTCTTCGGCTCGATGGTCGGATACGCCCTCGCCCGGCTGAAGTTTTTCGGACAGAAGATGCTCTATGTCCTCATCCTCTTTACCATGATGATTCCGTTTCAAATCACCCTCATACCGCAGTACGTCATGATGGTGAAGCTCGGCTTGACGGACACCTATCTCTCCCTTATTGCCCCTTCGATGATGAGCGGGTTAAGCATACTCCTGTTTCGCCAGTTCTTCATGAGCATACCTCAATCGCTCATCGATGCCGCCCGTCTTGACGGCTGCAGCGATGCGGGGATTCTTTTTCGCATCATCTATCCCCTCGCGAAGCCGGTCATTATCACCGTGTCGATCCTCACGTTTATGACGAGCTGGAACGATGTTCTCTGGCCGCTCATCGTCGTGCGGGACCGCTCGCTCATGACGATGCCGCAACTCGTCACAATTTTCGTCACAGGAGGCGAAGCGGAATCCCAGCTGGGCCTGCTGCTCGCGGCGGCAACGCTGCTCGCGCTTCCTGTCATTATCGCTTACGCATTCTTCCAGCGCTACTTTATCCAAAGCATGGCCTCCTCGGGAATCAAAGGGTAGTATGAAGTATCCTTATTATAGATACGCGACCGGTTCACTTTTTACGGGATCAAGCCTGGGGAACTCTGCCTCGTTCGCGCGGCTCAACGAGGAGACAAACCTCCTGGGATTGTGGAGCTCCTCCGACAATCAATATTATCTGGGCGAATGGCATGTCGAGGTGGTCGTTGACGGGAACGTGCTTTCTCCGAAGGAGACGTTCTTTTACCCGGAATCGCAAGTCACAACCTACGCGGTTCATTCCATGGAAATCGAGAAGCGGTTCTTTATACCATATCACCCCAATCTCGAATCACAGAATCTCCAGTCCCAGCCCGATCAGCTTCCTGAGCGGTGTGCAATTTTTCTTCTCAGGTTAAAGGGGATGGCGAAGGGAGGACCGGTGATCATCCGGCACCGGCTGGTAGTTCCGGCGGTGAGAACCGATAAATTCACCAAGCAGGCCCCCACCGGGCAAATGGAGAAACGGGTGGAGATACGCAAGAACCAACCGTGGTGTGAGATCCTGACGAAAGGAAAACAGGCCGAGGCACGGGTGTTCGGCTCTTTGCGGCGCTGGAAGAGCTGTGAAGAAAGTGATGCAACGCTGACGGTCGAATATGAAATTCCATCCGGATCAGCGGAGGATGTCGAGGTTCCGTTTATTTTTACGTTCTCGCCCAACGGAATTCCTGAGGCGCTGGAGACATTTCACCGGGTGCACGGGGAAAAGCTCCACCGGGACACTATTCAACAGTACGCCGGCATTCTTTCCCGTGCGGAACTCTACACCCCGGATCCGGCGATCAACCGCGGGCTCCAATGGGCAAAGATCAATACCGTGCGTGTCCAGCACCGCTATCGCAGCGGCGCGGCATTCACCAACGATCCCCCTCAGGACATCGTCGTCGTTCGCGATCTCGCGTGGTATGTTTTCGGTTCGGATTACGTCACTCCGGAATTTTCCCGGGAGCTTCTTCTGTTTGCTGAACGCGCGGCGTTTCATCCGGACGGAAAGTTAACCGAATATATCCATGCCGATGAACCTACACCCGTTCTCCATGATTACAACCTGAACATCAACGATGACACGCCATTGTATGTTCTGGCGCTGTACCACCACGCGTTGGTCTGCGGCGATCAACTGACACCCGGGTACGTGTTCCCGTTCATGAAACGGGCCTGCGATTACATCATCTCTCAGATTCGCGACGGCCTGGTGCGGTGCTACGCCGACGGCACGAATGTGTGGGGGAGCTGCAGCTGGCGCAATATTATTGACGGGTATAATCTCACAGGTGCAGTTACGGAAATTAACGCAGAATGCTATGCAGCCCTGATGCGCACCGCCGAAACTGCGCGGGCGCTTAACAAGAACGCCGAAGCTGAATATTATCAGGAGAAGGCGCATGCCCTGAAAAACAGAATCAACGAAGTGCTTGTTTCAGAGAAGACGGGCCTGTACCTACTGAATCTCGACAACAACGGCGTTCGCCATCACGATGTCACGGGTGATCTGATCTTTCCGGTGTTCTGTGAAGTCGCCGAAGAACGAATGAGAGAAAAGATCCTTGAAAAGCTGACGGGCGGCGAGCTCTGGACGCAGTATGGCTCTCACACGGTGAGCAAAGGTGACCCGTCATACGATCCCGATTTCGGCTACCAGCTTATGGGCGGACTGTGGCACAATCTAACCGCGTGGATCGGCTATTGCGTCCGTACCCGGAACCCCGAATTGCTTGTTCAAGGAATGCGCAATATTTACCGCCTGAGTGAAACTGAGTGCCCCGGAGATTTCCACAATGTTGTTCCGGGTGAATTTCCCGAACGGCTTCACGGCGAAACATTCGAAAGCCGGGGAATGGCAATGAGCCCCTGGATGCCACCGACGTACCTTTGGCTCGGAGTCGAGGGGCTGCTTGGCTTCTCCGCATCACTCTCCGGGTTCGACCTGCGCCCTTCACTGCCGTCAGATTGGAATTGGATCGCGGTCAGGAATATGTTGTATAACGGCAGACCGATCAGCGCGTTTGTCTACGATCGAACGCTGTATTCGACAGAAGCTGTCAGAAGCGATCTGCCGACCGTGATCGGGGTGCCCGTTGATTCAGATTGTGACGCCGGCGAAATCTTTTCGATCGGGATGACGGTAGAAAACGAACTTCTCCTGTTTGCCGCCACCGATGCAGGTGCTCAGGGGACCATTATCATTCACGGGTTGCATATAGAACAGCCCGTGGCCCTCAACGCTGGAGAAGCCCGGCTGTTTCGGATTGCTCTGAAGCAGCATGGAGTACACAAATCCCAGATTGCATCGCGTTCATGACTCGCCGTTCCATTATAGGATCCTGTATACTTGTACTCATGTTCTGCATGCTGGCCATTTGGGCGCATAGCCAATCGACGAAGCAGAGTGAACTCCAAAGCTCGTTTGCCGGCGGGTACGGGCAGGCTGAGGTAGGAGGAAGATTCGTGGGCGCGGAATTTCATCGCAGCCGGCCGCTGCCTTCGCGCATCAGCTTCTATTACCCGGTTGCCAACAGCATAGACCTGAGCACCGATTATTGGAAGCGATTTGAATCCCTGCCCATGGCGATCGGAGTACAATTCGACAACGGCCCCCGCCGCCTCATCGGCAGGGAAGCGTGGACGTATACGGTAAGCCCGCATGAAGCGATTTTTCATTCGAACGACGAACATGCGGAATACACAATTACATACCGATTCTGCCTGAATGAGCCCGCGATGGTATGGTCGGTGTGCGTAAAGAACATTCAACAAATGTCGCAGAAGATTACCCTCTATACGCATGTGAAGCCTGTGCTGCGTACCTGCCAAACATATGCCCGGAAAGATTCGGCGAGGGTGGCGTTGAACCAGGAATCGCACGCGGTGCAGGTAAATTTTGACGATGCAGACGCCGACAGCGCCAGCGTGTTTGTCCAGAATGTCGGCGCCATACCATCGGGCTCGGGCACCGATGCGGCTGAACTTGCGGCTTCCGACTCCGGTACATCGAACTGGATATCCGGAACATCCGTGCTCTCCGGGAGTGCCGATAAGAAGGTTATGGCTGCGGTGGATAAAAAAATCATCCCAGCGGCGGCATTTCAATATGAAATAAACCTGGGCCCCGGCGACTCTCTGGCGGCTGTTCAGGTCATCGGGAGCTGCAGGCGTTCCGAGGCTTCTGCGATGGCACACCGGCTTCGCTCGTCATGGCATGCTGAAGTCAATGCATACGACAGCCTGATCACGACGCGATCGTTATCCGAAGCCCGATTCACAACGCATGACGCCGTCCTCGACGCCTCTGCCGCCTGGGCAAAAGCGATCCTCGCCGCCAACGCGCATTATATCAACGGGGCAATTGTACCCATGCCGTGCCCCGCCGAGTACAATTTCTTCTTTACGCACGATGTCCTGATGACCGATCTCGGCGCGGTGAATTTTGATCTCCCGCGCGTGCGCACCGACCTCAACTATGTCGCTTCGCTTGCGAAGGATACCATCATCCCCCATGCGTACTACTGGCGGGATGACGGCTTCAAAACCGAATACTGTACGCCCGATAACTGGAATCATTTTTGGTTCATCATCGTCAATGGGACATACCTTCGCCACTCGCACGACCGGGCGACGGCCCGGGCGCTTTACCCGCTCGTGACGAAGAGCCTTCAACAGATTCTCACACAGCTTCAATCCGACCATCTCATGTACGCGTTTCGCCCGGATTGGTGGGACATCGGGCACATTTACGGCCCGCGGGCCTATATGACAGCTCTTGCCATCCGTTCGCTGCGGGAATATCTCTTTATTTCGTCCTTTCTTCATATGCCAACCCATGCGCTGACCGGCTACGAGCGGCTTGCAGATTCCATGCAGGTTGCTCTCACGGATCGTTTATGGGATGAGAAGATGAACTATCTTATAAACTACAACGACGGCAAAAAAGACGGGCATTACTATATGGGCTCTCTCCTGGCGGTCGCCTATGATTTGCTCGACGCAGGGCATGGGCAACGGCTTGTCCGCACCGCTACTGAACGGCTGCTCGACAAGAAGATCGGCGTCCGTGCCGCAATGCCCCCCGATTTCCACACCAAGGAATCGATCGATTTCTATAAGTTCGCCGGGGAAGAGGCGGGGAAACCTTTCGTGTACATCAACGGCGGTGTTTGGCCTCATAATAATGCCTGGTACGCCATGGCCCTGAATGCAACGGGTGAACATGACGCAGCCTTAACATTCGTTAAAGCGACGATGACCGTTAATGGCATCGAGCACAGTCCCAACGGTCAGCCGGCAATGTATGAGTATCGTATGGCAGATCCGGCTTCCGCTGAATACGGATCGGTCGACAAGCCGATGTTTCTCTGGGCGGGCGGTTTTTATCTTAAAACGCTGTACACGCTTTTTGGCGTGCGCGAAAACGAATGGAACATCTCGCTTGAGACTTCGCTCCCGTCCGGCTACGACTCGGTGACATACACCCTTACCGACGGAATGCCCAGGAAATTTGCTCTCAGCGGCAGCGGAAAATATCTCGCGTCGCTCACACAGGGCCGGGACCGGTTGCCTTCCCTCGTTTTGCCGGTAGATCGGGCCGCGCGGCCGGAGATGTGCAGCCTTCGGCGGGGCAAACCTGACGGGGCGTATCTAAAGTCGATGGGCGCTATTCTGAACAATGTGCGGCGGAATGGGAAGAATGAACTGAGCTGTACTCTCGAATCATTTTCCGGACACAAGATTGTCGCCGTCGTGATTTCGCCGTCGCCCGCAAAACGAGTTGCCATCAATGGTGTAACGATTAATACTTTCGCATCGGCCAGGAATCCGGACGGGGTCGTTGAAACCAGGATCCGGTTCACCGGGACCGACAAACCACAAACACTGACCGTACGCTTCTGATATGAAAGTGGCTCTCTTTCAAAAGGCTCACGATCTGAACGTGACAACGAAGCCCATTCGAAAACTCGACAAGAAGGAATTGCTTATTAAAGTCGAGGCGTGCGGCATCTGCGGGACAGATCTGCATATCCTCGAAGGAACCTCACGCTCGGCGCCGCCCGTCGTTCTGGGACATGAATACATGGGACGTATCGAAGATGTCGGCGATAACGGCAGTAAGAATTTAGTGGGAACAAGGGTTGCGATCGATCCGAATATTTCCTGTGGTGGCTGCTGGTACTGCCGGCGCGGGCTCGTCCACCTCTGTGATCACCTGAGAGCCCTGGGCGTCGATATCGACGGCGGCATGGCAGAGTATTCGATCGTCCCTGCTTCGCAAATGTACGAACTGCCCCCGGGTTTTCCGGTGGAAGCGGGTGCGTTCGTCGAGCCGGTATCGTGCGCACTCCACGGCATCGATAAGGCGAACATTCAGCCGGGGGACGCGGTCGTCATCGTCGGCGGGGGAACGATCGGATTGCTCATGCTCCAGCTTGCCCTGAGTTCAGGCGCTTCCCGCGTCATTGTCGTTGAACCGGCAGCACACAAACGGGAACTCGCCCGGCAACTTGGCGCCTCGGACGCGATCGATCCGGCGTCAGCGGATGTTAACGCCGCCGTTTTTGATCTGACATCCGTGGGGGCTGATGTGGTGATCGAATGCGCGGGCAGACAGGCGGCCATGAGCCAGGCTGTCGGGCTTGCACGGCGCGGCGGCACCGTCGTATTTTTCGGGGTTTGTCCTATCGGCGAAACGATCCCCGTTGAACCGAATCAGGTGTATTTTCGCGAGCTGACGATTGCCGGCTCCTATGTGAATCCATTTACGTTTTCCCGCGCGATCGCGATGCTCCACAGCGGCAAGGTCCGGGTCGACGCGTTTCATATCGCCAGATTTTCTCTCGATGAGGTCCGCGAGGCGCTGCAAAGCCAGCGCGAAGGGGCCGCGATCAAGAGCATCATTCTTCCAAACGCATGAGCCAAAGTCCCGATGTCAGCTGCGTCGGAGAAGTACTCGTCGATTTCGTATCATCAGCGAAGGGCGCCTCTCTTTCCGCGGCCACGAGCTTCCTGAAATGCGCCGGCGGTGCCTGCGCGAACGTTGCGGTCGGATTGGCGAAACTAGGTGTTCGCTCGGCGTTCGTTGGGAAAACGGGCAACGATGCATTCGGCAGATTTCTCCAGCGGGAACTGCGCGCCCATGATGTCGACGTTCGCGGTGTACGATTCGACGGCACACATAAAACACGCCTCGCGTTCGTCTCCGTAGACCGGAACGCGGACCGTGATTTTGAGTTTTGGGAGAACGTACCGGCTGACACACAGCTGCGGCTGACCGATATCTCTATGAATACCTTAATGCGGTCGAAGATTGTTCACATGAGTTCCTTTCTTCTCCTCCGCGAGCCCTCACGTTCTACCGCGTTCGCGATTGCCCGACAATTGCGGAACGCCGGGGTTCATGTATCGTTCGATCCGAATATCCGACCCTCTCTCTATGAATCGCCGAATACGATGAAGGCGTACCTCCTGAAGATGGTGAGGTACACAACGATGCTCCGCCTGAACGACGGCGAAGCGCGGCTTCTCACGGGCAAAACTCATCCGGCAGATGCGGCGGACAAACTCCTTTCGATGGGGCCGAAACTCGTTGCCATTACACTGGGCTCGCGGGGATGCCTGCTTCAGACCAGATCTCACTCCTGCACGGTCAGGGGATACTCCGTACCTGCCGTGGATACGACCGGCTGCGGAGACGGGTTTCTTGCGGGGCTGTTACGGAGAATCGTCTCCGAAGAGACGCTTCCTGCAACGTTATCGTATGCTCAGCTTTGTTCGATCGGAAGGTTTGCGAACGCAGCGGGCGCGCTCACTGCGACGAAGAAGGGTGCATTCTCCGCCCTCCCGACGGTTCGCGCGATACACCACCTGCTCAAGAGGCGATAATGAGATATTTGGCGATGAAATATGTTCTCCTGTTCTGCGTGCTTCTTCTCGCGGCGCAATGCCTGGCACCCGGCCAGGGACTCGTCAACTTTGCACATCTTCGCCATCTGACCGAACGAATAGCATGGAACGGCGACTCGGTCGGCATCGTTCATGTATACGCGAATTATCCGGGCTACGAGTGGGTCGACGCGAAGGAATCTGGCCCTGAAGGCATCGCCTGTGTCGACGACGCCGCACGCGCCGCAGTTGTCTATTTGCGGCACTATGAATTGACGAAAAGTCCTCAAAGTCTTACGGAGGCAAAAGCGCTCCTGCAGTTTATCCTGAACATGCAGGCACCCGACGGGAACTTCTACAATTTCGTATTCGCCGACCATACAATTAATAAAGAGGGGAAGACAAGCTTCAAGTCGTTCGGCTGGTGGGGGGCACGCGGCGTGTGGGCGATGGCAATGGGATATCGCGTGATGCGAGACGTCGATGCCGACTTTGCGGTGTCACTGAACAGCGGCGTCGTGAAAACGTTTCCGCATATCGACTCGCTCCTTCTGGCGTACGGGAAGACCAGGACCATCGGCAGTTTTGTGATTCCCCAATGGCTGCTCTACGAATCCGCAGCAGACGCAACTTCTGAATTGACGCTGGGGCTGATCGAGTATGTCCGCGCGACGAACAATGAACGGGCTGCGGCGTACGTGAGAAAATTCTGTAACGGATTCGTGGTCATGCAGGATGGAGATGAACATACATTTCCGTTCGGCCTCCATCGTTCATGGGAAACCATGTGGCATATGTGGGGAAACGGGCAGACCCAGGCGCTCGCTTCCGCAGGCGGCCTTTTCCATGACACTCTCATGATTGCTTCTGCGCGGCGAGAGGCGGCAGGATGGTACGGCCGGCTCCTCACTCACGGTTTCCTGAAAGAACTGGATGCGGCAGATTCAACCAAGGCGTCACGGTTCGAGCAAATTGCCTATGGTGTTCGTCCTCTGGCCGTGGGATTGCTTCGTCTGTATGATGCGACACGCGACACACTGTTTCTGAAGATGGCGGGAGAAGCCGCGTCGTGGTTCATGGGAAATAATATCGCCCTCCAGGCAATGTATGATTCTGCCACAGGCAGATGCTACGACGGGATTCGGGATTCGGCCGCGATCAACCGGAATTCGGGCGCAGAGTCTACGATTGAATGCCTCCACACGCTCATCGAACTTCAGGCGTATCCATTGGCAATGCGATATTTTTATAGTAAGTAGCCGTGCGCGGAAGGCTTCTCCATAGTGCAGTTCTGACGACCGCGCTGACGCTGCTTGTCGCGCATTCACTCATTTGCCAGCAGCTCGCAGTGCCGCGGATCGATCTCATGCCCAACAAGCCTTCCCCGTACCTCATGCGCAATTGGAAAGAGGTGGCTCTCGGGTACGATTCGCTCGTTGTTAATTTCAACCTCACCGGACCATATTTGCCGCTCGCGGAACTCAATACGTCGCCCGTGAATTATCCCAACCACAACAGTTTTCTTTTACACACGGTCGTCGGAACCACCGCTCCCGGTTCTGCCGAAGCGATAAATTGCCTGCCGGCGGTCATCAGCGCGACGCTTGCCGGCGTCGACAAGAGCAATCAGAACGGCACCAATTGGGCGCTGATGTGCGAAGAATGGTTCAATAAACGCCCTTCGCAGAATGTCTACAAAAATCATCCCGTCGACGATACGGGGGATGATTGGTGGTACGAAACGATGCCGAACGTTTTCTTCTACCAGTTAAATTACCTGTATCCCAATACCGGCGAGTTTTCCACTCAGGTGACGACCATCGCCGACCGCTGGATGGAGGCGCTGCGGGCGATGGGAGCGAGCGCGACGCCATGGCAAGTCCCGAATATGGATCATCGCGGCTGGTATCTGCAGACGATGACGCCCTCCGATCCGGGTGTTCACGAGCCGGAGGCGGCAGGAGCGCTCGCCTGGATATTCTATAACGCCTACCGCGCAACCCACAACGCCCAATATCGCGTTGCCGCCGAATGGGCAATGGAGTTTCTTAACTCGCGCGCCACGAACCCTTCGTACGAACTCCAGCTTGCGTACGGTACATATCTCGCCGCGCGAATGAACGCGGAACTCGGCACAACGTACGACGCAGGGAAAATGGTGAACTGGTGTTTCGATGTCGGCCCGCTCCGTTCATGGGGCGCGATCGTCGGCAACTGGGGAGGGTATGACTGCAGCGGTTTGATCGGCGAAGTCAACGGCAATAACGACTACGCGTTTTCCATGAACACCTTCGAGCAGATCGGTGCCCTCGTGCCGATGGTTCGATATGATGCGAGATTTGCCCGCGCGATCGGCAAGTGGGGACTCAATGCGGCAAACGCCTCGCGGTTGTTCTATCCTCACTATTTGCCCAACGCGCGTCAGGACACAAGCTACCGGTGGGCTCAGACGTACGACACGAATTCGACCATATGCCACGAAGCGATTCGTCAGCAGAGCTTCGGAGTAAGTCCCTACGCGACCGGCGACGCCATCAGCGGCGGATGGGGAGCGACGACCCTCACCCTCTACAGCGCCTCGCATGCGGGTATTCTTGGCGGGATCATTGACACCACCGATGTGCCGATGGTTCTCAAAATCGACGTTCTGAAGACCGACTATTATCACGACCCTGCCTATCCGAGCTTCCTGTATTTCAATCCCTACGACTCCACGACTGCCGTAACGATTGACGTCGGGTCGGGGCAACGTGACGTGTATGATGCAGTGACACATGAATTTGTGCTCATGAACGTTACCGGGCCCGTCTCGCTTTCTCTTCCGGCGAATTCTGCCCTCCTTGCCGTCGTTGCTCCGGCGGGAGGAGTTCTGACATACAATCTCGAGCAGCTTGCCCTCAATGGCGTCATCATTGATTACCATTCGGGCAATGTCATCGCAGATTTTCCTCCGCGCATCAAATCCCTCGCTGCAACTCCCGCGGCGCCGCATCCCGGTGATACGGTGAAGGTCTACTGCACAGCGATCGACCGGGATGGAGATTCCATCCGGTTCGCATGGCAGAGTTCCGGGGGAGCGCTTCTCGACAGCGGTGCACAGGTGCGATGGGTCGCTCCGATGACGGAAGAGATCGATACGATCACCTGCAGTGTCAACGACGGCAGGGGAGGATTTGATACGACAAGAATAGTTCTTATCGTTATGAGTTCTCTGAATTCTGCGCCGGTCATCAACCGGCTCACAGCGACCCCAAGAAAAATCAACATCGGCGGGGAGAGCCGTTTAACCTGCTTCGCCTCCGACCCCGACAACGATTCATTGTCGTATCAGTGGCGCTTATCCGGGTCAATCATCGGCAGTGATACATCAGTGTTGTGGACAGCCCCGGCTGTTTCCGGGAATTATTTCGTCGTCTGTACAATTTCCGACGGACATGGCCACTCCGTAACGGATAGTATCGGGCTGGAAGTCAGGGATTTATCGCACTCCCAGCAGGGTCAGCTTGTTGCGTACTACCGTTGTGACGGCAGCGCAGCCGATGCGAGCGGCATGGGAAATAACGGAACGGTCTTCGGAGCCGTTTCCGTCACTGACCGCGCCGGGCGCGTCAACGGCGCGTACGCCTTTAATGGTTCTTCAAGCTTTATCGACGTTCCAAATTCGCCTGGCCTGAACTTCCAACAGCATATCACCGTCAGCTTCTGGATGACCATCAATCAGTTTTACGACCGGGAGCAATACCCCATCTCTCACGGCAACTGGACCAACCGCTGGAAAGTCTCGATTTCGAACAAGCATCTTCGCTGGACAGTGAAGACGAGCGCAGGGACGAAGGACCTGGATTCTGAAACCGAATTGCAGATGAACACATGGTATAATGTAACGGTAACATACAGCGGCTCGGATTTCGAGGTCTGGCTGAACGGGGCTCTTGATGCGTTTACTTCGTGGTCGGGTTCGATCCAGACAACATCGGTCGATCTCACCATCGGCCAGGTTCTCCCGAACGATCAAAACTACAATTTCAACGGCATCCTGGATAATATTCGTATTTTTGATTACGCGCTTTCCGTCGCCGAGATTGAGACTCTCTCGGCCATTACCTCGGCCGGCAGCGGATTTGACGGCGGCCAGGCAGAAGAATATGTTCTTCGGCAGAATTATCCCAATCCTTTTAATCCGAAGACGACAGTGACATTTGCCATCGGCCGGCGGTCATTTGTTTCACTCAAAGTGTATGATCTTCTCGGACGGGAGGTGGCCACGCTTGTGGAGACGACGCTCATGCCCGGGGTGACCTCGGTTCCCTTCGACGCGAGCCGGCTTCCAAGCGGAATTTATTTTTATCGACTACGTACTCCCTCTTTCCAACAGACTAAAAAACTCGTTCTCCTGCGATAACACATATGAAACACATTTCTCTTAACGGTTCCTGGAAATTCAAAGCAGTTGATCCCCGCGAACAATCAGCAAATCTCCGCCGATGGATGAGAGCGACAGTCCCCGGAACGGTACATACCGATTTGATGGCCAACAGGAGGATTCGCGACCCATTTTACCGGATGAACGAACTTGATGTTCAATGGGTCGACAAACAGCGCTGGCACTATCGGAGAAGCTTTTCTGTCTCAACCCGCTTTATCGCAGAGCAGAATATTACCCTCGTTGCCGAAGGCCTCGATACCTATGCCGAAGTAAGGATCAACGGGAAACTTGCCGGGCGTACGTCGAATATGTTTGTCGAGCATCGATTTGACGCGAAAAAATTGTTGCGGGTTGGAACAAACGTTATCGATGTGGTATTTGATTCGCCGACGAATCGGTCTTCGGCGCTTGAACGGAGGTATGGAAAGAAGTACGTCTCGCACAGCGAGGAGCGGGTGTACGTTCGAAAAGCGCAGTATTCCTTCGGCTGGGACTGGGGCCCGCGGTTGACCACCTCCGGCATCTGGCGCAGCATGTCTCTCGAAGCAACTTCCGTCGCCCGGATCCGGGACGCGCGTGTCACTGTCGGTTCCGTCAATCAGCGGCAAGCGGTCATCGAGTGTTCGATGGAAGTGGAGAAATGGAATGCAGGGTCGATGGAACTCGAAGTACGTCTCGACGGGAACGGCACTTCCGCCAAGAGTACGACACCTGTCACCGGCACGAGATCAAAGATCAGGATTGCAATCAAGAACCCGCAGCTCTGGTGGCCCAACGGCTACGGCGACCAGCCGATGTACTCGGCGACATTTACTCTCATCTCCGGGGGGACAGAGATTTCCCGGCGCACGATTCAGTTCGGCATTCGCACCGTCAGGCTTGTCCGCCAAAAAGATACAGAAGGCGAGTCATTCTTTTTTAACATCAACGGGGTAAATATTTACTGCAAAGGGGCCGATTGGATTCCTTCTGATAGTTTTCTACCGAGAATCGATGATTCCACGTATGAAACACTGCTCCGGTATGCGAAGAACGCGCACATGAATATGATCCGGGTGTGGGGTGGAGGAATCTACGAGCAAGATCTGTTCTATGAACTGTGCGATACGCTCGGACTTATGGTTTGGCAGGATTTCATGTTCGCGTGCGGTGAATATCCGGAGGATGGCTGGTTCCTGGATCAGGTTCAGGACGAGGCAGAAAAGGTCGTCGCGCGACTGCGTCATCATCCGAGCATAGTCCTCTGGTGCGGTAACAACGAGTGCGAGTGGCTCTACTGTACCGACCATCCGGATGCCTCGCCCGACGATATGAGCGGCGCGAAGATATTCCGGGATCTTCTCCCGGCTGTTTGCAGGCGGCTCGACGGGACACGTCCGTATTGGAGAAGCTCGCCGTTCGGCAAGGGGTTTCCCAACGATGAGACCAACGGCAATCATCATCAATGGCATGTCTGGAGCTTCTGGAAAGACTTTCCGGAATACGAAAAGAACCGCGCGCGATTCGTCTCGGAGTTCGGATTTCAGGCGCCTGCGAACCGGAGAACTTTTGAGGCAGTCACGCTCCCCGAAGACCGGAAGCCGCAGCATCCCGTCATCGAGCATCATAACAAGCAAATCGAAGGGCAGGAGCGGCTATTTCGCTTTCAAGCGGCGCACTACCTCGTGGCCTCTGACTTCAATGATTTTATTTATAAAGGCCAGCTCGTTCAGGCGGAGGCGCTGAAAACCGCCGTCGAACATTGGCGGAGAAGAAAGTTTATGACGGGGGGCTCAATCTTCTGGCAGCTCAACGACTGCTGGCCGGTGAGCAGCTGGGCGGTCATTGACGCCGGGCTCCGGCCAAAGGCGGCGTATTACTATAGCAAGAAATTCTTCGCCCCGCTTCTCATCAGCCTGAAGAAACTTCCCCGGGGCGTTGAAGTCTGGGTAACGAACGATCTTGTGAAACCGGTCACCGGAACGGTGACTCTTACACTGCGGTCGTTCGAAGGAAAAATACTGTGGAGGAGAAAGGGTTCAGTCGCGATCCCGGGGAATAGCTCAAAGAACTTCTACTTCTTTGATTCGCACCGGTTCCCGCAACATGAACCGGCGTCATCGTATCTGCTCGCCCATCTGCGGACATCCGGCCGGCAGACGAGCGAAAACAGGCTGTATTTTGTAGAGCCGAAATATCTCAGGCTCCCGAAAGCCCGCGTACGCGCACGGCTGATCCGGGACAACGATGGATATGCCGTGGTGATAACGGCGGAAAGCTTTTTGAAGAATGTCCGGGTTGAAATCGAAGGTGAAGACGTTCTCTTCGACAATAATTATTTCGACATGGATGCTTCGAGTCAAAGGAAGGTCGCGTTCCATTCGAACCGGAAGATAGCGTACCTCAGAAAGCATCTCCGGCTGCGATGGTTAGAATCATAAGTAGGCTTCAAGATCCTGAGCGGGAATTTTGCCTCCCAGGACGACGCTATCCGCTCCGGCATACGGGAAGTACAAATCATCCTGCCAGAAGTACGCTCCGCAGATGAAGACAACGTTATTCACTCCAAGTTCCGCGTCGCCTTCGGTCTCCGCCGTGGATTCCGGCCGCAGAAGCGGCTCATCTCTGCGCAGAACAATTTCTTTCTTCGAAAAGTCGAGAATAGCGGCTCCCAGATCATATTCGCGCGACCCGTCCGCTTTGCGGTTGCCAATATGATAGAGCTTCAAAAATCGCCCATCCTCAAGTTTTAGCGGCGGGGCTCCGCCCCCGATCCACGTGTCGACAAAGCCGGGGTTTCCCAGAGGCTTCATCAGAAGCCCGCGGGTTTTCCACGTTCCCATGACATCCTCGGCCTCAGCCCAGTGGATTGACATTGGATGTTCGCCCTCCATCGGACGATGGATCATGAGATATTTTCCCTCGACAGTTCCTTCGAAGAGCATCGCATTCTTATTGTCAATCGTGTTGAACTCCCCCCTGAGCAGACCATGTTTTGTCCAGTGTACGAAGTCTGTCGTCGCGGCGAGTGCGATTCTGATCCTGTTGTTCGGAGTGTGAGATGAATACGCAGTATACGTCATGATGTAGGTATCGCCCACCTTCGAGATCCTCGCATCCTCAACTCCCAGGTTGTCGTAGTCCTGGTCCGGGAGGAGAACGGGCTCGGAATGTCTTGCCAGAAGATTAAGCTTCGCATCGAGCACCGCCAATCCGATCGAGGACCTGGTGTAATCGTAGTGTTCTGTCTTCATCCCCTGAGCACGGTAGAAAAGGAAACAGAGCCCCGGTTCCTTCCTCAGGAGCTCCTTTGTGCGCTCATCGAATGGAAGGTTCGGGATGATTCGAGCCAGCTCCCGTTGGTCGGCGACAAAAACGCAGGCGGGATTGAATGTTACTTTATTTTCCCAGGGATGCGAAAGGATTTTTTGAAGAACCGGTTTGCCCCCATGTAATCGCTCTATTCTCGGCAAACGCTGATGCTGGCTTTTCTTCATTCATCAAGATAAGACGTAGTAACCTTCTTTTCAAATCCGTTTCAGCCGATGTGATAAACCTGCTTTGACTTCAACGATCTCGCCGGCGACGAGACCGTGCCCGTCGCGATGAACAGCCACGGCAGCATCTTTATTGGGTGCATTAGTTTTCATCAATTGGTGAAATATTTTCATATATTGATCTTTTTGACGGCGAATCTTAGTCCGGTACCCAATCGACTCCAACGTCCAAAGCGATGTCCCCGGTTATCCTCAGCGCGCTTGACCTCTCGATCCGATTTGGCGAGCAAATGGTATTGCAACATACGGATCTCACCATTCATCAAACAGACCGCATCGGGCTCATCGGGAGAAACGGCTCCGGAAAATCAACCCTCCTCAAGATTATTGTCGGGATCATAGAACCTGACAGCGGCACGATTTCACGCGGCAAAGAGATTGTCACGGGGTACCTCTCACAGGACTTCCAGCTTGATCCGTCACTTTCGGTGTATGACAATATCCTCGAAGGCGCGCACGACGTCATCGATATTCTCAGAGAATATGAATCGCTTCCCTACACATCCGAGCGGCGCCATGTTCTTGAAGGACAGATCCTTCACCGGGATGGATGGAATCTCGAGAACAGAATCGAGTCAGCGATGCATTCGCTTAGCGTGCCGGGCAGAAACCGTGATATTTCTACGCTCTCCGGCGGAGAAAAGAGGCGTGTCGCATTGTGCAAAGCGATCATCTCGCGCCCTGACCTGCTCATCCTCGATGAGCCGACCAATCATCTCGATACGGAATCGATCGAGTGGATGGAAGAATTTCTGAGGAACTATGCGGGGGCGTGCCTCTTTGTAACACATGACAGATATTTTTTGGATTCGATTTCGAACAGAATCGTAGAACTCGAAGACGGCCTCTGTTATTCTCATTCCGGCAGCTACAATGATTTTCTGCTGAATAAAGCGGAACGTATAACACAATTGGAAACCGAAGAGAGGAAGAGAAGCCGCTTCCTGATTCGCGAGCTTGAGTGGGTGCGTAAGGGCCCGCGCGCCAGGCGAACAAAATCAAAAAGCAGAATGCAAAACTTTTTTGACGACATTGAGAAGAAAGGATACGAGACTCCGCAGGACGTCGAACTGCTAATTCCCCCGGCACCGGTTCTCGGCTCCAAGATTCTCAACCTGAAACATGTAGGGATGGAATTTTTGGGGAAGCGGCTATTCGAAGGCTTGGAATTTAATTTCGATAAAAATAGAAAGCTGGGTATTATTGGCCGAAACGGTTTGGGCAAAACAACGCTGCTGAAAATCATCATGGGAGAGCTTCATCCGACGAAGGGGCATGTTCAGACGGGGGACCGAACGCTGTTCAATTATGTCGACCAGTCCCGTGTCGCTCTGAATGATGAGAATTCTGTTCTTCAGGAAATCGGAGAAGGAAGTGATTGGATCCTGTTCGGTGACGAGCGCCTGACGGTGTGGAAATATCTCCGCAGGTTTCTTTTTACAGATGAGCGAATGCATACAAAAATTGAGAAACTTTCCGGCGGCGAGCGAAGCCGGCTTCTCCTCGCTAAAATATTGAAGAACGGGGGCAATTTCTTGATTCTCGATGAACCGACGAACGACCTCGACCTCTCCACACTCCGGGTATTGGAGGAAGGCCTCGCGGCATTCGACGGATGCCTGATTGCTGTCAGCCACGACAGGTATTTCCTGAACCGTGTTTGTAATGGCATACTGGCGTTTGAAGGAGACGGAAACGTTCATTTCAGCGAAGGCGGATACGACTATTATGTTGAGAAACGGGCTGCCCGCCTTGTCCGGATGTCAAGCCAAACGAGCGCGGTAGAGGCGGAGAAAAAACAGAGCACGCACGCGAAGACGCGATCAGCAAAAAAGCCAACTACATTGAAGTGGAAGGAGGCAAAGGAACTTGAAACCATTGAACAGGAAATCATTTCTGCAGAGGAGGAAGTGAAACGGATCGAACTCGTTTTTTCCTCGCATGATTTCTACGAACGACATGGAAACCAAATTGTAGCATTAACCGCACAGCTTGCCGCGGCAAAAGAAAAAGTGACCCACCTTTACGCGAGATGGCACGAGCTTGAGAACTTGCGGGAAGGAGGGGGCACAAAATAAAAATACCCCGATCTATTTCCGGATCGGGGCCTTTTCGTAGCGGGGGGACGAACATTCCAGAACCTACAGCATTTATGCGTGTATTTGAGTATGCAATTTTACGGTTTTAACCTTGCCTGGCTCTCCTGAACAACTTGGTCGCCGTGTGGGATCAAGCGGCTATCACGCGGGATATAGCTCTCCGGGATGCCCCCAGGAGTAAGAGTGACCTGACGAGTAAATCTAATGATACGGAAGGATCTCCGGCTTCCATTTTAGCTATTCTCGACTGGCTGGATTTCACCAGCCGGGCCAGTTCATGCTGAGTCAGGTGTTTGTGCTTTCGAGTGTTCTGCAATTCTTTGCTGAGTAACAATTTCAACTCAACGTATGCGGCCTCTTCTTCCGAAAGATTTAAGAACTCTTTTGAGTCCCCCACCTTCCAACCCCTTGCTTCGAGAGACTTTTTCTTTGCGCTATTCATTTCTTGCTCTTTCATAAAGTCGGATTCTTCGTTTACAATTTGCAATTACATTCTTTGGAGTCTTTGGGGATTTCTTTTCGAATACCTCCAGGATCAAAACGACATCTGAATTAATTCGGTATATGATTCGCCAAGTCTTATTTTCGTCTATCACCCTAAGTTCGTGGCATCGAGAGTCAATTGAAGGCATCGGTCGTGAGTGCGGAAGGGAAAGCTTCTCACCCATTTGTAAAAGACGAAGCAAGTAGCCGCCCTCAATTCGCGCCTCGCTTGACAGCGGAGGAGTTTTCACTTCACCGTGCAACCAAACCAGTGGCTTATCGGCAGCTTTCATTAAATACAATATATGTCAATTTGGACATAATGTCAAATGCACAGAGCTGATTCTCAACAGATGTTTTTCGAAGGAGCATCAGTCGGCACCAATCCGCCCGGACAGTGAATGCTCTGCTCACTGCGACATACTGGGAAATTGGGCGAAAAATAATAGAGTTTGAGCAGCGTGGACTCGATCGCGCGAAATACGGGGAGAAGCTTCTGCAAAGTCTTGCGTCTGATCTCCCCGCCCAGTTTGGAAGAGGCTTTTCTGTCGATAATCTCGGATCGTCGCGTAATTTCCGAGACACCGTCTCGGAAATTACAGCTAAAGATAATACACACTGTTTCCTCCAAAATCGTATCCCTCTGAAATCCAGGTGAGGTAGATGTTTCCGTTTGGATCTACAGCTGCAGAGGGATTATTCGTATTCGCAATGTCTTGGTTGTTGACTGCAAAGTTATTCCCAATTATCTCACCCGCGACAGAAACACGCTGCATTTGAATGTCGTAGCCGCTGTGAGCCCAGGTAATAATGTACTCATGATTCACCTTGTTGTAGACAATGTTGGGTTGGGAGTTCCATTCATTCTCTTCGTCGGAAATCACAATCTTATTTCCAATCTTCTCATTGTATTGATTGAGTAATTGTGCATTGATTCGCTGGTGTCCAGTTCGATCATCCGACCATACGCACATATAATCTCCGAGGTCATCTCTGGCAATGTTTGTGTAGGCCTGATTCGAACCATATTGTCCGCAGCCGGTGTTCACCAGAAAATCAGATTTGATTAACGTCAGGGGTTTATAATCTGGCGTGGTGGTGCGTTCTTTGTGCATCTCCCCCCGCACTCGCCCGTCGATAAAGCGTTGCCCCGCATTGTACCACCTGCCGTGTTGAAATGTGGGCTGCGATAACATGAGTATTGGAGAAAATAGAAATGCAAGCGCCCCAAACCGCAGAATGCTCATTGAGATGAGCTTTGTTTGCATACCGATAGCCAATGACAGTTGAGGTGTCGTGATCTAAATACAAACTCATCGTTTGTACTTATTGCATGACGTAAGGTACTAAGTCGGTAGCAATTAGATGGTCGGGGAGTCCTCCATGTAGTATGATCAATATACATACTCTCAGTGGGACTGTCAATTAATTCGTAACCCTACGTTCCATCAGGTAAACACCGTATTGCGAAAGAAATGGAAAAGAACTTATTATTACCTGAAAACGGGCGATTCATGAAATATACAACGTCGTCGATTATGGTTCGGGAGGATGTAGAGAGAATGATCTTCCTTCTTCGTGGCGAGAAGGTGATGCTCTCTACGGATTTGTCGAAAATCTATCAAGTTGCCCCGAAAGTTTTGATTCAAGCGGTTAAGAGGAATTCTGATCGGTTCCCAGATGATTTCATGTTTCAAATCTTGAAGTCACAAATTGTGACTTCAAGTTGGGGTGGAATGCGGAGGGCGATCCCCTATGCATTCACCGAGCAGGGCGTAGCAATGCTTTCAAGTGTTCTAAGAAGTAATCGCGCAATAAAAGTTAATGTCGAGATCATGCGTGCATTCGTTCGGCTTCGACGCATGCTGAGCACGCATGACGATCTGGCTCGACAGCTGACTACTTTGGAGAAAAGGTACGATGCACAGTTCAAGATCGTGTTCGATGCGATTCGAGAACTTATGAAACCTCCAATGCCCCCGAAACGACGAATCGGTTTTCGAGAAGGCTAAGTATATGTCCAAGTGCATTTCGTGGGTAAAAAAAATGGCCGAATCTTTTTTAGATTCGGCCTTCTCGTAGCGGGGGGACGAACATTTCGGAACCTACAACATTAGTGCGCGTTTTTGAGTATGAAATATGAAGGTTTTTCCTTGTCACGCATTGTCTTTTCTTTTATTCCGGAGTTTGCTTATCTTTCTATGAAAGGATGACATAGCAGATGACAGCAAAACAAATTGAGAAACAACTGCTTAAGCTCGATGCTCGTTCTCGGGCAAAGCTGGCAGAGAGGCTAATAAGCAGCCTTGACGATCTTTCTGAGGCGGAGAATGAACAGTTATGGGCTGAAGAGGCGTTGCGTCGTCACGAGGAGTTAGTGAATGGGAAGGCGAGGTCTCGCCCGGCACGTGATGTTTTTCGAAGTGCACGTGCACACCTCGAATGATTGCTTCGATCTCGTTCCATGAGATTGCCGAAGCGGAGTTGCTCGAAGCTGCTCATTACTATGAAGCGGAGGTTGAAGGACTGGGAAAGGCTTTTCTTGTAGAGGTAGAGCGGGCAATTAACCAAATTCAAGAACGCCCGGAGGCTTCTCCGTTCGTATTAGAGATCATCCGTCGGAAAATAGTACGTCGATTCCCCTACAGTGTTATGTATTCCAATATCGATAACACCATTCGAATTCTTGCCATCGCGAATCAGAAGCGTCGTCCATTCTATTGGCGTCGACGTTCCTAGATATCAAATGTATAATTGTTTCCACTCTCATTTACTCCCTTTTTTCGTGGCAGCTGCAACCTCTAAATGCGAGCCCGTCAAAGTTCGCAAGTTCTTGTTTTTTGGGTTGCTCAGTATTGTTGTTTTCCGTGCGAGCGCATATAGTCAAAGCGACTCAACCGGTCCCAAAGAAGCTATGAGCAGAGCGCAAAAGTCAGTTTGGGCAAGTATCGAGTATGGCGGATACTCCGAGGATTCGTTTCATAAGTCCGGAAATTATCAAAGAGTATCATTAGAGATCCCCTTCAACAAAACTCTCGGTTTATTCGTGATTGCCGACCGGGTAAAGTATGAATCTTACCATAGTAATTTCGGGTTGGGGCTCCGCATCGTCTGGCTACAAGCCGGGAAATTCGATTTTTTTGCAGCACCATCGCTTTACGTCGGAGATAATCTGGGTGTCATGATGCCTACTGCGGTCGATTTTAGATTTCTAAACGACGTATTTCGAGTTCAATCTACTCTATCTTACAGGTATGAAGGCAAACCGGGTCCAGCCGGTCATTCCTCGCTCTCTTTATTCACCTTTTCTGGAGGTCTTGGAATCGCATTAGACAAAGTCCTTCCAGGGAACAATAAATAGAGTTAAGAAATAGATCAAATACGCCCCCCCAAAAAGAAATCCCACAACAGGATATGTTGTGGGATTTTCGCGTAGCGGGGGCAGGACTTGAACCTGCAGCCTTTGGGTTATGAGCCCAACGAGCTACCAATTGCTCCACCCCGCGATGTTGTTCTAAAATATACAAAAAAAATGCTCACTTTGCAATTTAAATCCGCATGTGAGCGAACCGGGGCGGAGGTACTAATTCATCGGGAATCTGAACCTTGGTCAGGGGCACTTTTGATTAGTATTTTTGCGGCCTGAATAGAAAGAAAGCCCGAAACACCCGGAAAACCATGTACGCAAGAAACCCAAGGGCTGAAAAATAGATGTAGAATTCTTTATTGTCCATTCCTATGGAAAAGATCTTAAAGAGAGTAACTAACGCGACAAGAAAGATATAGATCGGCCCCATATTGAAATACTTGCCTTCGTCGACCCGCCGGAGTTTTCTGATTTCCTCACCGTCCACGAATTTTTCCCTGGATCCGTGCCAGAGCATGTTCTTAATGTAAAACGGATTCCCGTTCGCCGCCTTTAATATTTCCCGCCGGTAAAGCTCGGGATCGATAACGCGGAGCGGATAGTTCTGCAGGAAGTAGTTAATGAGCTGGATACATATCGATTCCGGAAGAGGTTCAAGCCTGATTTTGGAGAATGACGCCCAGATGCGCCGGTACATGAAATTCTCTTTTAACTGCACCGCCGCCGTGCAGATGACCGCAATGTTTAATAGTGTTTCCAGGAACGCTTGCTGGGACGGTGAAATCCTGTCGATGTTATCAAAAAAGATGAGATACGATTTGTCGGATCGCGAAATTCCTTCGAAGACTGCAGACTGAAGCTGTATGCTGCCGAGCCCTGAGAGCTTCTTCTTCATTACATGCCAATCGGTTCGTTCCTCATCCGACTCGATATGAAGGTCCCCGTTATGGAAAAGCTTCTCCAGCATTTCCCGCAAGCAATCTCCCAACGGACTTGTATGCTCAATAAGGAGGAACTTGTACTGATGAGGGTCGATGCGCACGCGCAACCGGCCGTGGATCCGTGTCATGATCCCGGGAGAAAAGTCAATGTGCTTCGACCTCCCTGAGAGAACCATCTTTGCTTCGAGCATGAGGCGGCTCTTGCCGATCCCCTTGTCTCCCGTGAGAAGAGTATGGCGGCCCCGCTGGAGATTCCCGACGAGCTGGAACAACTCCCCGGATCTCCCCATGAACGTCCTATCGTGCCGGAGATCGGCGAGTTTCCCGGCCTCGCTCACTCGGCCCCTCAGATTCTGATGTCAGCAGATGTGACTGGCAGAAAGACCAATCCCGTATTGTGCATCATCAGCGTGCATCGGGGTTCCGTCGATCCATACCTGTTCTTGGAGGCATGCAACATTCGCTGATGCTTTTGGATTCCGTCTGACTCGAGATAAAGAACGACATCGACCGCGTGTTCGAGGAGTTTCGGACCCGCGGCTTTCCTGTCTTTCGTCACCTGGCCTGCGATGATGAGAATAAGATTGTTCCGGTGCGCCAGGCGGCGAAGAATAGTAGTCGATTTTCGTATCTGCGTCGGAGTTCCCGGTAAGGATCCGGAAGTGTCGGTATAGACCGTCTGGATGGAATCGATGATGAGAAGGAGTATTCCCATGGTTTCGACATGCGCGGCGATCTTGTCAATGTTGGTCTCAAATAACACGAAAACATTTCCCGCGTGCATGTCGAGCCGGTCTGCCCGTAATTTCAGTTGTTGAACCGATTCTTCTCCCGTTACGTAGAGGGATGGGGAATTCAGGGATTTCACTATTTGCATGAGTAGCGTAGACTTGCCCGCACCAGGAGGGCCGATGAGGAGGACTGAACTCCCTGGGACAAAGCCGTCACCCAGCAACATGTCGAGCTGCTCGATATTTGATTTTGTCCTTCCTATGACGGTGGCATTGATATCCCGAAGTGCAAGCGGATGAGCATCATCCAGTGATGCGCCGTAGCCTTGTCGCTTCATGGTACTCCAGGCGCCGCATTCAGGACACGACAGGTGAAAGCTGGGATGCGATACGCGGCAGACGAAGCAGGTATAGTGCATCGGCAATTCAGGCCCGAACGGGAGGGATCACGATGTCCTCCGGATAATAAACGTAACCTGAGTTTTGTTGTTATGATGAACCTTGCGTATGTCTATGAGAACCCCGTGAAGTGGTGAACGTATTTGCGATTGCAGCTCGGCGGCTTTTGCTTTCGCGCGCAACTGAGCGTTCTCCAACTCGAGTTTGTGAATGCCGTTCAAAAACTGTTCTGCGCCGAGGGATCGGGCTGACGTTATGTGCAGAAGGCTCTCTCTGTCTTTTTGCATTTTCAACAGAGAGATCTGCAGCTGTTCTCCCGAAATATATCCGGATTCGGAAAGCTCGAGATTGTGCATGTACTCCGAGGAATCCAGTTGGAGTGCCTGAAGTGCCGATGCAATCTTCTGTTCGAATTCACTTGCAGACGCGTCTTTTTGGTTTCGCAGAATCCCGATCCTTTCGTTGTTCAGGCCGATCGTTCCCTGAAACAATTGCGTCAGGTTGTTCCTTGCGATAATCTCGTTCTCGTGTACGGTATCAGATTTCTGTTTCTGAAAAACAATCGAATCTTTCGCCTCGACCGTAATGGAAAGTTGAACATAACGTCCCGGCTTTGGAATCGATAAATCTGTCTCGCCGGACCCTTGGAGATGCTCGCCGGTAAGGATCGACTTGACGGTGAGTATTCCCTTGGAGATGAATGCGTATTCGAGATTGAAATTTCGGATATCGTCGTAGGTCGCAAAGTTAAACTTCATTGATCCGTCGCCCCCGGAGACGGGACTAAAGAGGTTGATATCGTCGGGAACTGAGAGTTTGTCGGTCGTCGAAAGGAGGCCGAAGAAATAATTTTCAACGGAAGTGTCAATCTCGGCTGGTATCTGGCAGAGGAGCTGGTTGCTCATATCGAGATTTCGCGTATACGAACGGGCAGGCCGTCCCCGTTCGCAGAGGATCTTCTCCGCTACGTAGTCCGCCTGAAATTGTTTGCCGATGGAGTGCAGCCGTCCATCAGCATCCCTGAAAATCAGCGTGTGAGCGTTCAACGCTCCGACAATCTCTACGTTACCGCTCAGCGGTTCCTTTGTCAGCATGCTGTATGCTATCACATGTGCGAAGACAAGGTTGTCCTTTGAGAAGTCGTTGTAATCTCTCACCGCAGCTTCGATATTCTGCTGTGTGGCACGGATAAAGCGCTCGTATCCGCTGTATGCGATGAGAAAAGTTGGAATACAGCCAATGAGAAAGATAATCGCCAGGGCCTTGTCGTTCCTGCTTCCGGTTTGAATGCGGTAACGATGGGGAGCGTTGACCTCCAGGGGAAATACACACTTGACCGTCGAAAAAGGATAGAAAAGTTTAACCCCGTTGATCGTCATCGTATCGAGCAGGAGGTGGGAACAATATCCCACGACAAAACAAACATAGGCTTGAGGCAGAACAGCATACAGCGGCAGCAGCAGGATTGCGAGTCCAACGATGCACGCGACGGAGTGGGTAAGGGTACGATGCCCGAACTTCCGCTCCACTATTATCGATACGGCAGGTACGGCCTTGCCGACGGTGCTGACGGATGTGTCGATGTCCGGCAAGAGAGAGGAAACGGCGATGACACAAGCATTGGTCACGTTTAACGAAACTCCTGTGGTGGTCAGGATGAGAAGGTAGATAAATTCGGCGAAGGTGATATGTGTGGGAGCAGTCATGAATCATCTGCGGCCGCGTGCAGCGGCCAGAATATGCGCGATGCGGGCTCTGAGCCGAAAAAACAATCTTCGTTCAGATATTCGCAGCATACGACCGGTCGTGATTCTCTGAGAGATGGAGTGGCTCAATTGATCGATGTCGTGAATCGTGACGATCGACTCGCCGCTATGAGGGTCGACCGAAAGGCCGGAAGACCAATGGTGAAGAATCTGATGAATTTGGTATTCACACGTTCCCTGGCGCGGTGCATAGGTCGAAGAGGACGTTGCCCCGTCAAGACTTGAGTGCATAGATCAGCTCCTTTCAGATGGTGGCTTGTAGGGAAGCATGAGATGGTTGAATATTTCAATTTCGCTGTTGACCCTGATCGGATCGCCGCCCGGAGAAAGC
The DNA here is from genome assembly GCA_035495255.1 of Bacteroidota bacterium. Taxonomy (GTDB): domain Bacteria; phylum Bacteroidota; class Ignavibacteria; order UBA10030; family SZUA-254; genus DASYTP01. The sequence goes on along the minus strand of DATJGD010000008.1, from coordinate 22,926 downwards.
AATCCGCTCCCGTCGCCTCGTAATTCCAGGCGAAGATGGTGAGCCCGCACGGCGAGCTCAATGTTGTAGTCGCGGCTCCCGGTGCGCAGTAAAAGCTGGGTCCACCATGAGGCCCTCGTTGCAACATACATATCCAGAGGGATGGGACGGTTCTTGAGACGCGGAGACCATTCGTTGACAAGGAAGCGCTTGACCTTTTTGCCGTTGAGTTCGGGAGTCAGAAGTTCATCGAGACAAAGCGCCGAGAGTTTGTGTTCCATCTCGTTTGGCTGCGCCGGATTACCGGAACGGCAGTCATCGTTTTCCTTCTTTGGGATAGCAACGAGATCGATATCGTTGACAAATGGTTTCCGCCGCCGGATCGAACCGACGATTGCAATTGCGGGTATTCCATTCGGAAGGATTTCGCAAAACGGGGAAAGAATTTCAATTAACCCGGTCGCGATGGCTACGGCACTGGAGTACGAAAAACTCCCTGTTGCAAGAGAGGTGGCACATGGGTATTCCTGGCGTACAGGCATTTCACGTTTCATTTCTTAAGCCTGTAGTAGGCCTGCTCGACTCTGTCGATGGCGTTGTGCTGCTCGAGAAGGTCGTACTGCTTGTTATAAAGATCCGAGATAAGCGTGACCGCGGTCTGGCGAAGCCTGGAGCGTTTGAAAACACCGGCCGATTGGATGACCGATTCCAACACATCCAGCACTGAAAGAACAGCCGGCTCCGTCAGGTTCGACGGATCGAAACCCGGATCTACATATTGCACGCTTGTTACTGCCCGGGAGATACGGACGTCGCCTCTTTCGCCGTAGCACTCGAACACTTGCTGCCGGAACGACCGGAAGAGGCGATCGAAGCAGCGAATGAATTCCGGCCCTCGGAGATCCAGAGGTAACGAGAGCTGAGATTGTTCGCGGATTAGTTCGTGGTTCTTTTCCATGTCATTGAATTTGATTGTGTACGCTTACCATCTGGCGCTCCAAAGAATTGATGCTTGTCTTCACGTGCAGGACATCGAGCCTGGAATGAATAAGGGCGTCGTACCCGATCTTACCCTGCTGGAAGCGCATTTCGTCGAATGTGAGAACATCTTCCTTCATGGCGAGTTCTTGGCGCAGCGAGGAAATGTGATCCTGGAGTTCGGCAAGCTGCTGTTCCCGAGAGATACGTTTTTGCGTCAATTGCCGACTGAGGAGATTGAACTGGAGCTGAAGGCTTTGCACATCAAGCTCCGCCCTGGCGTGCTTGCCGGAACTCAGAATGTCGTTCACGGATAGGTTGACGGTAAGCCTGTATGAATCGCGGGGTAGGACGAACGAACCTGAACCCGTCGGCTCGATAAACAACAGATCCTTGATTCCGAAACTGGCGGAAATACGGAGTTCGGGACAAAGCCGGTGCCAGAAATCAGTTTCCGATACACGAAGTTGAGCCTCGTTGAGACGCAGGCCAATGTGCTGCAGTTGCAGAGAATCGTCCTCGCTGTACTGCGATTGCCGGTAGATGGCATTGGAGTCCGGACCAGTGATACTCTGCGAAAATGATGAATGGAAAGAAAGGAACAAGGTGACAATGAGAATACGAACAGCGAGCGGGCGCATGTTCGGTGCGGGTCCGCTCGCTGAAGGGTGTGTATGTTTCGGCTGCAGCAACATACGCTGCCGACGAGAGGTATCGGAACGATTACGACTCATCACGGGCCGGATGTGATTTCCCGGAGGATTGATCCGTCGGACTGGCCTCTGGACCGTACCTGGCGCCATGAAGAATCGGCGAATGCGGTGTACGTCGTAAGAGTCCCCGTCGAGTCGCCGTACGTTGACCGGGACTGCACAAGATTCCCGCTGCCGTCACGTGTTTCCGACATCACCATGCCGGCATTGCCGAATCGCGATGTTACACGAACTGAACCATCGAGAGGACTCGTCGTTCGCGTGACCACCGGAAGCCGGAACGTGTACGTTTCAAGAGTCCCATTCCGGGTTACGTGTGTCACGAGCGTGTCGGACGAAAGCCCGTAGACCTCTGTGATGTTCGATTGCTGAGACGAATCGTTGAGAAAATCCTCGAAGGAGATATAACGCTTCGTGTCGCTGACAATTCTTGTTGCCGGTTTGCCGTAGCTCTTACGGACGGTGATGAGAAGCAGCCCCTTGGGATATGCGTGTCGTTCTGTCACTACGGCGCCATATCCATCGGGAGTAATTTCACCATAAATGTAAGACGTATCGGACGAAGTCGCCGAGATCATTGCTTTGCCCGCTTTGGCCGGAAGAATATTCCCTGTCCGTTGAGCGTAGTCTGCGATACGTTCAATCTCATCGAGCGCGCTGACGAGAAATTCTTCGCCGGTTGATTCAAATTGATAGGGTACGATGGTATCTCTCTTCTGCGACTCTGTTGGAGAGTCTTTGTTACAGCCAATGAACGACCAGAGTACGAGAATGGAGAGACATAGTGATGCGGAGAGAAATGTGCCGCGCATGGGGACCTCCTTTGAATTTGTTGAAGAATTGTGAGTTAGACCGCGAATATGCATTGGTGGATCGATTGTCAGCGGTTAGAAATGAAACACCTGGACGATGGTCTCATAGTGATGTTCCCCGATGCGCAGGACGCCGAAGTAAACGCCCGCCGGAGCAAAGAGATGCTCTTCGGTGTCGCCGAGCCAGGTAATTGAATGAGAACCTTTGGTTTCACTAAGGTTCTCACCAAGCGTTTTGACCAGATACTCCTGTTGCGATGAGTCCCGTTTGATGATGGTGATTGTCACGGAGGAAGGAGCGCCAAGCGAGTACTTCAGCTCGGTATTGCGTTTGAATGAATCGAATGCGCTTGGCGCAAAGCGGAGGCTTGCGACCGACAGCGCATTGGAATCTGCCGGGGTCAGCTTGCAGCTGAATGCCATCACGAACAGGGGCAGCACTGCCGCAATCAAATTGCTTTTCATAATGTGCATACGTTTGGAGTACGTTGTTCTCATCTTGACGGCCGGGGCAACGAAAAAAGCCCGGGCGGACCTGGAACTGGTCCTACCCGGGCTTGATCGTCTCAACAACCCGAAGTGTTTCGGCTCTACATGTTAGCTCCCAATCCGCCTAGACGGCTCGGGCAATGCTACATTTCATGACGTTACTCGAGAATTCTTTTGTGGCGATTGCGAAACGCAATTTCGATCTCTCCGGCGATCTTGCCGTTCTGCCGGGGGATGATCAATTCAACTTTGCCGAACTGATTCAGCGGCAAACTATAATTGAGGATCTCTAGAACCCGGTTTACGCAGCGGTTAAGTTCGCGTTCTTCGTGTTCAGTGTAGTTCGAGCCGCTCATGGTCACTGGCCCTTGCATTTTGCGCCTGGTATTCTTAAGATTGCTGGCGGGAGCTGATCTCTCGTTCGAGCATTTTGCGGATTTTGTTGACGTTATCGGCCATGCGGCCGAAGATCCAGAGTATGCCGACGTAAAAGAGCAGTATCACAAAGATCAGAACCCCATAGAGAATCGGGAAATCTCTTGCAGTCTCAGCTGATGGAAACATGCCGTTATCCTTCTATAATTGTTTAGTACACTCGTTAGACTACGATTGCCGATTCTTTATTGCAATCGAGGCGGTAGTATGACATCCCGGCAGGCAATAAACATGGTTCCTCTGTAGTCTAACTAACAAGCCTCGGAACGCTCCAGACATTCTCAGGATCATTGAATACCCCCAGCTATAAGGAATTTCGCGAACTCGTCTTGGCGAATGCTGACCGGATCTATAACCATGCCTTCCGGATGCTGGGGAACAGAGAGGATGCGGAGGAAGCGGTTCAGGATATCTTTCTGAAGGTGCACCGGGGACTTGGAAGTTTCCGGGGCGAGTCGGGAGTTCGGACGTGGTTGTATAGAATAACGGTGAATACATGTTTAACACGTCTGAGGAGCAGGAAAATAGAGCATCTCTTTCCAGATTCAGATGAATCAACCGAGTGGGACCGTGCCGACGCGTTTGTAAGCGCGGAAAAAAATCCCGAGGAGCTGTTGATCGCGCGGGACAACAGCGAAATGATGTTGCGGGCAATCGAACAGATTTCACCGGAAGAAAAGGAAGTACTGATTCTCCTCCATGTGGACGGGTTGAAGTACGAAGAAATCGCGGAAACGCTTGACGTTCCGATTGGGACGGTGTGTGCCCGGGTTCACCGCGCGCGGAAGAGTTTGAGAAAAATAATGGATGCGCTACACAACGAGGTACGGGAGTAAAAAATGAATTGTGAATTTGACAAATCGTTCATCAGCCTGCACGCCGACGGAATTACCGCGGGCAACGAGCTTCAACTAACTCAACGTCATCTTGCCGTGTGCGAGGAGTGCAGAGAGGTGCTCAACGAGATCCAAACTTTTGGAACAGCGTTGGGCGCGGTCCCGCGGCTGCGTGCCTCGGACGGGTTGATTCAACGCATCCTCCTGCAGTCGAAGTCGGGTGCGGGCAAACGCAGGAGAGGCAGCGGGCGGAGAATTCTGGTGGAAATTTTGAAGACTGTCGCCGATGGATTGAAAATCGATGCCGAGCGGGAAGAATCGTTGCGAAGGGAGTTGCCGGAATGGGTGGCGAGATGGGTAATGTATATTTAACCGGCAGCCGATAAGGAATTTATCCAAAGGCCAGTTCCGTACCATCACAAACCTCAGAGAGGAAATACAAAACTATGCGGCTAACGTTGCCTGCGGCATTCATGGTGATCCTCGTACTGACTGAATATGGTTATGGCGGCGATTGCGGATGCACGCAATCAAAAACCAATCATATTCGGGATAGTGCAAAGCATCGTATCCATTCAATGCCTCTGCAGCCCAAACGAACGGTAACCGTTCGGGAAATGATCAACAAATGGGATATCACGAATGCTGAATTCGCCCAGGAGCCCTCACACACCTACCCTCGGGAAGATACACTTTTTCGCCTGACCGCGTACCTGCACCGAACGAAGTTGTCCGATGACGACTGTGACTATCACCTGGAGATTGCTGTGTCAAGAAGTAAAACCGCCAAACATGTAATCGTGGAAATTCCAAACGGGAACGCGTATTGCGAGGTTCGGCAGAAATTCCTCAATGGAGTGATCGGGAAGGAAAAGGTGAAAAAGGACGGAACGACGGGTACCATTGAATCCATCGGCAGAAGCGAATTTACGATTTTTAAGGACCCGCCAAAGATAACGGTGATAGGATACGGATTTCTCGATACGGCTCACTGGAGTTCAGCCGATCACAAACGGGGAAACAAGCGCCATGGGAGCGAGTATGTCTGGTCATTATGGGAAATTCATCCAGTTCTGGACATACAGTTTGATCAGTGAGCGAGTTACATAATTGCCTCAATGGCGGTCCTGCTGCTTCATCAATATCATTTTTTTGTACACTCGAAAAACTCATCAATCCTGTCTCCGGATCTGTCGCGGTAAGATGATAGAAATATTCTCCGGACGAAAGGACCGAAGCGTCAAATGTAAATGAATGCATTCCTTCCTCAAGATAGGCGCATTCGACAACTGAGGCTATTTCCTCCCCAAGTACATTGGTGACTTTGAGCCTCACCAAAGATGGTTGTGCCAGAGTGAACTCGATCTCGGTCGAAGGATTGAAGGGATTTGGATAGTTCTGGGCGAGAGCGAACCCGGATGGTTCCATTTGTGCTGCAGAAGCGGTCTACGGCGTAGGGACCGCTTGAATTAAGAGCGGGAGGTAACGGAGGGAGCCGCGGGGATGGGTTTTAGAACCAACCTTCTTTCTTGTACCACTTTACCGTATCGCGAATACCTTCCTCCAGCGTCATCGATTCCCGGAAGCCGAGGTCCGACTTTGCCTTAGCTATAGAGCAGGTCCACGCGGTTTGCACGATGTCCCGTGCCTTCTCAAAATTCAAGAGCACGGGCTTGCTGCTCATCATTCCGAAAAGTTCAGAAAAGCCGGCAAGCGTATAGACAATAAACTCGGGTATTCTTAATCTCAGCGCCCGCTTCCCGATAACGCCGGCGGTGATTTCCCCGACCTCTTTCCAATTGTAATATCGCTCGCTTGAGATAAAGTAGGTTTGGCCGACTCCGTTCGGATGCTCGCCCGCAAGGACGATCCCGTCGACGAGATCCCTTACGTGAATAAGGCTCACCATCTTGTTGTCGAACCCGATCATCGGCTGCAGACCTTTATTCATCGAGCTAAAGAACGCAAACACATCCTTGTCTCTTGGGCCGTAGACCGCAGGGGGGCGGGTAATCGTGATGGGGAGTTTTGCCATAAGCTTCAGGCATTCCTTCTCCGCCTCCATCTTGCTTATTCCGTAGGTCGTAATAGGATGAAAGGGTGTTTGTTCGTTGATTGGCGTACCGTCGAGGGTGGGTCCTACCGCCGCCTGGGAGCTGACGTGGACAAACCGTTTGAGGTTTGTTCCGTGGGCGAGTACGGCCGTGAGCAGATTGAGCGTCGCCTGCTGATTTCCCCTGAAATATTCTTCGCGGGTTTTCGCTTTCGTTGTTCCCGCGAGGTGGTAGACGTAGTCGACATTCTGAAAAGCGCTCTCCGGAATTTCATCGTCGCAGAGATCGCCGTAGACAAATTCAACAGGGAGATGTTTCAGCCATCCGACGTTGGAAGTCTTCCGGACAAGGCAACGCAGCGCGTAGCCTTTTGCATGAAGTTTCTCCGCTAAATGACTTCCGATAAATCCGTTTGCTCCGGTGATAAGGACAGGCATGAGAGAATGAGCGAAAAGAGACGGTTAGGACACGAATTCCGAGGTTGGGCAATTGACTTTTTGGTGCCAATGAAGTATATTGAAAATAAATTTGGCAAGCAACTACTTGCGAATTTGCTGTAGCTACCTTCCACAATAACGAATATTATGAACCGTTCGAATCCCGCAATTTCATCACCCCCTGTTGACGAGCAAAAGGAAACGGTCGACCTCTTCCAAAAATGTCTTGACTTTACACGCGCCGACGAAGTAAAAGCGGCCGGCTTTTATCCGTACTTCCGCGCTATCGAAGAGAACGAAGGGCCTGTCGTCCAGATCGAAGGCAGAAAAGTCATCATGGCCGGCTCGAATAATTACCTCGGACTCACTGCGCACCCTAAGGTGAAAGAGGCGGCGATCAAGGCGGTCGAAAAGTATGGAACAGGTTGTTCGGGTTCACGCTATCTCACCGGCACGCTCGATCTCCATAACGAGCTCGAGGCCCGGCTCGCAAAGTTCATGAACAAAGAGGCCTGCCTGCTCTTTAGCACAGGATACCAGACTGCCCAGGGCATCATTCCGACGCTTGTCCAGCGCGGTGAAGTGGTTGTCACCGATAAAGATAACCACGCCTGCATCGTTGCCGGTTATATGATGGCGAAGGGAATGTTTGCCGAGGTTGTCCGCTACAAGCATAATGAAATGGCCGATCTCGAGCGAGTTATTTCACGGCTGCCGCATCACGTCGCCAAGCTTATTGTCACCGACGGCGTCTTCAGCACAAGCGGCGATATCGTAGATCTCCCCGAACTCGTCCGCATCGCGAAGGCGCACAACGCGCGCATACTCGTCGACGACGCCCACTCTGTCGGCGTCATCGGTGAGGGGGGAAGAGGAACCGCGAGCCATTTCGGACTCGAGGATTCCGTCGATATGACGATGGGAACATTCAGCAAGACATTTGCCTCGCTCGGCGGATTCGTCGTGGGAGACGAACGCGTCATCAATTTTCTCAAGCACCAGTCGCCCGCGCTCATTTTCAGCGCGAGCCCGACCCCTGCTTCCGTCGCGGCCGCCCTTGCGGCGCTCGACATTCTCGAAAAGGAACCGGAGCGGATCACGCGGCTCATTCGCAACGCAGATAAGATGCGCAAAGGTTTCAAGGAAATGGGTTTCAAGATTCTCGAAAACCCGACGGCGATCGTTCCGGTCATCGTCGGCGACGACATGATCGCATTCCAGTTCTGGCGTGCGCTCTTCGACGCAGGAGTGTTCGTGAATGCGTTTATCAGCCCCGGCGTGCCTCAGGGCATGCAGATGATGCGCACGAGCTACATGGCGGCGCACGAAGATCAGCACCTCAACCGGATTCTCGAGCTCTTCGGCGCTGTCGGCAAGAAACTCGGCCTCATACAGTAAGTCTCCGCTGCATCATTCTTCGACAAAACCAATTCGATGGATGCGCTAACAGTAGAGCCGATCTCGCCCAAACGCGATACACTTCCCTTTATTAAGTTCGCCTGGAAAATCTATGAGGACTATCCTCAATGGGTTCCTCCGCTTCTCATGGACCGGAAGAAACTCATGGACAGGGAAAAGAATCCGTTCTACAAGCATTCCCAGGCCGAGTTCTTCCTCGCTCGCAGAGGTTCTGAAATCGTCGGCCGCATCGGCGCCATCGTTAACCACAATCATAATAAAGAACACAAAGAGAATATCGGCTTCTTCGGTTTCTTCGAGTGCATTAACGATCAGCCGGTTGCAAACGCGTTATTTGCGAAGGCGATCTCATGGCTGAAGGAACGGGGCGTTACAGCGGTTCGCGGGCCGGCAAGTCCGTCGGTCAACGATGAGTACGGGCTTCTTATCGACGGCTATGACAAGCCGCCCGTGGTGCTGATGCCCTATAATCCGCCATATTATGCTGAACTTATTGGGAATTACGGATTTAGGAAAGTCAAGGACCTTTACGCATATTTGCTGAACGAAGGAAACGTTTTTAGTGAAAAATTCGTCCGGGTCGCGGAACTTGTGCGGCAGCGCGAAGGTCTGACGATCCGTTCACTCAATATGAAGGACTTCACAAACGAGATTCAGCGGATAAAAGATCTTTATAATAGGGCCTGGCAGTATAACTGGGGGGCTGTGCCGATGACGAGCGAGGAATTCGACGCACTGGCCAAGGATCTGAAACCGGTTGTCGTTCCCGAGTTGGTATTAATTGCGGAGTTTAACGGAGAACCGGTCGGGTTCTCTCTTTCTCTTCCGGATCTCAACGTCGCCTTCAAATACAACAGGAATGGTTGGTTGCTGCCCGGGCTTCTGAAGCTATTTCTGCATAAAAAAGAGATCAAGCTGGTCCGTATTATCGTTCTGGGAGTTGTGCCGGAAAAAATGAAGACAGGCGCGGGCACACTGCTGTTATATGAAACTGGCAAACGCGGTACTGGAATGGGGTATCCGTTTGGCGAAGCCGGATGGGTTCTGGAGGATAACGTCATGATGAATCGTGCGGCAGAATTCATGAACGGCGAGCGCTACAAAACGTACCGGATCTACGAAATGTCATTATAAGGAAAACACTCTATGGCGATCAAACCTGTAGAAAAAATCTGGATGAACGGAAAGATGGTCAACTGGAACGAGGCGAATATCCATGTCCTCTCCCATGTCGTGCATTACGGTTCAAGCTGGTTCGAAGGAATCCGCTGCTATAACACGAAAAAAGGACCGGCAATCTTCCGGCTCGACAAACATCTTGAGCGGCTCTATGATTCAGTGAAAATCTATCACGCGGAAATTCCCTATACGCGCAAACAATTAGAAGACGCGATCCTGGAAACGATCCGCGTCAATAAGATGAAATCTTGCTATATCCGCCCCATCGTCTACCGCGGCTATGGTGATGTCGGTGTTAACCCGTTGAATAATCCTGTCGATGTGGCAATCGCCGTGTGGGAATGGGGGAAGTACCTCGGTGACGAGGCGCTCGCTCGCGGCATCGACGTCTGCGTCTCATCCTGGACCCGCCCGGCACCGAACACCCTGCCGACAATTGCGAAAGCGGGAGGGAACTACCTCAACTCGCAGCTCATTAAAATTGAAGCGGTGAAAGCGGGATTCAGCGAGGGCATAGCGCTGGACGTCTTCGGATACGTCAGCGAGGGAAGCGGCGAGAATATCTTTATGGTAAAGAACGGCGACGTCTACACGCCCCCGTTTACATCGAGCATCCTCGCGGGCGTTACCCGCTCGACCGTCATGACGATCGTCAAGGAAAAAGGATACCGCCTGATCGAAGCTCCCGTCTCGCGCGAATTGCTCACCATCGCCGATGAGTTGTTCTTTACGGGCACGGCGGCGGAAGTGACGCCGATCCGAACCGTCGACCGAATGCCGGTGGGAACACAAACACCCGGACCGATCACCAAACTCGTACAGCAATCGTTTTTCGATGTCGTGAACAACGGAAACGACACTCACGGATGGCTGAAATTCGTTTTCAACGATTGAAATGAAGCAAAAAGCTTCCAAGCCCAAAGAGACGGCGAAAGAGATCACTCCAGCCGCATTCCGGCTTCACCGCATCCTCGTCCCGATCGACTTCTCGGAGCACTCGCGGCACGCGCTTTCGTACGCTCTGTCCGTTGCCAAGCAGTTTCACTCAGAGATCCTCCTCGTGTATGTCGTTGAGACAACGGTGTATCCCGCTGAGTTCGGCTTCGGACAGGTCGCGCTTCCCAGCGCTCAGATCGAGGAAGAATTCATGCAGCGGGGAAAACGAGAGTTGGACAAGCTTGTCCGCTCGGACGTTAAAAATCAGGTCGAGTGCCGGGCGATTGTCGCGGAAGGAAAGCCTGCACAGGAAATATTGACGCTCGCGCAGAAGGAAGAGGTCGACATGATCGTCATCGCCACGCACGGCCACACGGGGGTTGAGCATCTTCTGTTCGGAAGTACGACGGAAAAAGTCGTGAGAAAGGCCCCTTGTCCTGTGCTGGTGGTACGGTAGGCCCAGGTACTGAACATCGCAATAAGACGGCGGGCAGGGCCGTCTCCGGCATTCAAACGTTCTACTTGCTTCTCTCCATGACGTAATCGACAAAGCTTGTCAAAGACTCTTTTGCAGGAGAATACGGCAGAGGCTCAAGAGCTTCGAGCGCTCTCGCTGAATACTCCTGTGCCTTCCTCGTCGAGTAATCGATCCCTCCGAATTCCCTGGCAAATTCGATGACCGACAAAAGCTCTTTTGTCTTTGCGCCGTTCTTAATAATCTTCAGCACGCTCTTTGTCTCGCTGCGCGGTGCCTGTGTAAAAGAATAAATCAGCGGAAGCGTAAGTTTCTTTTCCTTCATGTCGAGCCCGGTCGGCTTTCCCGTAATGCTCGTTCTTCCGATGTAATCCAAAAGATCGTCCCGGATCTGAAATACCATGCCAAGGTTTTCGCCGAAGACCCGCATCCGCTCGAGCAGCTCCGGATCGCGTGAAACGCTTGCCGCACCAATCTGTGTGCATGTCGAAAGCAGGGACGCGGTCTTATCGGAAATTATCTTCAGATAGGTTGCTTCATCGATGTCGAGATCCCTGCTTTTCGCAATCTGCAGGATCTCCGCTTCACTCATCCTGCGGACGGCGTCCGAGGTGATTTTAAGAAACTGAAAATCATTGTTGTCGATCGATAGCAGCAATCCTTTTGCGAGCATGTAGTCTCCCATAAGGACTGCGATCTTGTTCTTCCAGACGGCATTGATCGATGCCAGGCCCCGCCGCGTGTCTGCGTCGTCGACGACATCGTCGTGGATGAGCGTCGCGGTATGGAGGATTTCAACGAGAGAAGCGCCACGGTACGTGCTGTCGTTGATTTCACCGCAGGCCTTTGCCGTCAGCAGGACCAGGGCGGGGCGTATTTTCTTTCCCTTTTGCCGGACGATGTAGCGGGCGATCATGTCGACGAACGCCACTTTCGACTTCATCGCGTCCCGGAAATGGTCGTTGAAGAGGTCGAGCTCCCGGTCAATCGGCTGTATGATTTCTTCTAATTTCAAGGCTATTCAATCGGCGGATGAACTTCGGCGCGTTTACGGGCTGCTGCTGCTGCGATCCAGATGCTGATTTCATACAGGACAAACATCGGCAGGGCGAAGACCGTCATCGTGACTGGATCGGTCGTCGGTGTCACCACCGCAGCAATAATAAGAATTGCAATGATCGCATGGCGGCGGTAATGCCTCATGAATGCCGGCGTCATGATGCCGAACCGCGCCAGAAAATAAGCAACCATCGGCAGCTCGAAGACAAGCCCGGAGATCAGAACGAGCTGGATTACGAAGCTCATGTACTCGCTCACCGATATCATGTTTTGAATATAGGGCGAACCGAACGTCGCGAAGAACTGCAGCATGTAGGGGAGCATAATAAAATACGCGAACGCGATCCCCGAGAGAAAACAGAATGACGTCGCCGAGACAATTGAAGAAATGTATTTCTTCTCTTTGTCTCTCAATGCCGGTTCGACAAATTTCCATATTTGGTATAAAATCCAGGGTGAGCTCAGGATGAGGCCGGAGACGATCACCGCCATCATGTAAAATGTAATCTGGCCGAATGGGACCGTGTTGATAAGCTGAAGGGGAGGATTGATCGACCTTCCCGGACGGAGGACGATGTCGTTTACGATGAAGTCTGAAAATATTCCGCAGATGACCACGCCCGCCATGACGCCGAATAAGGCCTTCACCAGCCGCCAGCGCAGCTCCTCGAGATGTTCGAGGAACGACATCTCACGCTCGTCGGAGTCGTGCTCCTCACCTTCAAGTTCCGGATCGTCGGTCAGCTCAGCCATATAACGGGAATCGTGCGCAAAGTTCGTTCACCTTATGTTCAACGCTCTTATAGACGTCGGGTTTTCCGATGTTTCTCAGGACCTCGTCGATGAGTTCGCCGACCTGTTCCATTTCCGGTTCCTTCATTCCTCGCGTCGTCAACGCCGGTGTGCCGATGCGGATGCCGCTTGTGATTAGCGGGCTCTTATCGTCGAACGGGACTCCATTCTTGTTGACGGTAATTCCCGACTGATCCAGAGCCTCCTGGGCATCCTTCCCGGTGAGATTCTTGTTCCGCAGGTCCACGAGCATCAGATGATTGTCGGTCCCGTTCGAAATAATAAAGTATCCGAGGCTCATAAGCTTCGTAGCAAGGGCCTGAGCGTTTTTGATAATCTGTTTCGCGTAGGCCTCAAATTCAGGTTGAAGATTCTCGAGGAACCCTACGGCCTTTGCAGCGATGACATGCATGAGAGGTCCGCCCTGGATGCCGGGGATGACCATGGAATCGAGCAGTTCGGACATCATTTTCGTCCGGCCCGATTTCGGCGCGACCACCCCGAACGGATTTTCGAAATCCTTTCCCATGAGGATCAATCCACCCCTCGGCCCGCGCAATGTCTTGTGCGTCGTCGAGGTGACGACATGGCAGTGCGGGAGGGGGTCGTTGAGAAGTCTTTTTGCAATGAGGCCGGCCGGATGCGCGATATCGGCGAAGAGAAACGCCCCGACCTTGTCGGCAATCTGCCGGAAGGCTTTGTAATCGATGTTCCTCGAATACGCGCTCGCCCCAACCGTAATCATCTTCGGTTTTTCCCGCAGCGCAATCGATTCGACTTCGTTATAATCGATGAAGCCTGTTTCCTTTTGAACGCCGTACGCCGCAAACTTGTACAATTGCCCGGAAAAATTCACCGGCGAGCCGTGCGTGAGGTGGCCGCCGTGGGAGAGGTTCATGCCCATGACGTTGTCTCCCGGCTTGATGAACGTAAAATAGACCGCCATATTCGCCTGTGAGCCGGAGTGCGGCTGAACGTTGGAATATTCCGCTCCGAACAATTTCTTCACGCGGTCGCGGGCGATATTCTCCGCGATGTCGACAAACTCGCACCCGCCGTAATAGCGTTTGCCGGGATATCCCTCGGCATATTTGTTCGTGAGCGCCGAGCCCATCGCTTCGAGGACGGCCGTGCTGACGAAATTTTCCGAGGCAATGAGCTCGAGCTTCGTGTTCTGCCGGTTGATCTCGTTCCGGAGTACGTTGTAAATTTCCGCGTCGCGTTGCTGGAGATTGGTCATAAATGCCGGAGGTAAAATCTGAAGACGAAGTCTTCAGGAACAACTAAAGATTCGTTAACGTATGAATTTTGTCGACTCGCCGTTGATGCCTGCCGCCTTCAAATTTTGTAGACAAAAACATTTTGACGATTTCTGCCGCCGTTTCCCAGGAGGTAAGCCGTGCGCCGATCGCAAGCACGTTCGCGTTGTTATGCGCGCGCGCCATTTTCGCTCCTTCTACAGATTCCACGTTGCCCGCCCGGACGCCGTTATGCTTGTTGGCGGTGATCGCCATCCCGATCCCGGTGCCGCAGACAAGGATTCCGTACTCCGCCGCACCTGAACCGACGGCTTCGGCCACCGAATGTGCGTAGTCGGGGTAGTCCGTCGATTCCGCCGAGTTCGTACCATAGTCGCGAAATTCGAAGCCGAGGGATCTCAGCAATCCCTTGATCTTTTCTTTGTACTCAAATCCTGCGTGATCAGCTCCGAGGGCAATCATGATTATTCTTCAGGTGGATGAACAAACCAGAGCTCGCCGATATCCAACGTGAACGATATACGAAGAATTCTGTCTTTTTGCAATTGAAGATCGGTCGTTCCGCGGAAGCTGTATTCCGCCGCAATGCCGAGACGCGTATCGCCAAACACCGGAATTCCAAAGCCAGCGGTAATTCCAAATTCGTTCACCGGCGTGTTCCTGACATTATAATACGACGCATTGTAGAACAGACCCGCCCGGTATGCCAACCGCTGGGTGAAGGGGGCAGAGAACTCTTTCTTCGGGAGAAACTCCATGCCGATGCCGAAGCGGTAGCTGTCGCGAAGATCCGGATTGCCGACGCCGTTCACCGTCATCTCGCTCCAATTCTGCCATGTGAAGTCGCTTGCAATGGTAAACCTGTCCGATTGGTACGCAAGCCCGACGATAACGGAGTACGGAAATTTCACCGTTCCGTCCGCGAGCGATATCGTATCATTTGCGACAACGGTTCCGCTGTTAAACGTGCTGATCCGCTGTTCTGACGTCGTCGGATTGGATGACGCTGTGAACACCGCCGCCAGGTTCAACGCGGTTCCTTCCTCAAGATGAAGAATATTCCGCAATCCTGAATACACTGCGCCGAAGGTCGATCCGAGCCCGCTGTACCGCGTTGCCCGTAAAACTTCGGCAGTCGTATAGGCGGTCGTCGAAAATGTTTGGGTTGTCGTGTAGTTGATCGAGCCGAAATAGTAATTAAGTTTTGCACCGAGGTGGACGTCAGTTCCGATCGATCCGGAGAGACCGAGATGAGCAAGCGAAAGGCCTCCATCGCCTTTGTACCGAAGCGTATAATTCAGATTTGCAGCCGAAGCGGGGGTCACGATATTGTAATTCACTTTGCTGTACGGCGCGACGCCCGCGCTCAGCGTAATGCCGTAATCCCGCTCGATCGGAATCGCGAGAGAAAGCGCGCCGACGTGCGTCTTGCTGAGATATGTCGAACCGTTGTCGTCGCTGGATGAAAAACCTTCGTACATCGCGCTTCCGGAAAACCTCGTTCGGTTGATGCGGGACCAGAGTGCCGGGTTGGACCGGTCGATAGCCTGATTTGAAAGCACCGCGATTCCCGCCCCGCCCATTCCCATCGCGCGGGAGGTTGAGAAGTATCTGAGATCGCCGAATCCGTAGCGCGAGTAGCTCGAGCCGCCGGTATTATCGGCGAGCACACTCGCAGTCGCGAGCATAGAGAGGGCGATGAAAGTCCAGGAGATTCGTTGTCTTCGCATGTTCATCTCACGGCAAGGCTGTATAGGTAACGGTTATTTTCGGACGAAGGCCGGCGGGAGCGGATGCTCCGTACACAAGCAGCCGGTCAAATGTCGACAGCTCTCCGGAGGCACGGATCACGAGGCCGTTGTTCGGTTCCTTCAGGAGCCATTGTTGCACGATGGCTTTGATATCTGCGCGGTACACTTTTTGCAGCCCCTCGTATGCCGGTGTGCATGTGGTCGCCAGGGCCAGGGAATCAAACGGGAAGGCGCTTTTCCTGACAAGATGCGCGATGATGCGATCGTCGGTGTACGAATTTGTAAGCGATGCAGCGGTATCGACGGGAACCTCGAGAATTGCCTGCGTGACGCTTACCCTCGCCGGGATGCTCAGCGAATCGAACCGAAGAACTCCCCGATAGGCTACTCCCGCCTGAAGAGAAACCCTGCCGGGTGCTGACGGAATTGTTCCATTCGCGACACATAACGCAGCAGCCGTATTGAATGCCTTGTTAAGGCTGTCGTTATAAAATATCGTAAGCTGTGGGCCTATGACGAGGGTCGTCGCGTTATACGCTGTGAACCCTGTAATAAAATTGCCCGTGGGCAGAAGGATCAGGCGGCCGATATCGGAGGAAATCCACTGACGGATTGTCGTCGTGTCGATCCGCAGGCGTATGACAGTATCCGAAGAAGTAATGGTCTGAAGCAGGGCACCTGAGACCGTGTCGCTGTAGGAACCCGAGACGGAAGCTGAGTCCCAGTTAAAACCTGTGGTCGCGAAGGCGCGGGAGAATCTATGCGCCTCAATGCCGACGGTGCCGGACGAATCCCTAAATCGATAATTGATCTTGAAGGTAATCACCGCCGAGTCAATTGCTGCCGTTGACGGGATTGTCGCGGAAAACTGGGAAAAGGCGAGAAGTGATCGCGCTTCGAGCGTCTGGTAATTCCCGAAGAGAAGTGTCGAGGAGCCGCCGGTAACGCGCGACAGGAACGTCGTATCACCGGTTGCGAATGTCGTTGCCGTAGCAACATGAAGTGTGTCCTGCGGGGGAAGGACGCCGAGCCCTACGAGATTCGGGTCTTCGCTGCATCCCGCGCCGACAATCATGAGAAAAAGAACTACAAGGGTAAGTTTCATTTAGGAAGCTGGAAGTTTTTCCGCTGTGCTGACACGTTTCTTTATATAGAGCATCGCGTCGTAAAGATCGTTCGCGACATGTTCAATCGTAGCATGCTTGTTTCGGCAAATCTCCAACTCGGTTTTTCCGTAGCCCGTCAACACGAGGATTGATGGAATACCTGCGTTGTTGCCAAGCTGTATATCAGCCAACCGGTCACCGATGACAAAGGAACGCTTCAGATCGACCGGAAATTCCCTTTGCGCCTGTTCAATCATGCCCGTCTTCGGCTTGCGGCAGCTGCAGTCGACTGCATAGGGAGAACCCCCACCGGCACTCTGCAAATGAGGACAATAGTAGATGCCATCGACGGATGCGCCATGTTCGCGAAGGGATTGGAGAAATGCGTCGTGGATTTCCAGGAGTCGGGGTTCGGTTAACAAGCCCCGGGCGATTCCCGATTGATTGGTGACGATGAAGACCTTAAAACCCAGATGATTCGCTTCACGGATTGCCTCGGCAGAACGGGGAATCAGTTCGAGTTGTTCGGGTGATGTGAGAAAATTAACTTCCTGATTGACGGTGCCGTCACGATCAAGAAATATCCCGCCAGGGTTCATTAGCCATTCTTTGCCAGATCACGGTAGAGGCCGATAAATTTCTCGGCGAGCACCGACTGGCTGAGGCCGTTGCTTGAACCGTTCATCGAAACGATGTTTTTTCGTGACGCGAGCACTTTCTCAATCTCGTCGTCGGGAGACAAACGAATTCCTTTTTCCGCCTTATTGCCGAAGGTCGTAATAACGTCGGCATGTTTCAACCCGGCCTTCAAAAAATTAAACTTATCGCTGCCGTTATCGAAAAACATTCCTGAGGGCATGCCCGTCTTTTCGAATGATGCCCGGGGGAAGGTCCCGTGAGAGGCCAGGCTATAGACCGTAAAGATCGTCTTGACGTTTTTGAAGTACGGATCGTTCTTATAGATCGACTTGAGATAGGCCGGTATCAGTCCGCACTGCCAGTCGTTGCAGTGAATGATGTCGGGCTGCCACTGCAGGCGCTTGAGGGTTTCCAAAATACCCCGGCAGAAGAAGATGAACCGTTCATCGTTGTCGGTGAAGTATTTCTTGGTAATAGGATGGGAATACAACCCTTCCCGGTTAAAATATCTCTCATTCGCCAAAAAATACACCAGGACCTTATGGTTTTCACTGTTGAGATATGAGGATTTGACATACGCCCGCTCCATGTTGGAACCAAGGGGGATATCGATGTCCTTCATTCTCAAGAGGTTGTGAATCTGAAATCGGCGGTTGCTGATGAGACTGTATCCCGGAAGCATCACACGAATATCGTGCCCCAATGCTTTGACGCTTTTTGGCAGGTTTCCCGCAACATCTCCAATACTGCCGGTACTGATAAAAGGCTCTGCCTCGGTGGCAACGAAAAGAATGCTTATAGGTTTTGGCATGCTAAAAGGAGGAAAATGTATAGATTTGTAGGTTAAATTTACTCATTTTATCGGTAAGAATCAAATAAGAGTCAGATAGGCGTTGACAATTCAGTAAAGTTTCTCTATATTAAACCCAAGTTTATTCGAACTATAACGGAGTTTCTGCATAGGTTTTTGCTAAAGGTTTTCGTCAACTTGTTACGGCTTGTGGGTGTATCACAAGGTCTCCTTTATTCTTGTTGCCTGAACCTATGACATGAGATATCCGTTTGTCTTTTTTAGACCGAATGTCAGGGTTCCTGGCGTTCGGTTTTTTCGTTTTATAGGACATACTCGAATTAACGGCTTCAAAAAATACATTCTGAATCTCTATCGCTGGATCCTCCTGGCGTGGTTCATGCCGGCGGCTCTTTCGGCTGCCGTGCCTGCCGGCAGGGGCGTCCGTGTTGTTCAATCGGACGGCAGCGGTGTTGTCGTAGAGTTCCGTCCCGGCTATCTGGCTCCCGAAAAGATCGGCGTCGACGGAACTGTGTATGATCATTATACATTCGAGGGGGGGCGAACCAATGAAGTCCCGAAGCCCGGCGCCCCGGACCTCCCTTCGCGAGCCGTGACCGTGCGGCTGCCCGCGCTGACAGGAGCAACTGTTGAGATTGTGAATGCAGACTATGAGGACCTGCCCCAGACACTGATTGCTCCCTTCGCGGCAGGACAAGAGGGGGAAGTCGATCCCCCAGCAGTCTACAAGCTCGATCAGCCGGCATATTCGTCGGCGGAATTTTTGCCGAAACAAATTGTTCTGTTAACAAATGTCGGTGCTACACAAGGCAGCATCTTGGGAAACCTCCTCTTTCAACCACTTCAGTACAACGCAAGGCTTCACACCCTGCGAAAATACTCCCGCATCGTTGCCCGGGTGAATTTCGGGGACCGGATGGACCGTACCGGCAAGCAGTCGTCGCTGTCGAAGAACATTGCTGTGAACGAGGCGGCATTTGGATCCGCCGCTGGAAATGATAGAGCTCAACGCCCCGCGATCGTTTCCCAAAGCAGCGTATTGAGTACGGGTGTATGGTTCCGTTTTCCGGTCACGGAGGACGGAATATACAAGTTCAGGGGAGCTGATCTTCTGGCTGCAGGCGTTCCGCCCTCGACGGATCCTTCCACCATAAAGATTTACGGAAACGGCGGTTATGAGACGCCGCTTTCTGTTAGCGCTCCGGCGGTTGACGATCTTCTCGAAAACGCGCTGTTCGTCGACGACGGAGGAGCGGCAGGCCAATTGGATGCGTCGGATGCCATTGTGTTTTTTGCGAAGTCCACCCGCGGCTGGACATATAACTCCGGCGCGAAGACCTTTTCCCATTATATCAACCATTACGCCGATGTGAACTATTACTGGCTGACATACGGCGGAGCGTCCGGAAAACGCGTCGCGAGGGTTCCTTCAATATCTGATCCCTCAGCATACAGCCCGCAGACAGTTATTTCGAAAATCTTCCGTGAAGATGACAAAGTGAACCTTATCTCCTCCGGCATCGAATGGCTGGGGCAGCCGTTTAATGTGGGAGATCAGATTACCTACGTTCACCAGCTCGACGGCATCGATGTGAGCCGGCCCGTGAATTACAAATTTCGCGTCGGAGCGCGGTCCTCAGGCTTTTCCAGCTTTTCGTTTGATGAACATGCACAGAGATTAACGGTGGTGGGATTGCCGGGCACCGATTTCGATACGTATTCGCCAAAGCTTTCTGCGGCGACTGTCGTTTCACAGGCAGTCCCGGCATTTACGGATGGCCGGTCGCAGCTGAAATTTACATTTCAATCGAACAGCGCTTCGAGCAATGGATATATCGATTGGTACGAGATCATGTACTCGCGGTTTCTCCGGGCACAGAATGGACAGTTTTCATTTCACACGTACGACACCTCGTCGATCCTGCAGTACGACATCGCTGGTTTTTCCGGCGGTTCGCAGTTTGTTTTCGATGTGACGAGATTCGACAGCGTGGTGCAGATAACGAATCCGAGAATTTCCGGCGATACATGTTCGTTCGGGCTCAGCTCCGGCGGAGTTCGCGAACTCTATGTTCTCGCGGACGGAAGCTTTAAAGTCCCCGGATCTCTCAGCCGCATCGCCAATGAGGACCTTCATGGCGATACGACGCAGGCGGATTTCATTATTATTACGCATGCCGATTTTATTTCCGCTGCGCAGCGGCTGAAACATTACCGCGAACAGCCCGGCGACAATTACATCAAGACGAACGTTGTGGACGTGCAGAAGATTTACAATGAATTCGGCGGAGGGCTTCTCACACCGGCTGCAATCCGAAATTATCTCCGTTACGTAAATACTCATTGGCAGACACCTCCAAAGTATGTCCTTCTGTTAGGTGATGGAAACTATGATTACAAGAATATCGTATCGCAGACGACGAACTGGGTGCCTCCCTGGGAAACCGAGGAGTCGTTTGTCCCTCTTTCGTCCTATTCGGTCGACGATGAGTATGTGCTATTCGATACGGGCGACAGGATCGGCATGAGTATCGGGCGGCTGACTGCTCATTCCGCAGGTGAAGCGAACACGATGGTAGATAAGATTATCGAATACGAAACGAATCCTGTTATCGATCCCTGGAGAGCCCGCCTGACATTTGTGGCGGATGATGGGCTCACAGGAGCGGGCGAACGAAGCGATCTGTTTATCCATACGACCCACGCTGAACTTGTATCCCGGATCGCACCCCCCCTGTTCGAGCGGAGGAAGATCTACTTGTACGATTACCCGACTGAGTACACGTCGGCGGGCCGGCGAAAGCCCGAGGTGAATACCGCCATCGTTAATCAAATGAACCAGGGGACGGTCGTCCTTAATTTTAACGGCCACGGCAACCCTCGCGTATGGACGCACGAACAGGTCTTTGTGAGGGAGACAGATTTCGCTAATCTGTCGAACAAAGGAAAGTATTTCTTTCTCGTGGCGGCGACATGCAACTACTCTCATTTCGACATGTTGAACGACCAGAGCGGCGGGGAAATTCTTACGGGAATGCCGGGGGCAGGAGCTATCGCAGTCTTTTCCGCAACCCGGCCTGTGTTCGCGGGAGAGAATTTTGAACTCAACAGCGCGCTCGACACAAAGATGTTTGAGACGGGGCCTTCGGGAAACGTCGTTTCGCAGCGGCTTGGCGATATTGTATATTTTGTGAAGCAAATCTATACGTATGAAAATGACCGCAAGTATTTTTTGCTGGGAGATCCGACGCTTCACCTGGCGTTCCCAAAGAAGTTCGCTTCGCTCGACAGCCTCAACCATGTCTCCCTCTCGCAAACCGGCCAGCTTCAGGCGTTAAGCACGGCGACGTTGACGGCGACCGTACATGACTCAACTGCCACGGACCATTCATTGTTCAACGGAACCTCGCAGCTTACAGTCTATGATGCGAACCGGTTCGTTGAATTGAGAGATTCTTTTCTTATTACGGGGACGACGTTCTGGATCAGGGATGCCTTTTCCTATTCAGCGACCGGCAACACACTCTTTCGCGGAGAGCAGAGTGTATCATCCGGATCGATCAACGCGAGCTTCGTCGTCCCGAAAGATATCTCCTACGGCAACGATGTCGGAAGAATGACGTTGTATTTCTGGAATACTTCCGCCGACGGCGCAGGCTCGACGACAAACTTCCGGATCGGCGGCACCGATACGAATGCCGTTCAGGATCACGTGGGGCCGAAGATCGTGCTATTTATCGACGGCCGGGGGTTCCGTCCCGGCGACGTCGTGAGTCCGTCGCCAGTGCTCATCGCCGATGTGTTCGACTCGAGCGGCATCAATACCTCGGGGGCGAGCGTCGGCCACCGGCTCGAAGCATGGCTCGACGAGAGCGCACAGAGCATCGATCTCAGCGACTATTATAAGGGAAAAACGGACACGTACCGCGAAGGGACGATCCAGTATCCGCTGGGAGCCCTCTCGCAGGGGACGCATAAGCTGCGCCTTCGCGCATGGGACACCTACAATAATTCATCGACGACCGAAACGGCCTTCGATGTCGTGACGAGCGTCGGTTTGCGGCTGACAAACGTGCTCAATTTTCCGAACCCGATGCAGTCATCCACGATGTTCACGTTTGAGCAAAACCAGCTTTCAAATATCGATGTGGAAGTTAAGATTTTTACAGTCGCCGGCCGCCTGATTCAGTCATTGAAGAAGACAAGCGTGTCGGATGCGTTCGTCCAGATCCCATGGGACGGCCGCGATAGAGACGGCGATGTCCCCGCGAACGGAATTTATCTCTATAAGATCATCGCGAAAACCGAAGACAGCCGTTTTACCAGCGAAGCGCTGGGCAAATTGAGCATTTTACGATAGCCTGTGAAGTTGTTTAATACCGTAAAACATAGTACATTAAAAGACCCCGGATTCCCAAGTTTAGCACATTTATCATTTCACCTTTTTTTCAACAGTAGAAGGAAGAACCGTATGTACCAATCCAAAGGGAAGCATTTCTCTCTGATTCTCATCATTATGGCTGTTATCGCCGCAGTCCTGCCGCAGTCGCTGTTCGCGCAGGGCGAATCCGCGGTGCCGTTCCTGCTGATCGCGCCGAACGCGCGCGCGGACGGTATGGGCGAAGCAGGAGGTGCGTTGGCAGACGATGCTTCCGCAGCGTTTTGGAATCCTGCCGCGCTGGCGTTCTTGCCGGGCCAGGAGATCAGCCTTACGCACTCGAACTGGCTGCCCGCATTCCAGCAGTCGGATCTCTTCTACGACTATCT
>DATJGD010000007.1:0-48240 GCA_035495255.1 Bacteroidota bacterium | reverse complement strand
CATTCGCTTTGTTCCATGCGTCGAGGTTCTCATACCAGCTCGCCATGACGACCCGGTTGTACTGGCCGGTTACGTCCGTCATGATACTAATGTTTTTTTCGCTCGCCATCGCTTCTTTGAAGAGCTTTGCAAGTTTCGAGGCATTCCCGGGCTTGCAGACGAAGATATCATGTACAATGATCATATAAGGTCCCTTTAAAGTGTTATTAGTGTAGATCCTGCCAGGATTGTCATGCAAGGTAGGTGTTCTCCGTTAGAATGACAAATGCTACACTAAAAACCATGCGTGCGATTCGCTGAATTTATCGCTATACTGTGAGCGATGATGAAATCCTAACCGATGTTTTCGATCCTCACCGTTCTTGGAGGGCTCATCGCCGGAGCCATAGCCGCAATCTCGGGATTTGGCATTGGCAGCCTTCTTACGCCTCTCCTTTCGTACCAATTCGGAACAAAGCTCGCCGTAGCGGCTGTCTCCATTCCCCACTTTGCTGGCACCATCGTACGTTTCTGGCTTCTGAGAAAACATATCGATCGCAAGATCCTACTGAGCTTCGGACTAACGAGCGCCGCGGGCGGCCTCTTCGGTGCACTCCTTCAATCAAGATTTGAAAGCCCTGTGTTATCGGTCATCCTGGCAGCGCTACTTGTCTTTGCGGGAGGGATGGGTCTGC
This sequence comes from Bacteroidota bacterium, assembly GCA_035495255.1. Taxonomy (GTDB): domain Bacteria; phylum Bacteroidota; class Ignavibacteria; order UBA10030; family SZUA-254; genus DASYTP01. The sequence goes on along the minus strand of DATJGD010000007.1, from coordinate 47,566 downwards.
TGGGCCTCAGCCGGAAGATCGAGTTCCGCGGGGCGGGAGCATGGGTTGCAGGTGCGCTCTCTGGCTTGTTCGGAGGATTGGTCGGAAACCAGGGCGGCATCCGGTCCGGCGCCATGCTCGGACTGAATGTCCGGCGCGAGGCATTCGTTGCGACGGCTACGGCGATTGCGTTGATCGTTGATGCGGCACGAATGCCCGTCTATCTTATCTCCGAAGCAAGCGATCTCAATGCTGCCCTCCCGCTCATTGGCCTGGCAACCGCAGGCGTTCTCGTCGGAACGTTTGGCGGCGCACGCATCCTCCGACGCATCCCTGACAAGATATTTCAGCGCATCGTGGCCTCGTTAATCCTCGCCCTCGGCATTTGGATGTTTTTTCACTCATAGTATCGCCTAGTTTCAATTGATAATGGCTGGATTTATCGCTATCATGTGAACCATGATAGGACAAACTGTTTCGCACTATAACATTATTGAAAAACTCGGCCAGGGTGGCATGGGAGTGGTCTACAAAGCAGAAGACACCACCCTCGATCGTCTCGTAGCGTTGAAGTTTCTTCCACCGCACCTTAACGCTTCTGCTGAAGACAAGCTTCGATTCATACAGGAAGCGAAAGCCGCCGCCGCGCTGAATCATCCCAACATTTGCACCGTCTACGGCATCGAGGAGCATGATGGCCAGATGTTCATCGCGATGGAACTTGTCGAAGGACAAACGCTGAGGGAACGCAGAGGCACGATTACATTTAAGCAGGCGATTGATATCGGCATCCAGATCGCGGACGGCCTTGCCGCGGCACACGACAAAGGAGTTGTCCACAGGGATATCAAGCCTGAAAACATCATGGTCCGGAAAGACGGCATCGCCCAAATCATGGATTTCGGGCTTGCGAAGCTGAGAAATGCCTCAAGCCAGATTAACCGGCTGACAAAACAAGGCAGTACGGTCGGGACGGCCGGATACATGTCGCCTGAGCAGGTCCAGGGCCAGGACGCTGACCACCGGTCCGACATTTTTTCGTTCGGCGTGTTATTGTTTGAATTGATCACGGGCCAGCTCCCCTTCAAAGGAGTCCATGAAACCGCGCTGGCGTATGAGATCGTCAATGTCGACGCGCCGCCGATGTCATCGATCAAGCCCGAAGTGGATCCCTCGCTCGACGCGGTCGTCCTGGAATGTCTTGAAAAAGATCCCAACGAACGGACGCAGTCAATCAAACAAGTTTCGATCGATCTTAAACGGTACCGCCGGGAATCAAGCCGTCAGCGGGTCAGCCGGATTACTGCGTCACGTCCGGCGTACTCATCAACCATTCAACCGCCCGAACCGCCCGAACCGGCTGAACGGCAATCGGGAATCGCCGCGCCGGCCCCGTCCACTCCAGCAGGATCCTCGAAGCTTCCCTGGATTGTCGCCGCGATCGCGATTATTGCCGCAGCTGCACTCGGTTATCTTTACATGAGCGGTTCTAAACCGCAATTGAAGACCGTTCGGTCAACACTTCTTCCTCCCGAGAGCTATGCATACGCTTCCGCCTCCGGCTCGGCAGGCGAAGGTCATCTGGCGCTTTCGCCCGACGGCAATACGCTGGCGTTCGTAGCCATAGATTCATCGGGGAGAACACACCTGATGGTAAAAGCCATGAGCTCTTATGTCTCGAAGGAACTCCCTTCGACCGAAGGAGCCTATTATCCTTTTTGGTCGCCCGACAACCGTTTTATCGCATTCTTTCAAACGGGAAAACTGAAAAAGATCGAGGCTTCAGGCGGCCCCTCGATTACGCTCTGCGACGCTTCCGACGCGCGCGGCGGCTCATGGGGCCGGGACGGCGTTATCATTTTTACACCGTCCGCAGTGGACCCTATCCTCCAGGTTCCGGCTTCTGGCGGGACACCCCAGCAAGTAACAAAACTCGACTCAAGCCTGCATCAGCGGACGCATCGCTGGCCCTCGTTCCTGCCTGACGGCAAACATTTCCTGTATTTCGGCCGTTCGAGCTTTGGCGGCGTGGAGCGGGAGGAAGACGGCATCTATGTCGGTTCCCTGGACGGAAAAGAAACAAAGCGTCTCGGGATTGGAAAGTCGAATGTCGTTTTCGCCTCGGGATTCCTTTTGTTTCTGCGGGAGAACTCCCTCATGGCGCAGCGATTTGATCCGGACAAACTGGAACTCTCCGGCGAGGCAATGCCGATCGCGGAACCGGTAGAATATGACTTAGGGTACAATCGGGCGGTTTTTTCCGCCTCAGAGAACGGCTTGGTCGTTTTTCAGCAGAGCACATCGCACAGCGGATTTCTTCTTGAATGGTACGATCCGAAAGGCAGATCCCTGGGCACGATAGGCGAACTGGGGCAGTATTCGGATGCGATACTCTCGCCGGATGGGAAGAGCATCGCCTTCGATCTTTACGATGCTCAGACAAAAAACCGCGACATCTGGCTGTATGACATTGCCCGGAAACTCAGGACGCGTTTCACCTTCGACTCAAACGTCGATCAGGTCCCCGTATGGTCCCCCGATGGCTCACAAATCAATTTCCAGTCCGATCGCAAGGGCCATTACGATCTTTATAAGAAAATGACCTCGGGCTCGGGCATCGAGGAGGTTCTCGTGGAGTCAGAGACTCAGAAATTTCCCTCCTCGTGGTCTCATGACGGGAAATTTATCGGATTTACCGCCATCGAGCAAAAAACAAGCGGCGATCTCTGGATCGTTCCGCTTGACGGAACCGCAACCGACCGGAAACCCTTGCTGTTCCTTCAGACCAATTTTAACGAGCAGAATCCCGTGTTTTCCCCCGACGTTAAATGGATCGCCTACGATTCGGATGAGTCGGGTTCCTTTGAGGTCTACGTGCGGCCGTTTGGTTACTCCAACGGTACGTTTACCGTAAGCGCAGGCGGGAAATGGCAGGTCTCTACCAGCGGCATCAACCCGAATTCCTTCAAGCGCTGGAGCAAGGACGGCAAGAAGATCTATTTTCAATCGAACGACAACAAGATGATGGCCGCTGAGATTTTTGCGCAGGGTTCCAATTTTAGCGTCGGCAAAGTGGAACCTCTTTTCGAGATCAAGAACAAAGGATTGAGTTTATTCCAGGATGTCACCCCCGACGCGCAGAAATTCCTGTTTGCAAACGCCGTTGGCGGAGAGTCGAAAGCTCCCGTTTCGCTTATCACCAATTGGGATGCGGAGCTGGTAAAAAAGTAGTAAGAAAGAAGAGGAGAACATTTCAGTCAGTTGAGACTTATCCTACTTTTCATCTTTCGCAACAAACTCAAGAAGCGGAGTAGTCAACGTAATTCCACGAGCTTGCAAGCGCGCAATATGATATCTTGCCTCAGGGAATCTTTTCTGAAATACATAAAATTCTGCAAGCCTAACTTCTATTGCGGGAAACGTGGAGTCCGTGGAGAAAATTTGTTTCCAATTCATTTCGGCAGCATCATAATTTCCATTCATCCATTCATTATCCCCGAGATTGGCGAACGCCATCAGATTTGAACTATCGAGACGCGTCGCGATTCTATATTCTTCTATTGCACGCTCTCGATTACCTTCCTGAGAGTAGAGAGCACCGAGATTATTGTGGTACGTCGATACGTTCGGATCAAGTCGAATTGCCCGTTGATACCAAATGGCGGCTTCGAAAGGATTTTGTTTGATACTGTTTACCGCAAATCCCATTTTGAAGTAAGCGTTAGAGGCCTGAGGAGAGCTCTCGATGGCACGGCTCCAATGTGTTATCGGATCGCTGAAATTGCTGGTATAGGCAAACGTCAGAACTCCAAAACCCAGTAGGCCAATTGCCAAGATTTTGTTCCTCAGGGGAAAGAAAAAAAGACGTTGGTCACTTAGAAAGGATATTCCGAGAAGAGCAAATCCGATAGCGGCCCCGTACCATCGGCTTTCGAGATAATCAAACCATCGCTCACTGTCTCCGAGATGCACAAATAATCCGGGTAACAAGAATAGAAGTATCCACCCCACGGCGAATATTCGGATCCGTTGTTCCCTATCTCGAAATGCTATGATAAACCAAGCCAATCCAACGAGCGCGATACCTCCTACAACCGAAGGAAGAATTTGATACGTAGGATAGGGTGACATTTGCAATGGGACTAAGAATTTTCCGAATGCTTCGGGTAACGTCCGTAAGTTGGTCGCTGATGCGGCAATGGAGACTATGTTGGCGCGTTCGATATGTCCCGGTATGCCGGATGGCCTAAAAAAATACCACATCCCGGCAAGCACTATCCACGCAGCTACACATCCTGCGATGTTCCTAAGATTCCGAACATTGTGGCTTAGCACAACGTGGTATAAAAGAATCATTCCCGGATAGATCAACGCCGTCTCTTTTGTCAAAAGCGCTACCGCCGCGAACCCCATTTGAAGCACGAACCAATACCATTTCCCGCTGCTGTCGAAGTTCATGTACGCAAGCAAGGCGAGCATGAGAAATATTGTCACGAGTGAATCATTCCTGCCCGGAATCCATGCCACCGCCTGAGTGACAATAGGATGGACAGCAAAGAGAATGCTCGCCGCAAATGCAAAAAATCGTGACACGGAAAGTCTTTGCAACAGGTAAAACATCAGCCAGCAAGCTATGACATGAAATACGATATTAGAACAGTGATATATCCACGCGTCCGGCCCTCCGATATACGTATCGAGTGCCAGGGAAAGCGTTACGATCGGCCGGAAATACACCTCAAGAAATCGTACATGGAACGCATCCCAGAAAATCGAGAGCCGACGCAGCGCTTGGTACTGATTCAGTATCAGCGTATCATCGTCGAAATAAGTAAAACCATAAGATAAAGTTCTCCCGTAGGCAAGCGCGATAATTGCGAGAAGAATAAAATATGGATGCCAGGATTGCAGCCATATGCTGGGGCGTCTGGAGTTCACTTTATCACTAATCCAAATCCTACTTAAGCTTTTTCAGCATATTCTTCGCGTTCACCCAGCCCGGATCCAATTCAAGCGCCCGCAGATAGTACTTGCGCGCACTCTCGTTGTCGCCGTCGTTCATACACGCCTCGGCGAGGCTATCGTATGTGTTCGGGGATTTCGGATACAGTTGAGTGTTCAATTTAAAGACTTCGATCGCCCCTTTGGTGCGGTCTTTCTGTGCCATGATCCGGTAGCCCAGATCGTTGATCATCTGCTCGCGCACAGCCCAGGTCGCGGGATCTATGTTGTGGATACTGCGAAGGAGCCCGACGAGATCTTGGTATTTCCCCGCGTGGACTCTCCCGAGGATGGCGCTGTCGAGAAGGAGATTGGACGGATCAGATTCATTGAGATACCGGACAGCTTCCGGAAGATCGTGTTCCACATTCCACGCAAACTTCGTACGCTCCTTCTCGTACCGGCCGGGGAGCTCATCCAATCTGCTGCGAAGCTCGTCCTGAGGGTACCATGTACCCCTTGCCATCACACCGGATCGATGCTCGATCGCGTGGATATTCAGCAATGGGTTGGCGTCGCATAGAACTAGATCCGCGCGCTTGCCTGCCGTTATCGTCCCCCACTCGCCGCTCGCTCTTAAGAACGCGGCCGCATCGACGGTTGCGGCGCGTAGGGCTTCGTACGGCGTAAATCCCGCGACGACAAAATTTTCGACCTCCTTCAATGTGGCCGAGCCTGTGACCATCGCGTTAAAGATCCCGTCTGTCCCGGCGAGAATTCTTACTCCGGCGCGATGCAGCTCTTCGATGAACTTTCGCTGGAATGCGAGCCGCTGCTCCAACCGCCAAATTTTGAATCCACGCTTCGCTGAGTAACGGTTGCTTTCCGCAGTCCATGTCTCCCGGATCCACGGAGGGGCAAGCCGGATGTCCGGCTGCGCAAGCATGCTGTCGAGGTTTTCAACCTGCCTGGCGATGTGTTCGTACGCGGTCAGTGTGGCGATGATCGTGAGATTCGCCTCTTTCGCCCTGCGGACGACTTCAGGAATGCGGGCATAGTCGGCGGTGTCTTTGAAAATCGTGTAGATAAACTCTTCGGCATGAGCGATCGCCATTCCCGACTTCAAGACTGTCTCGAATTCAGGCGCGCGCGGTATATGGCCGACAGTGAGCATATCATGCCGCTTCGCCGCCGCAATGATCCCATCGTATGCGTCGCTCGTGACGTCGTTATAGATCTTTATGCAATCATATCCGGCTGCATGGTACGCTTCAACGAGGCTATCCCCTTCGCGGGCGGTTCCCGCCTGATAGATGGTCGGGCCGGAAGTGTAGAGAGTGGGTCCGTCCATCGAACCTCCGGCAAGTTTCTTGCGCCAAGCGAGGTGCTGGGGAAAGCCGTTGAGATTGAGGACTGTCGTGACGCCGTGGGCAAGCCAAACGTAGAGGTCTTCCGGCTCGTACACATGCACATGCATGTCGGTCAGGCCTGGAATCATGTACTTGCCTTGCGCGTCGATAACACGGGAATGTTCGGGAATAGTAAGGGAACCGTCGGCCCCTACGGCTGCGATCTTGCCCTCGGAGATGATGACTGTTTGATGTTGCGCCACCCGATCCGACTCCATTGAAATAACGTTCGCGTGGACGAACACCGTCGGAGCTGTTTCTTCGGAAAGGGCGGTTAGGCCGAGGATACAAAGAAGAACAATCACGAGAAGAAAGTTGACCGGCTTTAGAGAGTTTTTCATCTTTCGAAGTTAAGAAATACGACAGAAATTCCTAACTCTTAGACTCCGATAAACTCTAATGGTTGACAGGCACGCCCTCCCCGCCAACGATCCGCCCCTCGAAGCTACTTAAGGATCGTCATTTTCTTGGTATCGCCGAACGATTCCGTTCGCAACCTGTAAAAATAGACGCCGCTCGGCAATTTGGAGGCATCGAATGAAATGGTCTTAAAACCGGCTGCCTGAATTTCATCAACAACAGTCGCCACCTCCTGCCCCAGAAGATTCATAATCTTAAGAACGACATGACCCTCTACGGGCAGTGCATATCTGAACTCGGTTGCAGGGTTAAACGGGTTCGGATAATTTTGTTCAAGCTGGAACTGCGCGGGTAAGACGGATCCGGGATTCGGCTCATATCCGTTCGGAGGAGGCGGCGGAAGTTCATCAGATACCGAAGCATGTTTGTTCGCTGAACCCGGGGTGATGGACGAGTAAGCGGAGAGAACGAGCTTCCCATCCTGCGAGACCTTCACCCAGTACGCTTTGCCGGGCTCAACTTCCGATGCCGTCACATAGTGCGTTCCGTCAAAGCGGAAAAATGCTGACTGTATGATACCCGAGGGTACGCTCATCACCTGGCCAACGCCCACTCCGGTGCTGATCGACCCGAACATATTCCAACCCTGTCGAACTGTTATTGAATCGACCGACGCCAGCCCGCCTGTAAGCATGACACTTTCCGGATAGCCAAAATTCAGCCAGACACCTTTGCCGGGCACGATATCCGGAACCACGACATACGCGCCCTCATACGCGAAAGCGCTTGACGTTGCCGAGGGGAAAAGTGCCGACCGGCTGTAGTCTCCGGAAGTGTAGGGATATGAAATCATATTCCAGCCGGGTAGTACTGTCAAATGGAAGTCCGTTACCTCCTGGTCGAACGATCCGCTGGCGCTTCCCGCGTAATTGCTGCTTCCGTCATAAATTGCTGTAAACGTGTGGTGGCCGACAGCAAGCCCGATTGTCGAATATGTCGCCTGGGCGCTGTCGTTGAGTGATCCCGTGCCGAGAGTGACCGTGTCTTCTTTGAACGTCACGGTCCCGCCCGCCGTGCCTCCCGCCGGAGGCATCGCTGTAATTGTTGCCGTAAGAGTGACTTTTTGGCCGTAGTAAGAAGTATCGACGTTGCTCGAAAGACCGGTCGATGTGCTCGCCTGCGTGACCGTGTGAACCAGTATGGAGGAAGTATCCGCGTTGAAATTTCCATCCCCGCCGTATCGTGCCGTGATGGATTGATTGCCCACGGATGAAATCGGCACAGTGAGCACGGCATGCCCTGTCCCGTCAACCGGAACAGTCCCGATCGTTGTTGCACCCGATTTGAAGATGACACTACCGGTCGGTGTTCCGACGGCGGTCGGAAGCAGAGCGACAGTGGCAGTGAAGTTCACCGTCTGTCCGCAGAGCGAAGTATCTGCGTCGGCAACAACACCGACGGAGTCGGCAAGAGGTGTCTGAATGGAATCTCGTTCACTCTTGCCAAGCTGGTAGAGGGCGTAATTTCCGGTAGTATCGTTTTGATTGAATTCAAACAGCCGGAAATGGTAAACCTTCCCGGGGAAGAGATTAGAAACGGTGACGCTGGTGCCGCTGCCGCTGTGAACAACGTAGTTTCCTGAACCGAGGTTTTGTCCCGAGCCAAAGGCGCTGTTGGCCGTATAGGAGACCCCGTCTAACGGAAACTTCGACGTCGGTACGTTGGCGCTCGCGAGCAACAGCCGTCCGGTGCCGCTGCCGTTTGTCCAATTGACTGTGACAGACTGGGCTTTGATGTTTGAATTGGAAATGTTTCCCGCGTTTTGGATAGGAAAGTCGAGCAAGTCGTATGTCGGCAAACTCGTCGCTGCATTAATGCAGTTATGTGAGAGGGCAACCATGTCGTTCGTCTGACTGGCGTGAGTATTGTAATCGCGGCGATTGACAATTATCGCCCAAACGAATCCGCTCCCCGTGCGCAATACGAAACTTTGATGACCCGGGTAGTCGCCATCGTGCTCCCATGTCCCGGGCGCGTCAATAAACCATCCTTTTGCAGAAGTCGAATTCAGTGCTCCAGGCGTCGTCATGGTGTCGATCGTTGCCGGGAGGAGGATATCCGGCTTGGTAGGAAACCTGTCAACGGCGACAATCAAGCGTACAAGGTCCCGTGCGCTTGCGATCCAGCCGGCGAATCCAGTAGCGGATTCAATGTTGAGTCCTCCGTAATGATACGGAACGAGCTGGCCGGTACCATAGGAGGAGAGAATGGTTCCATCGGCGGCGTTGTACTCTCCTTCCCGTTCGATCTTGTCGGCCTTGAGAGACTTACCAATGTGCATGTCATAAATTCCGATCGGCTCCATGATCACAGATCTGACATAGTCCTCATAACTCATACCGGTGAGTTGTTCAACAACCAATGTGAGGATGCCGTATTCACTGTTTCCGTAATGCCACTGAGTACCCGGAGTATAGTCGAGGCCGCGCTGAAGCAGGAACTTTACCATTGCCCTCGGCGTCACAGGATTGGCTTCACCGAGGGTTGCGGTAACATAGAGCGGAAATTCTTTCGGATCGCTTAATCCAACGGGGGACGTGTAGGGCGGCGGCGGATTGGGAACCATCGGGACTTCTCTGTTCCATCCCGTTGTGTGCTCAAGACAGTTGCGGACGGTGATATCATAGATTCGCGTATCAGAGACAGTCGCGCCGGCGATATATGGGTCCGCGTTCAATATCCCGCCGGGTCCAAAGACATGATCGTTGAGTGTCAACAGTCCCCCTTCCATAAGCTTCATAATCGCAATTGAGGTGATCGGTTTGGATACGCTCGCGAGGCGGAACATGTGGTATGGCTGCAAAACCTCAGCACCGGATTGATCGGCGAACCCGAATCCCCGCATGTAAACGAGCTTTCCATCCTTTGCGAGCGCGACTGTGACTCCCGGGATGCCCCATTTTAAGCGAAACGCCTGCACTAAACTGTCGCACGTCTGAAATAACGGGTCTCCGATTCCTGTCTGGGCAGTAAGGAAAGACTGGGTGTTCAGGAAAAGCATGAATACTCCGACCATGAGACACAGAGGGATTCGGAATGAGCGCGCTACCATCGAGGGACGGCAAACATATTGCATGAGTAAGCTCCTTAGTAATGACCAATTGTTTGTGACATAGGCGAAGTCCGCCTCCCGCGGACTCCGTTTACCTCCAAAATTAGGCTTCACGATGATGAACCATGCTCAATGATGCGGACGAGCGCGGACAGGTCATCTTTCAGGACATATTCGGCAGCACCGGCTTTCTGAGCAGCTGCGCGGAGGTCATCGTCAACGTACTGCGAAACGATGATTACTTTTGCGTCGGGTGAGGCCGAGCGGATTGCCTGTGTTGCTTCAATTCCGTCCATCAGATCCATACAGACGTCCATGATGACAAGGTCCGGTGATTGAGACGCGAACTGTTGTACCGCGTCCCTGCCATTATCGGCTTCGATGAACTGCGCGCGCAACCCGGTGAGCACCGATTTAATGGTCTCACGCATATTGGTGCTGTCATCGACAATCTGGATTAACATTGTATCGTGGAAATGTATGTGAATAATATACATCGCCGAGAAAACAGAGGGAATGAGCAAACATCCTCAATAAAGATAGGGGGAAACACCTATGAGGTTTCGGACGCAGGTAGGAGTGCTGAAGGTTATCGGCTGCGGCCCAGCGCCTCCTTATTTTCCAGAGCGAACTTCAACAGGCTGTGGCTCCCGCGCAAATGAAGCTTTGAGGAAATGCTGGTCCGCTGGTTTTCGACTGTCTTATGACTAACAGTAAGAATCTCGGCAATCTCTTTGCTCGTTTTGTTCTCCGCGATGAGCTTGAGCACGCGAAGCTCGGCGGGCGTGAGGTCTTGAAGCGAGGGAGTCCGGCGCAGCAGCTTCTCAACCCGCGCGGATCGGTTGACGAGGTGATCTGACAGAGCCGGGCTCAGAAAATATTTACCTTCCGCGATAGTATGAATCGCGTTGAGAATATCAATGACAGCGCTGTCCTTCAGGACATAACCGCGGCCGCCAACATCCATCGCTTCATTGAAGAGATCTTCCTCCCTGTACATTGTCAGGAAGACGACGTCCACTTCAAGAGATTGCCGTGCGATTTCGCGCGCCACTCCCAGCCCGCCCAATTTTGGCATGTCGATATCCAGGATCGCAATAACCGGTTTCCGGGAGACGATCATTGCGAGAGCGCTTTCTCCGTCGGCCGCTTCTCCAACAATCTCAAGGGCATCATCGGATTCAATTGCCTCACGCAACCCCTTCCGGAACAGAGGATGGTCGTCCGCTATGACAATGGTGATCGATTGATTCAAGAAGTCTTCCCTTCACGCGGCAGAACAACCGTGATCGTTGTCCCCCTCCCTGTTTTCGAATCGATTGCTACTTTTCCCTTCAATGCGTTCACACGCTCTGTTATTCCGATCAGGCCGAATCCGGCCCTGCCGTCGCTGCGGCCCGGTGGCATTCCCTTTCCATTGTCGCTGATCTCCATCCGAATATCGTGTTCCGCGGCGTGTACCTTGACAGTGGCGCTCGTGGCCTCTGAATGTTTAAGAATGTTGTTAATTCCTTCCTGGACGATCCTGTAAATATGAATCGCCCGGTCCTTCCCGATGGCCTCGTCGATCGGGCCAATGTCGAGCGCAATCTGAATCGACGAAGAACCGGCAACCCCCGGCGCCAGCGCTTTGATGGCTTTGGCCAGGCCGAGCCGGTCAAGCTGGTATGGACGCAGATCATGGGAGATGTCACGCACATTATTGAGCGCTTGTGTTGCCACCGCATTGATCTGGTCGAGCTGACTGCGGACGTGTTCACTCATCGTCTCCTCTTTGAGACCTAAAAGCGCCCTGTTCCGCACAACGAGGAGATCCTGCCCCAGGCTGTCGTGAAGTTCTCCCGCGATCCGCTTGCGTTCATTTTCCTGGGACTCCATGAGCCGTTTTGAGAATTCTTGCTGCATGAGTTTTTCTTTTTCCAGGCTTCGAACGCGCAGACGGTAGAGGAACAGCAATGCCGTAGCCATGCTTAGCGACACGAGCCCCGTGAACCACCACGTTTTCCAGTAGGGAGGATCGATAACGATGCGCACCGCGCTCCCCTGTTCATTCCAAACTCTGTCATTGTTTGATGCTTTTACTTTGAACACGTACGACCCGGGATCAAGATGGGTGTAACTCGCATAGTGCCGCGTCCCTGAATAGTTCCATTCCTTCTCGAATCCCTCCATCATGTACGCATAGTGATTCTTCTGCGGATGCGTATAATTCAGTGACGCGAATTCGAACGCAAAAACGGTTTCATCATACTTCAGGCGAATCTCCTGCACCTCGGCGACTGCGCGATCGAAGTTCATCTTCCGATCGAATTTTGTGAACGAGGTGATCACCACAGGGGGAACAAATGGATTCCTGTGTATCCGCAGAGGATTGAACCGGGTGACTCCGTGCGTTCCGCCGAAGAGGAACTCCCCATTCCGTAAACGGCAGAACGATCTCCGGTTGAATTCATTCCCCTGAACCCCGTCACCGGCGTCGTAATTTTCAAATTTCATACCTTCAGGCTGCCGGTCATCGAAGCATGTCAGGCCGTGATTTGTGCTCAGCCAGAAGCGTCCTTCATCATCCCGCAAGATTCCATACACGCAGGAACTCGGGAATCCCTCCTGGGCTGCGTAGCGAATGCACCTGCCGGTTCGGATATCGAATTTGTTCAACCCTTCGTGCGTTCCGATCCAGAGAATGTCTGAAGTGTCATCGGGGTCCTGATAGATCGACCAGACGATGCTGCTCGAGAGGCTTGTCGAATCGGCGTCATTGTGGACATACAGCCTGCCTTTCTCACTTCCCGGGTTGAACGACTGAAGGCCGTTATCCTTACCGAGCCAGATTGTCCCGTGACGATCCTCAAAAACCACGAACGCGTTCGAACGCGTTACGTTGTGTTCAATGGGGTACGAAGTGAACCGATATCCGTTCTGTGTGACGGAATATTCCGACTGGCGTACTCTGGCGGTCGCGCCACCGCCACCGAGACGTTCAATCTTTATCAAACCCTCTCGCCCCGCCGCCGCCCATATCGTCCCGTCTCTCGCTTCACACATTGCCTCAGTCCAAAATGTAGGATCGTCAAGGGGAGTCATGGAGAATCGTTTCATCGACATCGTTTGCGGATCGAACGCGTGTAGCGTATTACTTACTCCGATCCAAAGAATCCCCGCCCGGTCATACAACAGTGAGCGAACATTGTTGTTGGTAAAACTCTTATTATTCAGCGAATCGAATTTCATGTGGGTGAATGTCCCGGAGAGATCGAGAGCCGACACGCCTGCTCCTAACGTGCCGAACCATATTGTACCATTGTGATCTTCCGTAATAGGCATGACAAAGTCATTGCACAGACTGTTCGGATTTTTCGGATCGTGTCTGTAAAGACTAAATGCCGCGGCGGATTCATCCATCCGGTTCAATCCGTTGATGGTTCCTATCCATATCGATCCCGATGCGTCTTCACAAAGTGAGGCAACATTTTGTTCCGTGAGTGCGTCGTCAGAACCGGAAGCGTACCGGGCAACCACTTCGAGCTCCTGCCCGTTATTCGATACTCGCATGAGGCCGTTGTTCGTCCCGACCCAAATACGGCCGCGGTGATCTTTGATCAAGTCATTAACAGTGATCGGCCATCGTTGAAGAATCTCGTCCGTCGTCTTATCCATCTTCGTCAGGTAATCCCCGCCCCCAACCCACAGTACACTCCCGGTAGCATCGGAATGAACTGCAAACGAGTTTATTCCTTCCTGGAAAAGTAGTACGCTGTCTTCAGCAGCCTTTGTGTGCGGATTGAATCGAAAGAATCCCCCATTTGTTCCCACATACAAGCGGTTCCGGCCATCCTGCACGATTCTCGAGAACCCCCCCGCACGTTGTATTCTCATGTGTGCAACGTCAAACTGTACCGGCCGCAATGCGCGGGATGAGTCATCAAGAAAGCAGAAGTTGTTCAGCGTAGACACCCAGATGATCTTCGATGAGTCAACGTAAGTCTCATTCACGCATGCGACGTCACCGGTTGTTCCCTTTCCGGCAACATCCGGCGCGTAATAAATCCTAATAAAAGAATCGGTCGCGGGATCAAACCGGCAAAGCCCCTGCCCGGTACCTACCCACAGGATATTGTCCCGGTCTTCATAGAGGCAGGTGATTCTATTATCGAAAAGAGAAGTTGAGTCGTTTGGCCGGTGCCGGTAGACGGTGAAGGTGATTCCATCGTATCGGTTCAACCCGTCATACGTGCCAATCCACATGAAGCCGTGATGGTCCTGGAGTATGGAGCCCACAGAACCCTGGGAAAGACCATCGTCAACATTATAATGTTGAAAGCGGGGTCGCGGTCCTGCAGATGGCCGCATCACGGAATTGGATTTCGACCGATCAGTGGCGGACCTGGCCTGTTGCGCCGCTTGCGCGGGAGAAATGGCGCTGAAGAGAAATGCAAACGGGATCAAAAGCTCAACGGCGCACTGGAAAGAGAATGGCGTGAAGCGCAAAGCTCTCCACGCCATTTTCAATTGGCTGGTAATTTCCTTCATCATCCCGGCAGCCGGGAAGTTCAAGCCGAGGGCTGCTGTACAATGCGAAGATAGGGCTTAGGAGATTTCCAACCTTGCGGATATTTCTCCTTTGCCTCTGCATCTGTTACTGATCCGGCGATAATCACGTCCTCCCCGTTCTTCCAGTTTACGGGAGTAGAGACTTTATGCTTGGCGGTTAGCTGGAGTGAATCCAGCACGCGCAGAATCTCATCGAAATTGCGCCCCGTCGTCATCGGATAGGTCAGCATGAGCTTTATCTTCTTATCCGGCCCGACGACGAAGACGCAACGGACGGTTTGGTTTGTCACGGCGGTTCTGCCTTCGGAAGTGCCGGCCTCGGTCGAAGGGAGCATATCGTAGAGCTTCGCGACGGCAAGATCGCTATCCCCGATCATCGGGTAGTTCACGGCAAATCCCTGAGTTTCCTGAATGTCCTTCTCCCATTTCGTGTGGCTATCCACCGGGTCAACGCTCAACCCGATAACTTTGCAATTTCGTTTCTTGAATTCCGGCTCAAGCTTCGCCATGTATCCTAATTCGGTAGTACAGACAGGCGTGAAGTCTTTCGGGTGAGAGAACAGTATTCCCCAACCGTTGCCAAGCCATTCATGGAAGTTAATATTTCCCTGGGTTGTGGCGGCAGTGAAGTTTGGTGCTTCGTCATTGATGCGCAGTGACATAGAGTGACCTTTCCTAATGATTGGTTCAATACGAATTATCGGAAGATATGGAAGCCCAGGAAGCATCCGCCCCCGGATCTAATTATAGTTATTCAATCGGAATTATGCAATATCATAATTCGGGTGAATTACGCGCGCCTGGCCTCCCCGGCCGGCTGACTGCCCCCTTCCTCAGGAACTACACCTTCCCTTATGTGCCGCGCGTGCGGTAGGGTATCAAATGAAAACGGCGGCCCAAAACGGGCCGCCGTATTTGCGTAAAGAATCGCTGCTATTTATTCAGTTCATCGAACGAGAAGTACTTTCTGCACATCTTCGAATCCTCCGGCGGCCACGCGAATGAAATAGATGCCCGTGGCCGAACTTCTCCCCTGAGAATCGTTTCCGTTCCACTCAAGTGTATACGCGCCTGCGTTTAATGATCCGCGCATGAGAGTCGCGACGAGAGTGCCTGCAATATTGTAGACCGATACGATAACTTCAGAACTTTTTGGAATGTCGATGGTGAACCTCGTTGACGGATTGAAAGGATTTGGAAAGGCCCGGTTCATTTCAAATGCTGCGGGCGCGGATTCGGGAGCGGATGTTCCGGGCGACGCCGGCGGAAGATCAGTACCCGGTACTATGCGGAGCCTGTTGTTTGAAGAAGCGTTATTAAATATCAACTTGCCGCTATCCTGAAGCTTCACCCAGTACGCATGCCCGGCAAGCAACTCTTCCACGACTACGTATTTCGTACCATATCCAAAGATTTGGCTGCTTACCAATCCGGGCGGGTCACTTGCAATCGATGCCGCCTGGATCGAGTCATGAGGCGGTCCGATGAGATTCCATCCGGGCCTGACGGCCAGAGTCTCACTTTGTGCAGGCACTCCGGAAATTACAATTGACTGGCTTTGCGAAAACTTTAACCAGTATCCTGTACCCGGGTGCAGAGTATCGGAGAGAATATAGCCGGTCTCGGGGCTGTAACGATACGCGGGAGAAACGGACGATGGAAAGAGGCTGTCCTTTTGCGCACTCAGCGGCTCGACAGGAAGGGAAATCATATTCCATCCCGGCGCCGTGTGTAGTTCGGCTGTCGCGACATTCACAGCAAAATGGCGGATATCCGACCAGGAGCCCGCGGTGTCCTGATCCATTCCGCGTACTCGCCAGTAGTAGGTGCTTGCTGCGAGGAGTCCTGAAACGCTCAAAATTGTATCGGAAAGGCTTTCATCGCCGAATGTTGAGGTCAATGTACTGTCGGCAGATATCTGGACCCGGTATTGAATGGCGCCGCTTACCGAGGACCAGCGCAAAATGGTGCTGAACGATTGGGTGCTGCCATTGGCGGGACTGATAAGGTCCGGAATCCCGAACATCGTAGTGAATCTCCTCACCCCGGAGTATGCGCTTGTTCCGCCGGCATTAGACGCCTTGGCTCGCCAGAAATATTTCCGGTTATGGCCAAGCGGCCCGACCTGGCGCGATGCCGTGGTGTCGATCGAGGAGATCGTGTTCGTCGCGAACGTGCTATCTGGTGATACGTCCAGACGGTACGTCGATGCGCCGGCCACGGGCGTCCATTGGAGAACCGGAGAGACCGGTTGATGAAGCCCGGCGTCGGGCGGCGACTGCAGCAAAGGTATGCCGGGCGTGTCAACGATCGTCGTAAAATTGAAGACTTGCGACAACGGACCTGTACCTGCGATGTTTCTCGAGCTCACGCGCCAATAATACAAAGTTTGATTTGAGAGTCCTCCTCCGGATGACCGCACGGTATCCGAGAGAGTCGAGTCGTCGAGCACGATTGATGCGAACAACGAGTCAGACGAGAGCTGCACATGATATAATGTTCCGCGCGGCGCGGTATGCCATGTGAGTGAAAGATCGATCGGCTGGCCGGCCAGACCGTTGGCTGGTGAAATCAGGCCCGGCGCGCCGGGGGCAACCACTTGGTTTGAAAAGTGCCACGTCGCAGACCACACGCCCGAATAGATGCTCCACGCCGGGCGAACTCTCCAGTAGTATTCCGAATTGTTTGACGCGACAGTCAACAAGGCCGAGGTATCGGAAACCGTAGAGTCGTTGAGGACAACGCCGGACTGAAATAACGAATCTGTCGAAACCTGGACGATGTACGGCGCGCCGTAGAGGCCCGCATTCCACGCGAGAAGAATCGAGGGAGAATCGTTGATAAAATTATTCGGAGGTTGTGCGAGCCCGACGGCGGAAGAATCCAGTTCCGCGACCCTGAGGATGCGGTCGGCTGCGATATTCACAAACGTCTGCTGAGCTCCCGAGGGCCACTGAATTACCAGGGAATCGATGAGTGTGGCGTCGCCAAGGCCGACATGGAGATTGAGATTCTGGCTGTTGTAGCCGGACTGAGGCTGCACATCCCGCATCTGCCAGCGCGCAACTCCGTTGATCGTCGCTTTGACATGAACTCGCGCCCCGATCGCCGTCGGATTTGAAATCGTCCCCCCAAGAAGGAGCTCGATCCAATGATTGCTGTTTCTATCATTATGATAGAGAAAGTTCTGCTGATTGAGCCTGTTGGCGACAAAGAGATCGAGGAATCCGTCGTTATCGTAATCTCCCGCCACGGCGCCGAACGAATTGCCGCCGTCGTTGACGACAACGCCGAGCGTGACTTTCGTGAAGGTATAATTGGGGGGACCGTCGTTGAGATACAGAAAATTATTCCCGCCGTCGTTCGCTACGAACAGGTCGAGGTCGCCGTCGTTATCAACATCGCCCCATGCGCTTCCCACCGAATTGCCGCCGTCGTTTGAGACAATGCTCGACGAGACCGGCGTCAGCGCGTAATTTGGCGGTCCTCCGTTATGATACAGTATGTTATTCTGGCCGAGCGTATTCGTCACGACAAGATCGATGTTGCCGTCGTTATCAAAATCGCCCCAACTATTCCCTACCGAGGCTCTTCCGTCCGCGAGAACTGTCTTGGTAAAACTCAGGTTCCCGTTGTTCAGGTACAGTAGATCGCTTTGTGTTCCGGCGTTGCCGGCGAAGAAATCGATTTTTCCGTCATTGTTGACATCCGCCCAGGACCCTGAGATCGAAAAGTTCGCCCCGTCGCCGACCTGCTGCAGCGTATCGATCCGGGTGAGCGAATAGGACGGCGATCCGGAGTTGCGGTAGAAGTAATCATTCCCCTGAAAATTTATCACGTAGAGGTCCAGATTGCCGTCGTTATCCGCGTCAACCCATGACGAGCTGTTGGAGTTGGCGATGTCGGTTACCGGGCCTCCGGTAGTTATCTTGGTGAAATTCGTATCCCCGGCTCCGCGATACAGAAAATTTCCGAAGTTGTTTCTGTTAGTGACAAACAGGTCCAGCTTGCCATCGCGGTTGTAATCCCCCCACGCGCTCCCGATGGATGAGCCCCCGTCATTAACCATATCTCCGTTCGTCACTTTGAAAAATCCGCCGTGCCGGTTGTTCATATACAGGCTGTTATCCACGCTTGAAAGATTTCCGTTGGCCACATAGAGGTCGAGATAACCGTCGCCGTTGACGTCGATCCAGGATCCGCTGCCGCTTTCATACGCATCAGTCACCACTGGATTCGCGGGATCGGTAATTTTGGTGAACGTTTGCCCGAACATGAGAACCGGAATCAGGAACATCATCGGGAGTACAGTTGAGGAGAATTTGTTAAGCATAGGAGCCGTACCTTATGAATAGAATGCTCTCATAAGATAGGCAGGATCAGGCGGCGGGAAAATAACCCGAACGGGTCAATTATAGGTACTGCGGACTCACACGATTTTCTCCTTGAGAGCCTTGGCGACCGCCTCTGATTTGGAGTGCACTTCCAGCTTTTTGTAGATATTCTTGAGATGCCTGCGGACGGTTTCCTCGCTGATGAAGAGCGACTCACCGATCATTTTATAGCTCTTCCCCTTGCACAGCGTGTCGAGGACCTCGACCTCCCTGGTCGTCAGAGGGTGCATCGTCTTTCGCTGAAAAGAGTTCGTCACCATTCTCGCGATCTGCGTACTCATGGGAGATCCGCCCCGCTTTACTTCCCGGATCGCCTCAAGAATGCGGGCAGGCGGCGTTTCTTTCACAAGGTAACCGCAGGCGCCCGCGCACAGCGCCTCGAAGACAATTTCATCATTCTCATGCACCGTCAATACCAAAATATCGAGATCGGGAAGACGATCCTTGATTCTCCGGATTCCCTCGATGCCCGACATCCCCGGAAGGCCGATATCCATGAGCACGACATCGGGAGTTTCAGCAGTAACGCCCTGTATCGCTTCCCAGCACTCGCGATACGTGTTCGCGCACATGAATCCCTCTGTCCCGTCGATAAGGACGGCCAGGCTCTGCCGGATATCGTCGTCATCTTCGACGATCGCGACGCTGATTAACGGTGGTTTCTTATCCATGGCGTTCCGCTTCGGAGTACGTCGGAATTGTGCCGGTGAACCCGACAAGAGTCCCGCCCCCTTCGGCCGGGGTAATGCTCAGTGTCCCGTGAATCTTTTCCGCCCGCTTCCTCATTCCTTCAAGCCCTTGTCCGTTCGTCGAAGCCGAGGGGTCGAATCCCTTTCCATCGTCCTGCAACCGGATGCTGAGAAGGCCGTTCGTGCAGGACATATCCAGCAGAACATTGGTGCATCCAGAATGTTTTGCGGCATTATTCATGGCCTCCTTGAAGATGAGAAGAAGATGCCGGCGCCAGTCAAGCGCGAGTCCAACGTTCTCCATCTGAGCCCCCTCCCCCTCGACGCGGAACGCGATGCCCGATCCGTCGAACAGGCCGTCGCCGAAGTCCTTCAGCCGGATCGCGATATCGCCGGCGGAATCCTTCTCCGGGTTCAGCGACCAGAGAAAATCCCGCATGCCGACGGAAAGATCATCCGACGTTTGGATGATTTTCTCGAGCTGTTCGGTATGCCCGTTGCTGACAGAGCGCTTCATCACCTGGCTCAGGAGAGAGATCCTCGTAAGTTTATGGCCGAACTCATCATGAAAATCATCCGCCGCACGCTGGCGGACCAGCCTGTTTTCCGCCGCACGAACTCTCTCGATCTCGAGGATGCGCTGAACCTGCCGTTGCGCACGAAGGCGCTGGAATACCAGCGCAAGCCCGGCGAGGGCGATCGCAGCAAGAACATAGAACCAGCCGGTTCTCCAAAACGGAGGCGTGATGATAATGCGCATGGGGGTCGCTGTTTCATTCCAGACGCGATCCTTCCCGGCCCCCTTGACGCGAAAGACATACGAACCGGGAGGAACGTTCGCGTACCTCGCGAACCGCGGCGTTCCGGAGGTTCTCCAGTCGTTGTCGAACCCCTCAAGCATGAACGCGTATTGATTCTCCGAAGGGCTTCGGTAGTCCAATACCGAGAATCCCAGGGCGAAGAAATTATCCCTGTACGAGATTTCAATTGAGTCGAGATACTCCCGCCCCCTCACAAAATCCTTATTGGAATTATCGAACAGCATGAAATTTGTCACCGCAACGGGGGGAATAAAGGGCTCCGGGCGCAGGACCCCCGCACCGCCGGCGGGTTCCAAAAGCTTGTCGATGCCCCCCTTGTCGGTGCTTATCCAGAGCATCCCTGACGCATCTTCCATGAGAGCCGCGATGTTGTCACTCCGCAATGAGCCTGCGACATCCGCCTGGTGGTGAAACCGGCTCATGACGGTTCCTCCGGTTCCGAGTTTGATCAGTCCGTCGGTGGATCCGATCCAGAGACTTCCGTCTCGCCGTTCAAGTATGGAGGTAATCCGGGCCTCCGGCCGCTCATCGCCGAACAGTGATACCGGGAGAGGTTCAAACACATCGGCCGCGGGATTATACCTTGCGACGCTTCTACAGAGGCCTGCCCAGACTTCGCCGAACTTTCCGGCGCAAAGGCCCAGAAGGGCATCGCCCTTCACATCCGACGCGTTGAGGGAATAGATTCCATCGACAGACCTTTTTGAATTAAGCCGGATTATTTTTCCGGAATGCGTTCCAAGCCAGAGATTGCCGACCGCGTCTTCGACCATCGCGACAATCGGCTCGTGATGGATCACGCTGTCGGTTCCCGCGGTGCGCGATGAAACAAGCGACCGGGTGGCTGCGTCGTAGGACTTCAGGCCCTGTTCTGTCCCGAACCAGAGGACGCCCGCCTGGTCCAACAGCATACGGTGGATCGATTCATGAGATGAAATCCGGCCGAGAAGGCCTGTTCCCGCGTCACGCCGGTACAACCCGTTCTCCTCAGTCGCAACCCAGAGATTTCGCTTCCGGTCTTCACAGATCGCCCGGACATTTTCGTTGGCAAGAGAATTCGAATCTTCCGGATCGCGGCGGTAGATCCATTGTGAATAACCGTCATGACGAGCAAGGCCGTGTTTCGTACCAAACCAGACGAATCCGGCCGCGTCCTGGACCATAGACCGGACGCTGTTCCCGGGGGCGTTGTCCAGCACAGGAACATGCTCGAATCGGGCGATGCCGGAGGAATCGCCCGGGTATGCGCGGGAAGCGCCGCAACAGGCGAAGAGGAAAAATGGAACGAGGAGACTATATCTCATAGAGAAAAAATAGCAAATTTCCCGGCCGCATTCCATACCCTGAACGGGTCAATTGGGGAAATTCTTCATTGAAACAGGGGAGAAACGCGGGAGGGCCAAAAAAAAGGAGTGAACCCGGCTGTTGATCCAAGGGGGGACAGCTTGGTATCAACGGGGGGATGCCAGGTTCACACTCTTCTAATGTTAGTTCAGCTGCTTTTTTGCCTTCAGCGAGGTGATCGCGTCCAGGACTTTTTCAAATTCCGTGGATTTGTCGAAAAAGTAATCGACTCCGTGAAACGTACACTTCACACGGAGCTGTTCTGTCGCATAATTCGTCAGCATGATGATCTTCGGAGGAGATCCGCTGCCTTCGACATAGCGGAGCACATCGAGGCCGGTCCCTGACTGAAGTTGAAAATCGAGGATCACCACATCGGGTTTGGACGAGGCAATAACGGATCCCGCGGTGTGGGCGTCGCCCACCTGGCCGATGATCTCCACCCCTTCGACTCCTGCCAGCATCATGACGAGCCGCGAACGGACGATAAGGGAATCGTCTACAATAAATACTTTGAGATTGTTCATCATCATGGTTCAAGATACAGTATTGGGTTTGGATACAGAATAGGCGGAACGATGATTCTGACATAGGACATAGTGAAGATTCCCTGTCGGTGATTGTCCTACAGGAAAAGCTGGGGGAGGATGAATGAAGTTGTTGCCGGGTGAAACAAAGTTACCGGGAGAGTCTCAGACGAGCCTGTTCTGAATTCCGTACTTCGTCAGCTCGGCGTTCGTCGTCAGATTGAGTTTCTCCAGAATACGGGCGCGGTAGGTGCTGATCGTCTTCACGCTGAGAGATAATTCGTCCGCAATTTGCCCCACGGTCTTGCCGCTCGCGATGAGCCGCAGGACCTGAAACTCCCTGTCGGAGAGCGACTCATGCGTCGCGGATGCGTAGTCCTGTTCGAGGTTCATTGCAAGCTTTTCCGCAAGCGTCGGGCTGACGTACTTTCCGCCGCTGAGGATTTTGTTTACCGCCTTGAGCAGCTCATCGGAGGCGCTCTCCTTGGTGAGATATCCGGCGGCGCCCGCCTTCAGCGCGCGGATGGCAAACTGATCCTCGGGGTGCATGCTGAGCATGAGGACCGGGAATTTTCCCCGGCCGGCTTGCAGTTCGTTCAACACTTCGAGGCCGCTTCGCCCGGGCAGGTTAATATCAAGGATCAGAAGGTCCCATGATTGCGACCGGGCCAGCTTCAGGACTTCGGCGGCATCGGCGGCCTCTCCCACCTGGAGGTTCTTAAATTCGTCGGTAAGGATCTGTTTCAATCCCCGCCGGACGACCGCATGATCGTCGCCAATGAGAATCCGTTTCATGATAGTCAATTAGGTATTATGCGACCGTCGTCCCCAACGGCACCCGGATATGGATCTTCGTCCCCTTGCCGGGAATGCCCGAGATGGAAAATTCCCCCTTCATCATCGCCACACGCTCTCTCATCCCGAGAAGCCCGAGCGACTTTTTCTGCATAAGCTCGCTCTCGCTGATTCCCCGGCCGTTATCCTCGACGTCCAATATGATATTTTTCCCTTCGGATTGCAACGAGACCAAAACCTCCGATGCCTTCGAATGCCGCGCGACGTTCGTCAGTGTCTCCTGAAGGACGCGGAAGAGCTGGGTCGAAAGTTCCTTCTCTATCTCCAACGATGAGCAGTTCGTGTCAAATATGCAGCGAATGCCGGTCCGCTTCTGGAAATCCTCGGTCTGCCACTCCACGGCGGGGGCAAGCCCGAGATTGTCGAGCACACCCGGCCTGAGTTCGCTCGATATCTTCCTCACCGCGACGATCGTCGCGTCGATGAGCTCCCTCATTTCCCGTGCCCGGGCGATGACATCGGCTTGCTCGAAAGGGACTTTCCCCGTAATCCACGACAAATCCATCTTGAGCCCGGTGAGAGACTGGCCAAGCTCGTCGTGAATTTCGCGTGCGATTCGTGTGCGGTCTTCTTCGCGGACAGATTGCAGCCGCGCCGTGAGCGCGCGCAGCTGCTCATGCGATTGTTTGAGCGCCTCTTCGGCCCGTTTTCGCTCGGTAATGTCGCGCACCGCGCCGACAAGATGCGTGCAATTCCCGGCGCTGTCGAAGATCGGCGCCACGCTTACTTCGCCGATGAGCCTGCCGGAAGGGTACTCCGAAGTTTCCTCCCAGCGGATGATTGTTCTTCCGCGAATCGCCTCTTCGTATTTTTCGGCAACGTTCTTTGCAGATGCTGCCGGAACGACCTCAGAAATCCGTTTGCCTACCACCTGCTCGTACTTCAACCCGGTGATCGAGAGAAACGAACGGTTCACCGTGGTGAATCTGAAGTGATGATCTTCTTCCACAGCCACCTGAAAGATCGCATCTCCCACGGTATCATAAATTGAGGAGAGCATTTGCTCACGCTGGCGCATCGCTTCCTCGGCCTGCTTTGCCTCCGTGATGTCGCGGGCAAAAATCGCGAGCCGGGTCACCCGGCCGCCGGTGCTGAAGACCGGATAGATGTTGTTGTCAAACCACCTTCCGAGCCGCTTGTCCTCGAACCGTTCCGGCTTTCCGGTCTTGATAACGCGGTCCGCCATGGATCTCCGGTGACGTGAGACTTCTTCAGGAAATTTGTTCATCGGATTTGTCCCGATGAGCTCGCGTGAATTCCCGCCGAGCCGTTCGACGGCGGCATCATTGAGAGCGAGAATTTTTCCGTCCAGATCGGTCATCATCGCCAGCTCCGTAGGAGCGTTGAGCAGCGCGTGCTGGGTTTCTTCACCCTCCCGGAGCGCGTCCTGCGCGCGCTTTCGATCGGTGATATCATGGGAGGCCCACAGCATGCAGGGTTCCCCCCCAATCTCAATCATTTCAGCCGACGTGAGCACGACGCGTTCTTCTCCCGATTTCGTTACGGGGTGAAGCTCCATCTCGCGGATTGCCTGCCCGGCGGCCAGTTGCTGCTGGATCTGCATTTTGTCCGACTCGGAAACGATGCTGCCGATCTCCCACAGCGATTTTCCAAGAATCTCCTCCCTCGTAAATCCAAGCTCCTGGACAAGCATGTCGTTGATGTCGAGAATGGTTTGATCTTTCACCCGGAGAATTCCCATGCGGATCGGGCTGAGGTTAAACGCCTTGGAAAACCGTTCCTCGGAAGACCGGAGGGCATGCTCGGCCTTTTTGCGCTCGGTAATGTTTTGCGCCACGCCTGTGAGCCCGACGACGCGGCCATCCTGAACGATAGGGTTCACCAAAAAACTCAGCCATCCCGACTTGCCGTTCCCGCCGGTGAACCGGAACTCAGCGTAGCGATCCTGTCCGGCTGACGTCAGTTGTTCGGTAAATATTTGATGCACCCGTGGCCTGTCCTCCTCGTGGACAAATTGAAGATAAAACCTGCCGAGGAGCTCGGCCCCCGCATATCCCAGAGCGTTCGCCGCCGCTTCGTTGAGGTACGTGATCCTCCCCCGCGTGTCGGTGGCGAAGAGGAACGCGTGCGTGCCCTCGACGAGCTGACGGAATTTTCTTTCCGAGTCGCGAAGGATGCCGCCGGTGCGTTTCTGCTCGATGGCGATCGATGCGAGATGCGTGGCCCTCCCGATAAGCTCGAGATCGTCTTTTGAAGGATTGCGGGGTTCGCGGTAGTACATCGCAAAGGTGCCGAGGACGCTCGATTCCTTGTTAAAGATCGGCGTCGACCAGCACGCGCGGAGCCCGTAGGCCCGTGCAAGTTCGCGGTAATCGGACCAGAGCGGATCGGTTTCAATATCAGCGACCACGACATTCCGTTTTGTGTATGCCGCGGTGCCGCAGGAGCCGGCGTTCGGCCCGATGCGCGCCTGTTCCACGGCACGGTTGTACGAGTCGGGAAGGCGCGGTGCTGATCCGAGCTTCAGATGTTCGCCGTCATCAGACAGGAGAAGGACGGATCCGATCGAGGAAACCGAGAGCTCCTCGACACTTTCAATAATCACCCGGAGAATCTCGTTGAGCGGAATGTCGGTAGAAACCATTTCGAGCACCCTGAGTTCCGCGGCGAGGAGGATTTCCGAGCGCTTGCGGACGGTAACGTCATGCGCGATCCCCAGAATCTGCGTCACGTCTCCGGAGGCGGCGCGGGTAAAAGCGATTTCGCGGCTCTGCAGCCAGCGCCATTCGCCGGTTTTCGTGCGGGCCCGGTACTCAATTGCGCGCACTTCCCCATCGCTCGCCGTACGCCACCGCGCGTGATGATCGACGATCCCGATCACATCATCGGGATGAAGAATGCGGGCCAGCAAATCCTCCCGCAGGTCCTCCATTTCCTCGCGCGTATAGCCGAAGGCGGTGAGCCATTCCTTGTTCATAGAGACGTTGCGCTGCTCCGCGAGGTCGTAAATATAGACCGTGCCGGGTTCAGCCTCGAGAATATTCTCGATGAGATGCTGTCTGCGCCGCAATTCCTCCGCGGCGATTTTTTGTTCGGTGATATCCTGAAAGAAAATGGACAAGCCGTCCGGCGTGGGATAAATTCTGTTCTCGTACCAGCGCTTCCCGGGAGGATAATATTCCTCCATGACAATAAGGCGCTGCTCCTTCACGGCCTGATGATAGGAATGATAGAACGGCTGGCCTACGCCCTCCGGAAACTCGGTCCAGATGTGCTTGCCGAGGAGATCTTCCGGTCGCCGTCCGAACATATCAGCTGCCCGCTTGTTGACGTACGTATACCGCCACTCCCTGTCCAACGAAACGAACGCGTCGGACATATGCTCGAGGGTATTCACCAATTGCTGGTGCTGGCGGCGCAAATCTTCCTGGCTGATCCCCGGTGAAGGTTGAGTGTCCATAGCGGATTCCCCTGAATGTCAAACTGGTAAGAACGTTGTATGTATACGATATTCTTGTATAAAATCAAAAAAATCGTTATACTTCTATCCGAATTGCAACAGCAGCACATCAGATAGAAAATCTCATGCTGAAAAATTCATCAATCATGATGGATGTCAGCACAATTGTTTATATCATAATCACTTAGGAGATCGTTTATGTTGCGAACCTTGTTCTTTGCAGTCTTAGTTTTTGCTATGGTTGCCTCCCTGTCGGCGGGAACTGTGACAGGTAAAATCAATTTTAAAGGTGCGAAGCCTGCCGTTTCCAAAATCATGATGAACGCCGATCCCAAATGCGTGAAGATGCACTCCGGAAAAGACGTCGTCTCCGAGCAGGTCGTCGTCAACCCGAACAACACACTTCAGAATGTTTTCATCTACGTCAAGAAGGGACTCGAAGGAAAGAAGTTCCCGGTGCCGAGCGACAAGAAGACGATCGACCAGAAAGGCTGCATGTACAGCCCGCACGTCTTCGGCGTCATGGCCGGCCAGCCGATCGAGATCTCGAACGACGATCCGACGCTCCACAACATCCACGCGCTTCCCAAGAACAGCAAGCAGTTCAATATCGCCCAGCCCAAGCAGGGCATGAAGATGACGCAAAAGTTTGACAAGTCCGAAGTCATGGTCAAGGTCAAGTGCGAGGTCCACAACTGGATGGCCGCGTACGTCGGAGTCCTCGATCATCCCTTCTACGCCGTTAGCGGCAACGATGGCGCCTTCTCTATTAAGAACCTCCCCGCCGGAACCTACGAGATCGAAGCCTGGCACGAGAAATTCGGAACGCAGACGATGAGCGTAACCGTCGGCGCCAGCGACACAAAGACCGCAGACTTTACGTTCGAAGGCAAATAGTTCAACCGGGTCCCGACGTTCCGTCGGGACTTTTTATTTCTCAACCACCTCTCGGGAATTTAATGAATGGGAACTAATAATCTCACACACACCGCTCATGCGGTCCACCACGCGGAACTACATGCTCATCACGAAGAGCCGGGGTTCTGGAGGAAATACGTCTTCTCCACCGACCACAAGGTCATCGGAGTCCAGTACGGATTAACCTCCCTGCTGTTCCTGCTCTTCGGATTCACGCTGATGATGGTCATGCGATGGCAGCTTGCCTACCCGGGTGAAGCGTTCCCCGTCGTAAAGTTCGCGGCACCGTTCGCGATCCTCGGGCTCATCGTGATGCTCATCTCCGGGTTCAGGCTCTCGCTGGGGACTCTCATCGGAGTGCTCATTACGGGATTGGGTGTCCTCGTCTACGTGCTCGGGAAAGGCGAAGAACGGATGCCGGACGGCATCATGCTCCCGGAGTTTTATAATCAGCTCGGCGCAATGCACGGAACGATCATGGTGTTCCTCGGGGTCGTCCCGCTGGCGGTCGGAGCGTTCGGGAACTACGTCATGCCGTTGCAGATCGGTGCGCCCGACATGGCGTTCCCGAAGCTCAACATGGCGAGCTACTGGGTGTACTTCTGCGGCGGCGTCATCATGCTCAGCAGTTTCTTTATTCCCGGCGGATCCGCGCAGTCCGGATGGACTTCGTACGCGCCCCTGTCGGATGTGACCGTTCCCGGATTCTGGGGAGGCCAGACCTGGTGGCTGCTCGGCATGATCTTCCTCATTACCTCGTCGCTTCTCGGTTCGGTAAATTTCATCGTCACGATCATGCAGCTCCGCGCGAAGGGATTGAGCTTCATGCGGTTTCCGTTTTTCGTTTGGGCACAGTTCGTCACTTCATTCCTTCTCCTCCTCGCCTTTCCCCCGCTCGAAGCAGCAGGCGTGCTTCAGCTCATGGATCGCGTCGCGGGGACAAGCTTCTTCCTCCCGTCGGGACTTGTGGTCAGCGGACAGGTATGGCCGAACTCCGGCGGCGGAAACCCGCTGCTCTGGCAGCATCTCTTCTGGTTCCTCGCGCATCCCGAGGTGTACGTGCTTATTCTTCCCGCGATGGGAATCGTCGGCGAAATTATCGCGAATAATACGCGGAAGCCGCTCTGGGGATATAAGTCTCTTGTCTGGGCTGTGATCTTTCTTGGCTTCATGTCCTTCATCGTGTGGGCGCATCACATGTTCCTCACCGGGATGGGCACGGCGATCAGCTCATTCTTCCAGACGACGACGATGATCATCTCGATTCCTTCGGTCATCATCCTCTCGTGCCTGTTTATTTCGCTCTACGGCGGATCGCTGAGGTTCAATACGCCGATGCTCTTTGCGCTGGCCTTCCTTCCGATGTTCGGCATCGGCGGGCTGACGGGCCTTCCGCTCGGACTCTCGGCTTCCGATATTCATTTGCATGATACGTATTACGTCATCGGGCACTTCCATTACGTCGTCGCACCCGGCACGATCTTCGCGTTGTTTGCGGGAATCTACTACTGGTTCCCGAAAATCACCGGACGCATGATGAACGAGAAGTTGGGCAAGGTTCATTTCTGGGGATCATTCATCTGCATGAACTTCATCTTTTTCCCCATGCTCATCCAGGGTCTTGCAGGCGTTTCACGCCGGCTCTACGACGGCGGCCAGCAATACGCGCACGCGCAAGGCGTCCTCTATCTGAACGAGGTCATGTCCGTGGCAGCATGGGTGATGGCGATCTTCCAGCTCATCTTCGTCATCAACCTGTTCCTGAGCCTGCGGCGCGGTGAGAAAGCCGGATCGAACCCGTGGGAAGCCACGACACTCGACTGGACGGCGACGACGAGTCCTCCGCTCGCGCACGGCAATTTTGCCACGGCCCCCGAAGTGTATCACGGTCCGTACGAATACAGCGTCCCCGGACACGATAAAGATTTTATTCCACAGAACGAACCAATGAAAGCCTAATATGGAAATTCCCTACACAGTTAATGCCCGGCCGGACTCGGGCCTCTTCAACGCGAAGATGGGCGTTTGGCTCTTTCTCGCATCCGAAGTCATGCTCTTCGGCGCGTTATTCACCACGTATATTCTTTTGCGAGTGGGCGCCCCCGAGTGGCCTCATCACGAGCTGAATGTCCCCCTCGCCACGCTCAACACCGCGGTGCTCATTTCATCGAGCATCACGATGGTCATGGCATGGGCATCGCTCATGATGAAGGACTTTAAGAAATA
Source organism: Bacteroidota bacterium (assembly GCA_035495255.1). Taxonomy (GTDB): domain Bacteria; phylum Bacteroidota; class Ignavibacteria; order UBA10030; family SZUA-254; genus DASYTP01. Next base: position 18,019 of record DATJGD010000007.1, on the reverse strand, counting down.
CAAAATGTACATGGGGCTTACGTTCCTCGCGGGTGTGGGCTTTCTTATTATTAAGGGAATCGAATACAGCCATCACATTCTGGCCGGAGAGATTCCGAGCACGAATACGTTTTATGCAATTTATTTTACTATGACGGGCCTCCACGGCGTCCACGTTATCGGCGGAATGATCGTCAACGGATACTTCTGGGGTCCCGGCAGCAAGATGTGGAAAACCGAACCCGAACGGTTCACCAACCGCATCGAGGTCGCCGGACTCTACTGGCACTTCGTCGACCTGGTGTGGATTTTCCTCTTTCCCGTGTTCTACTTACTGTAGGAGATCAAATGGAAAACGTTAACGCAGCGGAATTCAAGAAACATCATGTACGAAAGTACATCCTGGTGTTTGTCGGCCTCATGGTCCTCACGCTGGTGACTGTCGCGGTATCGTACCTCCGGCTCGGCGTCGAGGCGGCGATCATCGTGGCGCTCATCATTGCCACGGTCAAAGGATCGCTCGTCGCAAGCTACTTCATGCACCTGATTTCGGAAAAGAAAATGATTTACATGACGCTCATTCTCACCGTGGTATTCTTCGCAGTGCTCATGGCGCTGCCGCTGTTTCATCACGCGGATCCGATTGTTATAAAATAATGTCGCTGAAGTCATTCCATATCGCGTTCATCATTATTTCCACGCTGTGCGCGTTCGGATTCGGCGGATGGCTGCTGGTGAATGCGAACGGGAACGGCATGATGTACCTCGGGGCTGCCGCGGCGATGGTCGCGGGTATCGGCCTCATCGTGTATGGAATCAGATTTCTTAAAAAACTCAAGAACGTGAGCTACTTATGAAAACAATCCGAATATCACTATTCGCTCTTGCGGGAATATTGATCGCCGCGCATGGCCTGGTTGCCTGTCCCGTTTGCTACGGGGGTCAGGACCAGCCGCTGGCCGCCGGCATGAATACGGCGATCATCGTCATGCTCGGAATTACCGGATTCGTCCTGAGTTCTATCGTAGGAGTTTTTCTCGTCCTCTGGCGGCGCGCGCGGCGCAACGGGGCGATGCTTTCCGACCAATTGTCGGTAAATGAACAAGGTAACCTTGAAGAATCGAACCAAAAAGGAGTTATTGAATGGAACAATTTCTAAGCCTGCCACCGGACGGATCGCAGCACGGACCGGCCATCGATAATCTTATCGTCCTGGTCCACTGGTTAATGGTCATCCTCTTCGTCGGATGGGGTTTCTTCTATGTGTATACCCTGATCCGGTTCCGGAAGAAGAACAATCCGAAGGCAAGCTACACCGGAGTGAAAAATCATTTTTCAAGCTACCTTGAAGTCGGCGTCCTCGTCGTAGAGGTCATTCTTCTCGTCGGGTTCTCAATACCTCTCTGGTCAAAGAGAGTCGACGATTTTCCGCCTGAGAAAGACGCGACAAGAATTCATATCGTCGCCGAGCAGTTCGCATGGAACGTTCATTATCCGGGCCCGGACGGTAGGTTCGGCCGGCGCGATATTAAATTGATAGACTCCGAAAATCCGCTTGGCCTCGACCGGTCCGATCCCGATGCCAAGGACGATATCACGACGATCAACCAGCTGAATTTACCGGTCAATAAGCCTGTCATCATCGACCTGACGACAAAGGATGTCATTCACAGCTTCTCGCTTCCGTTTTACCGCGTAAAGCATGACGCGATCCCCGGCATGATGATCCCCCTCTGGTTTACGCCGGTGAAGACAACGGCGGAAATCAGGGAGGAGATGCGCCACTCCTTCTCGATTGCGCAGGCGATGAAGAAAGTGGGAAACGTCACCCTTCCGCAGACAGCGAAAGTGGCTGTGCGCAAAGGCGCGGACATGCCGGACGAGATGCTCATGGAAGACGTGAAGAACGCTGCCGGCGAAGCGGTATTGTCGAAAGGCGAACACCTCAACGCGGATAATATGACGAAGCTCGCCGAGGCAGGCAGGACCGAAGTTTCCGCCCGGCCGCTCGCGAATCTTGATAAGTATGTCTCGATGGAAGAGCATAAGAGTTCTTCCGGCGAGATGATGATCGGCAAGAACGAGACGCTCTCCGAAGACGCGGTGACCAAGCTCGTCGACGCCGGCATGAAAGAAGTCATGGCGCGCCTGGGATCCAACATCGACCCGTATGTCGTCATGGAAAACTATACCGATAAATCGGGCGGCCCGATCGCGGCCAAAGGCGACGCGCTGACGGAAGAAATGATCACGAAATGTTCGGAGGCCGGAATCAGCGAAATCGTGCTGGCCCCCGCAACCCCGACGGAAATTGCCTGCGCGCAGCTCTGCGGTCTCGGCCATTACAGGATGCGCGGGTATCTCACGGTTCAGACTCCCGATGAATTCAAGGCCTGGTACGACCAGCAGGAAGCTGCGGTCAATCCTCCACCTGCCGAGCAAACGCCTGCGGCAGCGGATTCAACGGCTATCCAGGGATCGCCGCATTGACCGGCTACAAAAATCTTCACCGCTTCATCGTCTTCACGGCATGCTGCACGTTTTTGCTGATTATCGCCGGTGGACTTGTCACAAGCACGCAGTCCGGGCTCTCCGTCCCCGACTGGCCCACGACCTACGGGCACTTCATGTTCGCGTACCCGTTGGATCAGATGGTCGGCGGGATTTTCTACGAGCACTCGCACCGGATGATCGCCTCGTGCGTCGGGTTTCTCACCGTCATCGTCGCGATCTGGCTCTGGCGCCGAGAGGATCGCCGCTGGGTTCGTAATCTCGGTTACACCGCCCTCGCCGCAGTCATTGTTCAGGGTATTCTCGGCGGTCTGACGGTACAATTTCTTCTGCCGACGCCGATCTCGGTAAGCCACGCCACGCTGGCGCAGACGTTTTTCTCGATCATGGCGGCGCTCGCGCTCGTCACCTCCTCCTGGTGGAGATCGGATCAGAAGGTACTCACCGGGCACGAGGCACATCCGAAACTTTTCAGGCTTTCAGTGATGACCATGGTTGCCGTATTCATTCAGCTCATTCTCGGAGCGCTCATGCGGCATACGCAATCGGGCCTGGCAGTCCCCGATGTTCCGCTCGCCTACGGCCAGCTATTTCCTTCTCTTTCGGCCGAAGCGCTCGAACGGTACAACCGGCTGCTCATCCACAACGATATTCGCATCGCCGCCGACGGGCCGATTACTTCTTCCCAGATTCTCATTCACATGGCGCACCGCATCTGGGCGATTGTTGTCGCGGCCCTTGTCGCTTGGACTACGGTGAAGTTACTGAGAACATCCTCCCTGCCGAAGCGAATCTCGCGTCTCGGATACGTCCTGGGCGGAGCCATCATTCTCCAAATCACACTTGGCGTGCTCACAGTGCTTTCAGTGAAGGCGGTTGACATTACCACTGCGCATGTGGCAACAGGCGCCTTTCTTCTGGCGATGTGCGTCCTGACCTCGCTCCAGCTTGCACGAATTTACGGAGTCCGGTTGCAATGGTCATACTCCGTTTCGGCGAAAGAGATTGCGGCATGAACGCTGAAGCAAAGACACTCGAAATAACCCGGTCGCGCTCGCGCGTTCTCGATTACGCGGAATTGATGAAGCCGGAGCTTACATTTCTCTCGGTACTCAGCGCTCTCTGCGGTTACTATCTCGGAACCACCGACGGCATGGACTGGTGGCGCTTCATACACCTTGCCGCGGGGACGATGCTCCTTGGGGGCGGCGCGGGCGCTTTGAATCAGTACATCGAACGGTCGTATGACGCCATGATGAAGCGCACCGAGCGCAGGCCCTTGCCGGCCGGCCGCCTCGCCCCCGGACACGCGCTTGTTTTTGGAGTACTTCTTGCGGCCGCGGGAGTCGTCGAGCTCGGCGCCTTCACGAATCTCCTGACAGGGTTCCTCGGCGCGCTGACATTCACAACCTACATTTTTCTGTATACCCCGTTGAAACGCATTACCCCCTGGTCGACGGTCGTCGGAGGAATTCCCGGAGCTCTTCCGCCGGTCATGGGATGGGCCGCTGTTCGCGGGTCGGTTTCAGTTGAAGCGTGGATCCTCTTCGCGATCCTCTTCTGCTGGCAGATGCCCCATTTCTTTTCGCTTGCCTGGATGTACCGCAAAGATTACGCGCGCGCCGGATTTAAAATGCTCACGGTCATCGACGCCGACGGGCACAGGACAAGCAACCAGATTGTCCTGTTCACGATCGCCCTCATTCCGGCGACCCTCATGACGACCATCATCGGCATCACCGGCATGTATTACGGAGTCACTGCCGCAGTGATCGGCGTCGTCTTCCTGGCGTTCGGGTTTCTCATGCAGTACTATAATTCCCCGGCGCACCACGACAACCAGAAAGGGAATATGTACGCCCGCAAACTCTTTTTTGCTTCGCTCATCTATCTCCCGGTGCTCATGCTCGCAATGAGTATTGATAAAGTCCATTAGGTGCCGGTACGCTTCCCCCTGTACGGCAGCACCGTCTGTATCTGTATCTCTCTCTCTCAATCCGCTAGCAACGAACTCCAGGCCGCATGTCAATAGTTGAACAACCCAAGAAATTCAGAACGCTGTCGTTTGCGGCCCTCTTCGTCCTCGCCGCAGGCATCGCGGGGCTTCAACTATGGCAGAAGACCCGTATCACAGAATCTTCGCTCCCCCGGTTAGGCGCACTTCCGGCTTTTTCGCTGACAGCTCACGACAGCAGCAAATTCTCTGAACGCGACTTCGCCACGAAGGTCACGATCACCGACTTTATTTTCACGACATGCGCGGGCCCCTGCCCACTCATGAGCGCGCAGATGCAGCACCTGCAGGAGACACTTCATGAAAATCCCTCGGTTCAATTCGTCTCTTTTTCGGTCGATCCCGAGACGGACACTCCGGGTGTTCTCACGGAATATGCGGTGCGATTCGGTGCGATTCCGGGAAAATGGAAGTTTCTCACGGGGCCAAAGAAGGAGATTTACGACATAATCCGCGACGGATTTCATCTCGCCATCGCCGACGACGAGAACGCGATAGCGCACAGCACAAAATTCGTTGTCGTCGACAAGAAGGGACAGATCAGGGGATATTATGACAGCGAAGATGAGGGATCGATGAAGAAACTTCTCGAGGACGTACATTCACTCTTATGATGGATTTTCTCCCGACGCTCAACGCGATGCTGAATTCCACGAGCGCCGTTCTTCTTTTGATCGGCCACCGCAACATTCTCCGGGGCAACACGCAGGCTCACAAGCGATGCATGATCGGTGCAGTAACGGCGTCGGTAGTATTCCTCATTTCCTACCTTACGTATCACGCGGTTCACGGGACGACGGTCTTTCAGGGACAAGGGTGGATCCGCCCCGTGTATTTTACGATTCTAACTTCACATACGATATTGGCGGCGGCAATTGTCCCGCTTGTCATTATAACGCTGCGGCGCGGACTGCGCGAAAGATTTGATCTGCATAAAAAGATTGCGCGCTGGACGTATCCATTATGGCTGTACGTCTCTGTGACCGGCGTGGTCATCTACCTCATGCTCTATCATCTTTATCCGCAAGGCTGAGCTCCAATCCACAAACCTGTTCTCACCTAGTTTGAAGTCCAGTACGGCATGAGCATGATCATCCGGATCTCGCTCGTCGTCACATGGTTCGCGAATTCAATGCAGAGCCCGCATGCCGCGAGAATATCGATCTTAATAGAGGTTCCACCCCATGTACACCCGGTAATTCTTACTCTCCATGGCGAAAGCCCTTTTTCGTCGAACCATCCCCCGGAGGCCAGGCATTCAGCATGGTCAATCATCCTGAGCGTATAGACGGAATTGCACGTTTTCACAAACAACAGATCACCCGGATGAACGTCCACTTTCCGCATTTGCTTCAGAAGGTCGGCTGTCGCGATCAGGTCTTGTATTGCTTTTCTGCTGCGGGACATTATTAAACCTCATTCATGTTGTACACCAGAGAATGAGGATTCAAAAATGATGCCGCGTCAAAAACTCCCGTAATTCCCCGAATTGGCAGAGTCCCGCGCGGCGGAGTGCGGGAAAATCAAAACACTAATGCGTGAATAAACCCATACGCTGAAATGACTAGGTAATTTGTCTCTTGCGAATATATTCCGACTTGTACTTGATGAGGCAATCGGGGCACACACCGTGGCTAAACTCCACTTCAGAGTGTTCATGGAGATAGGTCTCGACTTCCAGCCAGTATCCGCCGTCGTCCCGGATCTTTTTACACCATGCGCAGATGGGAAGCAGGCCCCGCAATGTTTTCACCTGCGCGAGCATGTGCTGAAGCTCGGCGATGAGTTTCCTGCGCTCCGAGACGAGCCCGGCGACTGCAATCGACATGATCGACGTAATGCCCATGAACGCCTGCAGAAGCAGGATCGATTCGTTCTGGGACGGCCGGACGAACGGGCCGTTGCCTTTGAGCGTCCCCCAAATCGCGATCGCGGAGATCATGAGGTTGGACGCGGCAATTTCCCGCTGATCGAACCAGAAGGCTGCCCAGATGATGATCGGCGTGCATACGAAGGTCAGCGGATCGTTCTTCACTCTGAGCGGCAGCAACCCTCCGAACACCACCTGTCCGGCGATATACAGGAGCCCCATAAGAAGGGCAAACTCCAGGACGTTCCGCACGTCCCATCGTTTCCTCCACCCCATTCCCCACAGCAGGAGCAGCGGCGCGATAATTAAGTCTCCTACGGCGTCGCCGAGCCACCAGGTCATCCAGAGTGAACCGTAGTTTTTCCAGTCGGCCGCGTGGCCGAGAACCAGGCTTGTCACCCCGATTGTCGCAGACACCATCGTGCTCAGGAGCGCCGCGGTGAGTATAAACTTGAGAATATCCTGTACGCGTTCGAAAACGTTTATGCCGTTCGCATACTTCTTGAGAAGGTAAGCGCCGGTGGCTGCTTCGAGCGTATTGCCGATGGCAATGCCGAGAGAGATTGGGATCGAGCCGGAAGTGGTGAGATTGACGACAAATGCCCCGATCATGATGCCGGGCCAAACGCGATTTCCGCAGAGAAGAAAGGCTACCAGGGCGATGCCTGTCGGCGCCCACACCGCGGTGACGCTTGGGTGAACGAAGGCCAGATCAAGGCCAAATTTACCCGCTGCAACGTACAGTACCGTGATGCCGACAATGTACGCTGCGTTCCGCATCTCTTTCCACATACTCATCATCCTGATCTAGTAAACCAAAAAATCCGGAGATTCGGGTATGCCTGTGTGACGGGGACAACATATTGCAGGAGGAAGCATTAATTAGTACATTTTGATTGGGAGTGTGGTACGTAACTGTACGTGCCTTCCTGAATTTTGAATAGTGATGACTGAGGCCGAAAAAGGAACAGAACAGCAGGATAAGATCTTCGTTAAGGCGTATGACGTAGCGTCGGTCTACGATATTGCCGGAGTGCGGAAGCTCTTCGAGGAGGAATTTAAATATAAAATACTCGAGGCCTCTCCTCTGCTCGTTCAGCTTCATCCGGAGAAAATGGCCGCGGTGTTCGATTACGGTTCGGTGGTCTTCTTTAATGTCGAACCCGAAGAGGCCAGATATCTCATGCAGCTGCTCAACCCCTTCGCCCAGCGCCCGAACAAGACGATCAGCGAGGATGAGTTCACGCTGAATATCGCGCATGAGACGAAAGTGCCCGAAGGGACCGACGTGATGTTCATCAGGGAGCTCAACCGCGACATCGCTCTCGTTGTAGGGATTGTACTTAGCCGGTCGGTTTCCATTGAATTCTATGAGAAGCTCGTTGCAGGCGCTCTTGCGCAGCTCGAGCAACCGATCGCGTTTTTACAAGATACCGGCAAAATCCCGCACAGCCAGCGGGAGCTTACCAAGCGCGTCGGATTCGCTCTCTCGGTGGAACAGGAGCTTGCGTATACCCTTTCGGCGTTCGACGATCCCGACGTTGTGTGGGATGGGGGCAAGCGGATCGAGGAGCTCTACGCGAACCTCAAGCGCCGGTTCGACCTTCAGGACCGGATTAACATCATCCAGCAGAAGGTCTCTATTATTTCGCGTTCCAGTACGTTCGTTATTTCCCGCATCGAGGACCGGCGTTCCCAGATTCTCGAATGGATTATTATTTTGCTCATCGTACTGGAGATATTGCTCTTTGTCTTCTGGAAGGTGTGAACCGTTTGCGGCACACCCGGAAATTCATTAGAATGAAACATTTCATAGGACTTGGTTAATGCAGGAAATTGGTACGTTTGTGACGATGGTGATTGGAATTCTGGCCGGAGCCGTATTCTCCTGGCTCTACTTCCGCGGGCGGGTTCGCCAGGGAGTCGAGAATACAAGGGGCCAATGGGACGTCGAACGGGCGACGCTGCAGGAAAAATTGCAGTCAAAAGAAGAACAGGGTAACGCGCTGAGCGTCACCCTTCGGCAGAAGGAAGAAGAGATCGCCGCATTGCGGGCCGACCTCCGCGGCGAGTCCGAGACACGCTCGAAAGCCGAAGAGAAGAATTCCCGCATACCCGCCCTGGAAACCGAGCTGGCTTCCCGCGCGCGGCGCATCGACGACTTGCAGAACGAATCTACCAGGTTTCAGGCAAGGCTCTCTGAGCTCGAAGAGAAACTCGAACAGGAACGAAAGGCCGCGGGCGAGAAACTTGCCCTTCTGGACAAAGCGCGGCAGGAGCTGTCGGACGCCTTCAAAGCCCTTTCCGCTGACGCCCTTCGCAACAACAACCAGTCGTTTCTCGATCTCGCAAGATCGACGCTCGAGCGTTTTCAGGAGTCCGCAAAAGGAGACCTGGAGAACAGGCAGCGCGCTATCGATGATTTGGTAAAACCCCTTCGCGAATCGCTGAGCAGTGTCGACGCGAAGATCCAGGAGATTGAGACTTCGAGACTGACGGCGTATACATCGCTCTCCGAACAGCTCAAATCGCTTGCCACTTCGCAGGTCCAGCTCCAGACGGAAACTTCGAACCTCGTCAAGGCATTACGCATGCCGACGGTCAGAGGCCGCTGGGGTGAAATCCAGCTCCGGCGTGTGGTAGAAATCGCCGGGATGGTGAACTACTGCGACTTTGTCGAACAGCCGTCCGTCACCACAAGCGACGGCCGCCTGCGCCCCGACGTCATTATCAAGCTCCCGAACAACAAGAACATCGTCGTCGACGCTAAATCCCCTCTCCAGGCGTACCTTGACGCGCTCGAAGCACCGAACGACGAAATTAAGATCATGAAACTCAAAGACCATGCTTCGCAGCTCAGAACGCATTTGACAAAACTCAGCGCGAAGGCATATTGGGATCAGTTCGCCCCCACTCCGGAATTTGTCGTCATGTTTCTTCCCGGCGAAACGTTTTTCGGCGCGGCGCTCGAGCAGGACCCCAGCCTTATCGAATTCGGCGTCGAACAAAAGGTCATCCTTGCCACGCCGACAACGCTCATCGCCCTTCTTCGCGCCGTCGCGTACGGCTGGCGTCAGGAACAGGTCGCCTCGAACGCCCAGGCGATCAGCGAACTGGGGAAAACGCTCTACGAACGCGTCCAGACGCTCGCCAATCACTTCGAGACATTAGGCAAGAGCCTCGACAAGGCGGTCGAATCGTACAACAAGTCCGTCGGCTCCCTCGAAGGAAGAGTTCTCGTCACCGCGCGCCGGTTTAAGGAACTCGGCGCTTCCTCCGGCGACGACATTCAGCCTCTCGAGATCATCGAAAAATCAACCCGCTCGATGCAGGAGCTCGGCAACGGCGAGGAGGAACAGCAGCGACTCCGGCTATGAAGCGAACGAGCCTCTCCGCTTCAGACATCTATACCCTCTACCGCCCCAGCGCGTGCGAACGGCGCGTCTATCTCCTCGCTCATGAAACGCAGAAGGCTGAAGAAAGCGAGTTCGACAAGCTCATGAAAGAGCTCGGAGCGAGGCATGAGCTCAACCATCTTAACAGTTTTCCCTCGTACGTCGATATCAACCAGGGCGACCGCGAATCGAGAATCACAAAAACTCTCCGGGCGATACAGGAGCGCAAGGACGTTATTTACCAGGGAGTATTCGAAGCTCTCAATCCGGGCGACGACACTCTGATTATCGGGATACCGGATTTTCTTATCAGAGACGGCGACGGCTACAAGATCCGGGATTGCAAACTCTCGCGGCATGTGGGCAAAGGCCGCCACGAGGAAATTATTTTACAATTAGAGCTGTACGGCTGGCTGTTTGAACAAAATACCGGCTCGCCACCGACTGCCCTCGAAGTCTATCTCGGAGACCAGTCGATCGCCCGGCTTACGTACAACGGCGGAACGACGGCGCTGTCCATCTTGCGGCAGATACAAGGGCTCCGGAGGGAAGCCAGCGAGCCATACTCTCCCGTGGGCTGGACAAAATGCGGGAGCTGCGCCTTCCGGGATCACTGCTGGGGGCTGGCGAAGCAGCAGCAGGATGTGGCGCTGGTCTTCGGGCTCGACCAGGCCACCGCGATCGCTCTTCGGGAACAGGGAGTCTCATCAATTGACCAGTTGCTCACGCGCTTTGACAATGATTCGCTTTCGGAATTGAAGAAAACGCGGGGCGACAAAATGGTTCGTGTCGGCAGCGGAGCGGAAAGAATTCTCCTTCAGGCTGAAGCCCTTACAAGCGGAAAAGAGAAGCTCATCGCGCCCCTTAAGCTCCCTGCTGCCGAAAACCTCGTGATGTTCGACCTTGAGGGGTTGCCTCCGCAGTTCGACGAGCTCGACAAGGTCTACCTCTGGGGACTTCAGGTGTACGGATCAAGGCCGGGAAAATTCATGCCCGCCGTTGCGGGGTTCAGTACATATGGGGACCGTAAGGGATGGGAAGACTTTCTCGGGGCGGCAGAAAGGATATTCAAAGAACACGGGGATATCCCGTTCATTCATTGGGCTAATTACGAGACGACAAAACTAAAATCGTATATCTCCCGGTATGGCGACCGCAACGGGATCGCTGAGCGGGTGCTGGATAATTGCGTGGATTTGCTAATAATAACCCGCGATGCTCTCGTTTTACCTGAATATAGTTATAGCCTCAAAGTGATTGAGAAGCGAGCCGGATTCAAACGGACGATGAAGGAGTTTGGTGGTGATTGGTCGATTGTCCAATACATTAAAGCCGTCGAGACGGAGGATGAATCGCTTCGCCGGGCCGTAATGGAGGATATTTTGAGGTACAATGAGGAAGACTTACGGGCAACCTGGGCCGTTTTTCAATGGCTAAAGGGCAAAAATAAGACTTGACAAATTGCCAAAAACTTAGTATTCTTTACTTATGATTTCCCCCATGCATATTGCACAGCAAAACTGGTACTGGTATTGGTATCAACCCATTAGTGCGCTTGGTGGAAAGAGAACGGCCTGAGTACAGAGTTTTTAGCTCATAGAAATAGCGAAGCCCTTCTTGGAACACCAAGAAGGGCTTCTTCTTTTTATACCTGTTATGACATTTGAAGAATTCACATCCCTCGCCGGGACATATAACGTCATTCCGGTAAGCAAGACGCTGCTTGCCGATACGCTGACCCCTGTCTCCGCGTACCTGCGCATGCGGGAGAGCGGCGGCGGTTCGTTTCTTCTCGAAAGCGTTGAAGGGGGCGAACATATTGCCCGCTACTCCTTTATCGGCAGAGATCCGGCCCTTGAGCTGCGGTGCCGCAATACGACCACGGTGATAACAGAGAAAGGGAGCACGCGGGAATCCACCGAGAATTTCTTCGACATTATTCATAACCTCATGAAGCAATACCGCCAGGCCTCGCTTCCCCACCTTCCCCGTTTCAACGGCGGATTGGTGGGATTTATCGGGTATGACGCCATCCGCTTCGTCGAGGAGATCCCCGCGCGTTCATCCGAAAAGTACGGATACCCGGACAGCATTCTCGGCCTGTATACGCAGCTGATCGCGTTCGACCATCTTAAACATCAGATCGTCCTGATCAACAATGTCATCGTAAACCCTGACTCGCCGCTCCGGGAGCAGTTCGATCACGCCTCGCGGACGTTAGAAAATCTCGAACGGCTTATCCTCACCGATGTGCCCCGCCGTGAGCAGTTTAAAATCACCGGACGCGATGCCGAATCCGAGATCACTGCCGGGGAGTACCATTCTATTGTGCAAAAGGCAAAGCAGTACATCACCGACGGCGATATTTTCCAGGTCGTATTGTCCCAGCGCTTCGTCTCGACCTATGCGGGGGACGTCTTTAATGTCTATCGCGCGCTGCGTGTCGTCAATCCCTCCCCGTACCTGTACTACCTCGACTTTGGGAAGGAAAAGATCATCGGATCGTCACCCGAGATTCTCGTCCGGCTCGAGCAGGGGGTCGCCGAGGTATATCCGATCGCGGGTACCCGGCCCCGCGGCAACAACGCCGCCGAAGATAAAGCGCTCGAGGAGGAACTTCTTGGCGATGAAAAGGAACGTGCGGAACATATCATGCTTGTCGACCTCGGCAGGAACGATCTGGGGCGCGTTTGCGCCACCGGCACCGTCAGGGTCGAACAGCTGATGTTTGTGGTGCGCTATTCTCATGTCATGCATATCGCGACGCGCGTGGTTGGAAGGGTGAAGCCCGGTACCAGCTGCACAGACGTCCTCAAGGCGACTTTTCCCGCAGGGACCGTGTCCGGAGCACCGAAGATACGGGCAATGGAGATCATTGATGAGCTGGAGAAGTATCGCCGGGGCTTCTATGCCGGTGGGGTCGGCTATTTCGACTTTTCGGGTAACATGGACATGTGCATTGCCATCCGCACGATGTTCGTGACCGAAGACCGGCTCTACCTCCAGGCAGGTGCCGGCATCGTCGCCGACTCAATTCCCGAAAGGGAATATCAGGAAACCCTCAACAAGGCTCACGCACTTGTTCAGGCGTTGCATATGGCGGAAGGGATAACGCATTGATTCTTATAATAGATAATTACGACTCCTTCACGTACAATTTGGTACAATTGTTCGGCAGTTTTCCGGGCGAAGTCCGGGTCATCCGGAACGACAAAGCTACTATCGAGTCTATCCGCGAGATGCAACCTCAAGGCATCGTGATATCCCCCGGCCCGGGGAGGCCCGAGAACGCAGGCATCTGCGTCGACGTCATCAGGTCTCTCGGTTCTTCGATCCCGATCCTGGGGGTCTGTCTCGGTCATCAGGCGATCGGGCATGCGTATGGAGCACAGGTCGTCCATGCTCCCGAACTGATGCATGGGAAAACATCTTTGGTTTACCACAACAGCAAAGCGGTTTTTGACGGGCTTCCCAACCCGTTCGAGGCCACCCGGTATCATTCGCTTGCGATTTCGGAGAGCAGCCTTCCCCCGGAGCTTGAAATCATCGCCTCCACAAATTCCAAAGTCATCATGGGGGTACGCCACAAAACATTCCCCGTCCTGGGTATTCAGTTTCATCCGGAGTCGATTTTGACCCGGGAAGGGCCGGCCATCGTAGCGAATTGGATGAAGGGTATTACCGTATGAAACAGTTTATTCAAAAGATCGCGGACCGCGAAGACCTCACAAGAGAAGAGGCAGCCTCGGTTATGCGGTGCATTATGGAGGGGTCGGCTTCCGACGCTCAAATCGCCGGCCTGCTCATGGCGCTCCGCCTCAAAGGCGAGCATCCCGACGAGCTCCTTGGGTTTGTCGAAGTCATGAGGGAATTATCGGTCAAGATCAGTATCGAGGACCCGGAGGCCATCGATATGTGCGGGACCGGCGGCGACAATGCCGGAACGTTCAATATATCTACGATCGCGTCGTTCGTCGTCGCGGGCGCGGGGGTGACGGTAGCAAAACACGGGAACAGGTCGGTTTCCAGCTCCTGCGGCAGCGCGGATGTCCTGAAGGCGCTTGGCGTCAATATTGAGATCCCCCCTTCCCGGGTTGAAATGTGCATTAATAAAACCGGCGTGGGATTTCTCTTTGCTCCCTTGTTTCACCCCGCAATGAAGCACGCTGCGAAGCCCCGGGCGGAGCTTGGTGTGAAGACATGCTTCAACATGCTCGGCCCGATGACGAATCCCGCCGGGGTGAAAAGGCAATTGGTCGGCACCTTCAGCGACAATGCCGCCATGACGATGGCCACAGTCTTTTCGCAGCTCGACAGCGTACGGGTGCTTGTTATCCACGCGCATGACGGCCTGGACGAGGTTTCTCTTTCCGTTCCGACCATGGTGTACGATGTGCACAATCATCTCTTTAACGGTAAATACAACGTGGAGCCGAAATCATTCGGCCTTCCATCGGTAAGACCGGCCTCGATACTCGGAGGGTCGCCGGAAGCGAATGCTTCGATCGCGATTGAGATCCTGCAGGGAAAGAAAGGGCCTCACCGGGACATCGTGCTCGCGAATGCCGCTCTCGGCCTCCTCGCTGCCGGAAAAGCCCGTGTCGTCCGGGAGGGAGTGAAAAAAGCCGAGGAATCGATTGACTCGGGTAAAGCTCTGGAGAAGCTAAATCTACTGAAGGAATTCAGCAACCGATGAACTTCCTGAAAACGATCGTCGAGCATAAATATGAAGAGGTCAAACGGAAAAAGACCGCCGTCCGGCGCTCTGACCTCGAGTCGATGGAATCGTTTGAACGCGGACCCTCATCGCTCTCGAAGTCGCTCACGCGAGAGCCATTTGGAATCATCGCTGAGATTAAGCGCTCCTCTCCCTCGGCGGGGGTCCTGCGACGCGATCTGAAGCCCGCCGATGTCGCGAAAGCGTACGAGGCAAACGGCGCGGCTGCCGTCTCGGTGCTTACAGACGAGCGTTTCTTCAGCGGATCGATCGACGATTTGAAGACCGTCCGCGCCTCGGTCGGGTTACCGGTTCTGCGCAAGGAGTTTATCGTCGATGAATACCAGGTCTTCGAGGCCAAAGCCTTCGGCGCGGATGCGATCCTGCTCATCGCGGCGATTCTTGATCCCGCACAGATGCACGAACTCTTCATGGCTGCAACCGAGCTTAAACTGGAATGCCTGGTCGAGTTGTACGACGTATCCGAAATTGATAAATTAGACTTCGATACTATGCGGCTCGTCGGAATCAACAACCGGGACCTTAAGACGTTCATCATCGATATTCAGCGCACCCTCACAATGGCATCTCATTTGCCCCCGGGGATAACCGTGGTAAGCGAAAGCGGCATTACTTCTCCTGACGATCTGAACCGTTTGAAGGATCACGATATCCGCGCAGCATTGATCGGGGAGTATCTCATGAAATCCGACCGCCCCGGCGAAACCCTGCGGAAGCTTCTTGACGGAGTGGCGCCATGACCCCGCTTGTGAAGATCTGCGGCATTACGAATCTCGAAGACGCCCTCGTTTGCGCGAGCGCCGGCGCCGACATGCTTGGCTTTATTTTTTATTCGAAAAGCCCGCGTTGCATCGAACCGTCGAAAGCAGCCGGCATCATTAAACACCTCCCCGCTTCCGTCACCCCTGTGGGGGTCTTCGTCAACGAAAAGTCCGATGTCATTAAGGGCATCGTTCATGAAACGCACCTCGGCTGCGTCCAGCTCAGCGGGGATGAAACTCCGGCTGATTGCGAGGGAATGCCCGTTCCTGTCTGGAAGGCGTTTCGCCTGCGGGCAGTTGATGACGTGACGAACATCCGTGACTATAAGATCGATGCCGTGATGCTCGATGGCGCCAACGATACAGAGTACGGAGGTTCGGGCATCCTCCCGGATATGTCGGTAGCGAACGAAATGAAGAAGTATCACCGCATCATCATTGCCGGCGGACTCCACCCGGGAAATATCGCCGACCTGGTCCGGCAGGTGAATCCCTACGCCGTCGACGTCAACAGCGGGGTAGAACTTACACCCGGAAAGAAAGACCGGTCAAAAGTACAACAATTATTTCAACGACTTAAAGGATAGCGAATGCTCATCGTCATGAAACTCGACGCTCCGCGGGGCGACCTGGAGCGGGTTAAGGATAAGATCAAACAGCTCGGATTTTTGCCGCATGAAATTCCGGGCGACCACCGCATGGCCATCGGAATTACCGGCAACAAAGGAAAGGTCGACCCCGAGCTTTTCCTGAACCTGCCGAGCGTGCTCGACGCCATCCCGATTTCGAAGCCGTTCAAGCTCGTGAGCCGGGAGGTCAAGCAGGAAGATTCGGTGATCGATGTCGGAGGCGAGCAAATCGGCGGGAAGGAACTTGCGATGATCGCGGGACCCTGTTCGGTCGAAAGCCGCGATCAGATCATGGAGATCGCAGGCACACTCAAAGAGATGGGAATTGCCTTCCTCCGCGGAGGCGCGTATAAGCCACGAACCTCCCCCTACTCGTTCCAGGGGCACAAGGAAGAGGCATTGCTTCACCTCAAAGAGGTGCGCAGACAGACAGGGATGAAGATCGTCACAGAAGTAAAAGACACGGAGACTCTTCCGATGGTCGCAGAGTGTGCCGACATTCTTCAGATCGGCGCAAGAAATATGCAAAACTATTCTCTTCTTGAAGCGCTCGGCGAGATCCGGAAGCCTGTCCTGCTGAAACGCGGCCTTTCCGCGACAATCGAAGAGCTCCTGATGGCTGCCGAGTACATTCTCAATGGCGGCAACTATAACGTCATCCTTTGTGAACGCGGCATCCGGACATTTGAGACTGCCACCAGGAACACCCTCGATTTAAACGCCATACCGATCATAAAGAAGCTCTCTCACCTCCCGATCATCGTCGATCCGAGCCACGGCATCGGCGTGTGGGACGGTGTCAGCGCGATGTCGATGGCCGCTATCGCCGCAGGAGCCGACGGTCTCATTATCGAAACGCACCAGGATCCCGCGATGGCTCTCTCCGACGGCTACCAGTCGCTCAAACCTTCGAAACTCAGGACGCTGCTTGGAAAAATCGAACAGCTTGCGCCAATCATGGGGAGATCTTTTTCACGGGCAACGAGCGAGGCGGTGAAATGAGCGACCGGCTGCCCGACGCGGGCGGACATTTTGGGAAGTACGGCGGACGGTTCGTCCCCGAAACGCTGATTGCCGCGCTTCAGGACCTCGAGCGGGCATATGATGAGCTCAAGGCGAATCCTGCGTTCCGCGCTAGGTTCGAATCGTTATTGAAAGATTATGTCGGCCGGCCGACTCCGTTGTACTTCGCGGAACGCCTCTCGGCGAAGTTCGGGAACGCGCGCATATATCTGAAACGGGAAGACCTCTGCCACACCGGCGCTCACAAAATCAATAATACAGTCGGGCAGATTCTCCTCGCGAAGCATATCGGCAAAAGCAGGATCATCGCGGAAACCGGCGCCGGCCAGCACGGTGTCGCCACGGCAACCGTGTCCGCAATGATGGGGCTGCAATGCGTCGTTTACATGGGTACCGAGGACATGGAACGGCAGGCTATTAACGTAAAAAGAATGGAACTCCTCGGGGCTCAGGTGTGCCCGGTGAAAGCCGGAACCGGAACGCTGAAGGACGCGATCAACGAAGCGTTGCGCGACTGGGTAACGAACGTCCGGGACACCTTTTATGTCATCGGATCGGTTGTCGGCCCTCATCCCTACCCCACCATCGTACGAGACTTCCAGTCTGTCATCGGCAAAGAAGCGCGCCAGCAGATACTTGAGCGCGAGAAGCGGCTTCCCGACTATCTTGTCGCATGTGTCGGAGGCGGAAGCAATTCCATCGGCCTCTTTCATGAATTTCTCAATGACACCGAAGTAAAGATCATCGGCGTCGAAGCCGCCGGTCTTGGCGTCGAATCCGGCAAACACGCAGCAACGCTTACAGCCGGAAGACCGGGCGTGCTCCACGGGTCTTACAGCTATGTCTTGCAAGACAATGACGGGCAAATCATGCCGGCACATTCGATTTCGGCGGGATTGGATTATCCCGGCGTGGGGCCTGAGCATAGCCATCTCAAGGACACGGGCCGCGTGCAGTACGTCTCCGTGAAAGATGATGAAGCTCTCGAAGCGGTCCATGAGCTTACGAGATTGGAAGGAATATTGCCCGCGCTGGAATCAGCGCACGCCGTTGCATATTTGAAGCATCTTTTACATAAACCCGGCCGCCAATCTTCAGG
>DATJGD010000006.1:0-4714 GCA_035495255.1 Bacteroidota bacterium | reverse complement strand
ATCGGCGCCCGCATGTACGATGTTCCGGATTCCATCGTTGCGCGGCTTGGACGAAAAGACGTTTTCGTCAGCGCCGACCGGTTCAATGTGTACATCGATTCTTACCACGATAAGCTCACCGGGTTTTATTTTTCCGTCAATGCCGCAGGAACATTCTACGACGGCATTCTTTTCAATGATGATTGGGACGACAACTCATGGGACGGCGTGTGGGAAGGAAAGATCTCGCGGGATAACGAAGGATGGACGGCCGAGATGCGCATTCCTTTTTCTCAGCTTCGTTTCCAGAATGCGGCAGAGAACGTTTGGGGAATAAATTTTAGCCGGGACATTTCACGTCGCAACGAGCGCGACTTTGTCGTCTTCACGCCGAAGAATGGAAGCGGGTTCGTCTCCCGGTTTGTGGATCTTGTCGGCATCGAACACATTTCACCCCCGCAGCAGCTCGAAGTACTCCCGTATATTACGACGAAAGCCGAGTATCTTCAGCATGCGGCGAACGATCCCTTTGTGAGCGGGTCGAAGTACTCGCCGCGCATCGGCGGCGACCTGAAGTACGGCATCAGCAGCAATCTCACGCTCAACGCGACGATCAATCCCGACTTCGGCCAGGTCGAAGTCGATCCCGCCGTCGTCAACCTCAGCGACGTCGAAACGTTTTTCGATGAGAAGCGCCCCTTCTTTATCGAAGGATCGACGATCTTCAATTTCGGCCAGGGTGGAACAAATAACAACTGGGGATTTAATTTCCCGAACTCCAACTTCCTCTACTCGCGGCGCATCGGGCGCGCTCCGGAGGGCAGCACTCCAACCGCCGATTATGCCGAGATTCCGTCGGGGACAGACATTCTCGGCGCCACGAAAATCACGGGCAAGCTGGGCGACAGCTGGAATGTCGGGACGATCCAGGCGTTAACGCAGCGTGAATACGCCGACCTGCAGACGAACGGACAGCGGTCGCGCGCCGAAGTCGAGCCATTGACGTATTACGGAGTTGCGCGTACGCAAAAGGAATTCAATCACGGGGCGCAGGCTCTCGGGTTCATGTCGACACTTGCCGCAAGGAGCTTCAGCGACGACCGTTTGCGGGATGAAATCAACAGCAGCGGGATGACCTTTGGCCTCGACGGCTGGACCGCCCTGGATTCGGAAAAAACGTGGGTGCTCGCGGGGTATACCGCGATGTCGCGTGTGACCGGAAGCCGCGAACAAATGATGAATATCCAGCAGAACTCACGTCACTACTTCCAGCGCCCGGACGCAGACCACGTGTCGCTCGATACCAACGCAACCTCACTCACCGGATTCAACGGCAGGTTTAAACTCAATAAGCAAAAAGGCAATTTCTACATGAATGCTGCGTTCGGATTTATCGATCCGAAATTCGAGATCAACGACCTCGGCTTTCTTTCCCGCAGCGATATTTTGAACGGGCATGTCGTCGCAAGCTACCGCTGGAGCGAGCCGAAGGATTTTTACCGCTATATCGAACTCGGCGGCGCAACGTTCCGCAGCTATGATTACGGCGGCCACATCGTATGGAACGGCCTCTTTCATTTCGGCTACATCGAATTCCCGAACTTCTGGGCGGTTGACTGGAACTTCGCGTACAATCCGGAGACGTTCAACAACAGAAGAACGCGCGGCGGGCCGCTCACTAAAAATCCTCCGGGTTTCCAGATCGGAATCTTTCCGCGCACGAATCAGAACTAATCAGTGGTATTCAACTGGGGATGGTTCACGTACCAATCCGAGTGGCAGCGTCAGTACGAACCGTTCGTGACTGTTGAGTGGCGCCCCACATCGAACTTCTCCCTGAGCTTCGGGCCCGACTTCTTCCACGATTTCGAAAACTCGCAGTACATCGGAACCTATGACGATCCCCTGGCCGCGTCGACGTTTGGCCGGCGGTACGTATTCGCAGAGCTGAGCCAGAATACGCTTTCGGCAAGCATCCGCGTCAACTGGACCTTCACGCCGACGCTGAGCCTGCAGATGTACGTTCAGCCGCTCATTTCCGCAGGAGAGTACACGAATTTCAAGGAGCTTGCCCGTCCAAGCACATACGAATTTAATCGCTACGGCGACGGCAGCTCGACATTCGACGGCGTCAATTATGTCGCTGACCCGGACGGCAGCGGTCCCGCTCCGAGCATCCCCGTCGGAAATCCGAACTTCTGTTTCGGATCGATCAGGGGAAATGCCGTCCTCCGGTGGGAATACTTCCCCGGATCAACGGTCTATTTCGTATGGACGCAGACGCGAAGCGATGTCGAGGACATCGGCGAATTTCAATTTAACCACTCCATGAGCCGTCTCTTCGATGCGACGCCGGACAACATTTTTCTTATAAAGCTGAGCTACTGGTGGAGCCTGTAACAACTTCAAGAACACAACTATCATAATTATTCATCAACGTATTCAGACGAGAACTACCATGAGAACCCTATTGCTGGCCTTTGTGATGTTATTGACTGTCGGAATTTTCTTCACAGCCGCTCTCTGTGCCGATTTTCATAAAGAAGTCAAGGTGAGCCCGGGGAAGCTCCTTCAAATGGACCTTGCTTCCGGCGGAGACATTACGATCCAGGGATGGGATAAAGATCTCGTTTCGGTGGACGTCTATTACCATGGAAGCGACGACGACCGCTGCAAGATCGACGTTAACGAGAAATCGGGCGGCGTTGAGATTTCCTCCCGGTACGCGGGAAGACACAGAAACTACAATACGTCTCTCAAATTTGAGGTCAATGTCCCGAGAAAGTTCGATCTTGACCTGGATTCAAAAGGAGGCGAAATCACCGTTCATAACGTCGAGGGAGATCTTGCCGGCGCCACCATGGGCGGATCGCTGAACTTGTCGGAGCTGAAGGGAAAAGTGAATTTCCGCACGATGGGTGGAAAAGTCTCCCTGACGAAGTCGGAGGTTGACGGAGAGGTAAAAACAAACGGCGGTAAGGTTCTCCTCGAGGATGTCGTTGGAAATGTCAACGGCCATTCGATGGGGGGCGCGGTCACCTATCGCAACGTGACAGACCGGGCCGGCGTGAGCACAGGTGAAGTGGTAAAGATTTCGACGATGGGCGGTGAGATCAACGTCAGCGATGCGCCCCACGGAGCCGATGTCTCGACGATGGGGGGCGATATCAGTATCCGTTCCGCGGAAAAATTTGTCAAAGCCAAGACCATGGGCGGCGACATTACAATTGAAAAGCTCAACGGGTGGGCTCATGTTGAAACCATGGGTGGAGACGTCAGCGTGACCATGGTGGGAAACGCTTCCGAAGGCCAGCGTGATGTTATGATCTCATCAAAAGGGGGAGACATCACCCTGATCGTTCCTCCGGCGCTTTCCATGGACGTCGACATCACGATTGCCTATACCGACCAGCGGTGGTACGGTAAGAAATCAAACAAGATCGAAAGTGATTTCAGCCTGAATGAAGAACGGACAAAAGACTGGGATTACAGCGAAGGCACTCCGAGAAAATACATCTACGGGACGGGCAGCGTCAACGGAGGAAAGAATAAAATTCGCATCGAAACGATCAACGGAAACGTCTACCTGAAGAAGGGGGCCTGAGCCATTAGCCCGGGATCCGCCCTTTGAGGCTCTGCGCGTCAAACGGCCCCGGATCGGCGATAAGTTTCCTCGCCGCGTCAACCTGTCCCCATACGTTCCAGAGCAAGACTCCCCGCACCCGGCCTGCCTGGAGGTAGTAGATCACTCCCTCGCGGAATTCCTCTTTCCAGTCTTCCACGATCTCGTGCCGTGCGTCGAGCTCTCCGACCGCCTCGTATCCGAGCTCAAACAGATCAGAATAAAAGTACGGAAGATAGTGGTAGATGTTCTCCTCCCCCGCCATATTCAGCCCTGCCGTCTCTCCCATGACGTTTGCATTGTCTTCATGCTCCACACGAATGCGTTTGTCGAGGGCGGGATTGTAGAAGTTCGCGACGTCTCCCGCGGCGTAGATGTCGGGATGGGTCGTTCGCAGCAATTCGTCCACCACAATGCCGTTCTCAACCTGCAGCCCCGCCTCCTGCGCAAGCTCGACATTCGGCTGAATGCCGATTCCCGCGACGATTCCGTCGACGCCGATCTCTTTTCCCTTCGAGGTCGTCGCAACATACGAAGAGGCGGACGATGTAATGCTTGAGATCTCCTCGTTGTGCAGCACCGTGACATTCTTGGAGGCATAGAACGACGTAAGATACTGCGACAAGGAGCGCGGGTAGTTTCTCGCTCCGATTCCGTCTTCGGGGAAAATCATTGTGACGGCAGCGTTGTTCATTGCGAGCGCCGCCGCGACTTCAGAACCGATGAATCCTCCGCCAATGACAATGAAATTCTTCCCCTCATCGTACAGGGATCGGAGCCGGAGATAGTCGCCAAGGGTTCTGAAATAGATAATCCCGTTGATCGAATGCTGTAGCGTGCGGACTCTTCCGCCCGTTGCCAGAAGAAGCTTCTTGAATGAATACCGGGTATCCCGGTCATCCACGACAAATTTGTCCTTTGTATCGATTCGTGTCACGCTGCGCGAAAGGTGGAGATCGACCTTGTGCGCTGTTGCCGTGCGCCATACTTTATCAGAAACGATGGGATCTCCTTTCCAGAGCGCCTTGGAAAGCGCGGGACGGTTATAGGGGGGTACTGAGTCGCTGCTAATGACACCGATGGAGCCTGTCGCGTCGACGGTGCGGATTCCCT
>DATJGD010000005.1:0-46650 GCA_035495255.1 Bacteroidota bacterium | reverse complement strand
GGCTTGATCAAACCGGACCGAACGCGTATCGCTTGAGTGTGTCAGGAGAATTTCTGACAGCATTGCCGCTTCGCCTGCCCGGTGAATTTCTTCAAACAGCCTATTCGAAATAATAGTGATGCGGGAACCATCCGTCATTTGGGCAACGACTACAGGTTGGTGCGATGTCCAGAACTGATGCAGCGCGGCGGCAACAACTCCCTGCGTTGTAGCGGCAGCATCCAATGGAACAATGATGACGCCATGAAGGTCTTTCTGATCGCACGCGGCGATCCCTGCGGAAATTGCGCGCGTCGTGGCCGGATCGGCAACCTTGATCAGCTTTGTCTGATAGGGCGAGAATGCCTGTTGCCACGCCTGTTCATGTTCGGGGACGAGCGCAACACAATTGAGAACACGGGATAATTTGAGTGCTTCGACAACCCGTGGAACCTGCGATTTGCTAACGGAATGAGTAGTATTGGCAACGATGATTGCGGAGACCATAAAAATAATATAGCCCTGAAGCGGAGAAAGTGCAACTATGTTACAAGCTACGTTACTATACTACGGCGGGCGGGCTTTTTGAAGGATTTCGAGCTGACGATCGATCGTATTTCGTCGAGTGCGTGCAAGACCTCGTCATCGCTATTATAGAAGTGCGGGGCAATACGGATGCCGGCTCCCTCGCGGAAGTCGACGATAATCTCGCGCCGAAGCAGTTCCTGGGACACTTCATATGCATGCGGTACTGCGACAGTGACGGTGCCGCCTCGTTCTTTGGGATTCAACGGAGAGACAACCGTAAACCCATACTCCTTTGCCTTTCGAATAATGAGATCGGTCTGATGCAGGGACTTCTTTCGTATGGCGGAAATCCCGACGCGCCGAATGATCTTTGGTCCTTCTGCGGCGGCATAGAGCGATGGTATCGAAGGAGTGCCGTTCAAAAAACGCCTCGGAGTTTGGTCGAATTCCATCTCGGGCGCGAACGCGAAAGGATGCTCATGCGCCATCCACCCGGTAATCTTTGGTGTTAGCGTGCGTTGAAGCGAAGGATGAACCCATAGAAAAGCGCCGCCAGGTCCGCCGCAAAGCCATTTGAGTACGCCGCCTACGAGAATATCCACTCCCAGTTTTCGCACATCCACCGGCATGATGCCCACGGAATGGTACGCATCCAAAATGACAATCGCGCCGTGCTTGTGCGCTTTTTCTACGATCGGTTTGACGTCCTGAACATAGGCGCTCTTAAACAGAACATGCGAGATCGGAACGAGAAGAGTCGAATCGTCAATGGCGTCGAGTATTTTTTCCGTCGGAACGGAAATGCCGTCGTCTGTTTTGACGATGTTGATCCGGGCGCCGAGAGACTTCGCGAATTCCTGGTACACGTACATGACCGATGGGAATTCGAGATCGGAGTAGACAATCTTGTTCCGCTTCCCCTTAAAGTTGAAGCATGAAACCAGCATCGCTTGCAGCGCTGATATGTTCGCGTGCATCGAAACTTCGCCCCGTTTTGCGCCGATGAGTGGGGCGACAGCATCACCGACGGTCGTCGACATCTCCCACCATGTCTCCGGCCATGCGCGCACACCCCGCGAGGCCCAGGTTTCGGCATACTCTGCCATCCGATCGGAAACACTCGCAGGCATCGCGCCGAGCGAATTCGAGATCAGGTAGGTTGATTTCTTGAGGATGGGGAATTCTTTCCGCCACTTGAGAAGAGCGTCCATCTTAGTTCATCTTTTTCGATTCTTCGATGAGCTGCTGGTGATCGAACACTTTGCCGTGCTTGATGATCGTCCGCACGCTTCGGGTATTTCGGATATCATCAAGAGGGTTTGCGTCCAGAACGAGGAGATCGGCAACCTGGGGGCCGTACTCAATGTTTTCCCAGTGACCTGCGTGAATCAGGGTATTGATGTTCCGGGTTGCTCTCAAGAACGCCGCTCCCTCGAGTGTTGCCGCACCAATGGCGTACATGGGCTTTAAGCCTGCTTTCACCATGTATTCGAGCTCAAGATGAACACCGATTCCCGGAAATGCCCACATGTCGGTTCCCAGGGGCGTCGTCAGGTTGTACAGTTGATTCAGCGTTATGAGATTTGATCGCAGGGTGGCCAGATGATTTTTCACAAACCCAATATTAGGATATCTTTTGGAATACCGATCGTAGTACTCTTCTGATGTGTACGTCGAAATGATATCGTTTGGGAGTGCGGAAGAGAATCGCTTATCGCTGAGCGCGTTTCGCATGAATGTTCTCGTGTCGGCAAGAAATTCGAACACACAAAAAGTGGAAATATATATCGGCTTAAGGCGCGTCATTACATCGGCCGCGATGAATGAATCGTCAAGAATGCCATGGGCAAATGCTACAAGCGGACGCTGGTAATCAACGACATCGCCATCTTGTCGCAATTTTTTCATTTCGAATTCTTCTGCCTCCAGGATTTCGGAAGCGTCTTTCATCTGCGGCACATGGATTTCCAGGAACAGTTTTTGTTCGTTGGATTCTTCAAGTAAGGCGGCCGCAACATCCCTGGTAACCTTTGCTAGTCTCGGCAGCGGGTCCCTGCACCAGCTCATATCATCGTACATCAGCTTGATGCGCTTGATCCCTTTCTCTTTCGCCTTTCGAACTGCAGCTCTCGCTTGATCCGGCGTCTCAGGGAAACGGTTGATCGACGAATCTATCGGAAATCCATCCCCCTCCCACCACCCTCCTTTGCAGCTGAAGATCGGAGCGGTGGCATAAATCTGCGGCGAATGAACCGTATCATTCGCGGTCATCTTCTCCATCGCCAGCGCCTGGTCGGTCGACTCGAACATGCAGTTCACCGACGTCACTCCCCACGCAAGCATCTGCACAAGGTCGCGCGGCTTTTCATAATGTACATGGCAATCGATAAGCCCCGGGATGATATATTTTCCAGTTGCATCGATGATCGTTGCTTCAAGCGGAATGCGGACAAGGTTCCTTGGCCCCGAAGCAATAATGTTTGTCCCCTGGATAACGATGGCCGAGTTTTCAACCACGGGACCCAGCCCGTCGATCAACGTGCCGCCTATAATAACGATTGGCGTTTGCGCGGAGGAAAAAGTGACAAGGAAGATCAGGGCAAGGAATATTTTCAGCGGAGCGCGCATGCGTCAGGCAATCGTTGGGCTCTTTTCCCAAAAAAATTCTTTCATCGTGTCAGATTTGTAGTGCAGAAGGTCAGATCCACCACGTCGGATGTTCACGAGCTGCGCCACGATGCTGACTGCAATCTCTTCCGCAGTGACCGCTCCGATTTCAATTCCCACCGGCGCATGAACGCGCTTCAAGTCCTCGGCTGACATCCCCTTTTCCACGAGCTTCTCAAAGGCCTTGAGCACTTTCCGCTTACTGCCGATCATGCCAATGTACTTCGCGGGGGTTTTCAGGGCATTTCCGAGGACAATCTGATCATATTCATGGCCGCGCGTGATGACAAGAAGATACGTGGAGGATGTTACTTCTATGCTCGTGAATGCAGTTGCAAAATCAAGGATGAGAGTCCGTTCGGCCTCCGGAAATCTTTCCGCATTGGCATACTTCTCCCGGTCGTCGATGATGGTAATCCGGAAGCCTGCCATCGAGCCGATTCTGGAAACGAATTTCGAGACATGCCCGCCGCCGAAGATGATAAGCTCAGGCCTGCCGGGAACAGGTTCGAGGAGCAATTCGCCGTCAGAGAGAGCAATGCGTTTGGTTGCAAGCCCCCGGAAGGCAGATCGGATCAGATCATTAAATTCCGATTCGGGATACGGGACGGGAACGCCCGATGGATTTATTGACCCTTCCGGCCGCAGACGGGTCGTCGAGATTCGGGGGATAAGCTCTGCAGCAGTTGACAGGTCGGTGGGATCGATAAATTGTTTCTCGAGGATAGTGCCGTCGCGCCCGAGGAGCGTTGCGACGATGCAATCGCGTCCGTCGTTTTGAAAGGAGCGTATTTTCTCAATCAGAGAAAGCTGTGCCTTTCCTATCGGCTCGATGAGAACATCGAGGCTTCCGCCGCACACCAGTCCGTGTTCATCGTCGTCTTCATTGAGATGAAACGACACAATTTCGGCTTTGCCGGAACCATACAGCCTGTTTGCGTGCAGCAGGACATCCCCTTCCATACAACCGCCGCCGACCGTGCCGAGCGATGCTATCCCGCCGCGCGTAACGAGCATCTTCGAAAGCGCGGAGGCCGGGGTCGATCCCGACGTCGCGACAATCGTCGCGAGCATTACGGACTCTTCAGTCTGGAGAGCGGTTTGTAGCTGATCGTAGATGTTCAATTACAATCCTATATCTTCGTTCCAAAGCTTCGGGTTGTTCTTAATAAACTCCGTCATCATCGTAACGCATTCCTCGAGGTCGAGGTTGACAACTTCGATTCCATGATCTCGCATAAATTTTTCGGCTCCGGGGAAGGTCCTCGACTCGCCGACAATGACTTTGGGAATGTTAAATTGTACCGAAGCTCCGGCACACAAATAACAAGGCATGAGTGTCGAATAGAGTACGGTATCGCCGTAATTTCCGACTCTGCCGGCATTGGTAAGACAATCGATTTCAGCGTGTTTCATCGGGTTGAGTTCCTGGACACGACGGTTGTGTCCGCGCCCGATGATCTTGCTTCCACGTACGAGAACCGATCCGATCGGAATTCCGCCCTCAGACAATCCTTTGCGCGCTTCAGCAATTGCTTCCGCCATGAATGCATCGCTCATGTTTTATTATATCAAAGTCCCCCGCAAGAGTCAATACTATGGTAGTGTCTCTAAGACACTACCAATAATTTGATTTTCTTGATCAAAACTTCTATGATACATTTTAATTATGCCGCAGAACGAATTTATCATCCGGAGCGAGCGAGTTGTTAGCGCTGAGGGATTGACCAAAGCCGCAGTTCATGTCCGCGACGGAAAAATTGCAGCGCTTCATCCCCATGATCGGTTCCCGGCCGGTATTCCGGTCCAGGAATTTGGAAATCTTGTTGTCATGCCGGGGCTTGTCGATTCCCACGTGCATATCAACGAACCGGGACGGACGGAATGGGAAGGATTTGAAACTGCGACGAAGGCTGCTGCCGCCGGCGGGATCACGACGCTCGTCGACATGCCGCTGAATTCATCTCCCGTCACCACAACGGCAAAAGCCTTTCATGAAAAGATGTCCGCGGCCAAGGGAAAGTTGTGGGTTGACTGCGGGTTTTACGGGGGTGTTGTACCCGGCAATGCCGCTGATATCCAGCCGCTTGCCGATGCCGGAGTGCTCGGCTTCAAAGCCTTTCTCGTTCATTCGGGAATCGATGAGTTTCCGAATGCGACCGAACAAGACCTCCGGGCTGCGATGCCTGTCATTGCAAAGAACGATCTTCCGCTGCTCGTCCACTGCGAGCTGATAACAAATCCGAACTCATCCCAACCCGCTCAGTCGGGAATATCGAACCCGAAGTCATTCCAGGATTTCCTCCGTTCCCGCCCCCGCCAGTGGGAACATGACGCCATCGCGCTGATGATTCGACTCTGCAGAGAGTACAATTGCCGGACGCACATTGTCCATCTCTCCTCTGCGGACGCAGTCGGGATGCTAAACACGGCGCGCTCCGAGAAATTGCCCCTCACAGTTGAGACTTGCCCGCATTATCTGTATTTTACTTCCGAAGAAATTCCGGACGGAGACACGCGTTTCAAATGCACGCCGCCGATCCGGGAACGGGAGAACCGCGATCGTCTTCTGAACGCATTGCGGGAGGGAACGATTGAGATGATCGTTTCAGATCACTCCCCTTCGACGCCGGAACTCAAGTGTTTCGACTCCGGTGATCTTCAAAAAGCGTGGGGCGGAATTCCGTCGCTCCAGTTCGGCCTCTCTATTATATGGACGCTGGCCAGAAAGCAAAACCTGGCGATTGAAGCCGTTTCGCGCTGGATGTCCGGGAATCCGGCGAAATTAGTAAACCTGGAAAACAAAAAAGGCAGCCTCGAACCCGGCTTTGACGCGGACATCGTGGTCTGGGATCCGGAAGCACAATTTACGGTTAACGGTTCTTCCTGCCATCATCGTCACAAAGTTACACCGTATGACGGGAGAACATTATTCGGCGTCGTAACAAAAACATATCTTCGCGGAGAGGAAGTTTTTGACGGGCATTCTTTTTCCGCGGCTCCGACAGGAACTACACTACTCAACAGATAATGGAACCTAAAGAAAAAGTACCGGAAGGACTCGTCGATCTCGCTTCCCGGCGGATCGGCGGAAAGGCCCTCCTCGCCAACGACGAATTTTTTGCACCCAAAGAAAATCTTCTCAAGCCGGGACGCGGCATCTTCATACCCGACAAGTACACGATCCGGGGAAAATGGATGGACGGCTGGGAGAGCCGTCGCCGCCGTACTCCCGGAAACGATTGGTGTGTGATCAAGCTGGGAGAACGCGGCACTATCACTACGGTCGACATCGATACGAATTTCTTTCTTGGCAACCATCCTCCGTTCGCTTCGCTCGATGCGATCGACAAGCCGCGAATCGCAAAATTGACCGCTGCAGCCGCCGGCAAACTCCCCTGGACTTCGATTCTTCCAAAATCGCCGCTGAATCCCGGATCCCAGAATTTGTTTGACATCGTCGAGCGGGGGCCGTGGACACATGTGCGGCTGAACATATTCCCCGACGGCGGAGTCGCCCGGTTCAAAGCCTACGGCAACGTCATTCCCGACTTTCGAAAAATCAAACAACATCAACTCATCGATCTTGCGGCAATCACGAACGGCGGTGTGCCCCTCTCCTGCAGCGATATGTTTTTCAGTTCCATGAACAATCTCCTCATGCCCGGTCGTTCGACGAACATGGGCGACGGCTGGGAAACCAGGCGCCGGCGGGGCCCCGGGTATGACTGGATCGTTGTGAAGCTCTGCCACGCGGGAACGATCAAGAACATCGAAATCGACACGAATCATTTCAAAGGAAATTATCCGGACACATGCTCGATCGAGGCATGCTATGAGCCGGACGCCGCGACACGCTTTCTCCCGGGTGACAACGCCGGGTGGAAGGAAATTCTTCCGAAGACAAAACTCCACGCGCACAAGCGACACTTCTTTACTGTGAAGACCGGAACGGTCACGCATGTCCGTTTGAATATTTACCCCGACGGCGGCGTGAGCAGGATGAGAGTGTGGGGACATCTCTCGGAATAAACCCGTTCACGATCCGCCGACAGAACGTTCTACTTGATTACACGATGACTCTATCCAAGCTCAATTCCCTCTCACCGCGCGATGCCGTCACGTTCTTTCGCCAATGCTGCGGATCAGTCCACTGGGCGAACGCCATGGCTGAGATGCGGCCATTTACAGACGCCTCCCATCTTTACTCGACCGCGGAAGAAGTGTGGGCAAAGTCTTCCGAAGACGACTGGAAAGAAGCCTTCACCCACCATCCAAAGATCGGGGATATTAAGTCGCTGCGGAAGAAATTCGCAAGCACCGCGGAACTCGCTTCCGGAGAGCAATCGGGGGTGAACAGCGCTTCAGAAAAGACCCTAAAGGCCCTGGCCGAAGGAAACCGTTTGTATGAAGCAAAATTTGGTTATATTTTTATCGTCTGCGCGACGGGAAAGAGCGCGGGCGAGATGCTTGCGATTCTTAACGAACGGCTGAACAATATTCCTTCAAGGGAAATCAAGATTGCCGCGGGCGAGCAGGCGAAGATCACAAAGATTCGATTGGAAAAATTGCTGACGGAATAATGAAAACCACGTTTACAACCGATTCAACCCAAGCCATCACCGGAAGGCTCCGCGAAGCCAATACTGCCATGAACATTCTGTATCCCGGCGACTCGCCTGCGCGGCAGCCTGTCCATACGGTCTACGGCGGCGCACAAATATTTAAATCAGATACAGCGAAGAAACTCGGCGCTACCGCGCTTAGAACGATGCAGGAATATGCTCCCAACGCTGCCGCGTTCCGCAAGGCGATCGGGGTGGAGAAGGGATTGTTCGACGAAAAAGTACTTTACCGTCGCGTCATCGACAAGCTCAAATCTGAACCGGTGGAGGATTTCCGGATCGACTTCGAGGACGGATACGGAAACCGGCCCGACACGGAAGAAGACGGGCACGCGGCGTTTACGGCCCGGGAAGTCGCGGCCGGGATGAGCGAAGGTGCTCTTCCCCCGTTCATCGGCATCCGCCTGAAACCATTCACCGAAGAGTTGAAGACACGAAGCATCAGGACGCTGGATATTTTTGTGTCGACGCTCCTTGAAAAGTCTGGAGGAAAACTTCCCCGGAATTTTGCCGTCACCCTGCCGAAGATCACTGATCCCGAGCAGGTATCGGCGCTCGTAAATTTATTTGAAATCCTCGAAGCGAAAAATAATCTTCCCGGCGGCTCGTTGCGGCTCGAGCTGATGGTCGAGACGCCGCAGTCGATCATCAACCATCAGGGGGAATGCAGCCTGCCTGCATTCGTGGCCGCGGCGCAGGGGCGCTGCATTGCTGCGCACTTCGGCGTCTACGATTACACAGCCTCGATGAACATTACCGCTGCCTACCAGGCAATGGACCATCCGGCGTGCGACTTCGCACGGCATATGATGAAGGTATCTCTCGCGGGGACAGGGGTCTGGCTGTCCGACGGCGCGACGAATGTCATGCCAGTCGGGCCGCACAAAGGCAAACGCCTCTCCCCGAAACAGCTGCGCGAGAACGCCCATGTCGTTCACCGCGCGTGGCAGCTCGGGCTTGGACACACGATGCATTCTCTGCGAAACGGATATTATCAGGGTTGGGATCTCCATCCCGCTCAACTGCCCATACGGTACGCGGCGGTCTACTCGTTCTTCCTCCAGGGGCTGGAGGCGGCGTCTTTGAGATTGAAAACCTTTGTTGAAAAAGCCGCGCAGGCAACACTCATCGGCGACGTCTTCGATGACGCCGCAACCGGCCAGGGGTTGCTGAATTTTTTTCTGAGGGGCATCAGCTGCGGCGCCATCACGGAGAAGGAGGCGCAGGCGACGGGCCTTTCACTTGAAGAAATCAGATCCAGATCATTTGTAAAGATTCTTAATATGCGGCGGAGCGTCTAGAAACATCCGATAGGAGATCAGCATGGAAACGATTCTCATTGTCGACGATGAGGAAGATACCAGGTTGCTTATTCGCGAGCATCTGAAGCAGGAAGGGTATGAGTTCCTCGAAGCGCATGACGGCGTCATGGCCCAGGAGATTATCAAGGAGCGCCACAAGGATATCTCCGCGGCAATCCTCGATTGGAAAATGCCGAAGCTCGACGGAATCGATGTCCTGCGCTGGATCAAAGATCACGCGGCATATGACCAGATCCCTGTTATCATGCACACCGGGATGGAAGAAGCGCACCATGTGCGCGAAGGGATTGAAGCCGGCGCATTCTATTATCTCATGAAGTCGGGGAAGCAGGATCTCCTCGTTTCGGTCGTGCGAACCGCCGTTTCTGAGTTTAAGTACAAGAATTCACTGCTCCACAAGATCGAAGAAGAGGGAAACCCGTACCACCTTCTTGTCGAAGGGACGTTCCGGTTCAGGACGCTTGAAGAAGGAGAATACCTCGCCCTGCGAATCGCGAAGTTCTGTGCCATCCCGGATGCGGTCGTCGGCATATCAGAATTGATCGCCAACGCAGTCGAACACGGCAATCTCAATATTACATATCAGGAAAAGTCTGATCTCGTCACGCAGGGACTATTATTTCAAACCATCAATGAACGGCTGGCGCTTCCCGAGTTTTCCCGAAAGTTCGTCGAGCTCAGGTTGAACAAACATCATGATAAGACAACGATGACGATCAAAGACCAGGGCACGGGATTCGAGTTCAATAAATACTTGAATTTCGACGAGGCCCGTGTGTTCGACAATCACGGGCGCGGCATCGCGATAGCCCGCACGTTCCTCAGCGTCGAGTACGTGGGGAACGGCAGCGAAGTCCGGGTCACAATTCCTTCCGTCAACTAACAATTACTACTATGGCAAGCCCGATTACCTCTCATGTTCTCGATACCACCCGCGGCAAACCTGCCGTCGGGGTGAAGGTTGTCCTCGAAGTCTTTACCGCGGCAAAAGAATGGAAAGAGCTCGGAAGAGGTGAAACCAACACCGACGGACGCATTACCGATCTTCTCCACAACGACACAAAGCTTGGGGCGGGAAACTACCGGATGACATTCCTGACGGCTGCATATTTTAAGTCTATCGGGGTGGAGGGATTCTATCCTTACGTGCCGGTTGTCTTCGAACTGAAAGAGCCGGTCTCACACTATCACGTGCCGCTCCTGTTGAGCCCGTTCGGGTACTCGACCTATAGAGGCAGTTAAGAGATGCGGTTCAATGCTTAGAGTGTTTCATAGAGAATATTACCGATGAGAACTATTATTCTCATCTCCGTCTTGTTTGTCTTGTGCAATGCCACATCTGCCCGGCAAAAGCAGAATTATCTTGAGAAAGGCAATCACTACCTGAACGAAAAACGTTACACCGATGCAGAGTCCGTCTTTCGGGAGGCGATACGTTACGACGGCACCAAGGCCGTCTATCATGCTCAGCTTGCCCAGGCGTTGATAGGTCAAAAAAGATACCGGGAGGCCGACAAGATCATCGAATCTCTAATTTTGAAAGATTCCATCAGCAGCACTGCTCTGTGGTATGGCGCCATGAGCAATTATCTTAATCCGAAAGGCGATCTTCGGAAGGCTGTAGCGTACTTCGACCGGGCAACTCATTACCTTAACCCCACGACAGCGCAATATGCCGTAGCGTTCTGGTTTATGGGCGATTGCTATCTTCGCAGACTTAAAGCCACCGGCCTCGATTACGAAGAAGTCTCGTGGATGTTGGACACCTTCGAGAAATATCTAAAGCTTGCCCCCACTGCAAGTAACGCCGGAGGAGTATCTGCGCTCATTGCTAAGATCAAAGCCGCAAGACCAGGCAGGAATGTCAGGAACTGGATCTATACGACAGAGGAAAATGAACCGCGCAATCGCTCGAAACAACATAAACATTAAACCAAACTTCTTTTCGCCCCTATGACCTTCGACTTCTGGGAATGGCTGAACATTGCGGCGCGTTGGATCCACGTGTTTGCCGGGATTATGTGGGTCGGCGCGACATATTTCTTCACGTGGCTCGACGGACGCTTCCACGAACTGCCCGCGGGAGAGTACATCTACATGGTCCACAGCGGCGGTTTCTACCAGGTGGACAAACAGAAAAACCCGAAAGTCATCCCGAGTAAGCTCCATTGGTTCAAGTGGGAAGCGATGATCACATGGATCAGCGGCGTCTCGCTTCTGGTAATCGTCTATTATATGGGCGGGCTGATGGTCGACGAGAATATGGATGCTACCGTCCCAATCATCGTCGGAATCTGCACCATTCTCCTCGCCTGGCCGGTCTACGATACGCTGTGGAAGCTCGTGAAGAACGATACTGTGGGAGTATTCATTTCGTACATTCTCCTTGTCGGCATGATCTACGGGCTCACGCACCTCATGGATGGACGAGCGGCGTACATGCACGTCGGCGCGACGATGGGAACCCTCATGATGCTGAACGTCTGGATGCGCATCCTTCCGGCGCAACGGAAGATGGTAAAGTCGTTGAGCGAGGGAAAGGAACCCGATCTTACGCTCGGAGAACGCGCAAAATCACGTTCCAAGCATAACACGTTCATGGCGGTGCCGGTTGTGTTTATCATGATCAGCAATCATTACCCTGTCACCTCCTACGGTGACGAATGGAACTGGGTGATTCTTTCGCTGCTGATTCTGGTGGGCTGGGGTGCTGCGAAGATTATTCGAAAGGCCTGACAATCGACATTACGCCCCGCGATGCAGGGTACTGTTTGTCGTGGCGCTGCAAATTATTTCGCGAACTCCGGTGTCGTAGCTGCCGGCGTCTTCTCGGCTTTCCTTCGTTTCAAATCCTCAATCGACAAGAGTATGACCTCGTTTGTCGCCGGCAAGGAGAACTCCGGCTCAAGCTCGTGATTCCCAACTGCTGATACCGCATCCTTGATAGCGAGCCAGGCCGACAACGCGAGCATGAGCGGAGGTTCTGCTACCGCTTTGCTTCTGCGGATCGTGTTGGGATTCGGTACGTTCTGAAGCAGCTCCGTCCTGAAATCTTTTGGAATATCCTGAACGCCGGGAATTTTGTAGGTGTCCGGAGAGTGCGTCATGAGATTTCCCTCGCCATCCCATTTCACTTCCTCTGTGGTCACCCAGCCAAGCCCCTGAATGTATCCGCCCTCCACCTGCCCGATATCGATGCCGGCATTCAGAGAATCGCCGACGTCATGGAGGATATCGGTCCGGATGATATTGTGGTGGCCGGTGAGGATGTCGAGATTCACCTCGGTCACCGCCATGCCGAACGCGAAATAATGGAACGGTTTGCCCCACCCTTTATCCTTGTCCCATCCGATGTTCGGAGTCTTATAGAACCCTGATGCGCTGAGCTGCACCTGACGCAAATATAATAGCGGGATCGCATCCGCAAAGCTGATGTTCCTTTTCGGATAATGCGAATCGGTGATCGTATTGTTCTCGAACACGATATCGTCTCTCCGGGTAGTGACAAGGCGGTCGCGCTCATTCCAGTACTGCGCAAGGTTCTCGGCGATCCTCCCTTTGAGAATATCGACCGCGTTTTTCACTGCCATCCCGTTAAGATCCGCGCCGGCGGAGGCCGCTGTCGCCGACGTGTTCGGTACTTTCGAGGTATTTGTCGCGTTCACCTTCACCCGATCGAGGCTTACGCCGAACTCTGACGCCGCCACCTGCTGCATCTTCGTGTGCAGGCCCTGGCCCATCTCCGTGCCGCCGTGATTCACGAGGATGGTGCCGTCTTTATAGATAAGCACCAGAGCGCCGGCCTGATTCAAAAACGACGTTGTAAATGAAATCCCAAACTTTACCGGAGTCAGGGCGATCCCCTTTTTGAAGAATTCGCTTTCCTGATTGAACGCGGCGATCGCTTTACAACGCTGCAGGTATTCAGACGATTTCATGATCTGGTCGTACATCATGAAGAGCCGGTTGTTCTCGACTTCCTGTCCGTAGTGCGTGACGTTCCGGTCCTTCATGCCGTAGAAATTTGTGTGCCGCACTTCGGCCGGGTCTTTGTGCAGCGCCCTGGCGATCCGGTCGATCACCTGCTCGATGACTGCCATTCCCTGCGGCCCTCCGAATCCTCTGAAGGCCGTGTTGGAGGGAAGATTCGTCTTGTAGACTGTGCCGGTGACCGAACAATCAGGGATGTAATACGCATTATCGACATGAAGCATCGCGCGCTGCATGATGGCAAACGACAGATCGGTTGCGCATCCCCCGTCGCTGTGGAGATCGAAGTTCGCCGCAAGAATTCTTCCTTCGTCGTCGTATCCCACTTCATAGTTCGACAAAAACCTGTGGCGCTTTCCGGTCATGATCATATCGTCATCGCGGAACAGGCGGATTTTCACCGGACGGTTCGTGGCGTTGCATAAGAGCGCCGCCCAGCACGCGGTGTGATTTCCCTGCGTCTCTTTTCCGCCGAATGCCCCGCCCATGCGCCGTACTTCCACAACTACTTCGTTCTTCCCGACTCCGAGGACCTCGGCGATAAGAGACTGCGTTTCGGAGGGATGCTGGGTCGAGCTGAAGACGTTCATTTCCTTGTGCTCGCCCGGCACGCAGAGACAGACCTGCGATTCGAGATACCAGTGCTCTTGTGCGCCGGTGTGCAGCTCGCCTTTTATTGTATGCGGTGATGTTCGGATCGAAGAGTCCGGTTCTCCGCGCTTCATATTCGCCGGGGGGCCGAGAAGGCTTGCGGCGGAGATCGCCTGTTCGATCGTCAGGATCGGCTCGAGAACTTCGTACTGAACTTTTATCTTCCGCTCCGCTTCGCGGCATTGCTCGTCGGTTTCGGCTGCGATGAGAACAACCGCCTGTCCGACACAGACGACCTCGTGTTCGGCGAGACAGACTTCGTCTTTGACGACCGGGCCCATCTGATTGTGGCCGGGAATGTCTCTATAAGAAAGAACGGCATGAACGCCGGGAGTGTTGCGGGCCTCCTCCAGGTCGAAGGAGACTATCCGCGCGTGGGCGTGAGGACTGTAGACAACTTTTCCGACAAGCAGCTGCTCGTTGACGAGCATGTCGTCGATGTAGACCGCCTCACCGGTGACATGTTTTGCCGCAGATTCGTGTGGAACGGCCCGGTTCACTTCAGCTGCTCCTCAACAAGAACCACTTTGCTCTGTTTAGCCGCGAGATAATGAACACGCGACGGCCCGTCGAAGACAATTTTCCCTGTTCCCCGCGTAAAGATCTCGTCGTATGCGGTCCCCGGCTTGTCGTCGACGACAAGAACGATGTTCCCGTTAATCGCTCCGACGTAGACGACGTGCCTGTTGTCAGGGCTGAACTTCAATGTTCCGCCGCGGACATTCGGATATCCGGTGCTCTCTTTGCCATCCACGACAAGGTACCACTTGCCGGCGGACTGCGCCAGGTAGGCGACATGTTTTCCGTCGGGACTCATGATGGGATTGCCTTCCGGCACCGCGTCATACAATTTTCCTTCAACTCCGTTGACGACCACAGTACGTTTGTTGTCTTTAATAGCCACGTACGTGAAGCTCTTTCCGCCGGTGCCAAAACGGAATGTGTTCACGCCGATATTATCATAATACGGCTGCTCTTTTCCGTCGACAACCACGAACCATCGTTCTCCGGACTGTGCGATGTACGCGAACCTGCCTCCATCGCTGAACGTGAGAGATTCGCCTGCAATGCGGTCATACCGTTTCCCCGCTTTGCCGTCCAGCACCGCGGAGATCCCGTTCGGATCGCTCGCGAGAAAGGCGAAGTGCTTGCTGTCGGGGCTGAAGACCGGCAGAACGTCGACTCCTGCCGCGAACGATTTTTGTTCCTTTCCGTTGAGAACGATGAATGTCTTCCCTTTCTCCGTGGCAGCGTACGCGTACCGCGCTCCATTGGGACTGAAGGCGACGGTGTTCATGGGGAGCCCTTCGTATTTTTTCCCTTCCCTGCCGTCGAGAACGAAGAAGTATTTGTCTTTTTCGACCACGACATAGCCCATGTGTTTGCTGTCCGGGCTGTAAATCGGCCCGCGCCCGCCGATGCCTTCGTAGTGTTTTTGCTCTTTGTTGTCGGCAACGACAAACTGATCGTTTTCCCCTAACGCCACGACGGCCACATGCCGGCTGTCCGGGCTGAAGACGGGATCGGTGCCGAGGCCCTCATAACGTTCCTGCTCGGCGCCGTCAACCACTATGAAAAATTGTGACCCGTTTCGGGCGAGATATGCCGTTCGCTTGCTGTTGGGGCTGAACACGATGCCGGTTGTCCCGATTCCCTCGTATCCTTTCTGTTTTTTCCCCTGGAGGACGACATATTGCCGGTGCTCTTTGCGTCCGACATAGGCGATCGTCCTGGCATCGGGGCTCTCGATAAGTGTCTGCTGGATAACAGCGGCGGTATCGATTTCAGCGACGAACTTTTCCGAGGGTTTTTGGGCTTTCTCCTGGGAATGGGATAATGGCCTGAGCAGGATAAGCGCTAAAAAAAACAACGAGACGTATTTCATCTATCGTATGATTGTAAAATTATATTTTACCCGCGTGACATAGTCCAAAATTTCAGGAGCAGATTTTTTGCGGCAACCCGGCGCATTTCGGCGCCGCCGCGCGCATCGGAGATCGGACGGAAATCGTTTTCGAGATATGTTCCCGCTTCCTCAACCACCTGCCGCTCCCAGCGCTTACCAAGAAGAAACTTCTCCGTCGCCGAAGCTCTTGCGGTTTTTCCAGCCATCCCGCCGTACGCGAGGATCACAGAGGCGGCATTACCCTGGTCATCAAGTCTTCTGCTGAATCCCGCGCTGACGGTTGAAATGTCGAGGTCTTTCCGTTTTGAAATTTTGTACGACCGGACAACCGTGCCGGGCTGTGGCTTCGGAATGATAATTTCTGTAATCAGCTCGTCGGGCTTCCGGACTGTCGTGCGGTATCCGGTAACGTACGCGTGAAGAGGGATCTCCCGCTTTCCGTTGATGCCTTCAAGGACGAGGCGTCCTTCGTATGCCATGAGGGCCGGAAGCATGTCCCCTATGGGTGAAGCGGTTCCGAGGTTTCCGCCGAGCGTGGCGAGGTTGCGGATCTGCAGCGATCCGAATACCGAAAGCATGTCGTGAAGCGCCGGATAATCCGCCCGGATCTCGGGCATGAGCCGGCTGAGCGTTACTCCGGCCCCGATCGAAATCGCATCCCCGTCACGGCGAAGCATCTGCAATTCTTCCACGGCCGAAAGGTCGATTATTTTTCCGATGAGTTCGTGCCTCTTCGTAACGCGCAAAGCTACATCGGTTGCGCCGTTGATTACCACGGCATCGGCGTGACCGTGCTTTAGCGTGATCGCTTCGCCCAGGCTGGCCGGACGGAAGTATTCCTGGCGGCCGGTCTGGACATGAACTGATGCCGGCGATATTGAATTAATGAGATTTACAGTGACTGGCTCTTCCCTCGTGAACCTGTCCATTCCGGAATGAGCGCATGAGCTGGCGGCCGCTTCGACGATAGGTTTGTATCCGGTACACCGGCAGAGATTCCCGGTCAACGCGTCGTCGATCTCCGCTCTCGAGGGTGTTTGTGTATTTTTGTATAACGAAAGAAGCGACATGATAAAGCCGGGAGTGCAAAAGCCGCACTGGCTTCCGTTCGTATCGACCATTGCCTGCTGAACAGGATGAAGCTGATCGTCCTTAAGATTTTCGACGGTGATCACCTGTTTCCCATGAAGCATCGGAAGGAAAACGAGGCAGGAATCGACGGCTTTATACTTCATCCGGCCTTCCCCGTTCGGCTCGGCGATGACGACCGTGCATGCGCCGCAGTCGCCTTCCGCGCAGCCCTCTTTTACGCCTTTATGCGTGGGTAAACTGCGAAGGTAATTTAGAAGTGTTGTTGTCGGTGTTATGAGGCCATCGTCCCGGAAATCCAGTTTCCTGACGGCGCCGTCCAGTATGAATGAAATTTCTTTTTGCATGATGGTTACCGCACCTCCGCGCGCGTAAGGAGCTGTTTCAACTCTTTCTGCGCAGTGGCGACAATGTTTTCTTCGTCCAATTTCTCAAACGCTTTTTTTCGGTATACCCACTCGCCGCTGATCATCACGGAATCGACATTTTCGGGGCCGGCGGAATACACGATGGAAGAGTACAGGTTTTCACTCGTCGCCGGATCCCAGACATTGTTCAGGTTCAGCATGACCAGATCCGCGTGTTTTCCCTCTTCGAGGCTTCCCAGTTCGTCTTCCATTCCCAGGGACTTCGCGCCGGCGCGGGTCGCCATTTCAAACACAAGCTTCGCGGGCATAGCGGTTGAACCATGGTAAGGTTTTTGCAAAAGCGACGCAAGGCGCATCTCCCGGAACATATCCAGCGCGTTGTTGCACGGCGCCCCGTCGGCTCCAAGAGAGACGTTGATGCCGCGGTTCATGAGACCCGGAACCTTCGCGATCCCTGATCCCAGCTTAAGGTTTGACGAAGGGCAATGGGTAATGCTGACGTTGTCCTTTGCCAGAATTCCGACTTCCGCCTCCGAGAGATGGATGCAGTGCGCGAGGCATGCTCGGCCGGAAAGCAGACCGAGGTGATGGAGAAATTCGATATTCTCCATC
This sequence comes from Bacteroidota bacterium, assembly GCA_035495255.1. Lineage (GTDB taxonomy): Bacteria > Bacteroidota > Ignavibacteria > UBA10030 > SZUA-254 > DASYTP01. The sequence continues at coordinate 28,913 of DATJGD010000005.1, read as the reverse complement.
CCGCAGCGCTTGCGGACCTCTTCGACTTCGGTGACATTCTCCGATGCGTGGGTATGAAACAGCACTCCTTCATATGAGGCGAGCATTTCATTCGCGGCGTGAAGCAGGCCGTCGGAACACGAGAGGACGAACCGGGGCGCCACCGCGTAGCGAACTCGTCCGTCGAACGAATTATGCCAGCCTTCAATGAGCGACCGTGTGGATGAAATTGCTTCTTTCGCCGGCTCCTTTAATTTCGGGTAAAGATCGTTCACATCCATCATCGCTTTGCCGGCGAAGGCGCGCATACCGGATTCACCGATGGCCCGAATGACCTCTTCTTCGTGGTGGACGCTCCCCATATCGAGGATCGTCGTGGTTCCGGAGCGCAGGAGCTCCGCTATCCCGAGCATAGCGGAAGCGTGCATGGAAGACTCTGTGTGAGCAGCCTCGAAGGGAAAAATGCGTTTTTGCAGCCAGTCGAGAAGCGGAAGGTCGTCCGCCAATCCCCGAAACAGTGTCTGGCAAAGGTGCACATGCGTCTGGATAAATCCGGGAATCAGCACGAGCCCCTGCGCGTCGACCGAATCGCCTTCGGGTTTTCGCGCCTCGCCATGCCGGTGAATTTTGGAAATTATACCGTTATCGACAACGATGGAAGCGTTTTGCAAAATGTCTCCGCGGGGGTTACCGGTGACAACCGTCCCCCCGTGAATGATCGTGGGCATGAACTTTACCAGCGTGCGAAAAGCAGACTTATCATCATCTAAAATAGGACATTCGGTTTGGAAAAACAAGACGGTGGGGCGATTCAGAGAGGAACTGCGCTGACCAGCCCGATGCAGCGAAGACTTGGGTGCCTATAGCGAGAAAAATTCTTGCGATGAATCAGACTACGCCGCAGCGGCGCGGCCGGGAGTCCGTCCGGGCTCCGGATGGACCCCGTCGATTGCGTGCCGCACGGAAGTGAGAAGGGTTTCGCTGTCGAATGGTTTTTTGATGATCTCCATGATGCCCACCTCGAACTTGCCTTCTTTTGTCTGAGGATCGAGATAACCGGTAGCGATGATCACCCGCACCTGGGGATTGAGCTCTTTCATCTGAAGAAAGACGTCCCAACCGCTGAGTTTCGGAAGGCCAAGATCGGTGATGACAAGATCGATCTCCCGGTAGTGGTTCCGGTACACTTCAACCGCTTCGTAACCGTCAACCGCGGTAAGCACATAGTACCCCTGGTTGCCGAGGAGCGTGCACATGGTTTGCAGAAGATACTGCTCGTCTTCAACGATGAGAATGGTCTCCGAGCCCCGCGTATCTTTCCGCATGATGGCGCCGCCTTGCGACGGCGTGAGCGTATGAAGCTGGGCGAACGGGATATAGACATGAAAGGTCGTCCCAACTCCGGGCGCGCTCGTGACGTCTATAAATCCACGGTGTCCTTCTACAATAGAGTGGACGACGGACAATCCGAGCCCGGTTCCTTTTCCCTGTTCCTTGGTAGTGAAGAACGGCTCATAGATTCGCTGTAGCGTTGCCGGTTCCATCCCTGCCCCCGAATCCGAGAGCGAGATGCAGGCATACGACGGATGCGTCGCGGAGGCAAACTGCTTCCGGATCGTCTCCCCGTTCACCTGGCGCGTGGCAACGCTCATCGTTCCGCCGTTCGGCATGGCGTCGCGCGCATTCACGCACAGATTCAGCAGTACCTGGTGGATTTGATTTTGATCGGCGAAAATCGGCGGGAGCGTCGGATCGTAATCAAATGTAAAGCTTATTGTCCGCGGGAATGTTTCCTTCATCATGGTAAAGCTCCTCGCCAGAAAGTCCTGGAGAGAAAAGACGGTGAATTTCACATCTGTTTTCCGGGCGAACGTCAGGATCTGACGGACGAGGCCGGTCCCGCGCTCGACGGCTTCCCGATTGATATCGATCGTGCGGGCGATTTTGCTCTCGGTGAGGTTGTTTTTTTGTTCGAGAGAGGCTGTGTTCAGCAGTATGATCTGGAGAATGTTATTGAAATCGTGCGCGATCCCTCCGGCAAGTGTGCCGAGGCTTTTCATTTTCTGGGCATGGCGCAACTCGTCTTCAAGCCGCTTCCGGTCACGGATGTCCCGGCAGACGCTCAGGAAGCCGGTCACCTGTTCGTTGACCACCATCGGCGTAAGCGAGATATTCATCTGGAGGCGCTCGCCGTTCTTGCAGACCATGTCGGCGTCGAAGAAACATTCCTTCATCTTTCTCTGCGAGAGGAAGAATTTGTACTCCTCGAGAAAATCTTTATTGCCGAGGAGCGAGACGAACGGAGCGCCGAGGAGCTCGCCTTCCTCGTACCCGAGGAGCGACGTGATCGCCGTTCCCTTTGCCATCTCAATATTGAACTGCGCGTCTGTCGTGATGAACACGTCGTTCATGACCGCGAGTGCCGATTTGAGCGAATCATAAAACGTGTTGACGATGATTTTGTGGCGAAAGACGAAGTACACGGCGATGAGCACCGCGAATGTCGAAATGAAATAGTACCAATCGGCTTTGATGCCGAGGATGCGGAAAAACACGGATTCGGTGAACGGTCCCGGGAGAACGAGGAGGAGGAGCGCGAAACATGCGAAGAGGATATTGCTCTTGCCGGGTTTTTCATAAAACTTGCGGGAGATCTCGTACAGCATCGCTACGCCGATCGCGAAAAGGACCGTCATCCAGGTGAGATAGAAGATGTAGCCGCTTTGCGAAATTGCTCCGCTCGCCTGGATGGGCTCCGGGATGAGCCGCAGGAGGACCATGGCGTAGCTGAACAAACCGACGGAGTAAATTGCCGCGGGAATGTGCTTCGACCGGAGAATATCGAAGCGGCGGACGAACATCGCCACAAAATGAAGGAAGAAGAACGGGAACAGCGAGTAGAAGAATTCCACGAAGAGCCTGAGAACCTGGGAGATAAGCGGGTCGGGCGAGAGCGTGAGCGCGTAGGCGGCGAGGCTCATGCTGATGAGACAGCTGACGCAAAAGAGATAGAATCTGCTGAGGGCTGTTTTGTGCGCCTTCGCGACGATGATGAAGGCGAAGGTAAGATTGACGACCGAATATACACCGGCAACGATCAGATACAACATAGGCCCCTATCCTGTTCCCCCGAACATTTGATCTACTCCCGCCTCCTCAAACCCTCTCCCCTTGCCTCACTCCTGTACCGTTCCCCGTGGCCTCTCTCCTCTCCCTGGCTCACATCTGTACAGTCGCCTGTTACCTCTGCCTCTCGTTTCTTTTCTACCTCTCGCTGCTAATTTCCCTGAAACGTGCGGAACCGTTTGAGCTTTCCCTCCACGACAGCGAGAAGAAGATCGGGTTCCACCGGTTTTGTCAGGTAATCGTCTGCTCCAAGCTGAATGCCGGACCGGATGATAATCCCGTCCTTTAATGAACTCATGAAGACGAACGGGATCTTCCGGAGCTGCGGCTGAGTCTGAATGTTGAGGAAGAATTGAAAGCCGTCCATGTCGTTCTCTTTGAACTTAATGTCGCTCAGGATGAGATCGACGGATGTCGAGCCGAGGATCTCAAGCGCCTTTTCGACGCTCTCTGCCGGGAGGACCTGGAAGCCGCTGTCCGTCAGGAGGTTATCGAGCGATTGCAGAAGCAGGAGCTCGTCGTCGGCGACGAGAATTCGTCCTTTGACGGCCAGACGCTGCAGGCTTGAAAGAATATACGGCTCGAGCCGTGCCGATTCCTCTCCTGAGATACGGTACTGCTGCTTGAGCTTTTCCAGGGTATCCGACCCTTTGATGTCGAGTTCGTTGGCGAGAATCAGGCGTTCGACATGCTCGACGTAGAGATCGAGGCGGACATCGGCTTCGAGAGCAAGATGGTCGTCGAACGTGAGCTCCAGCAGTTCCTTGAGCGCCATGATGTTTTTCGCCCCTTCCACCGTCGGCATGCCGTCGCCGTACACCTCGCGCATCCTCGCGCGGTACAATTCTTTCTTTTCATCCACCGAGTCCGGAATCTTCGCGCCGAGAAGCTCCATCTTGTAATCGTACTGGTCGGCGATCTGCTCCATGCGTTTGAGGAATGTCGACTCCATTTCCCGCTGAAGGCCCGCCCGCATAGCTTTGATTTTTTCTTCCTGCTCTTCCATCTGGCCGGAATATTCGTCGTGGAGGCGCTTCTTTTCGTTTTCTACGGCGGCGTCCGACTCTTTTTGCAGGCGGCGGCGTTCCTGTTCCAGCTGTTCCTCGAACGCGGCGCGCAGTTCCTGCTCGATGTTCTGGCGCATTGAAGCGTTCTTCCGCTCAAATTCTTCCTTTTCGCGGTGGCGCATTGTCTGGAGCTCTTCTTCAAGCTGGCGGCGATGTTCTCCGGTGAGCTTTTCCTGTTCCGCGTGGTACGATTCTTCCACTTTTTTCTTCAGTGCTTCGAACTCGGCGCGCGAAGCCTCGCGTTCCGCCTGCAGCGCAGCCTGCAGTTCGTCGTTCATCTGCTTGCGAAGCTTCTCCTGCTCCTCCTGAAGAAGATGCGCCTGTTCGCGCGCCAATGCCTGGGAGCTGCTTGCGGAATCCTGGCGCTCACGATCAAATTTTTCCTGCAGCGCACGCTCGTTTTCCTGGAATGCGGCCCGCTCGCGTTCGAGCAACGCGTCGTGTTCGCGGCGAAGGCGGCCTTCGAGCTCCCGGATTTCCGTCGCGTGGGTCAGCGAAAGCTGAGCTTTGAGCTCCTCCTCCATCAGCCGGAGCTTTGATTCGTACTGGTCTTTCAGGCGCTCTTCGGAGCGGCTCACGTCGGCGGCGAGCTTTGCCTGGTATTCGTTCTCGGCGCGCTGCCGCGCCTCGTCAAGCTGCTGATCGTGCTTGATTTTCAGGGCGTGCCGCTGCGCTTCGATCTTCATGCGCTCTTCTTCGAGAATCTTTGCCGCGTGCTCTTCTGCTCTCTTCAGCTCCTTGGTGAATCGTACTTTATATTCCTCTTCGACAGATTCCCGGATCTTCCGTTCGAGCGCGGCTTTCTGATGTTCCGGCTGGACTTCCGGGGCGGCAGGAGCGTCAGGCTCTGGCTGCTTCGATTCGGGAGGAGGCGGCGCCTTCGGTTCGATTTTGGGAGGAATCAATGGCGCTACTTTCGGAGGCAGCCCTTTCTCGAACATCGTGATACGTTCCTCAAACGCGACGATAAAGGGATTCGAAGGATCAAGGTTTTTGGCTTCCTGAAGTTCTTTCTTCGCGAGATCAAAATTTTTGTCCTTGATAAACTTGTCGGCCTGGCGAAGGTACTGACGGAATTGTTCCTGGGCTTGCTCTCTTGCCGGATTGGAAACCGGTGTCAGGACAGATTTGGGGCTTTGGGGGGGTGGCGGCACTAACTTCTCCTTACTCACCGAATGAGCTTGAGCGTGGAGATTGCTTTATGTACCGTAATCAGCATTAGCGCCGTAAGTATACACAAAAAGCTACGGAATGTCAAATATAAGTGACTCAAATCTACACACTTAGTCGCGTGGCTTCATGAAAAACTAAAGCCCCGGCCAATGTAATGATCGGGGCTTTGCTCCACAGGCAGGGCTCGAACCTGCAACCCTCCGGTTAACAGCCGGATGCTCTACCATTGAGCTACTGTGGAATATTAACGATTGGATTAGAGCGAAAAGTAGGAACACCTAAGCTCATGTTCCTTCAAAATATATCAAAAAACGGCATGAAAGTCAATCATCCGATTCTTGACTAATCTTCTGCGTTTCAGTATATTGCTCTAGTAAGCGCAGAAACGATGATTTTTTTATTGAACGAATATGACACTAATTGAGGTACAATATGGAAGGTAATTTTTCGAACAGAGTTCAGGACGTTATTCGTCTCAGCCGCGAAGAAGCATTGCGGCTCGGGCACGACTACATCGGGACGGAGCATCTCCTCCTTGGTGTGATCCGTGAAGGCGAAGGGATTGCTGTAAAGATTCTCCGCAATCTCGGCGTCGATCTCTACAAATTGAAAAAAGCAATCGAAGACACGGTGAGGACCTCCGGCGGTACTCTGACGATCGGAAATATTCCGCTTACGAAGCAGGCAGAAAAAGTTTTGAAGATCACCTACCTCGAAGCGAAACTCTATAAGTCCGACGTCATCGGCACGGAGCACTTGCTGCTCTCGCTCCTGCGCGACGATGATAACATCGCGGCGCAAATACTCCATCAGTTTAACGTTCATTACGACGTTGTGCGTAATGAACTCGACAACATTATCAGCGGCAAGCCTTCGAACCCGCCCCCCGCGTCCACATCAGAACGGAGCAGGACGGAGAAATCGAAGACACCGGTGCTCGACAACTTCGGACGCGACCTCACGAAGCTCGCGATGGAAGACAAGCTCGATCCGATCGTCGGCCGTGAAAAAGAAATCGAACGCGTCGCCCAGGTCCTGAGCCGCCGCAAAAAGAACAATCCGGTCCTTATCGGTGAACCCGGCGTCGGCAAGACGGCGATCGCCGAAGGGCTCGCGCTGCGGATCGTCCAGAAGAAAGTTTCGCGCGTGCTCCATGACAAACGCGTGATCACGCTCGATCTCGCCGCCCTCGTGGCAGGAACGAAGTATCGCGGGCAGTTTGAAGAGCGCATGAAAGCCGTGATGAACGAGCTGGAAAAGGCGAAAGACGTCATTCTTTTCATCGACGAACTGCATACAATCGTCGGTGCCGGAGGAGCGTCCGGCTCGCTCGACGCGTCCAACATGTTCAAGCCGGCCCTTTCGCGCGGCGATCTCCAGTGCATCGGCGCGACGACACTTGACGAGTACCGTCAGTATATTGAAAAAGACGGCGCGTTGGATCGCCGATTCCAGAAGATCATGGTCGATCCCACATCGGTCGATGAGACAATCCAGATTCTCAAGAACATCAAGCACAAGTACGAAGAGCACCATAACATCCGGTATTCCGACAAGGCTTTGGAAGCGGCAGTACGCTTAAGCGACCGCTACATTACCGACCGGTTCCTGCCCGACAAGGCGATCGATGTGATGGACGAAGCGGGTTCCCGCGTCCACCTTTCCAATATCCACGTCCCGAAAGAGATTCTGGACCTCGAAGGAGAGGTAGAGAAAATACGCCAGTCGAAAAACCATGTCGTCAAGAGCCAGAACTTTGAAGAAGCCGCCAGGCTGCGCGACCTTGAGAAAAAGTATCTCAATGATCTCGAGATCGCAAAGCGCGAATGGGAGCTGAAGTCGCAGGAAACCGTTTACGAAGTCAATGAAGACACGATGGCAGACGTCGTCTCGATGATGACGAGCATTCCGGTCAACAAGATCGCCCAGTCGGAATCCGAGAAACTCCTCAAGATGGAATCGGCTCTCAAGAGCTCTCTCGTCGGGCAGGACGAAGCGATCGAAAAGCTCTCGAAGGCGATCCGCCGGACGCGCGCCGGGCTGAAAGATCCGAAGCGCCCGATCGGTTCGTTTATTTTCCTGGGACCGACCGGCGTCGGCAAGACCGAAATGGCGAAGGCCCTCGCGCGCTATCTCTTCGACTCGGAAGAAGCGTTGATCCGCATCGACATGAGCGAATACATGGAGAAGTTCAGCGTCTCCCGTCTCGTGGGTGCGCCCCCCGGATATGTCGGTTACGAGGAAGGCGGCCAGCTTACCGAGAAAGTACGGCGCAAACCGTACTCGGTCGTTCTTCTTGACGAAATCGAGAAGGCCCATCCGGACGTGTTCAATATATTGCTGCAGGTCCTCGACGACGGTATTCTTACCGACAGTCTGGGACGGAAAGTGGACTTCAAGAACGCGATCCTCATCATGACGTCGAACATCGGCGCACGTGACATCAAAGCTAGCGGATCGTTCGGATTCGGTTCTTCCGATGCCCCGAAAGATTTCTACAAGACGATGAAGGTCACGATCGAAGACGCCGTCAAGAGAGTGTTCAATCCTGAATTCCTCAACCGCATCGACGATACGATCGTGTTCCACAGCCTCGAGCGGGTGCATATCGACAAGATCATCGACATCCAGATGCGGGAACTTGTGAAACGCATGGCCAGCATGGAAATTTCGATATCCCTGAACAAACAGGCGAGAGAATTTCTTGTGGACAAAGGCTACGATCCCGCGTTCGGTGCACGGCCCCTGAAGCGCGCGCTTCAGAAGTATATTGAAGATCCCATCGCCGAAGAGATCCTGAAGAACAAATTCGGCCAGGGAAGCCAGATCAAGGTAAAGTTCAACCCAAAGACTGAGTCTCTGAAGTTTACCGAAAGCCGCAAGCGCAAAAAGGGCGATGTCACTCCCGAAGCCCCGCAGAGCGCAAACGTGCCATGATCGCGTGAACAAAGCGTCTATAAAAACCCTTGTCTCCGGAATCGAAGGCAAGGGTTTTTTGTTGTACAGCTAACGACTCAGCAGCCAACAATCTATGCGATGACGTTTTCAACGAAACATCCCCGGACCAAAGAGTTATCCTTCCAGCGGCTTCTTAACCAGAAGATCGCGAAGCTCGATCTCCGCCCCGCCGACACGCTGCGCGCCTCGCTTATTCAGCTTCGCCGGGAGTTGAAGCGAAAGCACATCTCCTTCTTTCCGAAGTTTTATTTCGGAGAAGAGCCGTGGGGCTGCATCGACGGAACCGGTTCCATCGAGATTCCATTCTATCTCAGTGAGACCCCTCTCCGCCGGGTCGCAGAACAATACTACATGTCGTATACGAAACAGGAAATGATGATGATGCTTCGTCACGAGACGGGCCATGCCCTGAACTACGTGTACCGGCTTTGGAAGCGTGACGACTGGAGGCGGCTGTTCGGGAATTTCAAACGGCGCTATCCAAACTTGTATGACTACGACACGAACAGCACAGCGTACGTCAGGTACCTTCATTACATCGGCAATCCCCATTACGCTCAAAAGCATCCCGACGAGGATTTCGCCGAGACATTCGCCGTGTGGCTCGACCCGGCTTCAAAATGGCAGTGGAATTACCGGAAGTGGAGGAAGGCGACGGAAAAGCTTCAGTACGTCGACCGATTGTTCCGGAAGGAACGCGTCGCGGTCCGGCGGCCGCTGAAGGTCCGGTACGACGAGTCACAAACCTACAGGCACATCCCCCTCTCAGTCGCGGAATATTTTGAAATCGAACGAAAGGTCGATCCCAGGCTTCGGGAGTACATGCAGGACCTTCGGGAAATCTTCCCGGACATCGGCCCCCGCACGCGCAACACGATGCGCGCTGACAGGTTCATCCAGGGCTATTGGGAGTACCTGGAAGAAGAGCTTGTCACGTGGATCGATAAAGCGAAACGGAGAACGGTTGGGAAGTATCTGCGGGATATTCAGACGCTCTGTGCGCTCAACGACCTGAAGCTCCGGCCCGACCAGGCGACGGAGAAGCTGGTTGAGCTCGTGATCGTTTCAACCTACCATTTGATGAAGACGCTTCATCATTTGCGGTGAGATGTTCTTAACAACGCTGGGTCAACGATTTTTATTAATGTATCTTGAATCCATTCATTCCGACTGAAATGAAAATGGATTCGACCTCCGGATTATATCCCGCAGCCAGGAATATGATCCGTGCGTACCCTGAACCTGCCGAGTACATGAAACTTCCTTTCAGACCATAGGTATCGGCAAAATACCGGCTGTCCCGCAACCATTTTGCGCCATCACCCAGTATGAATCCTTCGAACCTGTCCCTTCGATAAAAAGGACCCAGTGTGATGGAGCGGTTAAGCCGGGACGTGCACGCAAGCCCGAATGAACTGTTCGTGGTGATATTTCCCGTGACAAACAGATTATTGCCCGGGCGAATGGTGAGATCGGCACCCAGCATGAACATCTGTACGGAAAGGGCCGCGGCGAATGACCGCGATGCTATTCCATAGCTGTATCCGATGCACGGATTGAAGTTCGGATATGTAAGCCCGCTTATACTATCTGCAGCATGTACCGTGGCGCCATAGCTAGTCGCCTGGGGTACAACATTAGCCGATAACGTACCACCTTCGATGATGTGAAGACCCTTGAGATCTTCGCTTGCCGCATCGGCGTACGAAATTGAATCGCTCAGGGTGAGGTTGGGAGCGCATCCCACGAATACCTCCGACATCCCGACAAAGACAAGAATGCAGAGCATTTTTCCAAAAGCACGACGCGTCTCGTGAGACCTCATTAGTGTGTAACGCTCCGCTGCTGGAGCTCACCGGCAACACCGTCAAGCTCAGATTTGAGCGCCTGCAAAGAGGTTTGAAAACGGGGCTCGCTGCGTATCCCGTCAAACCATGGATCCAGATACCACGAATACCAGCGATTCCCGAGATGCATTGAGGTTTCCATAGCATTCAACGCTTCAGCGGTGTTATGCTGCTTCGCATAGATCGCAGCTGCGTATGATGCAAGCGCGTAATCGGTGCGAAGAAACGTCGCGATGGTGTCCAGCTCTTTACGCGCGAGCGCTTCCTTTCCCTGGAGTGTATACAGCATCGCCCGTGTAACGTGCGTTTCCGGCTTGTCGGGATCCATCGACTCCGCAATCCTGATTTCTTCCTCCGCTTTTGAAAGTTCGCCGAGATGAATGTAGCTCATCGCGAGGAGTGCTCCGCGCAGCCATGAGTCCTGCGGGCTTCGCTGGATAGCACGCTCCAGCTCCGCGACGCTCTCGCGGTATTTTCCCTGGAACTGAAAGATTCTCGCGCGTACACGATAGACGTTGAACGAAGGATCGGCAACCGACGCCTGCCGCGCGAACTCCAGCGCCGTCGTGAAGTCGCCCCTGTTCCTGTAAAACTCCGAAAGATCCTCGAGTGAAAAGCTTGTGTGCGGGTCGAGTTCGAGTGCACGGACCGCTTCAAGGATCGAGGCGCGGTAATTCCCCTTCACGCGGTACGCGAACCCGAGATACGCATGGGCAGCGGCGAGCTGAGGGTTAAGCGCGATCGCTTTTTGCGCTGCGGCCGCTCCCCTTCCCACCCACGATGTGTCCAGGGAATAGTTGCTCCAGAACCGCTCGGTATACACATTGCTCAGCGAGGCGTACGCTTCCGCAAAACTTTCATCCAGCGAGATCGCACGTTCAAACATCTTCGAGGCCAGTTCATTGTTTTCGCGCGAGTCTTTTACTGTCAGCGCGACTCCGCGCAGGTAATATTCGTAGGCCTCTGCGCTCCCTGTGCGCAGTTTATGGACTTCATCGTACTCGTTCGATGTGAGCTCCAGCCTGAGCGCGTCGACGATGTGATTGACCACGCGGTCTTGCGTCAGCTGCATGTCGGCCCACGGGATGTCCGTGCTGCTCTGGTCGCTCCAAACCACATTACCCGATTGCGCGTCGACAAGCTGGGCCGAGACTGTGAACCTGTCCCTGTTTTTCCGGTACCGCCCTTCGAGAATATAATCCGCCTGGAGTTCTTTGCCCGCTTCGATGACGTCCGCCTGCTGGTTTTGAAACCGGGCAATCGCGCTGGTCGGTTTGACCGTCAGCGAGCGCACGTGGGAGAGCCTGGTGATAATATCGTCTGCGAATCCGATGCTCAGAAAGTTTATCGAATCGACCGCATTCTCGTTTGCGAAGGGAAGTACCGCGATCGATCGTGCCTGAACGGCTGATGTCCCGGCAGAGCGGAACTGCTTGTAGAAATAACCCCCTGCGAGAACTACTATCGCGAGCAAAGCTGCAACGGCCATGCGGCCCGGCGACCAGAACGTATTCTTTTTGACGTCCATTGCGGGCTCGGCCCGCACGCTCTCCAGATCTTGCTGGAGTTCCTGCATTGTCGTGTAGCGGCGGGAACGGTCCTTTTGCAGCGCCTTGAGAATAATGCGTTCCAGTTCTTTCGGAATTTCCGGGCGGATCTTTGACGGGGGGTGCGGAGTTTTTCGCGTGACTGACGCCAGCAGTTCCGCGATGGTCTTCCCCGTGAACGGCAGCACTCCGGTTGCCATATGGTACATCAGCGTACCGAACGAGAAGATGTCGCTGCGGGCATCCACTTCCTGCTCGTCGATCTGCTCCGGCGACATATAGGCGAAGGTGCCGATGAGGCTTCCCGCGCTTGTCATGTGGCTGGAGCCGAGAAGCCGGGCGAGGCCGAAATCCATGACCTTGACCGGGCCGTCGTTTGCCACCATGACATTGTCGGGTTTGATATCGCGGTGAACGATGCCTTTCGCGTGCGCGGCGGAAATCCCCGATGCGATCTGAACCGCAATGTTCATCATCGTTTGCATCGGCAATTGCCCTTCGTGCATTACAGCGGTCAGTGTTTTCCCGTCAACGCACTCGGAGACAATAAACGCCGTCCCGTCGATTTCATTGAACTCATGGATCGTCACGATGTTCGGATGGTTCAACGAGGAAGCGAGCCGGGCTTCCTGAAAGAACCTGGTGCGCTCTTCGTCAGAAGCCGTTGAGATGGATGGGAAGACTTTTATGGCAACGAACCTGCCGAGGGTGAGGTCTTCGGCTTTATACACCACTCCCATGCCCCCTTCCCCGAGCTTTTCGGTTATTTTATAGTGGGAAAGTAAATGCCCTTCCATGCTCAGTGGGAGGATTGAAGTGAGAGAATGATGGAGACAGCCAATAACATGGCGAATACTGTGAAAAACAAGGAATGGAAAAAATGTAAGAAAATATAGCAAAGAGGAGGGCGAGAATCAAAGCGGGGAAAAACGCTCTGGAAAAATGTGTGGATGAGAGAGGTTGGCGATAAAGAGCAAGTCCCGCTAACCTTGGGATAGCGGGACTCACGACTCTTCATTCCCCATTTCACCGCTGCTTCGTTTCAGTCCCTAAATGTGAAGAGCTGCTATCTTTATTACAATCGGCGTGCCAACGTAATGATCAGGAAAACTATAGAAACGAGAAAGGAATGATGGAAGGATTTTCTTGCCGCTAAACTGCATGCCGCTCCGTTGGCATCGCTGCCAATAGGTTGGCAGTTTACTTTTTGATCTTCAGTTTTTTCATCTTCGCCTGGAGGGTGGTGCGGTTGAGGCCAAGAATTTCAGCGGCGTGTGATTGATTCCAGTCTACTTTTTGGAGGACTCTGATAATATGCTGGCGGCTTGCTTCATCGAAGTCTTCAGCCAGCGGCGCTGATTGCGACCGCGCGGGCAGATCGATGTCGTTGGGTAGTATCGTTTGGTCGGAAAGCAAGATGGCCTTGCGGAGAATGTTTTGCAGTTCGCGGACATTACCCGGATAGTCGTAGGAACGAAGCCGCTCGGCCGCTTCCGGAGAAAGCGTCTTCAGCGGAATTGACTGCTGGCGGCAGAAGGCAACGGCGAAGTGTTCGCTCAGAGGGAGAATATCTTCGCGGCGCTCTTTCAGCGCGGGAAGATGGAGCTCGATTCCGCACAACCGGTAATAGAGATCCTGCCGGAAGGTTCCCGCCGTGATCTCGTCCTGGATGTTCTTATTCGTCGCCGACACAACGCGGACATCGACTGTTTTATACTGCGTATCTCCCACCCGTCGTATCTCCCCTTCCTGCAGGACGCGCAGAAGCTTCGCCTGGAGCCCCGACTGCATATCGGCGATTTCATCGAGGAAGATCGTCCCGCCGTCAGCTTCTTCAAACAATCCTTTGCTGTCCTGGGTAGCGCCGGTGTAGGCCCCTTTTTTCGATCCAAAGAGCTCCGCCTCCAGGATGTGCTCCGGCAGGGCGCTGCAATTAATCGGTATAAACTTTTTGTTGTTCCGGTCGCTGCTGTTGTGGACCGCCCTGGCGATGAGCTCTTTCCCCGTACCCGTCTCGCCTGTGATGAGAACGCTTACGTTCGAGCGGGCGACGCTTCTCACCTGCTTGAGGCAATCCTCCATCTTCTTGCTTGCAAAGACGATATTTTCGAAGCGGGGCTGCGAGGCCTCTTCCTTCCAGTAATCGGCCTCCTGCTTCGATGCCTCGTAGAGCTTGGCATTTTCAATGGCGATCGCGGCGAGGTTGGCAAATGTCTGGAGAAATGTCACGTCTTCCGGCGAAAAAACTTTTGAGGCTTTTCTGCTATCGAGATAGATTGTGCCGATGACGCGGTCTTTTCTGACAAGCGGGACGCACAGGACGGACCGGATCTTGAATGCTGCGACAGAGGGCCGGCTCGCCGTCTTGGGATCTTCCAGCATGTTCGAAGAAAGAAAATACTTTCCGCTCGCGGCAACTTCGCTCATGATGCTCCGGCTGATCCCTTCGGCGTCGGCGAGCGTCTCTTTCTCGATGTTCCGCGCGGCATAGGAGGAAAGCGTGCCGCTGCCTGTCTTCAGAAACAAGATCCCCCGTTCAACGCCGATGGCGCTGATGGCATGATCCATGATCGTTTCAAGAAGGCGGTCGAGATCAAGAACGGAATTGATCGCGCTGCTGATTTCAATGAATGATTCTAAACGCGGTTTCATGCCGGAAGCGAAAACGCCATCTTAGAAAGTAATTTTCAATGTCATGACACCGCTTTTCTTCGTGCGGACGGTAACGACATTTTTCTGGTACGAAACGGTCGGTCCGTCTTCTTCGAGAGCGTTCGACATGAGCACCCGCCTGGGCATCTTCGGCAGCGTGAGCCTCGCATCCGTTCGTTTCCCTGCTGATTCATACCACTGCACGATCCACGCGTCGGAGTCTTCTGCTTTCTTCAGCGTCGTGAGAATAAGGTTCGAGGGTTGAAGCTCCACGAACGACTGCTGCGCGGGAAGCTTTCCTTTGTGACGGTCGGTAACCACGGAGATGAGCGGTGTATTGTATTCGAATCCTTTCCGTGTGACCTGCGCTTTTTCGAGCCTGCCCGCGTGAGGGTACAGCGCGTACTCGATCGAATGCTTGCCCCGGTCGGCGGTCGGGTCGGGCCACTTCGGCGAGCGAAGTAGCGAGAGCCGCATCGTGCTTCCCTTAATGTCGAATCCGTATTTTGAGCGGGTCAGGAGCGAAACACCAAAATCATCCTGGGAGAGATCGGCCCACCGCTGCCCGGGCACTTCGACCTTGGCGCTGTCCCAGCTGTTGCGCCATTGCGTCGAACGTTGGATAGAACCGTACGGAATCTCGTACGTCGCGACGGTATCCCGAACGTTCAGCGGGAAGGCGACTTTGAGCATAGTTTTATCCTCCCACCAATCGACGTCTGTTTTGAAATCGACGCGGTCCAATCCGTCATACAACATGATATCCTGCGTAAAGAATGTTGTGGGGAAATCTTCCGTCGGGAAATCTTTCGTGACGCCGGGCTTGAGATAATCTCGGGTGATTCGCGCGACTGTCCTTACAGGGCCCTGCTCGACGATTTCAATGCTCCGGAGCTTCGACGGGTACTTCACTCCCGTGAGTCCGATGTTCCATGCGTCCCAGGCGGAGGGTTTGTCTTCGAGTATCTGGAGCTCGTTCCCGAAGCCTTTGAGAATATTTTTCTCCGGCTGCTTCAGCGTTATTCCGTCAATCCATCCGGAATCGGAATTTATCCAGACTCCGAGCGATTGATTTTCAATCCCCAGCTTGCTCCACTTCAGGTGACCGGAAGTGAGAGTCGATTTTCCCTTTTTAAGAGTATAGACCGCGTACCCCAGCGCCGGGATGTCGTGCGAGACGAAGATGACCGTCCGATGGTGTTCGTCTTTTGGAATACTCTGAGCGGCGACTTCTTTTCCGTTGTTGTCGAATATCCGGAAGTCCTCTCCGTCAGAAGCCGGAACCTCAAGTGACACAAGGTCCGAGCGTTTCCAGGCGAGCGGGTTCATCACGACAACCGGCGTGCCGTTTTTAATAGCTGACGTCCCGATATTTTTCGCAAGCGATTCGATCGATTGCTGCAATTCATACCCACCGAGCGCTTCGACATGCTTGTACTTTTCCGTCGCGTCGATGTAGTTTTCCCGGATTCCTGACCCCGGGAGAATATCGTGGAACTGGTTGAATAGCGTGCTTCTCCAGGCTGTTTCGAGGTCCTGCGAATTATATTTTCTTCCGTACATTGAGGCGATCGACGAAAACTTCTCGGCGTTCGTCAGCAGCACCTCGCTTTTTCTGTTGTACTCTTTCATCTTCGCCTGCGTCGTGTACGTCCCCTGGTGGTATTCAAGGTACAGCTCGTCGTTCCAGACCGGGACCTGCGTGAGATCCTGCTTCTTGAGCCAGTCGAGATAGGTCGTTGTCGTACCGTACTCGAGCGTCGGATAGATATCGAGCGAGTCAAGGCGCTTGATACGGTCGAGCATTTCAATGGAGGGGCCGCCTCCGTGGTCGCCGACGCCGAAGAGAATCATCATCTTCGTGAAGCCCGTGTTGGCTTCGAACTGCCGCATCCAATCGACCAGCTGATAGGGATCGTCGATCGTGTTGACGTAGTCGAACGGGAAATACGAAAGGACCCTGGAGCTGTCGGGTGACTGCCACCAGAAGACGCGATACGGGAATACGTCCCGCTCGTTCCAGCCGATCTTCTGCGTGATGAAGGCGTCGATGCCGGCATTATTATAGAACATCGGCATATCCCAGTTGTAGCCGAACGAATCGGGGTTCCAGCCGATCTTCACATCGGCGCCGAGCTTCTGCCGGAAATATCTTTTTGAATACAAGAGATGACGCATCCAGGATTCTCCGCTCGGCAGGTTGCAGTCGGGCTCCACCCACATTCCTCCGACGACTTCCCATCTTCCCTCCTTCACGCGCTGCTGGATTCCCTTGAACACCTCGGGATACAATTGTTCCATCCAATCGTAGTATGCTGCAGCGCTTTGCGTATACGTAAACTCCGGCCGTGCGTTCATCATGTTGAACACCGAGGAGAATGTGTTTTTGCAAACCTGTATTGTCTCCTTATCGCGCCAGAGCCACGCGGCGTCGATGTGCGCGTTCGCGTCGAAATACAACGTGAACCGCTTGGCAAATTCTCTGACCGGTTGGAGAGCGGCCTTCGCATCCGAAAGCGATTTCTCAAATCTCTCCATCTGGCCTCTTCCCAGCGCGTCGACATCCACCTTTGCGGCGACTTCCTGCAGCAGCGCAGCCAGCCTCTTTTTCTCCGAGGCATCGGCTTTCGATTTGTCGGTCCCCGGATCGATTTTCCGCCGCGCGTTCGACTGATAGGTATCGAAGCCTAGCAGTTTCTGGCCGACCCTGAGGCTCATTCCAAAGTCCTGAAGCTTTTGCCGGAGCGCGGACGACTTCTCAAGCTGAAGTTGTGCCCGCAAGAGGCGGAGAGGGCCGCCGGTGTTGATCGCTTTTATCACTATAAGAAATGTCTGTCCCGGTTTTGCATCTTTCGTCAGCTCAAACTCGCCGTCCCACGGAAAATATCCTTTGCTTTCCCCGTTAACCCAGACGTAACCGTAATCATCCACCGAAACAAGGAACTTCATCGGTCCTGAAATCGGCTGGCCGAGATACGTGGAGGGGAGTGTGATGCTTTTCCTGAGCCAGCAGGAGTCCGGATAGACATTCTGATTGAGCCTCAGGTTCTCCCACTTCGAATCGTCAAACTCCGGACGGGCCGGATCGTCGCCGAGATTGCGCGCGTTTTTCAGGTCGGGGCTCATTTTCCAGTTGTTGAACGAAACCATGCTCACCGAATCGACGGTGTTCGCAAGGCGCTCGACGTTCGTTTGCGCGCCTGCGATGGAACTACAAAAGAAGAATACTGTGAGGACTTTCCTGAGAGATGTCATATTTTTTCCCTGGTGCTAGTTACGCTCCAATTATTATTTGCTAATCAGATCCCGCCAAAAAAGGCGGGATGCTCATTCCAACATTAATTTTAGCTTCATGCTATTCGCTAAAATTAGTTGGAATGGCACTAGAAGAGAATGAAATTGAGGCCGAGGACGGCCCTGACTCCGCCGAAGTCGCCGTTGAAGTCGGTGTCGTGCCACCGGCTGTAGTCGTAGACAGCATCCGCGAACATCGCGACGCGCCCGCCTTCAAATAAATTTTCTACGCCGATGCCGGCATAGTAGCCGAGTTTCTTCTCCGACTCCTTCCCGTTCTCCGGCGACTGCGGACCGGATATTGCCTGCTTAATCGTTATGTAATTCAACCCGCCGGATAATCTCAGAAATATCGCGCCGTTAACCGGCTGTTTGTTCAAGAGGCCGACGTGAATGAACTTCTCCTGTATTTTTGTCGTGCTGTCGGTGACTCCGCCAAGGATGGCTTCGGACTTAAACCAGGACATATCCCCTGTAACAATGAGGGTACGGCTTACCGGGAGCCCGATGCCGAAGCCATAGACAAGATCGGAGCTTACCTGGTAGACATCTTTGTATTGAGCTTGGGCGGGAAAGAACAATCCCCCCTGGACGGAGATGATAAACGGCTGCTCCCCCTGGCTCAGGGCGATCGAGCTGCCAATCGACATGATGACAATAAGTATGGCTAGTATGGTTTTAGTACTCTTCATGAAATCTCCTGTTAAGATGTTCTGCGCCGGTCCATGAGGACCGAAAGCAGAATGACGACACCGACGACGACCTGTTGAATATACGAATTGACGTTGAGCAAATTCAAACCGTTCCGCAGAATACCGATGAGCATCGCCCCCATGAACGTGCCTATGATGGAACCGCGTCCTCCGAACAGGCTCGTGCCCCCTACTACGACCGCCGCGATAACGTCGAGCTCGTACATGAGCCCGGAGTTCGGCTGTCCGGAGTTCATTCGCGACGCCAGGAGCAGCCCGCTCAGCGATGCAAGACCGCCGCAAAGCATGTAGACAGAGAGAAGAATGCGGTTTGTATTGATGCCGGCGAGACGTGCAGCCTCTTTATTCCCCCCGACCGCGTACACGTACCGGCCGAACGTCGTTTTGTTGAGAGCGACATATGCCGCGGCATAGATGAGAACCATGAGGATAGTGGGTACGGGAACACCCGCGAGTCTTCCGCTTCCCAAAAAACTAAACTGATCCGGCAATCCCCACACAGGCCTGCCGTCGGTATAAAGATATGCCGCCCCCCTCCAGATCGTCATGAGCGCGAGGGTCACGATAAAAGGCGTAATGTTGAACCGTGTAACGAACATCCCCGCGAACGCGCCGGACATCATGCCAATGAGAATGCCCGCCAGCGCGGCAAGCGGAAACAGCACGGGAAAAGAAAGCGGAAGCTTGAGAAGGCTCGTGACGACGACACCGGTAAAGGCTACCAGCGCGCCGACCGAAAGATCGATACCGGAGGTGAGAATAACGAACGTCATTCCCACGGCGATGATTGCCGTGATCGAAGCCTGAAGAGTGACGTTGAGGATATTGTCGGAGCTGAAAAAGTAGGGTGAGAGGATTGAAAATAAAATAATCTCAACGACAAGCGCGATGCCGATGCCGAATTTTGCAAGGAGGTTAGACAGCGGCTGCCCCTTCCATCCTTGACGTCGCAAGCGTCATGACAGCTTCCTGCGTCGCCTCCTGCCGCGGGAGGATTCCGGTAATTCTGCCTTCGCACATGACGGCAATGCGGTCACAGATGCCCAGAAGTTCCGGGAGGTCAGAGGAGATCACGATAACGCCGATGCCCTCTTTCGCCAGGTTGTTCATAAGATTGTAGATCTCGAATTTCACTCCGACATCAATCCCCGCGGTCGGCTCATCGAAGATCAGCAATTTCGATTTTGTAAAGAGCCAGCGTGCAAGAACGACTTTTTGCCGGTTGCCGCCGCTCAGGTGATCGACCTCCTGCTCGATGCCGGGAGTCTTGATCCGCAAATCGTCCCGGAATTTATTTGCGATGCCCTCCTCCTTCGATCTCTGAATGAGCCCCCCGCTCGCGACTGCCCGGAGGTTCGACAGAGTGATGTTCTCGCGGACGTTCATCTGCATGATGAGGCCGTACAGGTTCCTGTCTTCGGTCAGAAGGCCGATCCCCAGATCGATCGCCTCGCGGGGCGAGCGCGGGTGGATCTCATTTCCTTCGTGAAATATCTTCCCCTCGTCTTTTTCGTCGGCGCCGAAGATGACGCGCGCGAGCTCGCTTCTTCCGGCACCCACCAGACCGGCGATGCCGAATATTTCCCCGCGGCAAACCGAGAGATTGATCTCTTTGAGCATGCCGGCGGAAAGGTTTTCAACGCCGAGGATTTCTTCCCCCCGCGTAAGCGAGATTTTTGGATATTCGTTCTCCAGTTCCCGTCCGACCATCCACCGCACAAGGCCGCGGCGATCGACTTCGGCAATCGGGGCGGTCTGAACGAACTTTCCGTCGCGGAGGATCGTGACGCGGTCGCCGATCTCGAAGATTTCCTCCAGCCGGTGCGAGATATAAATAATACCGACTCCGTCCGACCGGAGTTTTCGAAGGACCTTGAATAGGTTTTTCAGCTCGCGGCCGGTGAGCGCGGCGGAAGGCTCATCAAGGGCAAGCACTTTCAGCTTCTTTGAAAGGGCTTTCGCGATTTCGACGAGCTGGCGATGCGCGATGCTGAGATCTGAGACGATAGAGCGGGTGTCGATCTCTTCGCCGAGCTGCCCGATGACTTCACGGGCAATCTCATGCATTTTTTTGAAATCGATAAAAGGGGAATTTTTCTTCTTCGGCTCGTTTCCAAGAAGGATATTTTCCGCGACCGAAAGCTCGGGAACGAGCTTGATGTCCTGATAGATCATCCCGATGCCGTACCGCTGTGCATCGGCCGGAGATTGTATATCGGCCTCTTCGCCGTTGATCCGGATGGTTCCGAAATCTTTCCGCAGCGCTCCGGAAAGCACTTTCATCAGCGTCGATTTGCCGGCGCCATTTTCACCCAACAGACAATGGATCTCCCCGGGCTGCAGCCCGAAATTCACATCGTCTAGCGCGAGGACTCCCGGATATTCCTTCCGGATCTGCTGCATGTGCAAGAGAGATGGCACGAAACGAGCCTACGACAAACGGAAAATTGACACGCGGATTTTCAATGCATCCCGCTGCTTTGCAGGGCTGCTTTGTCCACAATCCCCACCTCAACGGGGACTACTTTCGGCAATTGCGCGCCCGAAAAATACTCTTTGACCTTCTGTATCGTCGTTTCGCCGATCTTCGTCGGATATTGAATGACGTCCGCTTTGAGAGCCGTGCCCTTCATAATCGCATCGCGGGCGGCCGGAATAGCATCATAACCGATGACCGCAACGTTATCACGCTTGAACTGCTGGACGGCATCAAGCGTGCCGAGCGCGGAGTCGTCGTTGATCCCGAAGATCCCCTGCAGGTCCGGATGCGACTGCAGGACATCCGACGCCACCTGCATCGCCTTGTCGCGGACGCCTTCGCCGTTCATGTCGGCGACAATTTTCATATCCGGGAATTTTGCCACAGCATCTTTAAATCCCTGGACGCGGTCCAGCACGGACGTGACTGTCGGCTGGCCGATGATCGCGAGGTTGCCTTTTCCGCCGAGCAATTTCGCGAGATACTCTCCCGCGAGCCTTCCCCCGGCGACGTTATCCGAGGCGATGTGGCACACGACGTCACCCTCCTGCGCCGCAATGTCGGCCGTAAACACCGGAATCTTCGCTTCGTTCGCCTTCCGGACTGCCGGCCCTACTCCCCGGGAATCGACAGGGCAGAGAACGATCGCGTCTACTTTCCTCGTGATGAAGTCTTCGATCTGAGAACTTTGTTTGCCGATATCGAACTCTCCGGCGGTGATGATAAGCTCATACCCGTTCTTCGCGGCTTCGCTCTTGAGACCCTCTTCGAGGTCTTTGTAAAACACATGTGCTCTCGTGAGAAGTGAAACGCCGATAGTTTTGGTGGATTTCGATTCCTGTTTCTGTCCGCACGAGAGAAAAAGCGCGGCAGCAAGCAGTACGAAGAGGATATTGCGAATACTCATTTCTGTACCTTCCTATATATATATGGTGGTGAACGAACTGGCGCGGCAGGATCCGGTGAAACAAAATTGAACTATCTTACAAAGAAAAGAGGGAAAATCAAAAAGAGGGAGGCGATGAGCGGTTGTGCGCCCACATCGGGTGCGAGTTTTCACTTGATCAATAGCATTTTCTTCGTTACAGTGGTACCTCCTGCCTGCAAACGATAAAAATAGACTCCGCCCGGCATCCCGGCCGCATCCCAGTCGACCGATTTATAACCCGGAGACTGAATTTCGTTGACCAGCGACGCCACTTCTCTTCCGAGAATGTCATAAATCTTTAGCGTGATGAACTGAGCGCTTGTCCGTTGGCCGGATATCCCAGCCTGAGCGTCGGGTAATCCCGCCACCCAATAACGAATGATCGTACTCGGATTGAAGGGATTCGGATAATTGGGCATGAGCTGGGTTCTTTGAGGAATTTCCTGCGGGCCTGTCCCGACTGAGAGCGGGCTTCCGATCATGGGCAGCTCGACATACGAGGAATGAACGGCGTCCATAGAGATCGCGACATTCGCCTCGCGAAACATCGGCACGACGAACGGATATTCTCCCCACAGGAGACGGTTTGTAACGTCGATATTCGTCACTTCGATCCGGATTTTGTTCCCCTTCATGAATTTATGAGCATGCGGGACTCCGTTGACTTCAATTGAGGATGCTGCGTCGGGAGTCCAATGGCGCGCCGTGAAATTTATTCTGTTGACAAAATATTTAGTGTTGGCGCTATCGACCTCGTAGATCTGAACGTGCGCGGGGAAAGTCGAATCTGTCGAGCTAAAATAAAAATTCATATTCGGAACGCCTGCCCATACGACATCTGCACCGAGCGGAGGCGAAGTGTAAACAAGCGCTTGCCTGGGAAGGGCGGCATCGAATCGCGGGCCGCGGAATCCTTCGATGTACGCCGTGTCGAACGTATACGACGGGTTGAGATATCGATTGTGGAGAATCATCGAATCCGATGATGCGGCCGGGGGCGAATACGAAAGTGTGGAGTCAGCATTGAGATAAAAGCGTACCGGCTGAACGCCTGCCGGCGGCCATGTGTCAGTCCCAACTCTCGTCCAAAGGAAAAATCCCGAGGTGTCCATCGGGAGACTGCTGTACGCGTAGGTGACCGGAGATTCACCGAGTATGCCGTTATGCTGGTTTTTTAGGAAGTATCCAAGCCATCGCGAGACCTGGTCGTATTGATACACGCGCTCCGATTCGACCTGGTCGGAAAAATGTCCCCTCGACCCGACGTAGATTTTCTTCGTACCCACTGAACGAAGGAAAGCTTCGATCCCATCCTGCGCTGTGAAGTACTGGTCCTGCCATTTATTGAGCCGGAGCTGCGGGATGACCGAAGAATTGAGTGCAGCGGTATCGACGTCTCTGCCCGGAACGAACCGTTGTTGAAATGTCTCGTAGTCGTCGTGCCGGACGAGATCCCAGAGTGTATCCCGTTCAGGATCATAATGAACTGTACCTGCCTGAAGCAGCAAGAGCAAGGTACGGCGGATGCAGCCGTTTTGCAGCATGTTCGTTGCCCAGTCGGGAACGATGACGTCAGAGGTGATCGCCTGCACCGGGAGCCGGTCAGCCGCGGCCCAAAGCCCGTGAAGGCCTCCCTGCGACCCGCCGGAAATCCCGATGTTCGAGGTATCCACGTTCGGGAAGCTGCGAAGATACGCGAGCACTTCATGGAAGTCCTCGCGCTCGCGGGGCCCCATGATTGTCGATCCACCGGTGGAATTTCCGTGCCCCCGGACGGAATATGTCAGCGTAACATATCCGCCCAGCGCAAATGTCGAGCACGAAGGCATGGTGCTGAATTTATCGAGGCCGTATCCATGGATAAAAATTATCGCGGGATTTTTCGGAGCAGGAACGGGAGGAACAAAATACGTTGCGTCGAGCTGCGCGCCGTCGCTGGTCACGAGAGTCGTATCATGCTGCGTTTGGGCGCCGGCGAACTCTCCAAGGAACAGCGGCAACAGCGCCGCAAGCAGGAGCTTCATCCTGCCGCTACTTCAGGAGAAGCATTTTGTTGACCTGCGAGTAGCGCAGCGTCCCGCCAAACGGCTCGCGAACATCGAGCCTGTAAAAGTAAACTCCGCTTGCCAGTTTGTTGCCGCTATAGGGGAGATCATATGAACCGGCCTGTAGCACGCCATCCTGCAATGTGGCGACCCGCTGCCCAAGAACATCGTAGACGGTAAGGCGTACAGTACTAAGCTCACGCAGTTCAAACCGGATCTGCGTCGTTGGGTTGAACGGGTTCGGGAAATTCTGATACAATCTGTACTCACCCGGGAGTTGAGTTCCGGGCCGGACGCCGGTAACCGTGCCTGGTGACATCGTCGTGAGGATTGTCCCCGCGTTCCCGACGGCGTATCCATGCACGCTGTCGGTAAAGACGATAGCGTTCAGGTCGTGAGAGTCGGCGGAGTACTGCTTGTACCAGGTTGACCCGTTGTCGTTCGAATAGTAAATATCACCGTTCTCTCCGCAAACGTAGAGCGAAGATTGACTCAGGATGTGAATTCCAGAAAGGCCGGAAGCCGTCGGAACCCGGAGATTAACCCAGGCAGAGCTTGAAACATTATGTATGACGGCACCGCTATCTCCTATTGCGTAGATGTCGTTCGCGCCAAAAACTTCTACCTTGCGAAGCTTCGGCACGTTTAGTATCGGAGAAAATGGTGACCATGTCGCACCGCCGTTAGATGTTTGGGTAGCATGTCCATCCTCAAAGAATATCGTCAGCGAATTTGCGGAAAATGCGGCGATACCGATAATTGTCCCCGCCGTATCCGGAGATCCTCCGCTCCATGAATCCCCGCCATTATTTGTTTCGAAGAGGGTTCCACCTTCCCCAAAGACCCATCCTTTTTGTGAGTTCAGGAACGTCACGCCGCGTAGGCCCCTGAATGTACCAAGATCTATTCGACTCCAGGTCTTGCCGGTGTCGATGCTGCGATACAAAGCTCCATGCTCGCCGGCCGCAAAGAGATTATTCAGCGCCGGGATGGCAATACTTCTGAACGGCAACCCGATGCCGATGGAATCCGCGCTCCATGTCAATCCGGCGTCGGTGGTGCGCAGCAACGTTCCCTGGTCACCGACCGCGAATCCGTTCACAGCGTCTGCAAACTTTATGTCGTACCATCTCTGCCAGTAATTATTGGACTGGCGAAACCACTTCTGCGTGTACGATTCCGGCTGCAGCAGCGCAAAATACATTGTGCTGTCGCAGTTCGCCTCCGTGATCGGGTCAACATCCACAAAATTGCCGAATGCATTCACCGCGGAAGCTATTCTCACGAATGAA
Source organism: Bacteroidota bacterium (assembly GCA_035495255.1). Taxonomy (GTDB): domain Bacteria; phylum Bacteroidota; class Ignavibacteria; order UBA10030; family SZUA-254; genus DASYTP01. Next base: position 3,813 of record DATJGD010000005.1, on the reverse strand, counting down.
CTTCCATTATAATAGTAGCAGTGAAGGAGCCGCTCGTCCTGAACACCAATGCCGACTTCACGATCCGTTGACGATACATCGTTGTACATCCACTCCAGTTTCGCGGTAAAGGTCGCTGACGCCGGGTAGGGCGTAACACGCAGCCATCTCTTCACATATTTACCTTCGCCCTGATTCTGAACGTTCGAAGGGATAAGATTCGGATATGCGCGAACCCGGATGCTGTCCAATCCGCTCATCGCCGAAAACCAGAGTGACGCGATTTGCCTCCCGTCGTATGCGACAAAATGATATGGCACGCCGAGTTGGGTCGGATGAAGCGTCACGTCGTTGTAGTTTCCGGCCGGCGGATTGACAAACGTTTTGTTTAGAAAATTTCTACGCGCGGTGATATAATACTTAAGCGCGGCCGCCTGTTCGATAACGTCTTCGTTCGTTCCCCACTTGTACGGATCGGCCATCGCATCGCTTTCAATGAGCGCGACGAGGCTGTCGATGCGCGGGAACAAATGGCTCTCGGTGAACAACGTTTGAAGCAGTGTGTCCACCCGCTGTCGCAGCATCTCTTTCAACGACGGGGTCGCAAGGAATCGGTCTTTCAACACGTTCGGCGGTCCGGACAACGGCGGATAGGTATAGGCAAAATTATCGTTCAACAGCGACGCAGGGTATGGGACAGCCAGGTCTCCGCTCCTGCCGAAGGAGAGGTCATAATCCCATGGAATGATGACCCACTGCCCGGTCGCTTTCGACGTATCACGGTAGAGATAATAGTTTTTCGTGTAGCTGTCCCCCATCATCGTCAGCGTGTTGCCGGCAAACCAATTCAGTACGCTTGTTATATCGAAGTATTTCACGACGGTATCGGCAAACGAGGAATCCGGCGCGTTGTTGATGGCCGTGAGAAGCTGGGTGAGGTCGCTGTAATCCGACGCGCTGCCGATGTCTTTGTCGTACCACAATTTGAGGATGCTGTCGGGCTGAAGCGTCATGTCGGCGCTGATGTAAATGTCGTCCGCCTCGTACATCGGCGCGGAGACACGTCCCCTGTTAACAAGAAAATTCTTATCGATTTTGTCGATGAACAGATACAGCCCTTTGTCGACCCCGTTGTTTGAGAGCCGCGCATGATGCGCCCGGGGCGCAAGGAAACCCATTTCTTCAAAAAGATCCCAGGTAAGTTTTTCGCGAAGAAACGATTTGTCCGTATACATCGCATTGAAGTTGATCTGCACCGCCCCCTGGAATTGATTGGCGCTCGGGAACTTCAGCCGGTAGGCTTTCTTAGGGTAGTATCGTGTGGAATGGCCTTTGAACTTTACCTGTACGGAATTCCAGTTCGTTCCCTGGAACTCGAACGTGCAGGGGAGGTAAACATCACTGAAGGGGTCTCGCTCGTATAGCGTGTCGTAATCCGCGGAACTCATCGTCACATTGTACTGCGGTAGTTGTCCCGGTGCGGCCGCGGCACACAGTAAGCATAGGATTAACAGGTAGTTCATCTTCGTCGCAGGTTTGTCGGTTCTTTCTTCGTCTCCCTATTGTACGGAACAGGTTCCCGAAAAGCTGTGATGTTTATCAGAAAATATTGGAATTCCGGCTCTCTCTCTTCCTTCTCTACCTGGTTTTCTTCGTTTCACTATAGAGGAGGGACCTGCCCTGAACCGGGGGCATCGTAAATCCAAGAATTTCCGCGGCAGTCGGGGCGATATCTATCTGAAGAGCTTCCGTGGATATTTGTGCGCCGGCTTTGAACTGCGGGCCGAGCGCGAGCAGCATGATATGCCTGCAGCCTTCGCAGGAATCGCCGTGGTTTTTGAACCCGCCATGCTGATCGTCGTGGCGGCCGTGGTCGTTGGTGACAAATACGGTCGTGGTGTTCCTGTAAATACTGTCGGATTGAACCTGCTTCCAGAGGAGCCAGACCAGGCTGTCGGCTTCATGGATCGCGGCAAGATATTCGTACCACTTCCCTGCGTGCCCCTTTAAATCGGTTTCCGGGAAATTCACAATGATCGCGTTCGGATGTGTTTGCGTCATCACCGCCGACAATTTCTTCCACGTGGCCATGTTTTTCCCGGGTTCATCGACGTAGAACGCGGCCTCATAGCGCGAACCATACTCGATGGAGTCCGAACTGTGAGTGAGGACTAGCAGCTTCGGTTTTCCCGACACCACAGCGCACGACTGCTCGGGCATGCCTGTCTGTTTCCGGTAATACTCGAAGATTGTAGGACTCGGGAACTGCTGCGAGCCGTCGTTGGCAATGTTTTGCCATTCCCCCGTAAGTACAGCCGCGTGGCCGGGACAGGTAAGCGTTGGTCCTTCATTCCGGAAATTTGTGTAGATCGTTCCCTGCGGACGCAGATCGTCCCAGATATGGGTCATGAGCGTGTCTTTCGCTCCGAAGGATTCGGAATACCGTACGCCGTCGAGCATCACAATGATAACGTGCGAATTGGTCTGTGCCGTGCATGCGGCCGCACAAAAGACGGTGCACGCAAGAAGGATATTGTAGATTGCTTTCATGCCATATTAATGCGATGTGGAAGAAGACGTATCCCAGGAGGCTCTGAGCCAGCCTTCGTAAATTTGTTTTTGAAGAGCTGTCGGATTGCCAACCTTGACAATCTTGTAATTTGGCACCGGGTTCGTGCCGACGATAACAGAAATTTCCCGAACACGATCATTCCGGAAGAACGTGAACGACACCTTTTCGCCAATCGTAGTGGCCCCGATCCGGTCGTTCAGATCGTTCGTGCGAACTCGGAATCCGTTCATCGCAAGAATCTCATCACCGGCATCCATCCCCGCTGCGTACGCGGGAGAGCCTGCGGCGACGCGGGTTACCCGGGTCTTCTCGCCGGCATCGCTCGTCGTCAATCCTGTCCAGGGTTTGGCAGCCGTGTCTTTCGGGACAACCTGTAATCCGGCATGCGAAAGTTCTTCATCCCACGGCAGAGGATCCGTTGCGTAGACATATTTTTCGAAGAACCCCTGCAGGCTGTTTCCGGCAATTTTCTCCGCGGTATACTGAACATCGTCAAGCGTATAACCGCTGCCGCTCAGCGGGAACTGTTTATACATTGTCCGTAAAACATCGTCAAGAGACTTTTGGTTCGACGACAGTTTTCGGATTTCCAGATCCAGGAGCAGGCTGACGTTGGCCCCTTTGCCGTAGTAATCCGACTCACTATTATATGACTGCTCTGTCCCGCGCCAGTATTTTACCCACGCGTCGAAGCTCGCCTCGGCAAGAGATTGCACGGAATTGCCGGGTCTCTGCCTGTCTCCCTGTATGGAAGCGGCAACATCCTCGAGATACTTTTCGGCAGTCTTGAATCCGGCAGGAACAAGGAGAAGGTCGTCGTAATATGACGTCGTCCCTTCCGCTATCCACAACTCCTTTGAATAATTCTCCCTCGTGTAATCGTAGGGATGAATACCCTTCGGGCGAAGCTGTTTCACATTCCATGTATGGAAGTATTCATGGGAGACAAGGCCCAGGAAGCCTCTGTAACTCTCGGGGTTTTTGAACACGAACGGACGCGTCCCCATGGCGGTGGAATTGATGTGTTCCGTACCCCCGCCCGAAGAAGGCGTGCAATGCACGAGAAAAACATATCGTTTATAAGGGAATTCACCCCAGAACTCTTTTTCGGTCCGGACAATTTTTGTTATGTCGCGAACGAGGGTATCGGCGTTCCAATTTCCCTCGCCAAAAATACTGAGAACGTGTGGCACATTGTCGACCATGAACTCGAAATCATGCTGAGTGCCGATCTCGAGCGGACAATCCACAAAGTAATCGTA
>DATJGD010000004.1:0-31079 GCA_035495255.1 Bacteroidota bacterium | reverse complement strand
AGAAAATTCATTTCGATTTTGCGAACGCCGTCCCCGTCGCACCCGTCGCACCGTCCGCCGGCAACGTTGAAGCTGAATCTTCCCACCTTGTACCCGCGGATCTTTGCTTCGGGAAGCTGGGCATACAGGTCGCGAATGAATGTAAAGAGGCCGGTGTACGTCGCCGGGTTTGAGCGGGGTGTTCTGCCGATCGGCGATTGATCGACGTCGATAACTTTATCGATGTTCTGTATTCCATCGAACGATGTATACGGAAGGGGCACATCATTCGAACGATAGAACTTGCGGGACAAAATAGGATAGAGGGTTTCAGTGATCAGGCTGGACTTCCCCGACCCGCTCACGCCGGTAATACAAATAAACTTCCCCAGCGGAATCTTCAGCGCGACCGACTTCAGGTTGTTCCCCGTGGCACCTGTGAGTTCCAGGAATTTACCGTTCCCTTCCTTCCGGGATCTTGGTACTTCGATCGTTCGTTTGCCGTGCAGGTAGAGCGCGGTGTAAGAGGTCGCCCCATTGCTTTTTAAGTCACCGGGCTTCCCGAACGTCACGAGGTTCCCTCCATGCTCACCGGCCCCAGGCCCCAGGTCGACAACGAAATCCGCGCTCTGAATCATTTCCTTATCGTGCTCGACCACGATCACCGTGTTCCCGAGATCTCTCAGCTCCTGGAGGCTACGGATAAGTTTGACGTTGTCGCGCTGGTGAAGGCCGATGCTTGGTTCATCCAGAATGTACAGCACACCCACCAATTGTGAACCGATCTGCGTCGCAAGCCTGATACGCTGGCCCTCTCCGCCGGACAGCGTCCGGGCGCTTCTTCCAAGAGTAAGATATTCCAGCCCGACATTCAGAAGAAAATACAATCGCTGGCGGATTTCCTTCAGGATCTGTGTCGCGATGACGAGCTGACGCTCGGTCAGCGCGAGAGCTTCGAAATACTCATGGGCGTCGCGAAGCGAAAGGCTCACCACATCGTGGATGTTCACAGCCTTTTTCGTCTTTGCGTCTGTGAGCATCACGGCGAGGCTCTCTTTACGGAGACGGCCTCCGTTGCACACAGTGCAGGGCTTCGTATTCATGAACGATTCGGCCCACTGGCGGATGCCTTCCGAAGATGTCTCGCTGTAATACTGCTTCAGGGTATTCAGGACACCGGCAAACCGGTGCTTGTACATCACGACCCGTCCGCTCGAATAGGTATAGGGAATTTCAAATTTCTCGGAGCCAGACCCCTCCAGGAGAATCTCCCTTGCCTTTTTCGGGAGCTTCCTGACGGGCGTATCGAAATCGAATTCGTATTTCTTCGCAACTGCCCGAACCTGGTTCCAGAGCCACGTATCACGGGGTTTCCCGAGCGGCGCGATTCCCTCCTGGGCGATCGTCAGCCGGTCATCGGGAATAATGAGGTTGAGGTCAAATTCTTTCGTCTCTCCCAGCCCGTCGCATGCGGGGCATGAACCGTACGGCGAGTTAAATGAGAATGAGTTCGGAGCCGGCTCGTCGTAGCTTATTCCGCAGAAGCTGCATGCAAGATGCTGGCTGAAGAGCTGATCCTTGTCACTTTGGATGACAACGATCCCGGAGCCCATCTTGAGCGCCATTTCAATAGAATCGGCAATGCGCGATCGCAGGTCAGATTTGACGGTGAGGCGATCGACGACGATTTCTATGTTATGAACCTGGTACCGGTTCGCCTGCATCCCTTTGCGGATTTCCTTCACTTCGCCGTCGATGCGTACCCGTAGGAAGCCGTCCTTCAATATTTTTTCGAACAGCTCGCGATAGTGACCTTTCCTTCCCTTGACGACCGGCGCCAGGATCTGAATATTCGTCCCCGACGGATACTCCATGACCGTATCGATAATCTGGTCCACCGATTGCCGCTGTACAGGCCGTCCGCAGTTGTAGCAATGCTGGACTCCCGCCCGCGCAAAGAGGAGCCGGAGATAATCGTAGATCTCGGTGACAGTCCCCACCGTCGAACGGGGATTATGTGAAACCGTCTTCTGTTCGATCGATATGGCGGGGCTTAAGCCCTCGATGTAGTCGACATCCGGGCGTTCCATGAGGTCGAGAAATTGCCTGGCGTACGCGGATAGGCTTTCCACGTAGCGGCGCTGGCCTTCGGCATAGATCGTATCGAACGCAAGGCTCGATTTACCGGAGCCGGAAAGCCCTGTAATAACGATCAGTTTGTCGCGGGGCAGCTCCACGTCGATATTCTTGAGATTATGGACGCGGGCGCCTTTGACTATGAGTTTATCCTGCTGGAGCATAGTATGGATGTTAAACAGAGAGCGCAACAGAATTGTTGCGCTCACCTAACTTATCAAACGACGGAGAGAAATGCAAAGCGGTACCTACTCGCTCCCGGTTGTGAACCAATATCGGAAAAAGGCTGCCGCCCCTGTTTGCGAGTACAACGGGCGGAGATTGACTCCTGCAAACGGGATGCCGATGTAGACAAAGTACGTCGTATTCGCAGCGAGTGGTTCGGACGGAATAAAAAAGAATTTATACGCCGAACAAGTTCCGTCATAGCAAGAATCCAGTCTTCCGGCGATCGCCGGATAGATGATCATAGAGGCCGGAACGGTCGACTGTTGTATCCGCCCATTGCATTCGACAGCAAGATGAGTTGTTCGCGGAACGCTGGTAGAACCATGAAGAGGAAATGAGTTCATGACGCCAAAGCCATCCGTGAGAAAGCGAATGACAACCGGCGCTGCAAGTGTATCTCCGGCCGATGACCGGATGGAGGATCCAAGAGTAACTTTGAATGCTGTGCCCGCAAAAAGCTCATTTGGCACATAGTAGAACTGGCGTTCCCGGAAAACAAAGCGCCCTGGAACGAACGGCTGACACGTAAATGCCTGGCGAATGGAATTCGTATCATACGGAGTATCGAATGTTACCCCGATGGCGGAAGTTGGCGGAATTCCAGATTCACCGTTTGTAGGTGTCGTTCCGATCACCCGGAATTTTTCTGTTGTAAATGATGTCACAAAACTCCCCTGCAGCTGATGACCGAAGGCGTCGGTCGCGTCTCCATCGATCGCGATCGAATAGTTCGTGTGAAATGCCAGATCTGAGCTCAGCCGGTACAACAGCTTTGTCGGATCTTCAAGATGCCAATGGCCGGTGCATTCAGGAGAAATATGAACCTTCGGGAAGATCGAACCATCAATCTCGCTGTTAAACGTAAATTGAAGAAAACCCGACACGCCGTTCGGCGAAACCTTTGCATCACCGTTTGCAGGCGACACGCTGAGGATGCGGAACACCGGCTCAGGAAGAAAGCCGACCCGGACAGTTGAATGCAGAGTATTCTTACTGACGTCCTGAACTGTCGAATCGATGGTGAGAGTATATACCTCGCCGACCTTCCACCAAAACCGCGCGGGCGAATCCGGCCGGATAGCCTCGATAAAGAACGTCACGCCGTCTGCAGTAACGATTGAATCAATATTTGCCTTGACGTCTCCGAGCTCCGAGGAAATGTGCACCGATTTCCGCAACGAAGGAAGATCCATAACCTTGTTGAACTTCAGCCGGACCGAAGCGACAAACCCGGCAAACGGCCCCTGGGTGTTCGCGGCGGGAAAGGTTTCCAGAACGATTGGCTGGATATTCGCATCGAGAAGCGGGTCGTAGTCGGGACGAGGCGGATTGCCGAAGTCCACTTCGCTCTTGCAGCCGAACATCAAGAGAACCGGGAGTAGCGCTACATATTGGTACAAACGGTTCATGCGATTCGTGTTTGCTAATCCAATGTCGTAAACGTCAACACAAACGGCTGAAGAAGATTTTTGCCGGTCGCGGTTTTTAAATCGGTTGAGATTGAAATTTTGTACGTTGTTTGCGGAAGCCAGGCGGCAGCAGGGGTGAACTTTATCTTTGTCCCACCATAGCTTAACGTTCCCGAAATGGGAGGCTGTATGGAAAATGCTCGCCGAACAGTCGAGCTATCCGCAGCAACATTCAGTGAAATTGAGGCCTGACCGAACAGTGAAACACCGAGGCTTCCATTCGCAGGGCTCACGGTGCTCACGCGGAATGGAACTGTTGTAAATTTCCATGAATACGTTCCGGGAAGAACATTTTTGAATTCATCAGCAGCGGAATCAGTGAGTGTGATTGTATATTCCGTCTGTACATCCAGTGAGACCGTTGGGCGATACGCAACAAGGACGGGGCTAGGAAAACTCCAGCTGCCCGCCACAGGCGGAGATATTGACACAGCCTGGAATATCGATGGAGTAACGGGGCTATTGAAGCCGAGCGTAAGACGAGCCTTTAGACTGACATTGTTTGCCCCGTTCCTTGGCGAGACCGTTCGAACCCGGAAATTGGGTTCTGGAAGAATTGTCATTGAAAAGGGACTACGCAACCGATTTCCGTTCACATCTTCGGCTTCATCAGATATGCTGAGCGTATATGTTTCACCGATATGCCAGTAGAACGTCGACCCGGTTGAGGGTCTTGCACTTACGGTGATAATGTCTCCGTTGGCGCTCAGTATTCCATTTGTATCTGCCACCATATCATCAAGAGGCGACGCGAACCGTATTGCACGTCTGAGAGAATGGAGATCCATGTATTTATTGAAGCGCAACTGAATTTGGTTATATGAATCAAATGGTCCGGTTGCCCCGGCCGGAGGATCGGAAAAGATAATTTTGGGCTGGATTGATCCATCAGAGAGGCTTTCAAATCCCGCTCCCTCGGGACCGGATGGACCTCTGCACCCCGCGACCAAAGCGCTTACTACTAATGCCGGCCAAAACGCCCCTTTCATAAATTTCCGGTCGTAAATGAAAAATGATACGGGCGGAGGAGAACGCTGCCGTTGAGCGTCGCCGTCGGCGCCGAGATCGTGACGTCATACCTCTGGTGGGGCTGCATATCGCTAATGTAATAGCCGTACGATTCGTACGAGAATGACATTGTACCATGCACGGCCGGGCTTATTGTCAATCCGGAATCCGCACCAGCCATCCTGATGGTCGAATTGAAAGCGACGAACACCACCGGATACGTAATTCCGGTATCGCCATTCGCCGGGGTTGTGGAAAGTACTCTGAATGAGTCTGTCGTGAACGCAAAACTATACGGCTGCGCGAGCGGAATACCGGTGCTCGACTTCATCGAAGCAGACAACGTAACCGAATATGTTGTATTCGGAAGAAATCCCAGAGTGCTAAAGAACTCAAAATAGGATACTCCCCCTTGCAGGTGGAGAGTACCGTCAAGCTGAGGAGATATGCCGAATGCAGCCCGTGCTGATGCGGTGTCGATCGGCCCGGAGAATACTACACTAATTTCCTGGCCGAGATTTCCGACAAGCTCATTCGGTGCAGGGAACGTGGAGGTAACCCGAAAGTCGATCGTTTTGAACGTAGACACGAACTCTGAAGGCAGTCTGTTTCCGAACTTATCTGCTGCGCCGGCACCGACACTCATACGATAGGTGGTGCCAAATGCCAGGGGCTTCGTCAACGCATAATACATCATCGTTGAATCCCCGTATGCCGGAATATACCAATAGCCCACCGGCGGGGGGGCGATAGCGATTGACGGGACTATCGAGAGGTCGACCGGGCTGTTCCATGTTAGTCGAAAACCAGAGGTTAACGATACGTTGGTATCCCTGTCAGTCGGGATGACGGAGATGATACGTACTGTGGGTTCGGGAGTGAATGTCATCGAGAACGAAGGATTCAGTGAGTTCCCGTTGATATCCTTTGCAACAGATGAGATGCCGATGGTGCAGGACTGGCCAACCTTCCACCGGAGCGCAAAACCGAGTGTGTCGACCGGGGTAAATGTGAACACATCGCCTCCAACCGTCCGAACGTTGCTTGTATCTATTTTCAGGGGCCCGGCTGACGAAGTGATGCTGAGAGCCCGGCGGAGCGAAGATTTGTCCATGATCTTGTTGAACCGTATCATGACTTGGCCGGTGAAATCCAGGAACGGCCCCAGCCCATTGGACGGAGGGTTGGTATAAATGACGTTTGGCTGAATATTTGGATCGATGAGCGACTCGGCTGCAGACGGACCAATAGGCCCTTCACACCGCAGTGCACACCCGGCAAGGAGAACCAGCAACAGCTTCATGTTTACCCTCATTTGCATCCCTCCTAATGTATGCCCCCTCCCCTGCTGCTACGTACTATTGCTAGCTGCTCACCCCATCCGCTGACGCTTGTGCAAGTACTCAAAAAGTGCTACATCGAAGGGTGTCGCTGTGTCAAGGAGAACGTAGTCGATCCTGTTCTCTCTGCATCCGCGCTTGTACGTCTCCAGAAAATCCTGCATCGATTCCTGGTAAGATTTCTGGATATGATACGGCTGCGTCATCAACTCCTCCGACGTTTCCATGTCTTTGAACACCGCGTCGCGCCCGAAGGCGAACGAACGCTCGATCGGGTCCAGGACCTGCATGACGATCACTTCATTTTTTTTGTGGCGGAAGTGACGGAGGGCTTTCATAACGTCCCCCGGCGTATCGAAGAGATCGCTGAGAATAATGACAAGACCGCGGCGCTTGATGCGGTCGGCAATTTCATGGAGAGAGTTGGAGGTGCCGGTCTTGTTTCCCGGTTCCGCCATCTCAAGCTGGCGCAGGATCTCACGGAGATACCCCTTCGTCGCGTGAGGCGGCATGTAGGTCCGGATCCGCTCATCATAGAGAGTCAGCCCCACCGCGTCGCGCTGCTGAACCATCAGCTGGGCAAGCGCGGCCGCAACATAGGAAGCGTACGAAAACTTTGAAATCGCCCCTTCGCTGTGGAACGACATCGACCGGCTCGCATCGACGATGATGTAGGATTTGAGATTAGTCTCTTCCTCAAACTGCTTGATGTAGTAGCGGTCGGTTTTTCCGTAGATTTTCCAGTCCAGCCTCTTGACATCGTCCCCCGGCATGTACTGCCGGTGTTCTGCGAACTCAACACTAAATCCATGGTACGGGCTCTTATGCAATCCCGTGATGAACCCTTCTACCACCAGGCGGGCCACAAGCTCCATGTTGACGAGCTTGGCGACAACGTCAGGCTGTAAATACTTTCGGTAATCTGTGGCGGTTTCGATCACTCTTTTTGGGAACCGGACTGTTCCGAAGCCCCGGTGGCTGACGTTTTTTGGGATTGAAGAACCTGCGTCGGATCTTTGCCGAGGGTCTCCAGCTCAAATTTTGCAGAAACCGCCAGCGAGTGCGACGGATACTTTTGCAGGAACAGCTCGTAGGCGATCCTTGCGCTGTCGGTATTCTTTACTTCGTTATTGTAGAGAAAGCCGACAAGGAAGAGCGCATTTGCCGCTTCCGCGCTTGAGGGGAAAATGTCGTAGAATTTCCGGTAGGCAGAGATGGCTTTCCGCGCGTCGTGAAGATCGTTGTTGTAAATAATCGCTGCAAAGTATTGGGAAGTTTCGGCGTACGCGGACTTCGGGAACTGATCGACCACCGATTGGTAGCGATCGATGGCCAGCTGGAAGTTCTGCTGAGCCTGCGCCGCCTTTCCCTCGTCGAAGAGTTCCTTGTCACTTTTTCGGGAACAGGAAATCAGCGTGCAAAGAAGAAGCACATACAGGAGTGGGTGTCTCATGGGGTAGATTCCAAAAACTTCAATAAGCGTAATCTACAAATTGAGCAGGTCAGATGCAAAGACTAGCTGCTCATTTTGCTCAAAATCGCCACGAAAAAGCCGTCAGTGTTATGGATGTGAGGGTACAGGGTTATTTCCCCGTTCTTTGATTCAAGCCCGGTTATGGGTTGAATGGCGGACCGGGAGAATTCGTTATGCTGGGCGAGAAACTTCATTACCACTTCCTCGTTTTCCTTCCGGAACAGCGAACATGTCGCATAGATAAGCCTCCCCCCGTGTTTTACGAACTGAGAATTATACGAAAGGATCTCCAGTTGTTTTTCGGAATAGTATGAAACGAGCTTCTCCGAAACGCTCCACTTCAATCCCGGATTCCGGCGGATTGTTCCTACGCCGCTGCAGGGCGCGTCGACGAGAACAAGGTCTGCCTTTCCGGCAAAGTTCTCCGGCCTCACCTCTTCCCTCAACTGTGTCCTGATGATATGAACATCCGCGCGCCGGACCCGTGTTTCGAGCTCCCGAAGACGCGTTTTCTCCACATCGATCGCGACAAGCTCACCGTCATTCTTCATGAGTTCCGCGAGGTGGAGGGACTTCCCCCCGGCGCCGGCGCAGGCATCGATAACGATATCCCCGGGTTTCGGATCCGCGATGAGCGAAACGAGCTGGCTTCCTTCGTCCTGAATTTCATACCATCCGTCGGAAAATGCGGGAGATGCCTGGGCTGCAAAGCGCTTCGACACAATAAGGCCTGCGGGCGTCAGGGGCGCAGGATGGGTTTCAATCCCCTCTTTTGCTAATCGTAATTGGCATTCTTCTCTGGTAATTTTCAGGAGGTTTACCCGAAGCGTGATGTTCGGAGGCGCATTGAGGGATCGCAGAAGCGGCTCAAGTTGATCTCCAACCTGCCCGGACCATTCGCTCACCATCCAATCCTGGAATGAATATTTCACACCCAGGCGGATGAGATGATCTGTGATAAACTCCAATGAAGAATAGGACGAACTCGCTTCTGTGAACGACATGAGGGGAATCTTCGGAAACGTCGTCAGCCAATGTCCCTCGGGGACTGCGGGTGAAGTCTGAAAGACCGCCGCATAGATGGCGTACAATGGGAGGAATCGCAAGTTCTGATCGTCGAGATCGGAGTGGGAGGGATTCTCTTCAAGATAACGTTCGAACAGCGCTTCGAGGTACCGCCGATTCCGGATGATCCCGAACACTGATTCGGAGATTACGCGCCGGTCTTTCGCACCCAGGTACCTGCGATCTTTGAAGAATGCCGCTGTGATCCGATCTGCCGGTTGCCCGCCCGAACGGTTGTTGGGCCGGTTTGAATTTTCGATACGCTGAAGGAGCTCCGTGACGTGGCCGATCAGCGAAGAAGGATTCATACTGCGACGAACGGGGCGCGCATTTCTGAAGTCATGTATGCCCGCGCCATCCGCGGCGTATTGAACGCAACGCCGATGCTCCCGTTGTGGTTCAACACGATCACACCGCCGTAACCGTCCGCTTTGCGTTTCATGAGATCAATGCCGCTCTCCGCCGCCTTCTGCGGATCGCCTCCGTTTGCCTCCATTATATCGATGACAGTTTTTGCCATGACTACCTTGATCATCGCTTCTCCCCATCCGGTCGTTGAGACTCCCCCGATGGCGTTATCCGCATACGATCCGCATCCGATAAGGGGCGAATCGCCGACGCGCCCGGGGTGTTTGCGGAACGTTCCACCTGTAGAAGTCCCGACGCACAGGTTTCCGTGTGCATCCATCGCCACCGCGCCAACGGTATCGCTCGCAGCTTTCATGAAGGCATCTTTGGTCGTATAGTGCGGCTGGCCTTTGGCCGCCTGCCACGCCTGGCGCTCTCGCGCGGATATAAGATGATCGGCATCGCAAAGCGAAATTCCATTCTCGGCGGCAAATTGTTCGGCCCCTTTGCCGACCAACAGAATGTGCTCGCTGTCGTCCATTATTCTGCGGGCGAGGGAGATCGGATTTTTGATCCGGTGGACTGCGGCTGTGGCTCCGCACCGCAGGGATTTTCCATTCATGATGCTTGCATCCAGCTCGATCTCTCCATCCGCATTGAGGTGCGAGCCGCTGCCTGCGTCGAATGCGCCGTCGTCTTCAAGCATACAAACGACGCGTTCGACGACATCGACGGCAGAACTTCCTGAATTCAGCAGTTCCCATCCGGCGGCAAGCGCTTTTTCAACCCCCGCCCGGTGAGGCTCGACGCGCTCCGGCGGAATGTCCCAGGCGCCGCCGTGAATGATCAATGATTTCATACCCGTCAAAATAGTTTCATAACTGGGAGAAAAGGTAAGAAAATTCGGAGGGAATTACAATACACACACAGGGGCGAACCGAGATTCGCCCCTGTGGTTTTGTTAAGCGGTTGCTTCTGTCTGTTACGCTATAGTTTCCGCGTGTTCGTTCTTGACAAATTCGATCAACCCACGCTTGTCAAGGCGAACCTCGATCGCGTCGCCATCCGTGAATTCTCCGGCGAGGAGAAGTTCGGACAACTTATTGACGATCTGCTTTTGAATGACGCGTTTGAGCGGACGTGCGCCCAACGTCGGATCGTAGCCGAGCCTGGCGAGCCAGTCTTTTGCTTCGTCGGTCACCTCAATCGAGATTTCCTTGTGCATGAGCATGTCCTGGACCCGCTTCAACTGCAGATCGACGATCTTCCGCAAATCCGATTTGCTCAGCAGCTTGAAGAGGACAATTTCATCAATGCGATTGAGAAATTCCGGCCTGATCGATTGCCTGAGCATGTCAAAGAGCGAGACTTTCAGCAGTCCGTAAATCTGCTCAAGCTCCTCGTCCGTAAACTCACCGGTTAACTTGTCCTGGATGAGCTGCGAGCCGAGATTCGAGGTCATAATGACGATGGTGTTCTTGAAATTCACCGTCCGTCCCTGGCTGTCGGTTAATCTTCCGTCATCAAGGAGCTGAAGAAGAAGATTGAACACATCAGGATGCGCTTTCTCGATCTCATCGAGAAGTATCACGGAATAGGGCTTCCGGCGTACGGCCTCCGTCAACTGACCGCCCTCCTCATACCCGACATATCCCGGAGGCGCTCCGATGAGCCTGGAGACTGAAAATTTCTCCATGTATTCGCTCATATCGATGCGTACAAGAGCGTTCTCGTCATTGAAGAGAAACTCTGCCAGCGCGCGTGCAAGTTCGGTTTTACCGACGCCTGTGGTGCCGAGGAAGATAAACGAACCGATCGGGCGCTTTTCATCCTGCAATCCGGCCCTGCTTCTCCGAATCGCTTCACTGACCGCATGGACTGCCTCTTCCTGGTCGATAAGCCGTTCGTGCAATCGGTCCTCGAGATGAAGAAGCTTCGTCTTTTCGCTTTCCAGCATCCGGTTCACCGGGATGCCGGTCCAGCGCGCGACGATTTCTGCAATGTCCTCCGCATCCACCTCTTCCTTCAGCATCTTCTTATCCTTTTGCACGGCTGCCAGATTTGCCGTTGCTTCGTTAAGACTCTTCGTCAACGCCGTAATAACCCCATAGCGAAGCTCTGCAACTTTCGCGAGATCGCCCTGCCGTTCCAGCTGCTCGGCATCCGTTTTTGCCCTCTCAATATCGCCTTTCATTTTGCGGATCGACTGGATGAGATCTCTCTCGTTCTGCCAGTGCGCACGAAGTTCTGAGCGCTGCTGATTGAGATCGCTGAGCTCGCGTTTGATATCCTCAAGGCGGCCTTTGGAATCCTGATCGCGTTCACGTTTCACCGCCTCGCGTTCGATCTCGAGCTGTTTGATGCGCCGTTCTACCTCGTCGAGCTCCTCCGGCATCGAATCAATTTCAATTCTAAGCTTGGAAGCTGCCTCGTCGACAAGATCGATGGCCTTATCGGGTAAAAATCTGTCGCTGATGTAGCGCGAGCTAAGCTGCGCGGCAGCAACGATTGCGCCGTCCGTTATCCGGACGCCGTGGTGGACTTCGTAGCGTTCTTTGAGTCCGCGTAATATGGAGATCGTATCGGATACGTCCGGCTCTTCGATGAGCACCGGCTGGAACCGGCGCTCCAGTGCGGGGTCTTTTTCAATGTGCTTCCGGTATTCGTCAATCGTCGTCGCCCCGATTGCACGCAATTCACCCTTTGCAAGGGCGGGCTTCAGCATATTCGCTGCGTCGACGGCGCCCTGGGCGGCTCCGGCACCCACAAGGGTGTGGAGCTCATCAATAAAGAGAATGATTTCGCCCTCGGACTCAGTGACTTCCTTCAGCACAGCTTTCAGCCGTTCCTCAAACTGTCCGCGAAAACTGGTACCCGCAATTAGCGAGCCCATATCGAGCGCGATGATACGCTTGGTTTTCAGGTTTTCCGGGATGTCTCCCTGCACAATGCGGTGGGCTATGCCCTCGGCGATTGCGGTCTTTCCCACGCCGGGCTCACCGATAAGAACCGGATTATTCTTCGTGCGCCGGGAAAGGACCTGCAGGACGCGGCGGATCTCTTCATCACGGCCGATCACCGGATCGAGCTTTCCTTTGCGCGCGAGTTCATTGAGGTCGCGGCCGAATTTCTGCAATGCCTGATATTTTTCTTCGGGTGTCTGGTCCGTGACGCGCTGGCTTCCCCGGATATCCTTTAAGGCCGCGTAAATCTGGTCTTTGCTGACGCCCTGATCTGTGAGCAGCTTACCCGCTGTGCTTTTCGAAGAAATCAGAGCAAGCAGAAGATGCTCGGTACTGACGTATTCGTCCTTGAGAGAGGTCGCTTCTTTCAGCGCTTCGTCGAAGAGCTGTGCGAGCGACTGGCCCATGAATTGGTTTCCGGAGGAAGTACCGGAGACTTTGGGAAGCTTCTCGAGCGCTTCGTTGATCTTAATTTTAATGTAACCGACATTCGCACCGACCTTCTGAAGGATGGGCACGACTACGCCCCCGCTGTCCTGTACAAGCCCAGCAAGTAAATGCTCAGGCTCAATTGCCTGGTTCTTGTAACTCGCAGCGATCTCCTGTGCGTTTTGGACCGCTTCCTGTGATTTTATTGTAAATTTTTGAAAGTTCATGATAGATTTCTCCTGGTACGATCCCGCGAAGCGGGATCACTCATGCCCGAAGTACTTCATCCTCGGTGCACTATATGCCGAAGCCGCACCAGCATTATCTTTTCCGACAACACCGCCGCGGCTCCGTATTCAAGAACCGGCTCCGATCCCCTCAGTACTGACTGCGGGGATCGGGGGCCGAGTGGGACATTATTGCTTATCCTTGTCGTCTACGACTTCAAACGATGCGTCCTCTACCTTTTTGCCGTTATCCTGCTGAGGTTCTTCGCTATGCGGCGGAGGCGGCGGAGCCTGTTGGCCTGCCTGCGCACCCGCGGTCGCGGATTGATACATCGTCGTCGACGCTTCGTTCCATACGTTATTGAGCGCTTCTGTCTTTGCCTTGATATCGGCATTGTTGCCGCTCTTGATCGCCGCGTCGAGCGCGTCTGCAGCAGATTCTACCTTGTTCTTCGTCTCTGCAGGCATCTTGTCGCCCAGATCCTTCATCTGCTTCCGTGTCTGGAAGACCAGATTGTCGGCCTGGTTCTTCGCGTCGATCTCCTCCTTCTTCCGCTTGTCTTCCGCAGAGTGCGCCTGAGCGTCCTGCTTCATCTTCTCGACCTCTTCTTTGCTGAGTCCGCTGGAAGACGTGATCCGGATACTCTGCTCCTTATTCGTGGCTTTATCTTTCGCAGTCACGTGGAGCATTCCGTTCGCATCGATATCAAATGTCACCTCGATCTGAGGAACGCCGCGCGGTGCCGGCGGAATTCCGTCAAGATGGAATCTGCCGAGCGTGCGGTTATCGATCGCCATCGGCCGCTCACCCTGGAGGATATGAATTTCCACGGAGGGCTGCGTGTCGGAGGCTGTTGAAAATACCTCGCTCTTCTTCGTCGGGATCGTTGTATTTGCCGCGATCATCGGAGTAGCTACTCCTCCGAGCGTTTCGATTCCCAGCGACAGCGGCGTCACATCGAGTAACAGCACATCGGTGACATCGCCTGAAAGGACTCCGCCCTGAATCGCCGCACCAACTGCGACTACCTCATCAGGGTTCACCCCTTTGTGCCCCTCTTTGCCGAAGATGTCTTTCACAAGCTGCTGCACGCGAGGAACGCGGGTCATACCGCCGACGAGAATGATCTCGTCGATCTGATTCGGCGCAAGGCCGGAATCACGCAGCGCCCGCTCTACGGGTGCTACGCAGCGCTGAATGAGGTCCTCAACCAATTGCTCGAACTTTGCACGCGTGATCGTTAAGTTCAAGTGTTTCGGCCCATCTGCCGTGGCGGTAATGAAGGGAAGGTTGACTTCCGTCTGCAAAAGCTGCGAAAGCTCCATCTTCGCCTTTTCGGCCGCTTCGCGCATGCGCTGCAATGCCATCGGATCTTTTCTGAGATCGACCCCTTCCTGCTTCTTAAACTCATCGGCGATATAATCCAATAACCTCTGGTCGAAGTTATCACCGCCCAGATGCGTATCGCCGTTTGTTGACTTCACCTCAAACACTCCTTCACCGAGCTCCAGGACCGAAATGTCGAATGTTCCGCCGCCAAGATCGAACACGGCGACTTTGACGTCCTTATGTTTCTTATCAAGTCCATACGCAAGCGCTGCCGCGGTAGGTTCGTTGATTATTCTTTTCACATTTAACCCGGCAATCTCACCGGCTTCTTTTGTTGCCTGGCGCTGAGCGTCGTTAAAATACGCGGGTACGGTAATTACCGCGTCAGTGATCTTCGTTCCAAGATAATCTTCTGCTGTCTGCTTCATTTTCTGAAGGATCATCGCGCTGATCTCGGGCGGAGAATATACGCGGTCGTTAATCTGAATGCGCGCCGTGTTGTTCTCACCCTGAATGACCTTGTACGGGACAAGCCTCATTTCTTCGGTGACTTCATTCTGGAAGCGCCCCATAAAACGCTTTATGGAAAAGACCGTGTTTTGCGAGTTTGTTACCGCCTGGCGTTTTGCAGCCTGGCCCACGAGACGTTCGCCGGTTTTCGTAAATCCGACCACCGAAGGTGTCGTCCGTGATCCCTCGGCGTTCGCAATAACGACCGGATCATTTCCTTCCATAACGGCAACGACCGAATTCGTCGTGCCTAAATCAATTCCAATAATTTTTCCTGCCATGACTATGTTCTCCTTTTGTGGCCGCTGCACTATCCAAACGGGCAACGGCGGTTCTTGAATACCTTCTTTATTACAATCGCCATGCCATGCGGAATCTGCCCAAAGAGCGCTGATTTCGTAATGCAGGAAAATAGCAGCTATGACAGGCTGTCAGCCAAAGGCTCTTTTCCTGTCAATTCACATTATTTTCTGGCAGACAACCCAATCTTGACTTTCGAACCTATTTTTGGTAAAATCGTTGACCTCTTTATGACGAAAGCTGAAATACAAGCCCGGCTCCGCACAAAAATTCTTGGTAAGGGAATTCATTGTTTCGAGACCATCGACTCGACGAATACCTGCGCGAAGAAGATGGCAAGTGAAGGAGAGCCTGAAGGCACTCTTATTCATGCCGAGGAACAAACAGCCGGCCGCGGCCGTTTTACCCGCACGTGGGTCTCCGCGCCCGGAGAAAATCTGACATTTTCGGTCATCCTTCGTCCAAAGATTTCTCCCGAACAAACCGGCCTTCTTTCCATGTATGCAGCGGTCTCGGTCGTAGAAGCAATGAAGGATATTCCCGGCGTATCTCCCGCATGCAAATGGCCAAATGATATTTTACTGAACGGGAGAAAATGCTGCGGGATCCTGAGTGAAAGTATTGCCAGGCAAGGTATGTCCCCGGCAATAGTCATTGGTATCGGATTGAACGTTAACCAAACGGAGTTTCCTGGCGAACTGGCTGGGTCAGCCACCTCGATCGCGATCGCATCCGGACGATCGATCGACCGCACCCTCCTGCTCACGGCCATTTTGGAGAGAATGGACCATCACTATACAATGATTCAGCGGGGGGATCTTTCCTCGGTGCTGAAAACATGGAAACTCTACGATACCACGATTGGAAAGCGAATCACGGTCAACGGGAACGATGGCAAGCTGACGGGCACAGCGGTCCGCGTTGATCCGGACGGCGGCCTGATTGTGTCGGCAGATGGCATTGAGAGCAAAGTGTTTTCCGGCGACGTGAGCCTTTCTCAGGAGATCGGCTCTTGACCGTTCTTGCGATCGATATCGGGAATTCCCGTATGAGCCTGGGCTTGTTCAAAGGAAAGAACATGTCTGCGCCTTTCCATGTGAGCTCTTCCGGCCTGTCCCGGGGCAAAGCGCACACGTTACTCTCGGGATATCTCCGGAAAAGTCGCGTCGGGACCGACGATCTATCCGGAATCGTCATTTGCTCGGTTGTCCCTCGCGCAACAAAGATTGTGGCGTCGGTATGCAAGTCGCACCTGAAAAAAGACCCTCTCGTAATCACAGGTAAACTTGACGCGGGGATAAAGATTCTCTACAAGACACCTGCGACGCTCGGTGCCGACAGGATTTGCAGCGTGGTCGCAGCATTTGAGAAGTATAAGCGGGCGGTTATTGTCGTAGATGCTGGGACAGCGACGACGATCAGCGTAGTCTCGGAAAAAGGAGAATTCCTTGGAGGGGCGATAGCACCCGGTATTAAGACCTCCGCATCCGCGCTTCACGGGAAAACAGCACAGCTCCCTGACATTCCTTTACGCTTTCCCAACTCCGTCATCGGTAATTCTACGATCGAATCCATCCAATCCGGTATTCTCTTCGGTGCAATAAGTTCTATCGAAGGAATCGTCCGACGGACTAAACTAGAAACGGGAAAACGGACCAAAGTTGTCCTGACGGGCGGTTTTGCGCGACTTCTCGTTTCGAAGACAGATATTGCCGATGCGGTCGAACCTGCTCTCGTGTTGCACGGTGCCAGGCTTATCTTTCAACATGTCATGGAAAGAAATAAAAAAGGGTGAGCTATAACGCTCACCCTCTCGATCTTCGCTCCCGACCTGCCAGGGAACAACGGTCGGAACCTGATAGAACCGCAGCTGTAACAGCTTCAATCCATCGTTGGTATACTGCCAGAAGTCAAGTTGAAAAAACTTCATGATGAACGATGGAGGGCATACAAACACAACGGGGTGATCTCAGATTCGAAATCACCCCGTTGAGATTCATCGTGCGTTGATGATTATTTCATCAAGATCATCTTTCGTGTAACCTCGAACTCCTTATCGCTCGTCAGCGACTTCGCGTGGAGCCGATAGATGTAGGTCCCTGACGGAAGCTGCTCGTTGTTGTTCGTCATGGCATTCCAGACGACCGTGTGTGCTCCGGAATTTTCATCCGCGGCAATAAGAGTTGTGACTTCCTGTCCAAGAAGGTTGAACACGCTCAGCTGGACACTGCTCGGTTCCGGCAATTCGTACGTGATCGATGTTGTCGGATTGAACGGATTGGGATAGTTCTGACCAAGCGCATAGTTCTCGGGCATTTCCTTAGAACCTGCCCCGGCGAAGATGTAATCCAACGGCGTGCGCTTACCTCCGCCTTTCGAAGAGCCGCCGACACCGGTAAGAGTCACCGAGCCCGGTGAGCCTGCAGCATTGTGAACGAAGTTAATCTGCCCGTTAATCGTCGATTTGGCCGTCGGTGCAAAGGTAATATATACTTTCAGCGAACTTCCTGCCGGAACCGTTCCGCTGCTGGGCGACACGGTATACTGAGTGGAAATTGACTGAATGCTTGAAATTACCAGGTTGGAACCGCCGGTATTCGTCACGGTCACTGAATCTACCTTGGTTTTTCCAACAGCTACGGTACCGTAGTTGATGCTCGTTTTGTCCAGAGAAAACACCGGAGGTGACGTAAGTGTTGTAAAGTTCCATGCGGATGAGTTGGCACTTGAGCCGCCGTCATTTGACGCACTGACGCGCCAGTAGTACATGACGCTATTGGACAAACCGCCAACGGATTGGGTCGTGGATGTAAGCGCTGCGTTATCATAGACAATGCCGCTCGAAAAGTCCAGCGTGGTCGAAACCGTCAGGTGATACGCCGTTGCTCCGGTTGATGAACTCCACGCAAGGTTCAATGACGTCGGCTGGCCTAACGCACCGTTGCCCGGTGAGCTGAGCGACGGAGTCGGCGGAGGCGGATTCTTCGGAGTCGTGAAGCTCAGAATACCATCACGGGTTGTGCCGCCGCTATTCTGTGCCGCCGCGCGGTAGTAATACGTTTGATTCGTGGTGAGACCGGTAAGGCCCGCAATCGTGCCCGTAGCGGTTCTGCCCGATCCGATCGCAATCGGCGAAGTGCTTGAATAGGTTGTGAGCGTACTGCTTGTGCCCCACTCGAACCACGTCGTCGTCGACGCGCCATTGGGATTGACCGATCCGTTTAATGTTACAGTTGTTTGTGTAATGGATGTCGCCCCCGTTGTCGTCACCGTCGGAGCCAGGACGATCGTCGTAAAGCTCCAGGGCGAATTCGACGAGGTCGCAGTGCCCGCGCTGTTCTTTGCTACCACTTTCCAATTGTACGCACCCGCAGTCAGCAGGCCGCTGTAACTGTAGGATAACGTTGTTTGGTTCGCGCTGACGATGGTCGTCGGAGGATTATTCACATCGAGATAGACGTCGTAGCTTGTGGCATTTGCTGACTGTGCCCATGTCAGCGTTCCGGACACTGCCTGGTTTACCGCACCGGTCGCCGGCGTAAGAAGGTTAAATGCTCCGGGAGGCGGAGGAGCCGCAACACCCGTCGTAAAATTCAAAATTCCATCGCGCTGCGTGCCTGCGGAATTCTGGCCCGCCGCACGGTAGTAATAGGTTGTGCTCGCCGCCAATCCCGTCAATGCCGCATTCACGCCGACAGCGCTTGAACCCGATCCGATTGACTGGGCCGTCGTCGCTGTGAACGTCGCCAATGTGCTGCTCGTACCCCACTCAAACCATGCGGTGGTTGCGTTCCCGTTCGGATTGACCGTACCGTTCATGGTGGCGCCGCCTGTTGTTACAGAGCTCGCCGCCGTCGTGAGGACTGTCGGCAGTACCGCACCTGTCGTAAAGCTCAGGATGCCGTCGCGCTGAATGCCCGCGCCGTTCTGGCCGGCTACGCGAAAATAATATGTCGTATTCGGCGACAAACCTGTCACGGCCGAATTCACAGCCACAGCGCTTGAACCTGATCCCGCCGACTGGGATGTTGTCGACGTATAGGTCGCAAGCGTGCTGCTCGTGCCCCACTCAAACCATGCGGTGGTTGCGTTCCCGTTCGGATTGACCGTACCGTTCAGCGTCGCGCCGCCTGAGGTTACTGAAGTCGCTGCCGTCGTAAGAACTGTGGGAAGCACCGCGCCTGTCGTGAAGCTCATGATGGCCGCGCGCTGTGTGCCAGCGCCGTTCTGGCCGGCCGCACGATAATAATATATTGTATTTGCAGCCAATCCCGTTAACGCCGAAGTTATCGCAACGGCGCTCGCACCTGAACCGGCGGACTGCGATGTCGTTGCTGTATACGTCGTCAGGGTGCTGCTCGTTCCCCACTCAAACCATGCTGTTGTTGCGTTGCCGTTGGGATTGACTGTTCCGTTCATCGTCGCGCCGCTCGAGGTCACTGAACCTGCGGCCGTTGTGACCACTGTCGGTAAGACCGCTCCGGTCGTGAAGCTGAGGATTCCGTCGCGCTGTGTGCCTGCGCCGTTCTGGGCGGCTACGCGAAAATAATAGGTTGTATTGGCTGCCAAACCTGTCAGCGCCGAACTTACCGCCACGGCGCTCGTACCTGAACCGGCTGACTGCGATGTCGTTGCAGTGTACGTCGTCAGGGTGCTGCTCGTACCCCATTCAAACCATGCTGTCGTCGCGTTACCGTTCGGATTGACTGTGCCGTTCATTGTGCCGCCGCCCGAGGTCACTGAACTTGCCGCCGTCGTAAGCACTGTCGGAAGCACTGCGCCTGTCGTAAAGCTCATGATGCCGTCGCGCTGCGTCCCGCCGGAATTCTGCGCTGCCACGCGGAAATAATACGTCGTGTTCGCGCTCAAACCTGTTAACGCCTGGCTCACTGCAGCCGCGCTCGATCCGGAGCCCATCGCCTGGGAGGCCGTCGCCGTGTATGATGCCAGCGTGCTGCTCGTTCCCCACTCAAACCATGCCGTTGTCGACACGCCGTTTGGGTTGACCGTTCCGTTCATCGTCGCTCCACCCGAGGTTACCAGGGTTGCGGCCGTGGTAAGAACCGTCGGGGCAAGAGCCACGGTTGTAAGATTCCATGTTGCCGACCAGCCGCTCGTTCCGCCCAGATTCGTCGCGCTCACCCGCCAGTAGTACGTTGTATTGTTCGATAACGAACTCACCGCGCGCGATGTAACGGCAACCGTCGCATCATCAACAATGGTGGTCGCGAACGTCGAACTTGTCGATACCTGGACCCGGTACGTTGCCGCACCCGCAGACGCATTCCATGAAAGAGTCAGGCTCGTAGGCTGGTTAAGCGATCCGGTTGCGGGAGAAAGAAGCACCGGTGCTGCCGGAGCACCCACAATTGTCGTAAAGCTCCAGGGTGAAGCGGTTGCAGTTGTGTTCCCTGCGCTATTTTTCGCCACGACCTTCCAATATCTCAAAAGGCCGTTGGCAACGGAATAGTTATATGAAGTTGCCGCCTGGTTGGAACTGACGATTGTCGTCGGAGGATTGTTGCCGTCCAGATAGACGTCGTAACCCGTCGCGTTTGCGGAGGCTCCCCATGAGAGCGTGCCGCTGGCCGTGAGATTAAGCGAACCGTTCGCCGGTGAAATAAGATTGAACGCTCCCGGAGGAGGAGGCGCTGTTGCTCCGGTCGTAAAACTTAAAATTCCATCACGCGTGGTCCCTGCTGAATTCTGGCCTACCGCACGAAAGTAATACGTTGTGCTGGCAGCTAAACCGGTTAACTGTGACCACACCGCGAAGGGGGTCGTACCCGAACCCGCTGCCTGAGAACTCGTGGAGTTGTATGTCGCCAGGGTGCTGCTCGTTCCCCACTCAAACCATGCTGTCGATGAATTTCCGTTTGGGTTGACTGTTCCATTGAGCACTCCGCCGCTCGTTGTTACCGAGTTTGCAGCTGTTGTCACGACCGTAGGCGCTACGAGCGCCGCTGCCGTCGTGAAATTCCATGTCGCCGACCAGGCGCTGGTGCCGCCGGAGTTGGTTGAGTTTACGCGCCAGTAGTACGTCGTACCGTTAAGAAGCGGACCGACTAATTTTGAAGTACCCGTGGGCGTCGCATCGTCGACAACGGTCGTGGTGAACGCAGAGCTCGTTGAAACCTGAATGCGATACGTTGAAGCGCCCGATGACGCATTCCATGATAATGTGAGGCTTGTCGGCTGATTAAGAGCGCCCGTGGCAGGCGACAGGAGCGTCGGGGCTCCGGGTGCTGTCGGCGAACCGGCAGTGATCGGCATTACGGACCAGCTTCCGCCGCCATTGGCAGTGCGAAGAATCGTACCCCAGTTACCGACCGCGAGGCCGTTGCTCGCGTCTTTAAAATGGACACCGTAAAGAGCGTTTGCAACACCGCTATTCTGAGAAGCCCATGATGAGCCATTGGACGTGTGGATGATCAAGCCGCCGGGGCCGACGACCCATCCGTTGTTTGCGTCCACAAAATGAACGGCATAAAGATCGACCGTTCCGTACGGGCTCGTCTGGCCCGTCCATGACGCGCCGCCGTCTCCGGTGCGCTTAATATTTCCACCGTACCCTACTACCGTGCCTGTTGAAGTGCTTACGAATGATGCCCGTCTAAGGCGGTAGGTGGTACCGCTTGACTGCGCCGACCATGAACCGCCGCCGTTGGAAGTTCCAAGGATTGTACCGAACTGGCCCGTTGCGACAGCATTACTCGAGACGTAACTCAGACCTTCGAGGAATGATGTGGTGCCGCTTGTCTGGGGATTCCAGGTCGAACCGCCATCTGATGACCGTACGATAACGCCGGAATTTCCGACTGCGATGCCGTTATTCACGTCGGCAAATTTCATATTGGTGAGAACCGCGCCGTAGGTCGCTAATCTTGTCCAGGACGCGCCTCCGTCGTTCGAACGGTAGATGTTGCTCGATCCGCCGACAACACCGATCATCCATCCGGTTGTCGAGGTCGGGAACGTCAACCCTCTAAAGTCATCTGTAAATCCTGGAATCGTCGTCCAGGTAGACCCGCCGTCTACTGACCTGGCAATTGCACCGCCATCACCCACCGCAACCGCCACAGAGGAAGACAAATACTGCACATCTTCAAGCGTTTGCGACAGCTGGGCCATTGTGGCTCCCACCGTAAGAAGTAAACCGACAACTAAGATACTAAACCGCTTCATTCGTATTCCTTTCAGGGATTCTTTCAAAAAACTTTCCTCAAAACTAATTCATTTACAACTCATATCCTTGGCGGATCGGATGTATCTCACTCTTCCGACCGTTTGCGACCCGAATCACAGATTTTTCGTGTTGCAGCGCACAAAGCACATATCGTTCTAATTCTGCTGGCATAATTCTTGACATATTCTTTAGTTGATGGAACCAGAAAAGAGCCGGCCAATTACGCTCATGATCTGATCGGCAAACTCTGTTTTCGGCAAGAATTCGTCGGCACCAACGGCTTTTGCACTGGCGCGGTATTCACCCTGATCGTGCAAGCTGACAATAATCACGCGGGTATGAGCATTATTGCTCTTAATCATCCGCGTTGCCTCAAGGCCGTTCATTTCAGGCATTACCAGATCGATAACCACAAGATCGGGCTTGATTCGGCCGATTTCCGTCACGGCCTGCACGGGAGAGGTCAAACACCCTTCAATTCGGACGTTACGATGAGATGATAGAAAATTTGAAGCTACTCCGAGGAATGATTTGCTGTCATCTACGAGAAATATGCCGATCTTCCGATCTGACGAACCAAAAGCCCCGGGTGCCATTGCGGCCCCGGTCAACGTTTCTACCTCTATACCTGATTCTCTTGCCATATCCTTATTAATCTGTCCGGAATTCATTTGTGAGTAATTCGTTCAAGTTACTTCCTAAATATATCCTCATCCGGACATCGTTACAATAGGGAATTCCCTTAGACGGGGCAGGATAATTCCTTAGATCCGGGCGAAACTTTCGTTTCGGATGGAAAAACTTAAGGGATGAAGTACTCAATTAAATGTTTGCGGGCGATTTTGAATGAATGCTACACGTGGGAGGCAACTATGCCTTTGCGAATTGCGTACCTCACGAGGCCGGGAATATCCCGGATATTCAATCTTTCCATGAGTTGGGCGCGATGTGTTTCTACCGTTTTCGCGCTCAATTCTAACATATGAGCAATTTCCTTCACTGAATGACCCTCTGCGATAAGCTGAAGAATTTCACGCTGGCGGGGAGTAAGCTCCTGGGCCACGCCTTCTTCGACTCCTATCCTTTCCATGTAATGGTTTACAACCTGTTTCGATACGGGCGGGCTCAAGTACTTTTCACCGCGCGCGACCGACCGGATCGCAAGCTCGAATTCAGATATATCCGCCCCTTTCAGGAGATACCCGGACGCGCCGGCTCGGAGCGCCTGTATAACGTATTCCTCATTCGCGTGCATGGACAGAATAATGATATGCACATCGGGAAATTCTTTTTTTGCCCGCTCGAGAGCCTCAAGACCGTTGAGCTCCATCATCGCGATATCCATGAGTACAATATCGGGATAGTGAGTTCTGATCATCGCCAATGCCTCGCGGCCGTTGCTTGCCTCCCCTATCACCTGAATACCGGAAATATCCTCCAGAAGGAGTTTGAAGCCTGCGCGGACGAGCGCATGGTCGTCCGCCAACAGGATTCGAAGCTTACTCTCTTTGAATTTCTCTGATGGCTCCACGATCGCCTCTAGATGATAGGGCATGGAAAATGCGCGATAATTTCGGTCCCCTGATTTGGGTGCGAATTAAATTTGATAATTCCTCCGGCCAGCGCGGCCCGCTCATACATTCCCAGAATACCAAGCGAGGAACCGCGAGCGGCGTTTTTCTTCGCCTCTTCCGGTGCGAAGCCGACCCCGTCATCGCGAATAATGAGATGTACGTTCATGCCGGTTTTCCAGAATTCGACTTCGACATTTCGGGCATGGGAATGCCGGACAATATTCGTGAGCGCTTCCTGCGTAATCCTGAAGCAAGTCGTCTCCAGGCCGGATGGCAAGCGGGTTTCAATCCCCCGGGACGTGAACTGGGCCTGAAAACCTGATCGTTGGGCGACGCGGTCAAGATACCACCGAAGGGCGGCGACAATTCCCAGGTCATCAAGGATGGAAGGCCGCAGATCCAGCGAAAGGTTGCGCACCTGGGTCAGCGCGGTGTCTACGATCTCCACATTCTCCCGCAGCCTCGCCGCGACTGTCTCAGTATCCAAGCCTCGCTGCACAGCCTGGAGATTAATCTTTACGGCGGAGAGCGCCTGGCCAATTTCGTCATGAAGTTCGCAGGCGATGTGGCGGCGCTCAGTCTCCTGAATTTCGATCAATCTTCGTGAGAGATGCTCGAGTCGTTCCTCGTTATCTTTTCGTTCAGTGATATCGCGGAAATTGATGACGATCGCGCCTACGCTTTCATCTGTAAGCAAATTTGTCAATGTGTTTTCGGTCCAGATCGGCTTCCCGCTTCGCTCCATCAGGCGCGCCTGATACGTCACGGGATGCTCCGGAGACTTGAGGATGCCGGACACCGCTTCTGTGACATGATGCCTGTCGGCGGGATGAACAATTGAAAAGCAATTTTGTCCGAGTAACTCTTCCGGGGCATACCCGAGCATTCGTTCAATCGAGGCACTGCAATAGCGTACCATACCCTCTTCCGTAATGAGAGCAATTGCGTCAGAAGAATGCTCGATCAGCGCGCGAAAACGCCGCTCATTTTTTGCAAGGGTGTGTTCCGCACGTCTTCGTTCAACGATTTCCGATTCTAGCGCCTGGTGAATTCTTTCCTTCTCCTTCTCGGCGTCTTTCTTTGCCAGGGAACTGAGGAGCACCATGGGGAGGCGGCGCAGGCTTGTCTTGAGAAGATAATCGTCCGCTCCGGCCTTCAGGCACTCTACTGCGACCTCGTCGGATTGCGATCCGGTGATAACAATAAATGGCACATCCAGGGAATGCTCTTTCAGGAGCGAGAGTGCATCCAGCGCAGTAAATTGGGGCAAAGTGAAGTCGGAGAGAATCGCGTCGGGAATGAACGAATCAAGTTGTTCAAGAAAAGCCTTCCGGTTATCGACGCACACGGAATGGAAGAAAATGCCCGAATTCTGCAATTCGCGTTCTATGAGCAGCGCGTCATTTGGAGAATCTTCGAGAAAGAGGATCCGCAGTTCACTTTCTGAAGAATTTCCTGCAGCAGACAAATTCTCCGTATTCCCGGGCTTGGAGCCTACAGGAGGAGCAATAAGAGTGGTACCGCGCTCAGCAGCTTTGTAGCCGCGAAAAGGATCTTGAAGAGTATCAATTAATGAATGGGTATCGCCTCCCCTGGCGATAGTCTTATTCGCAACGGCTTCCGCATCACGCTTTATGTGCTTGCGATTCATGACGTACAATTCCACCATATACTAAGATTCTGTGATGGCTCGACATTTGCGGGAATTGTACGAGCCGTATCGTATGTCGTTACTTTCTACCTACTCAATACATGCTATAAAGAATTACTTAAATTAATTCAATTTAGGTAATAGAATCAAGCGATTCCTGATTAATTAATTTTAATTACTTTAGAATGAATGACTTAGCGGTCTTCCGGTTCAGGAAGCGCAAACGACGAGGTGCGGGGAGTGTGGGAGGTGGATCGACTTATGGAACTAACACTTAAAGCTAACCAATAAATAACATAAAATCAATATTTTATGTCACAAAGGGAGTGATTTATGCGTTTTTCATGCTCTCTTTCTACTCAGCGCTTCATAGCTGCATTAAAACTTATCGCAATGACGGGAACTTCCCTAAAATCAGTATTGACGTTCAACGTCCCCTCAAACCAGCCTGCTTTCTTTGGGATGAGCTTTACCGTAAGTTCCGTCTCTTCGCCTGGTTTTAGTCTCTTTTTTCGGAGCTCCCCTGCCACCTGTGGATCGGTCGAAGCAACTTTGGTAAAGGTGACATCAGTCGACAGGGTATTTTTCAGCTTGACGGTTTTCGTCATCGGCGAGTCGACTCTATAGTCGACAAATGTCAGGAATTGAGGGCTGATATCGAATGCCGAAAGCACGTTTACTTTGAAATACACGTACATCAGAGCATTGCTTGTGTCATTTGATGAAATCCTGATATTCTTGGCAAGCGGGCCCTTAAATCCGGTGCTATTGAATGCAATTGAGACCGAAGATGTATCACCGGGAGCGATGACCTGGGAAGATGCCATGGCTCCGGTGCAACCGCAGGAAGCCTTGATTCCTGAGATCTTCAGCGTATCAAACCCTGTATTCCTCACGATGACCGTCCGCTTGATCGTTTGGCCCGTGTAAACGATGCCGAAGTCCCTGTCATTTCCGCCGACAATCTCGATCTTTGGCTGAGTATACGCAATGCTCAAAAACAACATCGAACATAATGCGGCTACAAGCGTTCTCACCATAGAATGCGATATTCTGAAATTAACAATTGAGAGGTACATCACTTTACAACCGCCATTTTTCTGATCTCTGAAAACGTCTTATCGGAGACCTGGGAGCGCGCGATGAGACGGTAAAAATACAGCCCTGACGACAATGCGTTCCCGCCGGATGTCTCCATGGTCCACTGCGCGTTCCACGTTCCGGCCCCCTGGCTTCCATTCACCAGAGTCGCGATCGTCCGACCGATAGTATCATAGATCACCAGCGTCACGTCGCTCGGCTCGGGCAGCTCGTAACGGATCGACGTCGTGGGATTAAACGGGTTCGGATAATTCTGCAGCAGGCCATATTGCGCAGGAAGCTGCCGCGGTTCCGCGTCCTCAACAACCGGAGCGCCGCCGGGGGGAGGCGGAGGCATTTCGTCGTTTCTGAATTTTGAAATATCCGTTAATGCCGACGCCGGGACATTCGCCGGGAGGTTCTTCGTAATCGTCAGCGACGCGTTTTGCGTCACCTTAATCCAGTAGGCAAGGCCCGTCTGGATCAGCGTATCGGATTGATATCCCGTCGGCGTGTAACGGTAAACGTTGACAATCGAGTTCGGGGGATTTTGAATGATATTTCCGACGGGGACATCCGAGGATATTCCGCCGATGAGATTCCACCCTGCAAGAAGATGCACGGTAATGCTGTCGACCGGAGTTCCGTTGTACGGTATGCTTTGGGCGCTTCCGAACTTGAGCCAGTACCCGGTCCCGACATCCAGCGTATCGTCGTTAAGATAACCCTGTGCAGGAGAATAGCGAAACGCGTTCGATGCCGCAGTCGGATAGAGCACGGGCTTGCGCGCGTCAGCGACAGCGAGGGGCAGACAAATCATATTCCAGCCGGGATTCACCGATGCGGTAACCTGTTGGGACAGCCCGCCGAAATTGTTCCGGAGGACAGTGCCGTCGAGGCCGACAATCCATCCACCCTGGCCGGCACGCACCGTTACTTTGTCGAGAGAATTGGTAACGCTTCCGTCGTCAAACCAGCTCACACCGCTGTCCGTCGAGTGAAGAATAATTCCTGAGCTTCCGCAAGCCCAACCCTCAGTCAACGACGCGAACGCGACGGAATACAGTTCCTGGTCCGTCGTCAGAGGTTCGTTTGTCCAGTTCGCTCCCCCGTTCGTCGTACGCTTGATCATTCCATAGCCGACGGTATCGGGCACAGTATAACCCGACATCCACCCATTCTGAGAATCGATGAAATAGACTGCGTCAATGTAATCGTAATTGTTAATCCCTCCGGTCTCCGCCACCCATGAGACCCCTTTATTTGTCGTCTTAAAAAGAATCCCCGCGGCAGAGAATGAAAGCCCGGTAAGCCAGCCAGTATCGGCATCAAAAAATGAGATTGAATTGTAGATTGCCTGCGAGTCCGGAAGAGGCTGCCGTACCCAGCTCACGCCTCCATTGGTTGACTTGACGATGCCTCCTGGTCCTACAGCCCAGGCAAGATTCGCGTTGACGTAATTGATGGAAGTCAAACTCGTCGACGTATCAACGCGAGTCCAGTTCGTCCCGCCATTAGAAGTTCTCAGGATAGCGCCTTTAAATCCTTTGCCGCCGCACGCGAGCCCGTTGTTCGCGTCCAGAAAATCGATACCGGTCAACGTAAGGGTGCTCCCGCTTGCCTGCGGAGCCCAGTGCACACCGGTATCCGTAGTTTTGATGATTGTACCGCCGTCTCCCACTGCCCAACCGGTCGACGCGTTGGCAAAATCGACTCCGTGCAGCCATACGGAAGTACCGCTCGATTGCTGGATCCAGGAATTGAGCTGTGCTGAACCCCGGCTCTGAAAAGCGGCAACCAGCATGATGCTCAACAATACGGTTCTCATAATGAATCTCATAACGGCATTAGAATTTGGGGAAAAAACATGCGGGAATCATACAACGGTAATATAAGCAATTGCCTGCTTAAATTGTATGATTTACATCAAACAGTAATCTAAATTCTTTTTAATCTGGCATAAAAAAAAGGGGTGAGTACTGTTCATACTCACCCCAATTGAAGCACGTTCGGACTGCTTACTTCATCAGCATCATCTTGCGCACCTGGGTGAATTTCTCGCCCGTTGCGACCGATATTGCCTGGATACGGTACATATAGAGGCCTGAAGGAAGCACCGTACCCATGTTCGATGTTGCGCTCCATTCGACCGACTGGAATCCTGCGTCGACAACGCCATTGACAAGCGTTGCAACTTCCTGGCCCAGGATATTGAAGACGCTCAGGCGCACCATGCTCTGCGCAGGGATGTCGAAGCTGATCTTCGTTGTCGGGTTGAACGGATTCGGATAGTTCTCGTGCAGCGAGAACTCTCCGGGCAGTGCCGCCGGCTGGTCCAGAGTCTGTTCGGTTTCTACGATGCCGATCGTACCCTGTGAGGCCGCAGAACACTGGCTCACCGTCTTGCACTCGTCGAATGCCTGGTTAATTGCCGCGCAAGCATCGCTCAGCTGATTCACGTTGACACCGACCGACTGACCTGCGATACCGCGGTTGGCAAGCTCAATCAAGCCTGCAACGGTCTGCGGCAATCCATTGGCGGTCAAAGCGCTCAGGACCGGTCCGGCAATGATCTGGCCGTTGATATTCGCGCAAAGCGTCAAGGCACCCAGGTTCGGGGTTAACCTTGCGTTCAGGGACAACGTAATCAGCTGTCCAAGGAACACGTTGCGGAATTTATCGTTCTTAATCGGCAGCGGTGTCGGCGATGTCTGACACGAGGTCGGATGCATCGTCGCATCTCCGAGCGTCGACGGGAATGTCGCAGACGGTCCGCCGGCAGGCAGGCGCAGGATGATGCATGATGCGTCGCCTGAACTGAAGGTGAGCGAACGTCCGGGCTTACCGATGACGAGCGGTGTATTGCCGATCAGGGTCTGAATCAACTGCAGTCTGCCCATGCCGTTGAACTTGCCGCCGGCATTGCCATACGCACCCTGCGTGAGCGTGCAGTAGGGCGTGCAGCCGCCGTTGTTCAAGGTAGCGGTGCAGCTGTCTTTGCAACCGATCGCATTCGTGATAACGACTTTGTACGTGCCCGGGGTCGTCACTGTTATGCACTGGGTCGAATTCGTGTAACCGTTCGGTCCGGTCCAGGCATAATTTGACATGCCGGCCACTGCACAGAATGTCGCAGGGCTACCCGCGCATACTGTTGTGTCTCTGGGAGACAGGCTGCAAACAGGCGGCGTGGTATTTTCGCCGACGCTTGCCGTGCAGCTGTCTTTGCAACCCGTAGCGATGATCGTGACAACGACCTTCTTCGTGCCGGGCTGGTTCCATGTCGCAGTCGCAGTCGTGCCGCCGCTCACCAGGCCTGCTCCACTCCACAGGTACGAAACACCTGTCGCCGGAGTTGAGCTTACCGATGTCGTGGCAGTCAGCTTGGCGCATGTCAGGCTATCGCCACCGACGCACTGTAATGAGGGCGGTGTGATATTCTGTGACACGCTTGCCGTGCAGCTGTCCGTACAGCCGGTCGCAGTGATCGTAACAACGACCTTCTTCGTACCGGGCTGGTTCCACGTGGCTGTCGCGCTGTTTCCGCCTGAGACCAATCCCGCACCGGTCCAGACGTACGTGACGCCTGTGGAAGGTGTTGAATTGACCGAAGTCGTCGCAGTCAGCTTGATGCATGTGAGGCTGTCGCCACCGACGCACTGCAGTGAAGGCGGCGTAATGTTCTGGCCGACGCTTGCCGTGCAGCTGTCCGTACAGCCGGTCGCTGTAATCGTTACGACGACCTTCTTCGTACCGGGCTGGTTCCACGTGGCTGTCGCGCTGTTTCCGCCTGAGACCAATCCCGCACCGGTCCACACATACGTGACGCCTGTGGAAGGTGTTGAATTGACCGAAGTCGTCGCAGTCAACTTGATGCATGTAAGGCTGTCGCCGCCGACGCACTGTAATGACGGGGGCGCGATGTTCTGGCTGACACTTGCCGTGCAGCTGTCGACGCAGCCGGTCGAGGTGATCGTAACAACGACCTTCTTCGTACCGGGCTGGTTCCATGTGGCTGTCGCGCTGTTGCCGCCGCTCACTAATCCCGCACCAGTCCACACATACGTTACGCCTGTGGAAGGTGTTGAATTGACCGAAGTCGTCGCAGTCAGCTTGATGCACGTGAGGCTATCACCGCCGACGCACTGTAATGAGGGCGGCGTGATGTTCTGTGATACGCTTGCCGTGCAGCTGTCGACGCAACCGGTTGAAGTGATCGTAACAACGACCTTCTTCGTACCGGGCTGGTTCCATGTGGCTGTCGCGCTGTTTCCGCCGCTCACTAATCCCGCACCGGTCCAGACGTACGTGACGCCTGTGGAAGGTGTTGAATTGACCGAAGTGGTAGCAGTCAACTTGATACACGTGAGGCTATCACCGCCGACGCACTGGAGTGACGGAGGCGTAATGTTCTGGCCGACGCTTGCCGTGCAGCTATCCACGCAACCGGTTGAAGTGATCGTAACAACGACCTTCTTCGTGCCGGGCTGGTTCCACGTAGCTGTCGCACTGTTACCGCCTGAGACCAATCCCGCACCGGTCCACACGTAGGTAACGCCTGTGGAAGGTGTTGAATTGACCGAAGTCGTCGCAGTCAACTTGACACATGTAAGGCTATCACCGCCGACGCACTGGAGCGACGGAGGCGTAATGTTCTGTGATACGCTTGCCGTGCAGCTGTCGACGCAGCCGGTCGAGGTGATCGTAACAACGACCTTCTTCGTACCGGGCTGGTTCCATGTGGCTGTCGCGCTGTTGCCGCCGCTCACTAATCCCGCACCA
>DATJGD010000003.1:0-88706 GCA_035495255.1 Bacteroidota bacterium | reverse complement strand
GCTTCAGGGAGTCGCCATGCTCGCGCGATCGAAGGATGAACTGCTTCTCGTAGTTTGAAGAGTGTGCCGTGTCCTTGTCGCGAAAATAGATTGTTGCCAGGAAGCTATAATTGCCTCTATACACGGGTTCGATCCCCATCGCCCCTTCCAGGATGTCACGTGCCCTGGCATATTCTTTCAGGTTGTTATAACAGCTCGCCTCGAGATAGTATGCCGGAGAATAATGCCAGCGCGCGCCGGTTGCGGGCTCAAGAGCGCGGATCGCGCCGGGATAATCTTCCATGATAAACTTGACGCGGGCAAGATTGAACAAGAGAATATTGTTCCCGGGGGAGAATTCCAAAGCGGTCTGCAAATGTTGTGCCTGCTGCGAGACGTTTCCATCGATGTACGCCCCGGCCCAGTCGATCATTGCCTGCTCGAACGGCGTGGAGGTTTGATGATGCCGGAGGAGAAAGGCATAGTGGGCTTTTGCCGAATCAGGCTGTCCGTGGCCAATCAGGGTCGAGATGAGCCATATGCGGGGAGAGACAAACAGTGAATCGAGTTCGATCGCGCTCCGAAGATATTTTTCGCCTCCGGCCTCGACTCTATAGATGTACTTGCTTGCCTGGATGAAGGCCTTGAGCGCAGCGATATTCTGCGTCTTGTACGCAAACCAGGGACTGAGGTCTTTATTCTTGCCGGAGATCAGCGCCCTGACCTGAAAAAAATCCAAAATCTGCGTCGTAAGCCCTTCGACAGCAGAAGGGAGATTTGCCTCCGTACTTGCGGGAGCCTCACGCGAGAAGGTTACTTCGCCGTTTGCCGGATCGACAACCTTCGCCTGAATTCTATACCCATCCGGGGACTTTGCGATCACCCCGTCGATCGCAAGCGAAAGCCCGGCTGCGCTGTTGATTTTTTTGAGATCCTTCTCCGCCACAGGATGTTCTGTGCCAAGTGAGCTCCGGAGAAGTTCGTTGAAACTCTGGGGGTCTACAACTGCAAGCCCCTCGACGCTAAGTCCGTTAACGAAAAGAGTCTGGAGTGTGGCTCCCCATTCCGCGGTTTCCGGCTGGTTCATCGTATTTTCGAACTGCAGTACCGCAATTCTAAGTTTTCCCGGGGGCTCCTGCGGAGCCGATGACGAAAACTTCGATCCGGCATACCAGATAATTCCACCGACGGCGAGGACAGCGAGGGTAACAACTATTCCGCGGCGAACCGCGCGAGGCTTTGGGAACGCGAACCGCCGGCGCTGTACCCGGCCCGAAAGCATGGAAAGCACTTCTTCAATAGAATTCGGCCGCTCCGCAGGATCCTTTTCCACGCATGCATGGAAAAGCCGGAGAAGGGAGTCGGGAATATCAGTCCGGATCTCCGCAAGATCTGTGGTTTCTTCATGCGTGATCGAGTACATCACCGCGGGGGGATAGTCCCCTTTGAACGGAAGCTGCTGGGTCAGCATCTCGAACAGAACGACTCCGAGTGCCCAAATGTCTGTTCTCCCATCAACCTCCTCGCCCCGGATCTGCTCGGGCGACATGTAGGCGAACGATCCGACGATCTTATCTACCGCGGTGATCTTCGTTGAACCAAGAAACTTCGCGACGCCAAAATCCAGTATCTTGACGGTACCGTCATTCTTGATAATAATGTTCGCAGGCTTAATATCGCGATGAATGATCTTCAGACGATGCGCCTCCTGCAGGCCGCTTGCAACCTGTCTGATGATATCGATCGTCTCCGCGACGGAAAATCTACCGCGCTCTATTTTTTCTTTTAGTGTCTCTCCCTCGACATATTCCATCGCGATAAATGGAGTGGCATCGGACGGGCCGGAGGGCTCGTTGTATTCATAGATGGTCGCAATGTGCGGGTGATTGAGATTCGCCGCCGCTCGTGCTTCCTGCGCGAATCGCATCCGGGCGGTCTCGTCCGATAAGCCCTGCTGGGTGAGAAACTTAAGAACGACCGGGCGGTGAAGCGTCGTATCCTCCGCCCTGTAGACGATCCCCATTCCCCCCTCGCCGAGTTTCCTGACGATTTTGTAGTGGGAAATTGTCGAACCGATCATCCTGCGTTACCCCGGAGGGCAGAAGACATGCCCGGACATTGAGGGCGGTGAGTTGATTGTTGAGGTAGCTTCATGAAGTGTAAAACCTTTGTTCCCCCGGATGTTCAGTGAAAAGATACGGACAAAATAAAGAGAAATGCAAAGAATGTCAACGAGAGAACACATCCGGGTTTTGCCGGAGAGGTTCTACGGGAAGAACATAGTAAAGCTGGTGGGTTTTCCCGGGAGGCTCTCAAGGGAAAATTCAAACTTGTGCTGGATGAGAATTTCCTGTACGAGCGTTAATCCGATACCCTGCCCGTTTTCCTTTGTGCTGAAGAAGGGGCTGAAGAGATACCCGCGGGCTTCATCGCTGATGCCCGTGCCCGTGTCTTCGATTGCCACGAATTGATGACGGTTCGCAGTTCCGAGACGTATCGTTATCGTTCCTTTTTCTCCCACCGCCTCCATTGCATTTTTCAGGATGTTCAGGAATACCTGTTCCATTTGATGCTCGTCCAGAACGACCGGCTCTGCATCGGACTGAACATCCCAGACAACCTCAATCTGCCTGCGGCGCAATTCGGCGCTGAGCAGCGAGACTGTATTCCGGAGAAGAGGCAGCACATCGGAGCGTCTTCGCTGCGGCAGCGGCAGTTTCACGATGTCGGCGAAACTCTTCATGAACGAACTCAGATGCTCGGTCCTTGCGATCGTCACATTGATCGCAGTTTCGAAATCGGCCCGGTCGGATTCCTGGAGCTGGCTCTTGTAATGCAGGCAGGAATGGAGAAGCGAGCTCGCCGCCCCGAGAGAATTATTCACTTCGTGCGACATCATGCGGATAAGTTTTTCGTACGCCGCTTTCTCCGTTTTGCGCAACTCCTCGGTCATTTCCTCGATAAGATAGAAGGTCCGCGGATGCCCCCGGTCGATAAAATGCGACGTGGTGCATTTTGCCTTCCTCGCCCCGCGAAACGGCAGGACGGCAGACGCACCCATCGGGATTGCGTGCAGCTCGCGCATGATGACGTTGCCCTCCGAAAGCCGGGATCCCTTCAATTCAGACAAGGGTAACTGGAGCAACGCCTCCGCCGCGGGATTCGCGAACGAAATTTTTTCGTCGAAATCCAGAATAACGATGGCTGCCGGGGAAACATTGAGAATTTTTTCGAGAAAGAAATGCTGTTCCTGAAGATGGACGCGCTCGCCCCGCAGGTTATCGGCCATGCGATTGTAGACGTCAACAAGAGAATCCATTTCCGGCTGGCCGAGCGGACGAAGACGCGTCGTAAAATCGGCGTCCCGCATAAAATCTGCCCCCGACGTGATCAGCTCAAGGGGGCGAAAGAGCCCGCGAAAGATTCTTGTCGCCGCGTAAAAGGATATGACAAAAAATATCTCAACGCCTACGAGCCAGATCCGCTGGTCCCACAGAAGATACGTGACGACGGCAGCGAAAACGAGATGAACAGCGAGAAGGTAGAGGACGAACTTGCGCCGAAGGGTCACGGGGAGAGTC
This sequence comes from Bacteroidota bacterium, assembly GCA_035495255.1. Classification (GTDB taxonomy): domain Bacteria; phylum Bacteroidota; class Ignavibacteria; order UBA10030; family SZUA-254; genus DASYTP01. The sequence goes on along the minus strand of DATJGD010000003.1, from coordinate 85,146 downwards.
CGAATTTCTCCAATCGCCGGTAAAGAGCGGCCCTGCTCAGCCCGAGGGCGTCAGCGACCTTGCTGATATTGCCGTTGAACTGTTCCATGCATTTGGTGATCATGGCGCGTTCCACCTCTTCGAGCGTCATGCTCCCCGGCGTCGGCACGTTACTTATTGTGCCGGCTCCCATCGTTAACGGCATCTTAAAATCATCCACATCCAGCGTATCCTTCGACGACATGAGGACGGCCCGTTCAATCGTATGCTTCAACTGCCGGATGTTTCCGTGCCAGGGGAGGTGCTGCAGCCACGACATCGCGGTGTCGCGGATTGCGAGTCCCGGCCTGCGATAAATATTCCCCACATTCTCAAGAAAATACGCGGCGAGAAGCGGAATATCGTTGATGCGCTCGCGGAGCGGAGGAATATGGATCGCGATGAGGTTTAGCCGGTACAAGAGATCTTCCCGGAATTCTCCTGCTTGGATCAACTCTGTGAGGTTTGCGTTTGTGGCCGAGATAATGCGGACATCCACAGAGTGCGTCGCGCTTGAGCCCACGATCTCGAAGGTCCTGTCCTGCAGCACCCGCAGCAGCTTGACCTGGCACGATTCGTTGAGGTCTCCGATTTCGTCCAGAAAAATGGTGCCGGTATGGGCGACTTCGAACCGTCCTTTGCGGTCCTGGCGAGCGTCGGTGAACGCGCCCCGAACGTGGCCGAACATCTCGCTCTCAAACAGTCCCGGAGAAATACCGCCGAGATTTACTTTGATAAAAGGCTTGTCCTTCCGGAGGCTGTTTCTATGAATTGCTTCAGCGATGAGTTCCTTCCCGGTCCCGCTTTCGCCGGTAATAAGGACAGAAGCATCGGTGGGGCTTACCCGGCCGACGATATCGAGCACATGGAGAATCTTAGGATCCCGGCCAATAAATCCATGAACATCATACGTACGATCGAGTTCTTCACGCGTCAGAGAAGCGTGCTGATGCATCGCGACGCTTGCAAGGCCCATCGTCGTCTTTATGGACTGAAGCAGCTGCTCGTTCGTCCATGGCTTGATGATGAAATCGGAGGCTCCGGTCTTAATGCCCTGAACGGCGAGCGAGATTGAGGCCCACGCGGTCATGAGGATCACCGGAATATTCGGACGAAGGGACTTGATTTCACGAAGAAGGCTTAAGCCTTCTTCGCCCGAGGTCTGGCGGGAGAAATTCATATCCTGGAGAACGAGCTCGATATGATTGTTCCGCAATTCTTCGAGGGCTTGCTGAGGATTCGCCGCCGAACGCGATTGATACCCCGCCTGCTTGAGAAGCAGCGCGAGGGATGTTATGATGGAAGAATCGTCGTCAACAATGAGGATCGTGCCGGCCATACGTACAGTAAGGTAGGTGATGACTGCGTCAAATGCAAAGCATTATTCGTAGTGCAGCGCTTCGGCAGGCTGAACTTCCACCGCAAGCAGGCTTGGGTACAGCCCGCAGACAGTGGTGATCCCGTACATGAACGTAATCGATATCAAAAAGCTGATGATGTATGCTTTGCTGGTGACGAACGTAATAATATCCAGCAGCGGAAACTGAATGATGATCGCCGTTCCGACGAGAAGCCCGAATGTCGTGAGGACCAGAAGCTCTCCGAGAATTTGCTGGTAGATCCGGCGTTCGCTGCTGCCGAGCGCCCGGCGCAAACCGATCTCCTGTGTTCTGCGGGAAACATTCTGCCACAACACGCCGGTCAATCCGAGAGCAACCATGAGAAGGAGGAATCCTGAAATTAATCCGGTGGTGATCATGAAGGCGATGCGCGGTTTGAAATCAGCCTGGCGCATTTCCTCGAGCGTCTTAATGTCGAACGACCAGCCTTTCGCGACGGCGGTCAACGCCCTGTCGAGTCTCTCTTTGAACTCTGCGGTGGTTCCCGGGCGCACTTTGATGAGGAAGTTCGAGGAAATTGCCTGCGTTGTTTTTTCGATCGGCAGGTATTCGATCGAAGTCAGCATGGATTCGGTGAATTCTCCCCCTTTCCGGAAATCGCTGATGACGCCGACGACTCTGTAGTCCTGGTTTCTTCGCGTTTCCGGCTTATCACTCCCCGGAGGAAAAGGATTTTTTCCGAGAGGGTCTTCGTTTCCGAATCGCTGTTCGGCAAGGAGCCGGTTTATGACGACAGGCTTCCAGTTCACGCTTCGGTCGGCCGCTTCAAACCAACGCCCTTTGAGAAGCTGCAGGCCGAGAACGTCCTTCGCATCTTCGGAGCCGTGATGGATCGCTATCCGGACAAGCTTGCCATTGGTTTCCTCCCCGTAGGACGACATGTAGGATGAGTAGGGAGGGATCGCCCAGGTCGACGTCTGCTCGATCTCAGGAAGCTGCTTCATCGCCAGCAGAAGCTGATCGACAATGGCGCGTTTCTGCGCGTTGTAGACTGAATCGAATGTGAGGCGCGTATCGACCTCAACAAGCCAGACATTGTTGTACGAATATCCGAGCGGCTGATTAAACCGTTCAAGAGCGACTACCCCCATCGTCACGACCGCGAACAATACGAGGAACGAGAACAGAACCTCGAGTGTAATTAACAAGTTAGATTTCTTTTTGTTCCAGATAAGTTTGAATAAATGCCTGATCATCGTACGACTCCTTTCAGCGCGAGAACGGGTTGCATGCGGGACATTCTCCATGCCGGATAGACGCCGGAGAGAAGTCCGAAGACAAGAATGAGAAGGATACCATAACCGAATACCCGGAGGTTCAATGTAAAGTGAGCGAACTCGATGAGCCCGCTGCTGTTAAGAATTTGCAAAATGATTTGCGTCAATATGAATCCAAAAATACCGCCGATGGCCGTCAGGACGAGATTTTCCACGATAAATTGCCCGACGAGTGTCCATGCGGATGCGCCGAACGATTTTCGCACGCCGATCTCCGAAGACCGCTCGAGGATTCTGCTGATATTGATATTAATGAGGTTAATTGTCGGCAGAAGCATAAAGAGGAACATGAGAATGACGATCACTGCGGTGAAAAGCACTGCATTGTCGTCGTCGACGGCCTCGCGAGCTACGCCTTCAAAATACGTATCGGGCCTTCCCTGCATGCGCTCGTAATTATGATCCACGATCTGGACCTGCGGCAGCCGTGAAGCAAATTCCTGCCTGATGAGATCGAAATCGTTCTTGTCGCGGGCAAGAAGCAGTCCCATATTTCCACCCATGAGCTTTTCCTTGTAATTGACCTCGGGAGAAGTGCTGTTGGGAACCCAGATGTCGGCGTACGGGATGTGCCGCATGGCCGGGACGTTCTCCACGACGCCGATGACCTGGAAGCGCTGGCGGTCGGCCTCGATAAACTTTCCAAGCGCGGACTGATCCCCAAAGAACCGTTTCCGAGTCGCGTCGTTAATGACGCAGACGAAATTTGCCTTCGCGTCATCATCGCCGTCGATCGGACGGCCTTCGATAAACTTGAAATCCAGGATTTTCCAGAACTCTCCGTCGGTGCGCTTGAGCATCGATTTGATTTCGGCGCCATCCTTATAGGAGGTCACCGTTCGCTCCTCACTTGCAATGGAAAACCGTTCAACATTGTGTAATCCTCGGACATACTTGTCGAGGAAGCCATAGCCCGGATTCCCGTTCCATTGCGCCTCGGGGCCGACCAGGTCCATGTGAAATACGCACAGCAGCCTGTCGAGATTCGTCTCCGGAGCCATCGGCGCGAACATGTGATCGAGAATGGCGGTGGCCACCATGAGGACGACAAGGGTGAAGCTGATCGCGAAGAGGCTGATAAACGTGTAGAACTTTCTTCGCAAAAGAACCTTGAGGGCGATCTTGAAATAATTCTTCAGCATGCGATTTCTCCTAGTTGACCTGCCGACCGTCGAATAACCGGATGGTCCTCTGAGTCTTCTCGGCCATGCGCGGATCGTGAGTGACCATGACGATGGTGGTCGTTTCCTGTTTGTTGAAATGCAGGAGAATGTTCATGATCTCATTCCCCATCTGGCTGTCAAGATTTCCTGTCGGTTCATCGGCAAGGATGATGTTGGGATTTCCTACGATTGCGCGGGCGATTGCGACGCGCTGCTGCTGGCCGCCGGATAATTGCGACGGAAAGTGATGCACGCGGGAGCTGAGATCGACCCGCTCGAGCGCTTTCAGCGCGAGTTTGCGCCGTTCTTTCCCGGAAATCTTTCTATACAGCAGAGGGACCTCGACATTATCGACGACATTGAGATCGTTGATGAGATGAAATGTTTGAAAGACAAAACCGATGCGCTCGTTGCGTATCCGGGCCAGCTGCTTGTCTTTATAGGATCCGATCGTTGCGCCGTTAAGCGTGAGCTTGCCGTCACTCGGGGCATCCAGCAGACCCATGATATTCAGGAGGGTGCTTTTCCCAGAACCGGACGGTCCCATGATCGAGACGAACTCCCCCTCGCGGATATTCAGGTTGATCTCCTGCAGCGCGACGGTCTCGATTTTGTCGGTGTGGTAGATTTTCTCAATTTTTTCGAGTGTGATCATAACGTTTCTCCGTAGACTAATGTACTTTGATCTGAGCCTGTTGTTTAAAATCGTTCATGTCCGAAATAATAACCTCGTCCCCTTCGTTCAATCCTTCATCGATGGAGACATTGTCGAAGCTTGTGACGCCGATGATCACGGCCTCGCGATATGCGGTAGTCCCTCTGATAACAAAGACGTCCTGGCGGCCATTGCCGTTAACAAACGGCCCTTTCCGGACCCGTAAGGTGTTTTCCTTGCGGCTGACGACGAGAAAAACGTCGACCCGCTGGCTGGGACGAAGAATCCGGTGCGCGGAATCCGGCAGGGCGAGTGTAACTTTCGCGACACCGTTCTCGATCGTCGGGTAGACCGTCAGAATCTTCGCCGGCAGGTGAACATCGTTGATCCTCACGTTCGCGGGCATACCCACATACACCCGGGAGGCATGAATATCGGAGAGTGTTGCATCGACGTTGTAGCTGCCGAGATCGGCAATCCGCGCAACGACTTCGCCCCGGTGGACGCTCGTCCCGATCTGTTCGTTCACCCATGTGACAACGCCGTTGCGATCCGCCTTACATGCAAGCAGTTCGAACTGACGAGCGGCGTCCGTCCGTTCTTTTTCGAGTGTCGTGACTTCCGTCGTAAGACTGCTCAGCTGGTTCTCCAAAGACTTTGTCGTTGTCTCTACCGATTGCTCGAGCTCCTCCTTTTCGATGGTCGCGATATGTTCTTCCAGCCTCGCCTGATCCATCTGGTCTTTAGAGATGGCGCCGAGCTCAAGAAGTTTTTCGCTCTGAGAAGTTTTTGAACGAAGGTACTGTAGCCGGAGGTTCTTGATGTTGAGCTGCCCTTTGAGATCGCGAAGCGTTCGTTCCATATCAAGGCGCAATTGCGTGCGCTGATTGGCTTTTAGGGCGCACTCCTTTTCAACTTTGTCAAGCGTAAGCTTCGACTCGCTCCGGTCCAGATCGAGGACAGATTCACCCTGCTTCACCCGCTCTCCGGGTCTCTTCCGAATTGAAAGCACCCGCGTTTCTGTGGGACTTGAGACTGATTGTTCGAAGGATGGTACAACCGTACCTGAAGCTGAAATGGTCTCTTCCACAGTACCTTTCTCCACACGCGCAGTGAGAATATTCTTTCGATCGACCGAAGGGCGGATCCAGGCTGAGAAGGCGAGAAATATGAGGGCCAAACCGGCGATGGGAATGCCGATTTTCATATACTGCTTCCGCTTGTTCTGGAGAAGCGTCTGGTTATTTAGAGGTCTGTCCATGCTTGAATGCACAGACTAAAGGCAAAGGGCGTGCCAACAGATTAACGTGGAAATTTCTACAATGCGGGCAGGAAGGAAAAGGAGAATCTTTAGAAGTGTTCGATAACGAACAGTGCTTGTCCGCTATCGGATCAGGTCTTGCACCCGAATATGTGTCGTCTCCCAGGGCACCATTGTGAATACTCTTGAATATTCGGGCCAATCCGCGTCACCATTCAGCGTAATTTCTTCGGATTTGTTCCAATCGATCCTTACTGTTTGGGCTTTTGGAGTTGGATTGTAAAGATACAGAATCCAAGGCTTGACGGATTCCACGATGACTTCTTTCGACGTAAGGGTGAATAACGAACCGGAGCGCCTTGGGTGACGCCCGGCATTCTTCACAACAAAAGGTTGAGAGAGTTCTCTGCTCAGCCGGGTAGTTGCCGCGGGATCAAACGCGGCATGAGGACAGATGGCATATCGAAATCGAACAATACCTTCCTGGTCAGCCTTGTAATTTGTATGCCAATAGTTATTCATGACATAGGAATAGAAGACCGGCGATGGTTGCAATGATTTCAACCATGGAGACTCCGCCTGTATGGCCCCCATTTCGACAAGCGGGGCGTCAAGCGTAATCAATGACACGCCGTGATCTTTTGCCGAGGCATCAATCCAACTTTGTACAGAGAAGAAATTTTTGCACGATCCTGGAAGCTGATCTTTCTCCGGCTCTACAATTGCGCTTGCGACATCATAATGGATACGGGAATTCTCAACGTGGAACGGAAATCCGAAGTGTACACCTTCCTTTTCCCGGACTGCGATCTTGTCCATCTCGTTGATGATTTCCAGCCGGTTGATTCCGGAAATGAGCCGGATCTCTGAGCTGAATTTCCGGCATCCCGGTGCATCTGCGGTGATACGGAGAGATGAAAGAAGTTTCCCCCGCTCCTTCACCGCGACATGAACGTCGTTGAGATGAAGCGCACTGTCGGGATTTGTTCCGGGGACGTAGAAATACTCGTTCAATCTTTTTCCATTCTCCGCCAGCTCATGGTGGCCGGATCGCAAGCTTGAAATAGTGCCGGTAAGCGAGTCGACCGAAAGAGAGATAAATTCATTCCGCAGTGTGGTTTGGGAAACAGCAACATTTCCTTTCCCTGGTCCATTCCCTTTCTTCACGAAGATTCTGCGGGCAGACATCGGCGGGATGTTCTTCACCAGGACAACGAGCTCACCGCTCGATAATCGTTGTGAAGGCACCACCGATCCTTTTTCGTCAATGACGACATTCCCGGCCAGCGATTGAGCCTTCAATAATGTTACAACATCGCTGCGGCTCCAACTGCTGGTGTTATAGATATCGAATGCTCCAGGAAGTGTAGATTCAGCTGAATCTTTCAAGGCATCGTTGAGGAGTACGTTTGACAAGCTATCCGAATCCAATACATATTTTTGTTTGATCTTCCACTGGCCGATCGCACCGGGATCGTCCGGGGAGTCCACGCTCTTATCGGCGCCCCAGGTGTGTTCGTCCCAGAGACAAACATTGCGCCATGCATTGTAATAGAGGCTTTCAGGATATGCCTTCCGATCTCGCATTGACCAGAGGGCTTCTCCCTGAATGAGACGGTTAACAACGTGACGGTTGAGCGCGGTTTCATATGCGGTGGACGCAGCCCCATCCTCCCAGTACGGTGTCAGGTCCCCCTGGAACTTCGGAAGTGTTGCTCCATACCGCTTCTCGAACGTTTCAAACATTTGCCGATGCGTGCTGATCTCAAGAACCGGAGATGCGTATTTTTCATTCCATGCCTTTACAAAATCAGAGAGTTTTGGATCGGGCCCGCCGTTATCGCCCAGTGTGTACGGTAGGAAATAGTACTCGTACGGGTATGCAGACTCTTCCATCCTTCTCGTTATCTTCATTATTTTTTCTTCGCCAAGCTGAGAAAGGCTGCCTTCGTGAAACGTGGAATAACCGGAACCTGCCATCCAAAACAGGATTTCTTCCTTTCCCGACTGCGACTTCCAGTAAAATGGTTTATCTCCCCAGGCCTCCAGGACATGTCCGATGCGGTCGCCGGTGTTGGGCCCGCTGGCAAAATAACGGACCCCGGCCCGACTCAGCGCCGTGACGATGCCCCAGGTAAATCCGGGAATGTCGGATACCGTCGCGGTTGCAAAGTTGGCGCGCTCCGTCTTCCAATCGAAATCAAACTCTCTGCTTAGTTTCCAGGAATAGTCTGTGAAGTGGGACATCTCCACCGGGCCGGCAAGCCCGGTTAGGGGGTTCACAAAAAGGGCATTCAAACCGAGGCGGCCTTCTTGTACCGCACGGCGCACTTCTTCTTTCTTCTCCGCCGTGGCATTTCTTATGTAACTTTCGATCGGCCAGAGGATTTCAATGTTCCATCTAAACTTCGCCTCATCCGGATATGAATCTGTTTGCCTGATGAGCTCGAGCGCCTGGTCGAGATTCTGCCATTGCTTTTTCTCCACATTCGGCTGCAGATCGGTATACCCGATGTCGTTGTGAGTGTGTGAAATTAAGAATATCGTCCGTGGCTTCACCGGCTTGTTGACAACGGATGATCTAACGGCTTCGCCGTCGCCGGACGTGAAACTCACAAGTATTGTGCGATCAGAGGAAACCGATTCGACCGGGACGAAGAAAATATTCCCACCGACACGAAGAGTATCGTGAGTGATTCTGGTACGGCCATATGAAATATCTATCGTCCTTCCTTCCTGCAGGTTGTCGAGGCTCATTCGCAGGAGCGACTGATGTTTCCCGTTCAACAAAACCGGTTCCGGGCGGATCCGCGGCACAAAACTAAACTCGTACTGGAATGCCATGTACCACTCGGGGCTGCCGGCGTCTTCGCCGTCGACACGAAGTTGAAGCGGAAGGCCGGCGCTAAAGTTTTTCTTCGGAAGATCGAGAAACATATAGCCAAAGAGATCCCCGTACCGGTCAACCATCTGTGATTGAAACGAAAGTTGAGCGCCATCCTTCCCACCGGTTGTCCAGCGCGGGGCGGATGAATCTTTCCTGTTTGTGAACGTAAACCAGGGTTCCCCGTTGACAGAGAGATGGAATGTATGCGGCAGGGTGGCGTTTCCCCAGCCGATGCGTTCGATCCCTGCGAGCCAGACAAGGTGATAAAAATTGTCTTTGCCTCCATCGACCAGCGTATCGGTTTCCCAGGAGATTGAGCTCGCATCCCGCCGGACCCGGCAAAGAAGGGCTACGTCCGCGTCCGGATGCGAAGAATGATAGGCAAGTGTTTGTCCGCTTAAGGAGTGATGATAGCCGTTCAGATATGAAAGCGCCGACGTAAGGCGTCCGGATTGGGAAACACGAATATCGAGCGTGGGATTGGACTCCTGGGCGCCGCCTGACAAATGGCAGACGCTAACCATCAGGAATATGAGAAGGAAACGATTCAGAAGCCGGTTACGATTTTCGAAATGCCAGAGCCATGATCGCTTTTTGCTCGAGCTCGTGCGCTTTCGCGGAACCGGTAGCAGTACCGGCGCTTGCCGAGCGCTTGATCGACCGGAGCGGCCGTGTTCCGACAAGCCGTTTAAGGCGAGGATAAACGTAAGAGAGAGCGCCCATGTTTGCCGGCTCTTCCTGCACCCAGATGATCTCGCGCGCCTCAGCGTAATCTTCGAGGATCGCAGTGAGCTCTTCTTTCGGGAAAGGATAGAGCTGCTCAAGAAACACGATCGCCGTCGATGTGTCGTTGCGCTTTGCGCGTTCGGCTCGAAGCTCGCGGCCGACTTTCCCGGTACAGATGAGGATCCGTTCCGGATTAGGAACACTGAGATCCGGAAGCACGGGTTGAAAACGCTGCGTTGCAAAATCCTGAATCGGCGAAGCAGCATCCGCCAGACGGAGCATGCTCTTGGGAGTGATTACGATGAGTGCTTTTTTCCATTTTCGCAGCGCCTGCCGGCGTAGGAGGTGGAAGTATTGCGCTGCTGTCGAAGGCTGGCACACCTGCATATTATCTTCGGCCGCGAGCTGGAGATAGCGTTCAATCCTGGCGCTGGAATGTTCAGGACCCTGTCCTTCGTATCCGTGCGGGAGCAAAAGGACAAGACCCGACAGCAAGTCCCACTTATCTTCGCTTGCCGCGATAAACTGGTCGATGATAATTTGTGCGCCATTCGCGAAATCTCCGAACTGTGCTTCCCAGAGAATGAGCGCTTCGGGATAATCGCGGCTAAACCCATATTCGAAGCCCATGACCGCGGCTTCCGAGAGAATCGAATTATAGACCTCAAACCAACCTTGGCCGGTTGCAATGTGCTGGAGCGGTATATACTCCGATTCGTTTTCGACGTCGATCAGCGAGGCATGACGCTGACTGAATGTCCCCCGCTTGCTGTCTTGTCCGCTCAGGCGCACCGGCACTCCCTGCTTTACAAGCGTACCGAAGGCGAGCTGCTCGGCCATTCCGAAGTCGACCGGTGCGTCACCATTGGCCATTTTTCTCCGCTGGTCGAGAAGCCGTTGGACTTTTGGATGAACGTGAAAGTCCTGCGGCGCGCCCGTCAGGGCGCTCCCCACGGTCTTTAACTCGTCCAGCGTCGCCGAAGTCTCTACCTCGTACGATTTACGGTACGGGCCGCCGTCGTACGGATCCCAGTATTCGGGCCTCGCAGAAAGCCTGGGAATACTCTTCAACGCCGAAGCCTCGTCCTTCGCAGAATCATATTCTTTGCGGGCGTGCTCGAGTATTTCCTCGGGTGTCGCATCGAGTTGTTCGGCGTACAATTTCCAGACCGGGGGAATCTCTTTGATTTTCTTATAAAGAATGGGTTGGGTAATTGTCGGGTCGTCGACCTCGCTGTGGCCGTGCCGGCGGTATCCGATGACGTCGATGATCACGCTGCTCGCAAATTGGTAGCGATACTCGAGCGCCATGATCCCTGCGCGCACAACGGCATCCGGATCATTCGCATTCACATGAAAAATAGGGATCGGCAGCCGTTTGGCGACATCGGTCGCAAAAATGGTTGAGTTCGTCTCCGAAGGTTTTGCAGTGAACCCAAGGAGGTTGTTCGCCAGGATGTGGATCGTACCCCCGACGGAGAATCCTTCGACGGAGGTCAGGTTCAATGATTCGGCGAGGATCCCCTGGCCCGCGAACGCTGCGTCGCCATGGATAAGTATCGGGAGGATCTCACGAGTCCCCGATTCGCCGGCTCGTGTTTGTTTCGCTCTCGCCCGGCCGAGCACCACCGGATCGACCGCTTCCAGGTGGCTTGGGTTCGACGACAGGCGAACGGTCATCTTCTTCCCTTCCCTGCCAACATACTCGCCCGTTGCGCCCATATGATACTTCACATCGCCCCCTCCGAGGATGCTTCGGGGATCGACATCCTCAAACCCGGCAAAGATCTCGGATGGTTTTTTACCGATGACCTGGACCATAACATTGAGGCGGCCCCGGTGCGACATTCCCATCACTGATTCGACGGCGCCGTTCTCCATCGCGCGTTCGAGAATTTCATCAAGCAGCGGGATGACGGCATCTACGCCTTCTAACGAAAATCGTTTTGTCCCCGGATATCGAGCGTGGAGAATTTGTTCGAGTACGTCGGCACGAATAAGACGTTCGAGGATTTCGTGCTGGTGGGCAGGCTCATACGTCGTCTCCATCCGCTCCTGAATCCAGCGCCGCTTTTCGTCATCGGGAATGTGCATAAACTCCGCTCCGATGCTTTCGCAGTAATATTTGCGCGCAAGATCTGCGGACTCACCCTGGATGGCAAGCTCCGGAACCTCCCTCGGTTCGAACATAGTGAACGGATCGATGCGGGCCTGGAGATACCCCCACCGGCGGAACCTGTTAAAGATCTCCTCTTCGGAAATTTCTGCTGTTTTTTGCAGCTGCATCGTAAAAAATTAAATTCAGGTACTCTAAGATAGGAAGGTTGCGGAATGTTTGCAAGGAACGGGAAAACTCCGCGAGATGTAATTACTCTGTTATTAGATTGGTCTGCAAAAAGGCTGCAAGAGTTCCAAGATACGTCTCTCCTGCAACGCTTTCAATGTCATTATGTCCTGCTCCGCCAACTTCGAACCATTGTTTCCCCGGCGATCGTAGATTTTGATACACTCTCCTGCCGTAGCGAATCGAAATCTTTGAGTCCTGATCTCCATGAATGACGAGAACAGGATTATCGATTTCCAAAGCAGCCTGTTCCGGCCGTACACTGTCGACGGAGAAGTGTGCAATCTCTTCGGAGCGTTTTAGCGACGCATTAGTAATCGAAGGGAGTGGCAGCCTCGAAAGGTGCTTCCAATAGTCATACACTACCTCGCGCATCGTCGCAAACGGGCTGACAGCTATTCCACATGCAATCCTATGGTCAATCGCCATCGCCTGGATTGCCACCGCTGCGCCGAGCGAGGCGCCATAGATTCCCACCGGCCCCATCGAAGGAAAACGCGTGCGGGCAGAATCTATGAACACTGAAACATCATGCTTTTCGTAATAACCAAACGTGCAGTTCAACCCGCCGCTCTCCCCGTGCGCCCGCGAATCATACAGGATGCAGTTGTAGCCGAGCCGTGAAAGCTTTGCTGCGACATTGATCATGGACTCCTTGCAGCTGGCTATTCCATGCAGGAGGATGACCGTCCCTTTTGCGTTGCCGGTACCGGAAAAGACAAACCACCCCTTGAGCAAAATCGAATCCTCGACGGTGACATTTAATTGTGAGTATCGCAGTCCTGCCGCGCCCGGATCCAATTGCGCCGGAAAATGCTGCGTCAGTTCTGTGCGGGTGATTCGGTGCGGGCGGATAGGAGAGTACGGCAGGATATTATGGACGGCATAGGAGATCGCAGCCCACCCCAACAGTGTGAGAATAACAAGAGCGGAGGCGATATACGCTATGCCTTTTCGGATGACCATGACGATCGGGCCACAAGAAACCGCGACGAAAATTCCCCGGAAGCCCTACTATGGCGTACGGGAAAGCTCTCAGGAAGTTAAGCGCCAGGGCTTATCTGGTCTCATTTTCCTGATACACAATCTTTCCTCCGACAACTGTCATCGCAACTTTCACTTTTTCAATGTTCACAGGATCGATCGAGAAAATATCTTCTCCCAGCACAACAAAATCTGCAAACTTGCCGGGAACAATCGATCCCTGTTCATGTTCCCCGAACGCCGCATAGGCATTGTTGATCGTATATGCTTCTACAGCCTCCTGCACGGTTATTTTTTGTTCCGGGAACCAGCCTCCGGGATTCGCGCCGTCGATCGTCCTGCGGGTAACGGCAGCGTAGATTCCGAGGAGCGGGTTCAGCGGTGCGACAGTCCAGTCGCTTCCGAAGCAGAGCTTCACTCCGTTGTCCAGAAACGTTCGGAAGGCATAGGTGGTCTTGCACCGCTCGTGCCCGATTCGTTTCTCCGCCCATCTTCCATCATCGATTGCGTGATAGGGCTGTGTCGACGCGATGACGCCAAGCCGCGGGAAGCGTTGGAAATCTGCCGGATGAATATGCTGCGCATGCTCAAGCCTGAACCGGCGGTCCCATTTCGGGTTCTTTTTCACGATGCGCTCAAACAGATCAAGCATGAGCCCGTTCGCGCTGTCGCCGATTGAATGAATGGAAAGCTGCAGGCCGGCGCTGTCAGCGGCGAAAGCCCACCTCTCGAGGCTTCCATTAAGTATGATGTCTGATGCGAGTCCGTGCGTTGTCGTATCCGAGGTGAACGGTTCCGAAAATAATGCCGTTGAAGATCCCAGCGAGCCGTCGGCGAACGCTTTCAGGGATCCCAGATGAATCCACTCGTCTCCAAATGGTACGCGAATTCCTGATCCGATGACATGCTCGTACTGAGAGATCGGCAGGCGCGAATAGAACCGTGCGGTAAGCTCGCCATTGTCTCTCAGCTTCTGGTAAATTCGTACATCGGCTGCGGATGAGATGTCCTGGATGCCGGTGAGGCCGAATTTCCGCGCCTCCGCAAGGCCGAGCTGCGCAGCGGATAGCATCTCTTCATCCGTGGCATCGGGTATCATATTGTAGACCCGCGTCATTGCCTCGTCTTTGAGAACTCCGGTGGGCTCGCCGGTTCCTGGATCTTTCACAATAGACCCGCCGGGCGGGTCGGGAGTGTCCCTGGTGATACCGGCAAGCTTGAGCACGTAACTGTTCGCAAGCGCCATATGGCCGTCGTAGCGGTTGACGAAGACCGGCGTCTCCGGGGTAAACGTATCGATAAGTTCCTTCGTGGGAAGGCGGCCGCCGCTCCATCGATCGTGGTCCCAGTCGCCGCCGGTAATCCATCTCTTCGGATACTTCGTTGCCCTCTCGCGAATAATTCCCGCAAAATCATTCTCGTTGTCAGCGTACCGAAGGTTGACGCTCTGCAGCTGAAAGCCGCCGCTCATGAAATGCGTATGGTCGTCGATAAAGCCCGGAAGCATAAGCTTCCCTTTCAGATCGATGATCCTGGTGGTCGAAGAGAGAAATGGCTCAATCGATTTCCGTGAACCGGCGCCGAGAATTCGTCCGTGCGATACCGCTACGGCCTCCGCGCGAGGCTGGTTCTTGTCGATGGTGTGAATGTTCCCGTTGACAAACGCAATATCCGCCCACTGCGCAAAGAGCATGCCTGGGATGAGAAGGAGGGCAAAAGAGATACGCAGGCGCATACGATTACACGGAAATGAAACAACGGTAGAAAAAGATAGAGATTGAAGGAGAGAATGTCAAGCGCCCAGTAAAACCAAAAGCCCCCCGATTTTCTGCATCGGGGGGCCTTCTGTTCAGGCAACTGGGAGGGTCGCTGTCTACGGAGCGTCCAGTTAGCCATATGGTTTTCTATTATTCTTCGACTGCCATACCTACGATGCACTCAAGCGACGTCCTTCCCTCGCGGGCCAGCTGCATCGCCGACTTCGCCAGCGTCTTCATGCCGTTCTGTTCGGCCGCGGAACGCAATCCTTCCTCATCGATGAAGTCTTTCGATTTAAGGATGATCTGGCGCAGTGCCTTGTTCATCACAAGCGTTTCGTAGATGCCCGTTCTGCCGCGGTACCCTTTGATACAATGCACGCAGCCCACCGGCTTAAAGAATGTGGCCTCGGAGATCTCCTTCTCGGTCAGCTTGCAATCCATGAGCAAGTCCATATCGAGTTCGGTATCCGGCGTCTTGCACCGGTCGCAGAGTTTCCGCACAAGGCGCTGGGCGATGATGATGTTGATCGTATAGGCAAGAAGGAAGGGCTCGATACCCATATTATAGAGACGGGTAATCGCGCCGATCGAATCGTTCGTGTGGAGCGTTGAGAAAATAAGGTGACCTGTGTTCGCAAGCTTCACGCCGATATCGGCAGTGATCTTGTCGCGCATTTCACCCACCATCACCACGTCGGGGTCATGGCGAAGAAGTCCACGCAGAGCCCCCTCGAAATCAAGCTTGTGGTTCAATTTCACCTGGCGGCAGCCTTCGATGAGGTATTCCACCGGATCTTCGATCGTGATAATGTTCAGGCTCGGATCCATAATCGTCTTGATCGCGGCGAGCTGCGACGTGGTCTTTCCGCTTCCCGTCGGGCCGGTGAAGATCACCATACCCTGCGGCTTGCGGATGGCCTTGAGGAATGCACCAAGCGATTCCTCGGGCATCCCGAGGTCCTGAATATTCTGCGTCGACTCAGCGCCGCGCAAAATTCTGATAACAATCGATTCAAGTTTGCTCTTGATATCCGTCCCGTAGATCGGCATCGTTGAGAAACGGAAGCGCACGACCTTGTTGTCGATTGTCCGCTGACCAAATCCGTCCTGAGAAAGGAACTTCTCAAACCGGTCGAGGTTCTTTCCGCGGTCCTTCGTCACCGAAAGGATCGCCTCTGCGCGCACGTCGGTGACGGCGCTCCAGAGCGACAACCGGCCGTCGATTCGGAAGTGAAACTCTGTTCTGTAGGCAGACCTCGGGATGACGTGGATATCGGATGCGCCCGTCCGGACGCCGTCGATCATGATGTTCTCGACAAGCTCGGAAAGTTTTCCTTTACCCGCTTCTTCCTCGATCGATTTCTCAAGCTCTTTCTCGTACTCGTCTTTCCCGGCTTTGATGAGCTCGTCGTCTTCGTCGAGACCGAGCTGCTTCGCGCCCTGGTCAAACGCTATCTGACGCCATAACTCCGTCCAGTCTACGAGCGAGACGTACTTTATTTCGTACTTCTGAAAGCCAAACGCTTTGGCAACATTCGTAACCTCCGGGTGCGTCGTATCAGGAGTGATGACGATAAGCTTGTCAAATCCGTTGGTATACAGTTCAAAGGGGAGAATTTTTCTTTTGACCGCGATCTCGTAATAGTACTGCGGGAGAGCCTGCAGTACCTGCTTGATAAATGACAGTTTATCCTTGTCCCCGAAGGCGGATGATGGATCGACGCTTTCAAAGGAATAAAAACGGGCCACATTCGCGAAGATCGTTTCCCGGTCGACTTTGAGATCATCGACAAGGATGTCGAGGAGACGGCGCTTATCGCTTGACGTCTGCTGAATATCAAGGGCCTTCTTTACCTGGTCATGGGTGACGATGCCGTTCTCAATGAGAACTCTCATCAGCCTTGGCGTCTGCGCTGAAACACCCTGCGCGGCTGCCGGTCTCTGGGGTTCTTCGCCTTTCCCTTGTTTTCCGACAGGCGCATTGCCGCCCTGAGGCACAAGCCCCTGCGGATAAAGATTGCTGGATTTTCCCGCACCTTCCGGGACATCGCTATCAAATAGTAAGTTAGAAGCCTGGTCCTTCGTTCGCTCGGAAGGCGGCTTTTCGGATGAGTTCATGAAAGTAAGAAGAACATTCTTCTTCTTGCTCTCGTTTGGCATGTTTGTAGACATCTTGACCCCTCTATCAGTTTTTATATCGTAGACGTTATCAAATAATCGTTACACAATATCCATATAATAGGCTCTGGCTAAGAAGTGAGTTGTGATGGAGACCACTAAAGGTGACAATGGTCAAGAGCATGGTTTTGCGAATCCCAAAATTCTGTATACTTAAACAAAATTAATGTATTTACATCAATTTTTGCCGTTTTCATATCAGAATCGGTGTAGGGCTATAAAGCTATGGAAAAAAAATATTTAAAGCAAATACGGAGAATACGGGTAAATCATGGGCGGTAACATGATTTTGACAATAGGGGCCGTACTCCTGTTTGGGGCATTTTTGTCCCTTTCAAACCGCCTGATGATAGGCAATAACCAGATCGCATCCCAAAACGAGTACTATATAGCGGGTATTTCCCTTGCCCAATCTATTATAGATGAGGGTAAAACCAAGGCTTTTGATCAAAAAACAGTTTCCGCCAGCATTAGCAGCCGGTCCAGCCTGACCTCCCCGGATTCGATGGGAAGGGATGGCATAAGCGAACAGGCAGTTCCCACTATAGATACGCTGACCGCGGCTTCGCCCTATTCCTCTGCGAACAAGGGGTTTTTGTCCTCGATAAAGTTTAACGACATCGATGATTACAATCTTTATTCCCGCGTTGTCAACACGCAGCGGGCCGAGGGCTATAAACTGAAAGTTACCGTGGGGTACACCAGCGAGACAAGTCCGGATTCCACGTCGGGCACGAGGACGTACGCTAAGAAAATGATTGTCAAGGTGACAAGCCCTTACTTTCCGAAATCGAGCTCAAGCGGAGGCGGGGACACGCTGACGCTCTCATATGTGTATACCTACTAGGAAGGCAGATTCTGAATGAATGATTTACAAGACATCGTTGGATCCATTGCTGTCGGGGGCATGGTTCTTCTCATGCTTGTAATTTTCAATGGCAACGTCATGGAAAGCGCGGGCATGCAGACATTCAAGACGACCGTGCAGGGAAATCTCACGACGGTCACGAATGTCATCGAAACGGATTTTCGGAAAATGGGGTACCGGCTTCCTTCATCGCTCGACAGTGCCATTGTCTATGCCGACTCTAACAGGATCAAGTTCAAGACGGATATCGATAACAATGGGACCGTCGATACTGTTCAATACTATATTGATACGATCAAGG
This sequence comes from Bacteroidota bacterium, assembly GCA_035495255.1. Lineage (GTDB taxonomy): Bacteria > Bacteroidota > Ignavibacteria > UBA10030 > SZUA-254 > DASYTP01. The sequence goes on along the minus strand of DATJGD010000003.1, from coordinate 67,324 downwards.
CATCCCTTACTCCGAATCCCCGCGATTTTGTCCTTCATCGGATCCAAAACAATCAGGGCCAGTCGATGATGATTGGAATTACCCGCTTCAAACTGCAGTACTTTGATGCGTCAGATAGCCTTCTCACATCAAACCCTGTCACCGCCACCGGAAGGATCAAATCCATAAAGTTGTCGATCAATATGGAAAGCACAGACCGGATACTCGACAACAGGAGAGGCGGACAGCTTGGAAATCCAATGAACGATACAAGTTACGTCGGAGCGTACTGGGAACGAACCATAAAGCCAAAGAATCTTCGGTAACCTATGAGCGGACGAGCCTTAATAATAGTTGTGGTCGGAATTATCATCACAACTTCGGTTATCCTGCACAACATCAGTGTATCGAGCACGAGGATTACTTCCAATCTTAACAGCTATTATTCCCGTCAGCTCGGTCAGGACATTGCACAGAGCGGAGTAAACTTAGGATTGCGCCAGTGGGCGAATAACCCCTCCTGGAGAACCGGATTTTCACTGATATCGATGAGCGGAGGTAAAGTTACCGTTACCGCCACAGATACGACGTATATAGGAAAGCCGGTCGTCATGATCCGCTCGGTAGGGATAACGAACTATAATACGAAGGACGAACGGCGCGATACATCAACCGTCTGGGTCGCGAAAGACTCGCTTAATCCTATTCCGGTGAAAGCTCTCTTTCAGACAAATGGGCCTACGTCCACCAGTGGCGGCATTCTCATGGACGGACGGGATCATACCGCCCCTCCGCCGATGCCGCCGACATTGATCGACACGCAGGGCGTATATGCCGTCTGGACTACAAATACCTTCACGATGGGTGGAAGCAACGCCGTCGCGGGAACCGCAGGCGGAGTGGATTACATTCCCAGCACCTCCCAAAAGAAAAGAGCCGCAATACTACAGACAGGACAACCGTCTGCAGGCTACCCGACTACTCCGGATAGTGTGGCCGGAGGCGCGTCGAACGGGTATCCCGAAGGAACATTAAAAAATCTCGCCAAAAGCGGCATCAACGGCAGCCAGTACGTTACGGATCCGTTGACGCTGAAATATCCTCTGAGCGGCGTTACCTACGTTGAACTTCCCAGCGGAGTACAATGGTCTCCGGCGCTTGTGTACGGATCGGGAATCCTCATTGTCCATAATAATACGACGACGGCTGCAATCAAGAATCTTTCCGGAGACAACAAAGGGAATGATACGTTTACCGGTGTCATCATTGCAGACGATATCGTCCACCTCCAGGGAAACATTGTCGGCGCTGTGTTCGAATTGACTTCGAACCCTTCCGAGGGTGTCTGCATTGGAAACAGTAATGCGCAGACCTATTTTTCGCGCCAGGCAGTCCTCAACGCTACGAGAAGCCTGAGCGGATCGTCCGGAGGAAATGGAAGCGCTGCAAATGTCATCGGTTGGTGGGAGTAGATCAATATAGAATCGATGAAAATTTCATTGTGTCGGAATTTGAAAAGGAATAACTCAATGACGGAGAATTGCGATGGGCGCTAATATGATGTTAACGATCGGGGCCATTCTTTTATTCGGAACGTTCCTTTCGTCGACGAACAAGTTAATGATCGGCAACAACCAGATAGCGGCCCAGAACGAGTATTATATCGCAGGGCTCTCGATTGCGCAGTCCGTCATTGACGAGGCAAAGACAAAGACGTTCGACCAAAACACATTCAACGCAACCGGCCAGGTGCCGCTCACTTCTATGACGGCGGCCTCTTCTCTGGGAAAGGAAGCGGGAGAAACAATGCCGACCTGGGATACCCTGAGCTCGGGGGGGCCGTATAACGCGAATTACAAGGGCTACTGGTCTGCGCTTCGATTTAACGATGTCGACGATTATAAGGATTACCGAAGACTGGTGAATACTCCGCGGGCCGAGGGATACCGGATTATCGTCAACGTCAACTATGCCAACGCAAGTTCTCCCGATCTCTCTTCCGGCGTGCGCACATATTGTAAGAAGATGACCGTTAAAGTGACAAGCCCGTATTTTCGGAGTAAGTACGAAACTCAGAACAACCAGCAGGACACGATAACTGTGTTTTATGCATTCACATATTGAGGAAATCTAACCTTGGCTCAATTACAGGATCTCATCGGTTCAATCATCATTGGCGGGGTTATCCTCCTGATGTTGCTGGTGTTCAACGGCAATATCATGGAAAGCGCCGGCATTCAAACGTTCAAGACCACGGTTCAGGGAAACCTTACCGCGGTTACCGACATTGTTGAGAACGATTTCAGAAAAATGGGATACCGTGTCGCGTTCCCGCAAGACAGCGCGATCGTCACGGCGGAGTCTACGAAGATCGTTTTCCAAGGGGATATCGATAATAACGGGTCTGTGGATCTCTTTCAATATACTACCGATACCGTCGGCGTCATCAAGACTCCTAACCCGCGGGATATTGCCGTTCGGAGAAAAGTAACGGGCCCCGCTACTCCGCAAGACGCGAGAATGGTTCTCGGCATTACGAAATTTAAATTGCAATACTATGACGCGCTTGATTCACTTATCAAGGAATCGCCGGTGTTGCTGCCGTCCAAAATACGATCGATAAAAATCACGATCGCAATTGAAAATAAAGAGCACCTCCTCGACAAACGCAAGGGACAGCGGATGAGCAATGTGTTTCAGGATACGACGTATGCCGCTGCGTATTGGGAGCGCACCATTAAACCGAAAAATGTGAGGTAAACTATGAGCGGCAGAGCTCTTATCATTGTTGTTGCCGGAATTATTATCACCACGTCGATTATTTTTCATAATATTACCATCTCGAGCAACAGGATTGCGGGGAATTTCAACAACTACTTGCTTCGGCAAAGCGCCCGGAACATAGCTCAGAGCGGCGTGAATATGGCGTTGCGCCAGCTTGAAACCGACCGGACATGGAGAACCGGCTACACGTCGCTCGCGACAATGGCCGGCAAGGTATCTGTGAGGCTTACTGACATTACGTTCGCGGGGATACCAAACGTCATCTGCGTGCAATCCACCGGAACGATCGTGGATACGGCCGCAGTTTCAACGGCGTATTGCTATTTCCCGCAGCCCCGGGTTCCAACAGTATCCAAGGGGCTTCTGACATTGAACGGATCAAATCAGATCAACGGCAGCATTACGATCGATGGAAGAGATCATCCCAGCTTTTCATCGGGCATAAGCCCGACCACAGGTACGTATGGAGTATGGACAAGCGGATCCTCGTTCTCCCTGGGGAGCTCTGCGGGGTCTGTCGGAGGCACCGTCCTCGGCATCGACCTGGCTCCTGGCAACCCGCCCCCGCTTGGCACCGTGGCTCTGAACCAGGTTTATCCCGGCGGCTTCCCACAAACGCCTGACAGTGCCCTCGGAGGACCTACTTCAGGATTTCCTGAAGGAACGCTGAAGGCGATTGCGAAGACCGGCCTGGCAGGCAGCCAGTACGTGACTGATCCTCTTAAACTTGTTTATCCCTTGAGGGGAATAACATACGTCGAGTTACCAGCCGGAGGATCATGGACCGGAGGCTCCTTAAGCAGCAGCAGCGGGGTGGCAGGGACAGGAATCCTTGTCGTCCATAATAACAGCAAGGATGCTGTCATGAAGACCGCCTCAGGGAGCTTTGCCGGCATTGTGCTTGCCGATGACATGACGAATTTCCATGCACAATTTTGGGGCGGAATTGTCGCCTTAACGCCGTCACCGACAGGCAATGTCCTGGGCAACGGCAGTGCCGCGATGTATTTTTCCCGGGAGGCAATCAGCAATGCAACAGGTTTCATAACGACCAGTGCCGATCTGAATGTGATAGGCTGGTGGGAATAAATTAACAAAGATTTCCTCAAAAGAGCCCCTGGAAGTCAATTCCAGGGGTTTTTTATTGCCCGTTTTATCTGATTTTGTTTTATTTGTGTGATTGTGGTAACTTTCCTTCTCTTCCCTCCTATGTATCTTTGTACGATTGTATGAGGAGCCGCGGGCTCCGGCCTGGAATGTACCGTAACTTTATTGATTCGAACGAAGGAGTTGTATGGGCGCAAATATGATGTTGACGATCGGTGCGATTTTGTTGTTCGGAATTTTCCTTTCAACGACAAACAAGCTGATGATCGGGAATAACCAGATTGCATCGCAGAACGAATATTATATCGCAGGAATCTCGATGGCGCAGTCGGTCATCGATGAGGCGAAATCGAAGGCATTCGACAAGAATACTGCTGGACAGGATACGATGGTTGCCGTGGCCAATTTGACCGCACCCGGATCACTGGGAAGAGACGCCGGCGAAGGGACGTTTTCGTATCCTGACACGCTTAATTCTTTTGCTCCCTTCACCCCGGCATATAAGGGGTATTACTCGGCAGCCCTTTACAATGATGTCGACGATTACAATAACTACGTCAGGGTGGTAACCTCAAACCGTTCCGCGCGGAATCTCACCATCGCGGAAGGTTATCGGCTCTCCGCAACTGTGCGATATGGAGATCCCCTTAACCCAAACTCTGTCTCCGCAGCCCGCTCATATTGCAAAGTTATGACAGTCAAGGTAACGAGTCCGTATTTCCGAAAGAACCGGGAAAACGGTGGCCCCGATACCCTGACGCTTCAGTATGCATTTACGTATTAAGAGAGAGCGACTATGAATCAGATACATGACCTGTTGGGATCGATCATCATTGGCGGCATTGTCCTCCTCATGCTCGTGGCGTTTAACGGCAACATCATGGAAAGCGCGGGTACCCAGACGTTCAGGGCGATCGTACAGAAAAATCTTACCTCCGTTACTGAAATTCTCGAATTCGATATGCGCAAAATGGGGTTCAGAGTGCAGGCTGGCGGGTCAGACACCACCATTTGCTACGCCGATTCGAACCGGATACGATTCCGGGGCGATCTTGACACGACCAACGGAGCCGGCACTGTGGACATGGTCGAGTATTACGTCGATAATGCAGGAGCCGGGGCGACGAGTAATCCGAATGACAAAGTTTTGCACCGCAAATTTAATAACGCTGCGCCGGTGAATATGTATCTCGGCTTGATCAATTTTAAGATATATTATTATGGCGCGAACGGCGCTCCTATCACTGCGACTCCTGTCACGGCCGCAACACTTTCAACGATCAAGTCTGTCAAGCTTGTCGTTGGCATCGAAAGCAAAGATCGCATTTTCGACAATCGCCGGGGACAGCGCATAGGAAATCCCTTTAACGACACAACGTACGCCGGGGCATACTGGGAGCGAACGTTTAAACCACAAAACACGAGGTAGGCAATGAGCGGAAGAGCATTAATTATCGTCGTCACCGGCATTATCATTACGACCTCTATCATACTGTATAATATCGGTACGTCAAGCACGAAGATCGTACAGAATCTCAACGATTACTACAGCCATCAAAGCGCAAGGAATATTGCACAAAGTGGCGTCAATCTCGCCATCCGCCGCCTTGTAAATGATTATACCTACAGGGCTACAACACCGTGGACCGTTGACATGCTCGGGGGCAGAGCCTCGATCCTGGTCACCAATGCCACCTTCGATACATTTAAAGTAAATACTGTGCGGATCTATTCTATCGGCATTGAAGACCCTGGTACAACTCTGCAACGCAGCGATACATCAATTGCGTATGCCTGGGTTCCGCCCATTGTTGTTCCCACATGGACGAAAGCTCTCGTGAATCTCAACGGAAGAAATACGGCAACGGGAAATATCGAGATCGACGGGCGTGACCACGACCCATGGAATACAGCAGTCAACGCCGGTCAGGGAAACTATGGGATCTGGACAACCGCGGACACATTCTATCAGGCAGGAAGCTCAACGGTCGGCGGGACGGTCCCCGGAACTCCCGGCACCGATTTTGCTCCGGCACACCCGGCCGACCCATCAATCATCGCTCTGAACCAGACGTACCCCGGGGGCGCTGCCCCTGCAACACCCGATAGTGTGTTCGGTTACGGCGAAGGCACGCTGAAGGCACTTGCGAAAACAGGTTTTGGCGGCAGCCAGTATGTCACCGACCCGAGCAGGCTCACTCAGCCGTTCAAAGGCATAACCTATGTAGAGCTCCCGACGAGCGGGCCCGCCAGCACATGGAGCCCTTCGGGCAGTGTTAAAGGAAGCGGAATCCTGATCGTCCACAACAGCGCACACAACGCAACGATAAATAATCTCAACGGAGATGCTCCAACGTATGGATTTTCCGGCATCATGGTTACCGACGATGCGACACACATTAACATTGATTTTTGGGGAGCACTTGTAATTCTGACTCCGAACCCTCAGGGTAATGCCTTCGGAACCGGTCAAGCGCATCTTCGATATTCGCGGCGGGCTATGCAAAATGCCATCGGAGTCGTCCAGAACGGAAGCCAGACAAAAATTATTGCCTGGTACGAACCATGATGATATTGTAACTCGACAACGAAAGCCCCTGGCCCGATACGCCAGGGGTTTCTTGTTTCATCCCTCCCCGCCCGGCAGATTATTCTCTGCTCGCCGAAGCATTCTTCGACCTCCGGGGTTTTCTTCCTCAACGGTGCGGTCAGCCTTCTCTGCATCGAGGTACAAAAACCCCTTATTAAAATGGGGGGGTTTTCATTTCGTATTTTCCCATCGTCTGTTTAAAAATTTTTGCGAATATGGGTTTTAAGCTTTGTTTTTCAAAGACTTAACCATGGCATAAGAATCGTCTTTTCTTCTTTCGCCTGCGGCCCCCTCCTTGAAGTGCGTAATTGTGACCCACATTACGTTCCTGATAGCCTCGATCCCGCTACATTGAACTCATCTTCGTTGGCCCAGTTCACACTCCACAAACGCAGGAAAATGTCATGAGCGGAAAAGCTCTCATTATCGTCGTCACGGGCATTATTATCGTTACTTCCGTGATACTCACAACGATCGGCGCTACGAGCATGAGAATCGTAGAAAACGTCGGTCAGTATTATAGCAGGCAGAGCGCGCAGAACATCGCGCAGAGCGGGGTTAACCTCGCCATACGGAGGCTCGTCAATGATCAGACCTGGCGCGCGAACGGCGCCCCGTGGGAGCTGAATATGCTGGGCGGGAAGGCATCGATACGGGCGTTCGACGGCAGCTTTGACGGTGTCTCTGCCGTTTGCATTCAGTCGATCGGCATAGAGGATTATCATACGTCCCTCGAGCGGCGCGACACCTCTACCGCGTGGGCATGGGTTCCTCCTGTTGTCGTGCCGACCTGGTCGAAAGCATTGCTCACACTCAGCGGCGTAAATCATGTCAACGGCAATATCACCATCGACGGAAGAGACTTCGATTCCTTTTCAGATATCGTCAACCCCGGCAATGGAAGCTGGGGCATCTGGTCGACGGCATCTACGTTCATTCAACAGGGCAGCCCCTCGGTCGGCGGAACGACGGAGGAGGGCGTTGACGTAGCCCCCACAGGAAATCCACAGGACACTATTGTCATTCGATTGAACCAACCATATCCGGGGGGATTTCCGACATCGCCTGACAGCGCGTTCGGATACACTGAAGGTACGCTCAAAGCGCTTGCCCGATCGGGCTTTGCGGGGAGCCAGTACGTCGTCGATCCGGCGAAATTGTCCTCCCCGTTTAGCGGAGTAACATATGTCGAATTACCTGCGGGAGGCATATGGAACGCCGGCGGGATCGTGGGGACAGGCATTCTCATTATTCATAACAGCGCGCACGACGCGGTCCTTAAAAATCCGAATTCCGGATCCGCAAATGGAATGACCGGCTTCAGTGGAATTCTTCTTGCGGACGATATTGTCCATCTTCACCTTGATTTTTGGGGAGCGATATTGCTGCTCTCGCCGTATCCGCAGGGAAATGTCCTCGGGAATGGAGACGCATATCTCCACTACTCGCGCATGGCCATGAAGAATGCCGTCGGCGCCTTAAAGAACGGAAGCCAGGTGAAAATTCTCGCGTGGTACGAATAATCACCCCTCAGAAGAGCAAAAGCCCATGAAGTTCTTCATGGGCTTTTTTGTTTACACGATATTCGGCTCGCTTACGGAAATACTCCCAACTCAAGGTACGAGGTTGCAACCTTGTTAATCGCGACAGCATATGCAGCCGTTCGCAGATCAGAGCATCCTTTGACAGTCATCCGCGCATTGCGGATTTCCTGATAGGCTTCGGCCATCGTTTCCTCGAGGCCTGAGTTCACCATATCAACTTCATTCGGTCCGAACGTCAGCTTCTTCCGGACTGCGGCCGGAATCTTCTTGCCGAGAGCGTTCTCAACTGCCGAGAGGAGTTCGTCGACAGATTTTTCTTCCCTCCGTTTCTCCATGCGCCCGAACCGGACGTGCGACAGATTCTTCAGCCATTCGAAATACGAAACGGTAACTCCCCCCGCGTTCAGATAAATATCGGGGACAATGAGGATCTTCTTTTTCAGGAGAATTTCTTCGGCCGCGCTCGTCGTGGGCCCGTTCGCTCCTTCGGCAAGCACTTTGCATTTTATTCTCGATGCGTTCGCCTTCGTGATCTGATTCTCCAGGGCGGCCGGCAGAAGAATATCGCATGGCATTTCCAGAAGAACCGATGAATCGGGCTTGCTCTTTGCACCCGGGAAATTAAGGATCGATCCCGTCTTCTTTCTGTGCTCAAACACCTCGCGCACGCTGAGCCCTTTGGGATTGTAGATTCCCCCTTCATACTCGGCGATGCCGATGATCTTGCAGTGTTCTTCTTCCTCCAGGAACAGCGCCGCATGGTAACCGACGTTGCCCAGACCCTGGACGATCACCGTTTTTCCTTCGAGCCCGGGAGTCAGCTTCAACGCTTTCAAGTCTTCTTTGTGCCGGAAGACTTCGCGCAACCCGAATTGGATGCCCCGGCCGGTCGCTTCCCGGCGTCCGCGAATACCACCCTGGCTGATCGGCTTGCCGGTGACGCACGCAAGATTATCGATTTGTCCGGGATGGAACGCGTCGTACGTATCGGCCATCCATGCCATCTCACGCTCGCCCGTTCCGTAGTCCGGCGCCGGGACGTCGGTGCCGGGACCTATAAAGCCTTTGCTGATAAGTTCCGCCGTATATCGGCGCGTTATTTTTTCCAGCTGCTCTGTGGTATAATCCCGCGGGTTGAGTTTCACGCCCCCCTTCGCTCCGCCGAACGGCACGTTGACGATCGCACACTTGTATGTCATGAGCGCCGCAAGCGCCATGACCTCATCCTGCGTAACGAATTCACTGTAGCGGATGCCGCCCTTTACGGGTTTTTTGTGATGACTATGCTCCGCGCGCCAGGCGTGAAAGATTTCATATTTCTCGCCGAACCGGACCGGAAATTCTATCCGGTAGACGGCGTTGCAGGCCTTGATCTGGTGAAGAAGGCCTTCGGGGATATTGAGAAGCTTCGCTGCCTTGTCGAACTGGGTTGAAACAATGTGATTAAGATTCAGATCTTCGCGTTGGGATGGCTTCTTTTTCATAAGAATTATAAAATTACTTGGTTGTTTGGTGCGACTTCAGTAGTTCGTTCGAAGACTCGATAAGCTTTTGCGATTCATAGGCCTGGAGATCGCGAATCGTATGATGAATGCGCTGCATGGCGCCGTCGATGCGGTCAAGCCAGCGGAGGATTTCATTGTCGCGCTCGAATTTTCTGCGCATCTCCTGCGTTGTCACCGATATTACAGCGAGCGGATTGTTAACGTTATCCTGCAGCAGCGCGGTGATGTCGTTCACGAGCGTGTTGTAGATCTGCTGGCGGTCAAGAACGCGCTCCATCGTCCGCTTCTGTTCTTCGTCGCGCTTGTGGGCCTTGCGCAGTTTTTGTATCTGCAAGAGCGCGGCGGCGGCGATCCAGAGGAAGATCAGCGAATCGAACTGCATAAGGTAGTCGAGGAAGTTCCTCTGTTCCGTTTTATGCTGGAACAGGTTGAACTCGGCGAGGATATAATAGACGCCAATAACCAACGCAGCAATTACTACGGGATAACGATCAAATATTGTTTTACACACGCCCCAAACTTTTTTCATGCTATCTTTTCTCCATCATTTGGTATCTTTAGCGCCTCAAAAACATGCGTAGGATACAAAAATGAAACGAGATAAGCAAAAGAAACTTGCTTCTGCGCACTTTTTTAGCGAACTTCGGGTACATTTTTTCTCTTCCAGGTTGGATTCCGATGCACCAATTGTTTGCCGATCTCGCAATCCCCGCTTCCGTCGACAAGCTGTTCACCTATAGTGTTCCGGCAGAGCTTTCCCCCGCCGCACAGCCGGGCGTCCGCGCCCTCATACCCTTTGGAAATCGAAAAGTCGTCGGCATGATCGTCGCACGGCACACCGTCACCCCTCGTCATCCGCGTATTAAGGCGATCGAGGACATACTGGACAACAGTCCGTTGCTCACCCCCGGGATGCTTTCACTGGCCAGGTGGATCGCAGAATATTATTTTGCCCCGTTGGGCGACGTCCTGAAAGCCGTGCTCCCCCAGCAGGCTCTCCGTCCCGCGAAACGCATCGTGAAGATTGTCGAACAAAATGTCGACCCCGCGTTTGCGGACCTTTCGAAACACCAGCGAAAAATTCTGGAATTACTCCGCTCTTCAAAACGAATATCGGTGCCGCAACTGCAAAAAAAGCTCGGCGGCAAGCAGCTGTACTCCACCCTCCATACTCTTGAAAATGGGGGATACATTGAAATCCGGGACGAGGCGCAGGCGGGCGTGGCTCCAAAATATGAGCGCTTCATCGTGGCAACCGATCACTACCGGTACAGATGGCGAGCATGGCTGGAGTCGCCGCTGGCGGCAAACGGAAGAAATGAACCGCAAAAGAAGCTCCTGGAGTATCTGATTTCACAGCCGGAACCTGAGCTTCGGATAATCCGGATCGCAGAGGAGTCCGGAGTTTCCGCCTCGACGCTGCGCACGCTCGAACGAAAAGAGCTCATCGAATCCGTCCTGCGGGAAAAGATCAGAATGGAAACGTACGACCTCTACCCTTCGGCTCTCGGCGCCACGGACATCATCCTGAACGAATATCAGCACAGCGCGTTAGGAAAGATCACCGAGGCCATGCAAGCCGGTACATTTCGTGCGTTCCTCCTCTATGGTGTTACCGGCAGCGGCAAAACCCAGGTCTATATTGATGCCATCCGCCGTGCGCTTGATGACGGGAAAACGGCAATCGTGCTCATTCCCGAAATCTCTCTCACGCCGCAGATCGTCCGCAGGTTCAAGTATCACTTCGGGGACCAAATCGTCGCGATCCACAGCAGGCTTTCAACAGGCGAACGCTACGATGCGTGGAGGCTGATTCGGGGAGGGAAGTGCAGGGTTGTCATCGGGCCGAGGTCGGCGATCTTCGCGCCGCTCCAGAACATCGGCCTGATCGTCGTCGACGAAGAACAGGAATCTTCGTACAAGCAGTTCGATCAGTCGCCGCGATACCACGCGCGCGATGTGGCGATCGTGCGCGCGAAGAATGCCGGCGCAGCCGTCGTCCTTGGCAGTGCCACGCCTTCGCTTGAATCCTATGCCAACGCGCAAGCAGGAAAATATACGTTGCTCGAGCTTCCCGAGCGTGTCGACGATGCGAAGCTTCCCCGGATCGAGATCGTGGATATGCTTGGCGAACGACAGACACGGTTTGCGGCCTACCGGGCTCAGCGCAAGGAGGAATTCAAGAAAGACCGGGAAGCTGCGAAGGCATCAGGGGCGACGTTTTCGTTCGACATGATTTCAGAAAAGCTCAAGGACCATATTGCGCAGCGGCTGGAACGGAAGGAAGGAATCATTCTCCTTCAAAACCGCAGGGGATTCGCGCCGGTCGTCGAGTGCGGCGAATGCGGCTACGTCGAGATGTGCGGAAACTGCAACATCACACTCACCTATCATCTGACGCAGAAACATCTCCGCTGTCATTACTGCGGATTCATGAAGCAGCCGCCGGAACAATGCCCGAACTGCAAGGGACCCGATGTGCATTTCCGCGGGTTCGGGACGGAGCGGGTCGAAGAGGAGATCCGTAAGCTCTTCCCTTCCGCCAGGCTCTTGCGAATGGATCTCGACACGACTTCGCGAAAAGGTTCGCACGACAGAATATTAAAAACATTCTCCGAAGGCGAAGCGGATATTCTCCTGGGGACCCAAATGGTAGGAAAGGGGCTGGACTTCCCGCGCGTCACGCTCGTCGGGGTGATCTCCGCGGATGTCCAGATGCTCCTGCCCGATTTCCGCTCCTCCGAGCGCACGTTTCAGCTTCTCACCCAGGTTTCCGGGAGAGCCGGCCGGAGCGCCCTCGCGGGAGAGGTCATCGTACAGACATTTCAGCCCAATCATTACACGCTCCGGCACGTGCTCGGACACAATTTCAGATCATTTTATGATGAAGAAATAACTCATCGCAGGGAACTTCTGTATCCCCCCTTTTCACGGCTTGTCCTCATCGAATGCAAAGGCGAGCGGGAGAATGCCGTTCGGGAACATATCGCCGCCCTCGCGGGACTGCTTCCGAAGAACGGCGCGGGGATGGTTCTCGGGCCTTCGCCCGCGGCGATCCCGAGGATCAACGGTCAATTCCGGTGGCATATCGTCCTCAAGGACAGCAAGAGCAAAGATCCGTCGGGCGAACTGCTTCACCGTACTGTCAGAAAAGCGATCGAAGCTTATCACGCGCTGCCATTGGGAAAACGGAAGGAGGTCCGATGGATCGTCGATGTCGACCCGGTGGGGATGATGTAGCGGACAAACCTGCACCAGCGCCCTAAAACAACAACGGCCCCAGGAAGGGGCCGTCGGTGGTAATAGTGAAACTGGGAGATCAGACTCGTACAATATTATAGGCGCGCTTTCCTTTTTGCTCGTTCTTTTCTTCGTACTGAACATTGTCGCCCTGAAGGAGGGTATCCCGGAATCCGGTATTCTTCACGTTGCTCTTATGAAAAAATATATCCTCACCTTTGTCTGACGTAATAAATCCAAAACCTTTTACCGGATTAAAAAATTTCACAGTTCCCTGCGTCATATGCTAGCTTCTCCTTTCAAAAGAATACTACAAAAATCCCCCGGTCGGTCAACATGACGGACCGGGGGAGGTGTTACTGGAAGTACTTTATATTTTTTGAACCTTTGCCGCTTGCAAGCCTTTCGGCCCCTGCTCAACCTCAAACTGCACCTTGTCGCCCTGATTCAAGCTCTTGTAACCGTCGCCGATAATAGCCTTGAAATGAACGAACACGTCCTCGCCGTTCTCGCGCGCAATGAATCCGTACCCCTTGGCCCCATTGAACCACTTTACGGTACCCTGCTCCATTGTTAAGCCCTTTCGTAAGAATTGTTGATATCTATGTACCCGAGGCTGCGCCCTCACGTGCGATGGAGCGTTCAACAAAGAATCCCGCGATAGCGAGAACTGAACAGCACGAAGATCACATCTGCAGCAAAAACGTAAAAGCGTGGAATTACCACCCCTTTGGGGACTATTGCATGTTCCTTTGGGGCAAAAACGGTGTACTGTTTGTTTGCACTTCAAAGATACTAAATTTCTAGCCGCGAGGCAATAGCCTGCGGGATTTTCCGCTAAAAAAACTTAATTTTCGAGGCTTTTTCGCCGTTAGCGTAGTTTTCTTAGCGAAAAATTCGTACTTTTTATTTTAGTCCCGGCTCAAGCAAGATCCTTTTTTCTACTATCTGAAGCTTCCATGGAACTCACGACAATCGCAATAGACAAACCGGCCGACATGAACTTTATTCTTGGCCAGTCGCATTTTATCAAGACGGTCGAAGATCTTCATGAAGCCATTGCCACAACGGCCCCCGCCATGAAATTCGGCCTTGCGTTTTGCGAATCCTCCGGCCCCGCCCTGGTTCGCTACTCCGGCAACGATGAGCGCCTCCTTGAAATTGCAAGATCAAACGCACTGAAGCTTTCCTGCGGCCATTGCTTCATCATGTTTATCGAAGGTGGGTTCCCGGTCAACATCCTGAACGCCATCAAGAACGTTCCCGAAGTGTGCAACATCTATTGCGCTACGGCAAATCCTACGGAAGTCATCGTCGCGCAATCCGGCCAGGGGCGCGGAATCATGGGTGTCGTTGACGGGGTGTCGTCAAAAGGGATCGAAACTCCGGCCGACATCACGGCGCGAAAAGAATTACTCAGAAAATTTGGTTATAAACTGTAACAACCTTTCCAAACACATCCCTATGAAACACGTTCGCATCATTCTCCCGTCATTTCTCTTTTTTATATCGGCAATCATGTACGGGCTGCCGAATTACAGGGCCGATGTTCCGACGCCGAAGTCTATCCTTGGCTACGACCTCGGCGATAAATACACCTCTCACAGCCGGCTCGAGAAATATCTTCTTGCTCTCCGCGACGCGGCAAGTGACAGGGTCAAGCTCATTCCTTATGGCGAAACCTACGAGGGGCGAACGTTGTACCTCGTGGTCGTGAGTTCACCGAAAAATCTCGCGCGGCTCGACGCCGTCAAAGCCGACATCGCAAAACTGGCCGACCCGCGCAACGTAAGCGACGCAGAGGCGGAGAAGATCATCGCGTCTTCGCCTGCGATCGCGTGGCTGGACTACGGCGTGCATGGCAACGAAGCATCGAGTACCGAAGCGGCGATGAACGTTCTCTACGACCTCACTGCCCGCACCGACGATGAAGCCGCTGCGCTCCTCGAAAAGGTGGTTGTCGTCATCGACCCATTGTTAAATCCCGACGGCCATGAGAGGTATGTCAACTTCGAATGGACACGCTCCGGGGCGAAACCGGTCGACGACAGAAATGCCATCGAACATAACGAAGAGTGGCCTTCGGGACGGACGAACCATTATTTCTTCGATCTCAACCGCGACTGGGCGTGGCTGACGCAGAAAGAAAGCCAGGCGCGCGTCAAGGCATACCAGGAATGGAAGCCGCAGGTCGTTGTCGATTTTCATGAGATGGGATACAACAGCTCGTACTTTTTCTTCCCCGCGGTGAAACCGATCAATAAAAACTTTCCCAAGAGCACAGTCGCCTGGGGAGAAATTTACGGGAAGGCAAATGCCGCGGCGTTCGACGCCAAGGGATTGTCCTATTGGAGCAATGAGGAGTTCGATCTGTACTATCCCGGGTACGGGGACTCATGGCCCTCGCTGAACGGCGCGATCGGGATGACCTACGAGCAAGCCGGGCAAATGGGGGTCAGGGTGAAGCGCAACGACGAAACAATCCTTACGTTGAAAGACCGTCTCGAACACCATGCCCTCGCTTCACTCGCAACGCTAAAATCAACTGCGGATCACAGAGAAGAGAAGCTCCGCGATTTTTATCAATTCTTCAAAGAGGCTATTGCCGAAGGCAACTCGGGCCCGGTAAAGGCCTTCATCATAAATCCCGAACATGATCCGGCCAAGGCCGCTCAGATGGTTCGCTTGCTGCAGGCTCAGGGCGTCGAAGTCGCGAAAACTTCTCAAGCTCTTTCGATGGATGGTTTGCACACGTATTTTAATTCTGCGCCGGTCAGCAAGAAATTTCCCGCAGGGTCATATGTCATTTCCCTGAATCAGCCGGCGAAGAGACTCATCGTAGCGCTTCTTGAGCAGGAGCCCGTCTTGAGCGATACAACGTTCTATGATATATCGAGCTGGTGCCTTCCGGTCGCGTATGGCGTCGAGACCTATTGGTCGGGCAAGTCCGTGCCTGCAACGGAGGCAAAGGTCTCCGAAGTCCCCTATCCTGAGGGCGAGATCGCCGGGGGCAAGGCGACCTACGCCTACGTGATGAAATCCAATTCCAACGAATCCATGAAGGCGCTCGCATGGCTCCTCCAGCATGATTGCAAGGTGAGCGTAGCGATGAAGGAGTTCAGCACGCACGCGGGAAAATTTCCACGCGGCACGCTCATTATTCCGATTCTCACTAACTCGGCGGACATCCATACAATCATTGAAGAAACGGCACATCGCTTTCATACCGATGTGATTGCCGTGAACAGCGGTTTTACGGAGAGCGGAATCAATCTTGGATCGGATCGTGTCGTACGCCTACGGAAGCCGAAGATCATTGTCGTTACGAGCTCACCCGTCAGCTCGACGTCCTACGGGGCCATCTGGTCGATGTTCGATCAGGACTACGGCATCGATTTTACGCCGATGAAGCTTGCGCAATTGAGAAACGCGGATCTTCATGATTACACGGCGATCATTTTTCCTGACGACGGCAGCGATGGCAGCGGCTATAGGACCCAGCTTGATTCCGGCGCGGTACAAAAAATTAAGACCTGGATCGCCGGAGGGGGCACGTTTATCGGCATAGAAGGGGGGGCGGCTTTTGCCTCCGCCGGTGTCGGCAAAATCTCGGGCATCAAGATCAAAGAGAAAAAGAAACCGGATGAAAAGAAGGCTGATGACAAGAAGGATAGCAAGGAAGAAAAGAAGCTTTCCGAAGAAGAGCTTGAAAAGCGCATGACGGTTGAAGAGAAAGAACGAAAAGAGAGGCTCGATGGAATACCGGGTACAATGATGCGGGTAAAGATTGACAACTCCCATCCGTTGGGATTCGGGTACGACGGCGACATCGCGGTCCTGAAGACATCGAGCACAATGTTTGAGCTCAGCGATGGGGGCTATAATGTCGGCATGTACACTTCTGCGCCACGCCTGAGCGGATACATTTCAAAAGAAAATGAAAAATTGCTCGCGGAAACCCCGTTTCTTGTCCATGAACAGCGCGGCGCCGGCAATATTATCTTGTTCGCCGACGACCCCAACTTCCGGCTCTTTTGGACGGGCCTCAACAGGCTCTTCCTCAACAGCGTACTGATGATGCCAAGTATCCGAAACGTTTTTTTGACCTCCCAGATGGAGCGTGATTAGAACGCATATGCTCGTCAACGACACCTTCACTGAACATAAGAGCATCACCGCTCCCCGCGGCACAACGCTGAGCTGCAAAGGCTGGCTGCAGGAAGCCGCAATGCGAATGCTGATGAACAACCTCGATCCCGATGTCGCCGAGAAACCGGACGAGTTGATCGTCTACGGCGGGACCGGCAAGGCCGCCCGCAACTGGGAATGTTACGAGGCGATCATCCGCAGCCTGAAGAATCTTGAACATGACGAGACCCTCCTGGTCCAGTCCGGCAAGCCTGTCGGCATTTTCAAAACCTATCCGGATGCGCCCCGCGTTCTTATTTCAAACTCAATGGTTGTGCCGCATTGGGCGACATGGGATGAATTCCGCCGTCTTGAAGGAATGGGACTCACGATGTACGGTCAGATGACCGCGGGAAGCTGGATCTATATCGGATCGCAGGGAATTTTGCAAGGAACGTATGAGACCTTTGCGGCGTGTGCGGAAAAATATTTCGGCGGCACTCTTGCCGGAAGGCTGCTCGTGACATCGGGACTCGGAGGAATGGGGGGCGCGCAGCCTCTCGCCGCAACGATGAACGGAGCAGCATGCCTCGCAATTGAAGTTGACCGATCCCGCATCGAAAAACGTCTCAAAACCCGTTACGTCGATGAAATGGCGGAGACTCTCGATGAAGCCCTGTTGATTCTTCAAACAGCGAAAGAGCTCAAAGAGCCGAAATCTGTCGCGCTCCTTGGAAATGCGGCCGAAGTCCTGCCGGAGCTGCTTGCACGCAATATAAAAGTCGACATCCTGACCGACCAAACTTCCGCGCACGACACTCTGAACGGATACGTTCCGGCTCACATGTCATATGAAGCAGCGCTGCAATTGAGAAAAGAGAATCCGGAAAAGTACGTGAAGCAGTCGCGCGAATCGATCGTCGAACACGTGCAGGCGATGCTTGGCTTGAAGAAGCGCGGCGCTGTCACGTTTGACTACGGAAACAACATCCGCGGCGAAGCCTTGTCGGCGGGTCTCACGAACGCGTTTGATATTCCGGGCTTTGTACCGGAATATATCCGGCCGTTGTTCTGCGACGGCAAGGGCCCCTTCCGGTGGGCCGCGCTCTCCGGAAATCCCGAAGACATTTACCGGACAGACCGGGCGGTCATGGAAACCTTTCCCGAGAACAAGCCTCTATGCCGCTGGATCGAGAAAGCACAGAAGCAGGTCCAATTCCAGGGACTCCCTGCACGGATTTGCTGGCTGGGCTACGGCGAGCGCGCGAAGATGGGGAAGATATTTAACGATCTGGTCGCGCAGGGCGAGATCTCCGCGCCGATCGTCATCGGACGCGACCACCTCGACTGCGGTTCAGTCGCTTCTCCGAACCGCGAGACCGAGAAAATGAAAGACGGCAGCGACGCGATTGCCGACTGGCCGATCCTCAACGCGCTGCTGAATGCCGTCGGAGGCGCCAGTTGGGTGAGCGTCCATCACGGCGGAGGCGTCGGCATCGGGATGTCGATCCATGCCGGCATGGTGATTGTCGCGGACGGTACGAACGAGGCTGAGAAACGTCTCCTCAGAGTGCTGACGTACGATCCCGGTATGGGAATCGTACGCCATGCGGATGCGGGGTATGAGCAGGCGATTGAGAATGCGAAGAAATTAGGAGTACATGTACCGATGCTTCGAAAGTGACGGTTCGGCATTGAAGCCCTTATTGAGGAAGTGAATTACATTTTCAGACATATTTTTGTTGTTGCTGCGGCGGTATTCATTCTTTCGTTTACCGGTAATTCCCAAACCAATCCCCGCTTCAATGTCAGCCTCCAGGTCGACTATTCTGCGGCCGATCAGACGGTCGCGCTCATGGAGGGAGAGCCGATGAGCACGCAGATGCTCGCGGGGTTGCGCGGCAACCGGATTGCGGCCTCGACAACCGGGCTCATCAGCGACCGTTCCACGGTCACCGAGCGGCTCCAGAATTATCTTGATTCGTTAAAGTATCATCAGATCATCCGGGATGACGCGTATCGCCTGGAATCTGCGCGGCAGAATCTCGGCGCCATCAAAGAGCTTCTTACCGAAATCATTCGCCGCAACTTCAACCGGAAAGTCGTCGCCACGGTCGAGCAGATCTTTCCACAGGATGCGGACATCGATGTCATCATCCCGGTCTATGTCGTCGCGCTCGGGCATGACAATGTCGACGCGTATGTCCGCCGCGTCATCTGGCACGGCGACGTCCCCGAATTTGCCGATGAAGGAAGCGGAGAGCTTGTCATCGTCATCAATGTCGCGCACGCGGCGAGGTTTGGAAACGAGCTTGAAGACCGGTTCGTCAATCTCCTCGGCGTCGTTGCTCATGAAGTCTTTCATGCTGCGTTCGGAGCATTCAAGGACCGCTCTCCCCTCTGGAAGAAGTACTACGCCGCCCACCAGGAGCCGTTCGACAGGCTTCTCGATCTTACACAAAACGAAGGCATAGCGTATTATCTTTCTGTTGACCAGCTTGGCCACGGGAGGATTCCTCCCGATTGGCAGGCGAGAGCGCACGATGTTTTTTCAACGTTCAACAAGAATGCGGCAGAACTGTTGTCGGCCGATCTGCGCCCCAGGCGGGCAGCAGAACTTATCCGGGGCGCCAACCTCAGCGGCTTCTGGGAGAGCTACGGCGCGATGACCGGAATGTTCATCGCTCGTGAAATCGATCTGCGCCTTGGGCGCGCCGCGCTCATCGAAACCATCTCTCTTGGCCCCTACGACTTTTTTGATAAATATGCATCACTTTCCGTCCGGGACGGAAACCTCCCCGCACCCTCCGATCAGCTCCTCCAGGCGTTGAAAAAACGCTGATTTCGTTCTAAATAAGGCGGAATAGGATAGTTTACCCATTCCAGGCCGATCATTGCCATATGTCGAAAATCGCTTGTTTTTCTAAAAGAGTGGACTTCCTGATATTTTTTAGTATATTCATATCCATTGTAAGTTCGTTATGCCTATGGCGTTTAGGCGAGAACTTAAAGTGAAACAATAGCTCGAAAACATCAGGAGACGCAAGTTGATTCAACTACAACTATTTCAGTCCCACAAAGAGCGGCTTACTCAGGGAGTAGCGGGAGCATATCCTGGGCAGCTTTTGGAACCGACAAAAGACAAGAATGAGGTGCGCCACGCAGTAAACGAGCCGCTCACGCGCCCGTGGCTTAAACACTTTTTTATCAGCCAACTGCTCCGGGACAACAACGCATCTGAAGACATCATCGCCCGGGATACGAATATCATCGACGTGTTCGCCACGACGATCCCGCTTTCCGAGAATTCATTTATCGAAAGCACGATGAGCTCGTGGAGGATGTTTCTCGAGAGCGCGTTCCGGGAAGCCGATGCTCCCTGGTATACCGGGATCAGGAAGGTCCTGATTCAGGAGCGCTTCTATGCAGCCATCGAGCAGCTCGAGCTGGAAATGCCGGTCTCCAACCCGCAACGAATCTTTCAGTTTTACGATCACACCCGCACGCTGCGAAAAGTGCCCCGCATCCCGATCAAGCTTTTCTTCGCTCTTCCCGGGAACGAGAAAGAAAAGCTCATTCAGATCCTTCGCGTTGCCGTCAACAACAACCCGCACAACCTTGATGTCGCGCTCCTCGCGTACTGCTTCTTCCGCGCATGGGACCGCACGACCGACTTCATCGAAATCGCACAGCAGGAATCCCGCAAGGATCTTGAGGAATGGTACTATTGGGTCGAAGGCAATATGAAGAGCCTCGGCGGGATCAAACGCGCCTCGGGGGACTGCGGCTCCGTATTTTACATCTACGACCGCGCCGCGCTCACGCCGGGCGAATACAAGGAAATCGCGGACTGGTTTTTTAAAGAAAACGAATTCAAGTCCGCCTATCACTATTACTACAAAGCGAAGGAGTTCGAGATGGCGCTCGAGCTTCTGCAAAATATCAGCGCGAAGGAATTTGCCGAGCTCACGAACATGCGCCGGGCCTCCCGCGGCGAGAAGCCGCTGGATATCGCCGCCGACGCAGGCCGGACCGGGCTCCTCTACCAGGAAGAGGCGGAAACGCTCCGCGGCTTTGCCCGCATCCGCGCTGCGGAATCGTACAAACAGGTTACCGTCAAGGCACGGCAGCACTTCGACCGCGAAACGATCGAAACAAAATATGCATTCGGCGAACTGACAGAAGACGAGTATTCAAGGCTGATCCGACAACTTGCGGAGAGAAAGCAATGAGCGAGAAATTTTCTGAGAAGCTGGGAATGGAACGGTGCCAGGCGTGCGAGCATCGCTGGATCGATTATGAGGGCGCGCGGGAAACCTGCTACATGTGCGGCGCCTCAAACATCTCGGAATGCGTGTCGCTCCGGGAAATCCGCGACGCGATCGCCGTTCTGCGCAAAGAAGACAAGAAATATCTCGACAAGCACGCGAAACGGTCTGTCATCCTCAAACAACTCTACCGCGAGGTCGCCGAGCTTTCCCTGAAACGGGCTCAGGAAATTTATGAGAAGGTGAAGGATCACTACACCAAAGGGGATCTTTCGGACAAAGTGGTCGATCAGCTCATCGTCGCGTTCCGCCTGTTTTCCGATCTCGGCGTCCATAAGTCCGCGGGTACAATCGCGTACATGGTCTCCACTGCCTATGCACAGCGCGGGATCGCGAAGGAAATCCGGGGCGTCGAGGATCTCAATGATCTTGTCGCCGCGCGCCAGTGGTTCATGAGGTTGGGAGCGAAAGAATGGGAAGCGGCCGTCAACCTCCATATTGGAGAAAAAGCGATGTCTGCGGTGAACGGAGACCCCATCGCTCTTCAATCGATGGCGCAGGTCTCGGTGTGGCATTTTTATAAAGCGCGCGATTATTACTTTGAGCAGCGCCAGAGCAAGATGGTCGACCGTATTCAGTTCGATATCGAGCGCGCAACTCACCTGCTGACCTCCTATACGCAGGGAGTGTCTCAGATCGAAGCCGCGCGAATCACGGCGAGGTCGACGATTCAACACGGGGAAGATGTCAGAAAAGGACTTGAGTCGCTGGGCCAGGGCGTGCATTACGGCCTTGCGGCCCTCGGCGAGCACATCGAGCACACCGGCGGCAGCCTCAGCCGGGCGCTTCAGGCAACGTCGGCATCGCTCAGCGCCAATATCACCAACGCCATGTACACGCTTGCAGCATCCTCGCGGTTCAGGGGAAGATCCCTTGATAAACGCATGTCGGATGTCGGCCAGCTGATCTCGACGACAGCGCGCGAAGTGCCCGACGGATTCTTCCAGCCTGTGAAGGAGCTCGGCGTGAAGTTCGCGCTCGGCGCCGTGAACAGCGCAACCTCCGGCGATATCACAAGCGACCCCTCCATGATCAAGATGACCGAAACTGTTCTTCCGGAGGTAAAGAAATCCGAGGAGACCATGAAGCATCTCAACGAGCCTACAATCAAGCTCACCGGAACACTTCTTGACACCCTTGTTTCCAAAGGAATGAGCAAGGTCGTCGAGCAGATGCACGAAATGGAAGAAACTCAGAAGTAGCCGGGTTCTTCACATATGTCGCGGGCAATGTTCATCGCGCACTGCGGGCTTTGCGCCTCCTGCGGCTTCGCTGAATACAAAAAAAGCGCAAAGGGAAGCACATTCGTGCTGTGCGGGCTTGCGCGAATCAACAAATCATTTCCGAAATATCCCACGATGCCGGTCCTCCGGTGTCCGGGCTTTCAAGGATCTCAATCATCGCAGGAAAAGAAAACAACGTAGTCATCCGCCGTCCGCGGCGCGGAGAAGCGAAAACGTTTCTCACGCTCGTCGACGCGCTCGCTGATTACGAAAAACTCCGCCGTCCAAGCCGGAGCGCCCGCGCACGCCTGATCCGCGACGGTTTCTCAAGACGCCGCCGGTTCGATCCTTACCTGGCGTTTGTCGGCGGCATTCCCGCCGGCTACGCGATTGTCTTCGAGACGTACTCCTCTTTTCTCGCGAAACCCACCCTCTACCTTGAAGACCTTTTTGTCCTCCCGGAATACAGGGGATCGGGTGTCGGATTGAAACTCTTCCGGCACTGCGTCGCCGAGGCGAAGCGCAGAAAGTGCGGAAGAATGGAATGGTGCGTTCTCGACTGGAACAAGATCGCACTCCGCTTCTACGATAGAGCGGGCGCAAAACACATGAAGGACTGGCTCTTCTACAGGCTCGCGTTGTAATCCGTTTCTTTGTTTAACCGCTAAAATTTCAGTATCTTTTCTCGCCTTTAGCGTATCTACTCTTGCATCTCGCACTCATAAATATCAAACAACTCGTTACTGTCGCCGCAAACGGCAAGCGGATGAAAAAAGGAAGCGAAATGTCGAGCCTTTCCATCATCGAAAACGCCGCGGTGCTCGTGGAGAACGAACACATCACCTGGCTGGGGAAGATGGAAGAATTATCGATGAGCAGCATGAAGGAGACCGACGTCCTCGACTGCATGGACAAGGTCGTCATGCCCGGATTCGTTGACTCGCACACCCACCTGGTGTTCGCCGGCAGCCGCGAGGACGAATTCGCGCTGCGGAGTACGGGCGCGACATACCAGGAAATCGCATCGAAAGGAGGAGGGATCCTCAGCACGATGAATGCGGTCCGTGAAGCCCCGAAAAAGGAGCTGAAGAAATCCGCCCGGCGGTGGGTCAACGCCATGCTCCAGCACGGAACGACCGCAGTGGAAATCAAAAGCGGCTACGGGCTGAACATGGAGAACGAAATCAAGATGCTCGAAGCGATCAACGAGCTCAACACGGAAGAAATGATTACGATCGTTTCCACATTTCTCGGAGCCCACGCGGTACCGCCGGAGTATCGCGACCGGAGACAGGAGTATGTCACCGAAATCATCGACCGCATGATCCCGTATGTCGGCGCGAAGAAACTTGCCACGTTTTGCGACGTCTTCTGTGAGGAAAACTATTTTGACCTCGAGCAGAGCCGCGCCATCCTCTCACAGGCAAAGCAGTTCGGCATGCTTCCGAAGCTCCATGCCGAGGAATTGTCTTCCATGGGAAGCGCGGAACTTGCCGTGTCGATGGGGGCCGTTTCGGCCGATCATCTGGAACAGATTTCTCCGCGCGGAATCGAAGCGCTGGCCGGATCCGACGTCGTCGCGACGCTTCTTCCCGGCGTGTCGTTCTTTTTGGATCATCCTCACGCGCCGGCGCGGTCGCTGATCGACGCCGGAGCCGCGGTGGCGCTCGCGTCCGATTTCAACCCGGGATCGTGCATGTCATACAGCATGCCGATGATGATGACCATCGCCTGTACGCAAATGCACATGAGCCCGGCGGAAGCGATTTCTGCGTCAACATTGAACGCCGCAGCGGCATTGAATCTTTCCGGCGAGGTTGGAAGCATCGAAAACGGAAAGAAAGCGGACATGATAGTCCTGGATATTCCGAATTACAAATTTCTCCCGTACCACTTTGGCGAAAATCATGTCTGGAAAGTGGTGAAAAGCGGCGTCGTCCTGGAGTTTTAGAGCAGTTCCCTATGAAGAATATTGTAGAGTGTGTACCCAATTTTAGCGAAGGCCGGAACAGTGCCACCATTGACGCCATTGCCGAAAGCATTCGCGGCGTTGCGGGCGTCAAGCTATTAAGCGTAGAGCCGGACAAAGATTATAACCGTACTGTCGTCACCTTTGTCGGAGAACCGGCTGCTGTCGTTGAAGCGGCATTCCGGTCGACTGCGACCGCGGCGAAGTTCATCGACATGAGCCGGCATAAAGGAGAACACCCAAGGATGGGCGCGACGGACGTCGTCCCCTTTGTCCCTGTGTCAAACGTCTCGATGGAGGAGTGCGTCGGCCTCGCTCATACGTATGCGAAACGCGTTTCCGAGGAATTGAGCATCCCGGTGTATCTCTATGAAGAGGCTGCGCGTGTGCCTGAAAGGAAGAATCTGGCCTCCGTACGAAAAGGCGAATATGAAGGGCTTGAGAAAAAGATTATCGATCCCGCCTGGGTTCCCGATTACGGCAAGCCCTCATTCAACCGGAAGTCCGGAGCAACGATTGCCGGAGCGCGCATGTTCCTGATCGCGTATAATGTCAATCTCACGACGAACAATAAGGATATCGCTCACGAGATCGCTCTGCGCATCCGCGAAAGCGGCCGCACGATGAAGGATGTGAATGGCAACAGCGTCAAAGTCCCCGGCACGTTGAAATCGGTAAAGGCGATGGGAGTGCTTGTCGAACGCCTCAACATCGCGCAGGTGTCCATCAACCTGACGAACTTTCACGAGTCGCCGCCGCATGCAGCGTTCGAAGAAGTGAAGAAGGAAGCTGAAAAACTCGGCGTCACGGTAAACGGAAGCGAAGTCGTCGGGCTCATCCCGAAAGAAGCCCTTCTCCTCGCGGGGAAATTTTATTCGGGCGAAAAGAACCTTACGGAAGAGGCTGCCATTCGTCTCGCAACCGACCGGCTCGGACTCAGCCGGATCGATCCGTTCATTGCGGAAAAGAAAATTATCGAATTCATGGTCTAACGAAGGAATCTCTTATGCTCGCAGAACAACCGGTCTCAAAATTTCTCGATCAGCTCGCCTCAAATCTTCCCGCTCCCGGCGGCGGAAGCGTCGCGGCCCTTTCCGGCGCTCTCGGCGCCGCGCTGACCTCGATGGTCTGCGGCCTGACGATCGGAAAGAAAAAATACAAGGAGGTCGAAGAGGAAATGAAGAAAACTCTCGCGGCGTCGGAACATCTGCGGGCCGTTCTCACGAAGCTTGTCGACAAGGACACTGAGGCGTTCAACAGAGTTATGGAAGCATACAGCCTTCCGAGAGACACAAGCGATCAGGTCGCTCTGCGCAGCGCCGCCGTTCAGGAAGCTACAAAGGAGGCTGCGCTTGTACCGCTGGAAGTCATGAAGCACATCGTCGACGCACTTTCACTCACCAAAATTGTCGCCGAAAAAGGAAACGTCAGTTCCGTGAGCGATGCCGGCGTCAGCGCGCTTATGCTCTATGCCGCAGCCGAAGGAGCCGCCCTCAACGTGCGGATCAATCTCAATAGTATTCACGACACGGATTTCGTAGGATGGCGGAGGGAAGAGATTACGAGCCTCCTCCGGACGTGCAAAATGCAGTCTGAAGAGATCGTGAAGATTGTGAAGCAGAATATTCCGGACGCCTGAGCGTCCCGGAATCAGGCGCCTTCGGATAGAAGGCAAAATCCCGCAGTAACAACAGCGGCGGTTTCAGTCCGAAGCCTCCGCTCTCCCAGATAGATATGCGTGAACCCCAATTCAAGGCATCGCTGCACCTCTGCATCGTCGAACCCCCCTTCAGGACCCAGGAGAATAAGAATCGAACCGTATTTTTTCGTAATGAGTTTTCTGATATGCGTGGAGCCGGCCGGGTCTTCATGGGCGATGCAATTGAGATCGAACCGATCGCGCTGCGTGAGGAGCTCGTCAAGTGTCATGAGCTTTGATACTGTAGGCCAAAACGACCGGCCGCACTGCTTCATCGCGGCAAGCGTGAGTTTTTGCCATCGGTCGACTTTCGCGTGGCCTGGGATCGTCCGGTGTGTCAGGAGCGGGACAAAATGCTTGACGCCGATCTCCGTCGCCTTCTCAATGAGAAAATCGAACTTCGAGGGATTCTTCAGAACACCCACCGCCAGAGTAACATCCACGGACGGCTCATTGTGACGGGGCATCGTTCCAAGGATTTCCGCGTGCGCCATATGCTTCTTCAGGACACCGAGTCGAACCCTGTACGCCGTGCCCCGTCCATTCACCACGCCGATCTCATCTCCCTCCTTCTTTCTCATGACATGGACGAGATGAGCAAACTCGTCTCCGTCGATGAGGAGGGAATTGGTGGAAATCTTCTCGGGTGGACAATAGAAGTAATCCATTCTAGAAGGCCGCTCCCAGATCAAAGATAAACTCGCCATGGCGCACTTCATTCAATGCGTATTCCAAGCGGGCGACCGCGCTGTACGGAAGCAGAAAATGCAATCCTACGCCGTATCCCCGTGCGAAGCGGTTCAGGGCAAACGGATCGTTCCGGAACCATGCGGAACCCGCGTCGGCAAAGAGCGCGGCGGAGATCCCGAATTTCCAGACGCTGAATTGGTCGGGCAAAAATCCGATCTTGAAGTATCGGGGCGGCAGCAAGGCATAGTGGAGCTCCGCGGAGACCCCGAAGATGTGCTCACCCTCGATGACCTCTTTAAAGTGCCCACGGATTCGTTCGCCATATCCGAAGTAGGTCCTGTTGTAGCTCGGCGTCGGCCCGGCCGCGGCCATGTCTCCGAATACCCTTCCCTGGATAACGAAATCATTTCCAAGCGGGATGTAGTGCCGGAGATCGGTCGCATACCGTACGACGTCGTAGAGATTTCCGGGAAAGCCAAACTTTGTCACCGTGAACTGCGCAAACGACCCTCGCGAAGGATACTCCAGAAGATCGCGTGAATCATAGGCATAGCCGGCCCCGATGATCGGAAAACGGTCTTCTCCCTCCGGAGACAAAGTTCGCCCCGGCTGGTACGTCGTCACGCTCACCGATTCATATCCCAGGGATAACCAAACGGTGTGGGCGATCCCCATGCGCTGCCCCACTGTCAAGCCTGCGGAGTAATGTCGCTCGTCAAAATTGTCGGTTCCCGCCTGGGCAAGCAGGCTCCGGTTTCGGATTTTTGAATATGCGACGCTTGCCGTGAGGAAATGTTTCCCCTCTTCGCTGAGAAACGGATTGCGATAGGTAAGCTTTATCGATGGATCATAGCCGAAGACGAAGGACGTATAGATTTTTTCATTCCGTCCGAGAAAATTATTATGAAGGATGCCGAATCCATAGAATGCTTTCGACCAGTCGCGGTCTTTCAGGCCAAAAATGGGATAGGGAAAGATGTACCAGCGCTCATGCACTGTCACGACGAGCATTGCCATGCTGTCGACAGCCGGGACGACGCCGATCTCGACCTGGTTGAAGAGCCCCAGGCTGTAAATTCTATTCCGGTCGTATTCGATTTGCTGCCGTGTAATCCGCGTTCCCTCCCGAAGGGACATCTCGCGCAGGATGACAAACGCTTTGGTCTGATTATTTCCGAAGATTGCGACATTCGCGACGACAAACACAGAATCGGGAACCGTCATCGGCCGGACAGCAACGGTGTCCTGGCCGAACGCTGCGGACCAGAAGATTCCTAGCAACAGAAAGCTACGCTTCATTGCGCGGAGGTTCGGGGAGCATCTGGAGGGTTTGTTCGGCGGCAGCCTGCTCGGCGTCTTTTTTGTTCTTCCCTACGCCTTTGCCATACGCGACATTGCCGACGATGACCTCGATCGTGAATGTACGGTCATGATCCGGGCCGTCCTGGCTGACCGTCATATAGCGCGGCGTACCAAGTCCCTGCGATTGCGTGCGCTCGAGGAGCTGGCTCTTGAAATTTTCATCTTCGATACGCACGACCCCCTTCTGAAGCGCCGTGCTGACATGCCGCTCGATGAACCGCTTCGCGGCGAGAAAGCCTCCGTCGAGGTAGATGGCGCCGATGATCGCTTCGAACGCGTCGGCGAGGATCGTATCCATCCCTTTGCCCTCCATCTGGGCGGTGCTCGGGCTCATGAGAATAAAATTCCCCAATTGCATGTCGCGCGCGTAGACGCTGAGGGCCTTCCGGTTGACGAGCCGCGAGCGAATCTTTGTCAGATCCCCTTCATGGGCGTCCGTACGGGTTTGAAAGAGGAATTCCGCGATAACGAGATTGAGCACTGCGTCCCCCAGGAATTCAAGGCGTTCGTTCGAAAGGACGGATTCATTGTTGGAGATCTGGAGATACGAGCGGTGTGCGAGCGCTTCGGAAAACAGCGGCTTGCGGCGGATGCGATACTCCAGCGATTGCTGAAGTTCCGTGAAATCAATGCTGGCGGCGGAACGTTCCCGATGGTGCTTGCCGGAACCTCTTCCGAAGAACGCAAGAAGACGATCCAGGATGTTTATGTTCTTAGAAGCCGTTATATTTCTTGAAGAGCAACGAAGCGTTATGCCCGCCGAATCCGAACGTATTGCTGATCGCTACGTTGACGGTTTTCTTGATCTGCTTGTTCGGTACATAATGGAGGTCGCATTCGGGGTCGGGCTTTTCGTAATTGATCGTGGGCGGAATCTGATCGTGATGCGTCGTGAGGACGGCCAGGATCGCTTCGACCGCGCCGGCGGCGCCGAGAAGATGGCCGGTCATGGATTTTGTGGAGCTGATTTCCAGCTTATACGCATGCTCGCCAAAGACGCTCTTAATGGCCTGCGTTTCGGACTTGTCGTTGTACGGAGTTGATGTTCCGTGGGCGTTGATATAATCTACTTCTTCCGGTTTAACGCCCGCGTCCTTCATGCACTGCCGCATAGACCGGATCGCCCCTTCGCCGCCCGGGGCGGGAGCCGTGATATGATACGCGTCTGCGGTCAGGCCGATCCCGGCAA
This sequence comes from Bacteroidota bacterium, assembly GCA_035495255.1. Lineage (GTDB taxonomy): Bacteria > Bacteroidota > Ignavibacteria > UBA10030 > SZUA-254 > DASYTP01. The sequence continues at coordinate 37,987 of DATJGD010000003.1, read as the reverse complement.
CTTCACCGTAAATCCGTGCGCCGCGTTTTCGGGCGTATTCGAGCTCTTCAAGGATGACCATCCCTCCTCCTTCGCCCATCACGAACCCGTCGCGATCGGCATCAAACGGACGGCTTGCCTTCTGCGGCTCGTCGTTCCTGGTCGAGAGAGCTTTCATTGCGTTGAATCCGCCAACACCCATCGGAGAAACTGCAGCTTCGGACCCGCCGGAAAACATCACATCGGCGTCTCCGCGTTTAATCAGCATATAGGCATCGGCAATCGCGTGAGAGGATGTCGCGCACGCAGACGTGACGGCGTAGTTCGGGCCTTTTGCCTGAAAGCGCATCGAAATGTGCCCGGCCGCGATATCCGCGATCATCATCGGCACAAAGAACGGGCTGATGCGATGCGGGCCGCCTGACTCGAAGTAGGTGATCATCTGCTTATGCCACGTCCACATACCGCCGATTCCCGATCCGAAAATGACCCCGACGCGTTCCTTGTCCGTCACTGCCATATCGAGCCCTGAATCTTTCACGGCCATCTCCGCGACGGCCATCGCATACTGCGTGAAAAGATCCATGCGCTGGACCGCCTTCTTATCGAGATAGTCGAGAGGCTTGAAGTCCTTCACTTCGCAGGCGATCGTCGTATCGTAACCGGTAGCGTCAAACGCGGTGATTTTGCCGGCGCCGCTTTTCCCGGCAAGCGCGTTCTCCCAAAATTCCTTCGCTCCGATTCCGATGGGCGTAACCGCTCCGATCCCCGTGACGACAACCCGACGTTGCTGATTATTCATAAAATCCCTTTCGCCTCCACTGCTGCAAAAATTATTTCACCTTCGCCGAAAGGTATTTTACCGCATCGCCGACAGTTCCGATCTTCTCGGCGTCTTCGTCAGGGATCTGAAGGTTAAATGCCTTTTCGAATTCCATCACGAGCTCGACCGTATCCAGCGAATCGGCGCCCAGGTCGTTCGTAAACGACGCTGTCTGCGTCACTTGGGCTGCTTCGACGCCAAGCTTGTTCATGATGATTTCTTTGACTTTTCCTTCGACATCTGCCATTTGGAGCTCCTTTTTGTTGAATTGATATAGTTGGATACAATATAATAAAATTTTACATGACCATGCCACCGTCGACGCAGATGACCTGCCCGGTGATGTAGTCGGCCGCGGAGGAGGCCAGGAACCGCACGACGCCCGCAATTTCTTCCGGCTTGGCCGTCCGCTTCAACGGAATATTTTCTTCAAGTTTCTTGCGTTGCTCGTCGTTGAGTTTGGCGGTCATGTCGGTTTCCACGAATCCCGGGGCGACCGCGTTTACCTGAATATTGCGCGAGCCAACCTCCTTCGCGAGGGATTTCGTGAACCCGATGACGCCCGCCTTCGAAGCGGCGTAGTTTGCCTGGCCGGCATTGCCGATCACTCCCGCGATCGACGTAATATTAATGATCTTTCCCGAGCGCTGGCCCATCATCGGGCGCAGTGCGGCTTTCGACAAATTAAAGACGCTTTTTAAATTTGTGTCGATGACCGCGTCCCAGTCCTCTTCGGTCATTCGCATGAGAAGCCCGTCTTTTGTGATGCCTGCGTTATTGACGAGAATGTCGATGCGCGTTTTCGACTGTACGATCTTTTCGACAATTTCTTTTGATTGGTTGAAATCCGCCGCATCGGATTGAAAGGCTCCGGAATCGCATCCTTTCTTTTTGATCGCACCGACGATGGCTTCAGCCTCAGCGGCCGAGCTTCTGTACGTGATAAACACGTGCGCGCCTGCATCCGCAAGCCCAAGCGCGATCGCTTTGCCGATGCCGCGCGAGCCTCCTGTGACCAGGGCTATTTTATCTTTCAGGTTCATGAGGTATGTGCTTGCATTATTTTTTCAATATCGGCGAACGTATCGACGCCGCGCGTCTCTGCGCCGCTCTCAATACGCTTGACGAGCCCCTGGAGCACTTTCCCGGGGCCAACTTCAACAAACGCAGAAGCGCCTGCCGCAACCATGTTGTGGACTGACTCTTCCCACCGGACTGCGCTCGTCAGCTGCTGTCCGAGTAAACTTCGGATTTCGGCAGCCGTTGTAACCGGTTTTGCCGAAACGTTCGCATAGACCGGGATCCGTGCGTCACGAATGTCGGCCGTCGCAAGAGCGTTCGACAGTCCGTCATGTGCGGATTGCATAAGGGGAGAATGGAATGCGCCGCTGACAACAAGTTCTTTTACGAGCTTCGCACCGCGTTCTTTCGCAAGCTGCATGGCTTTGCGCACGCCGTTCACGCTTCCGCTAATCACGATCTGGCCCGGCGAATTAAAATTGGCGCACTGGACAATTCCGTCTGCGGAGGCAACCGAACAAACTTCGCCGACAACTGACGGCTCGAGCCCGATAACTGCCGCCATTGTTCCCTGCTGTTCCTCGCCTGCCTTCTGCATCAGCTCTCCACGAAGCCGGACGAGCTTCAATCCGTCTTCGAACGCCATTGCACCTGCAAACACCAGCGCCGAATACTCGCCAAGGGAATGGCCGGCGGACATTGCGACACCATTGCCGTCAATAAGCCGCGTCAGGGCAATACTGTGTACAAAGATTGCAGGCTGGGTATTTTTCGTCTGCCTGAGCTCTTCTTCCGGCCCTTCAAAACAAATTTTGCTTAGCTGAATACCAAGAATCTCGTCGGCCTTCGTAAATACCTCGCGGGCGGCAGGACGTTGGGCGCACAAATCCTTTCCCATCCCGACATATTGGGATCCCTGTCCCGGAAATATATATGCGGTTGCCGGCATTACGATTTCTTGTCGATCGCCCACTTCACGAGGACTGCGCCCCACGTGTAGCCTGCGCCAAAACTCGAAAGCACAAGCGTGCTCCCCTTCTTCAGCTTGCCGCCATGCCACCACTCGGAAAGACAGAGCGGTATCGTCGCGGCAGTCGTATTGCCATACTTATCGATGTTGATCATTACTTTGGAAGCGTCGATCCCCATCCGCTCACGGCACGCATCGATGATGCGGAGATTCGCCTGGTGCGGCACGAGGTAGTCAACATCGTCGCCGGTAAGATTGTTGCGCTGCATGATCTCCGCCGAAACGTCCGCCATCCCGAGCACGGCGACCTTGAACACGGCTTTGCCGTCCTGGAACAGGTAATGCATCCCCTGGTCGATGGTTTCATGCGTCGCGGGATTAAGGCTGCCGCCGGCTTTCATGTATAAATTCTTGCCGCCGGTTCCGTCCCCGTACAATTTGAAATCCATAATGCCGACCGACGTGTCGTCGCTCGGTTCAAGGAGAACCGCGGCGCCGGCGTCGCCGAATAAAATACAATTGTTGCGGTCTTTGTAGTCCACGATCGAGCTCATCTTATCCGCCCCGACGACCATTACTTTCGTATATGCTCCGGACTCTATAAACTGGGTTCCGGTGACAAGCGCGTAGAGAAAGCCGGAACAGGCGGCAGAGAGATCGAATCCCCAGGAATTTTTTGCCCCGAGTTTTTCCTGGATCACGGCCGAGGTGGGGGGAAAGAACATATCCGGTGTCACCGTCGCCATGATGATGACATCTATTTCTTCGGCAGAAATGCCCCTGTTCTTCAGCGCCATCTGAATTGCCGGCACTGCCAGATCGGACGTCGCCCCTTTATCCAGGATATGCCGCTCCCGGATGCCGGTGCGTGTGCGGATCCACTCATCGGTGGTGTCCACCATTTTTTCCAGATCCTGGTTCGTAAGAATCCGATCCGGGACGTAATGCCCGACGGCTGTGATAGCGGCGCGTTTCTTTTGCATTATGATAGCGCTTCCCGAATCTTATGATTGATATTTTTTTTCACGACTTCTTCTGCCTTCAGAATCATGTTCTTGATCGCCTTGGGCGTCGATTTACCGTGGCCGATGATCGAAACACCGTTCACGCCCAGTACCGGGACGCCGCCGTACTCTTCGTAGTCCATGCTTTTCAATGCGGCTCTCATCGTTTTGCGCATCATGAGCCCCATGACCGACCCGAGAGCGCTCTTTGCAACAACCTGCTTTAAACGGCTTTTGAGAAACGAAGGCACGCTTTCAGCGAATTTCAAAATGATGTTACCGACGAACCCGTCACAGACGACGACGTCGGCTTTTCCGGGAAGAATATCCCGTCCTTCGACGTTGCCGATAAAATTCACTTTGCCGTCCGAGAGGAGCTTATGGGCCTCCTTCACAGCCTCGTTTCCTTTTGAGGATTCTTCGCCGATGCTCAGCAAGCCCACCGTGGGGCGCGGAATATTGAACATCTGCGCGGAATAGATCGAACCCATGACCGCAAATTCATAGAGATGCTGCGGCTTGCAATCCACATTCGCCCCGGCATCGAGCAGCAGCGCCACCCCGCGTTCCGTGGGAAGGAATGCCCCGATGGTCGGACGCCCGACACCCTCGATGCGTCCCAGGATAAGGGTAGAGGCTGAGATCATGGCTCCGGAATGGCCGGCGCTGACAAATGCGTCCGCATTTCCCTCTTTATGCAGGGTCATGCCGACGCTGATCGATGAATTCTTCTTCTCACGAACGACTGCCGTTGCCGCGTCGTGCATGTCCACGACCTCCGGCGCATCGACAATGCTGCAGGCAAGCCCGTTGTGCTGCGCTTTGTTGAGCTCATCCGCAATAATCTTTTCTGAGCCGACGAGCAGAAGTTCAAATCTGTTGCCGGATTCCCGCAGAGCGTCTAATGCGCCGGTAATGACGTTCCCGGGGGCAAAATCTCCCCCCATCGCATCAACGGCTATACGCGTACGCGTCGCTGACATGCGAAGGATGCTTCAGCGTAAGACAGAACACGGCACAAGAGTGCCGTGATAATGTGTTGTGCGGAGGTTCCGCAAGAGAAAACTTAGGATTCTTTCGGTATTACAACAGAGCGGCCGTTATAATATCCGCAGTGTGGGCACGCCCGGTGGGGAAGCTTCTGCTCGTGGCAGTTCGGACATTCTGCGACTGTAGGCTTTGCAGCTTTGTAGTGCGTACGCCGTTTTCGGCCGCGCGATTTGGAATGACGTCGTTTTGGATTTGGCATGTGATTGTTCCTTTTTCAGTTTTTCAATAAATTTTGAAGGCCTTCGAAGCGATGATCGCCCTGCTGCTGTTTACAGTCGCATGTGCGTTCGTTCCAGTTCGCGCCGCATGACGGACATAATCCTTTGCACGATTCGCTGCACAAGAGCTTCAGCGGTACAGAGAGCGCGACCATCTGGCGGACATCTTCCGTCAGATCGATTGACGTTGCATCCGGACTCATGACCTGCACTTCCGCCGGATCATACCTGCCGGCCGACGGCTCCTCAAACACATAGAACATATTGTAGGAAGCCGCGACATTCTGCTTAAAATCTTCAAGACAGCGGTCGCATTGAAAATGTGCTGCTGTCGTGATGTTCGCCCGCACATAGATCTGCCCCGGTGTCTTGTCCAGGACTGCAGTTACCTCTACGGGATCGACAAAGTTTTCTTCGAGATGAATCTCCGAAGGATCGGCAGTGAAGTGGTAATCGTGTTTCCCGTTGGAGAGGCCGGAGATGCGAATTTTCAGAATATCGGTATGTTTCGGCGATTTCATTTTCTCTCCAACTCTTGCAACTGGCGCTGATTTCGGCCTTTTTGAGCAAAAAACTGACATAATATAAAGAATTATACCCCGAGAGTCAAGGGTATAACCCGGGACGGCTCAGGGCCGGGCGGTCCGGTTACGCTGCGATTTCCTCTTCCGCCGTCTGCAGGAGCTCCCGTTCGACATGGTCGACCGTCTCCGTCAGCGCTTCCGCAAATTTCTTGAAGTCTTCCTTGTAGAGGAAGATCTTGAATTTCTCGTACTTATCGTCTTCGAGCCGGCGGCTTTCCGTAATGACGATATAGAAATCTTTTGCCGACTTTGTCGCTTTCACGTCAAAAAAATAGGTGCGTTTCCCCGCGCGGACGCGTCTCGAAAAAACGTTCTCGTTCTTTGTATCAACAGGTTCCATGTTCCTCTCCAAAATGAATAGAATGTTGTTTGTTCTCTCTTCATTCACCGAACCCCCGTCCGTACGCTCACCTCCTTATCACTGCAAGCTTACCGGTCGCCACCTTGCTGCCGTCTTCCGAATACGCGACAACAAGATACACCCCCGTTCCCACAATATTGCCCCGGGTGTCGGTTCCGTCCCAAAAACCGATGCGCCCTCCGGGGCTGCGAATTTCTTTTATCAGGTTGCCGTCGATCGAAAGTATTTTAATTAACGAGTTTTGAACAAGCCCGTCGATCGTGAGAGTGCCGGATGACGGCACGTAGAGCGGATTTGGCGCGAATGAGAGTTCGCCGAACGACCTGTTCGGCACCGCAGCAGGCGTGCTGAGGCTCGACAATCCTTTTTCTGTCCCGAAATACACGGTGCCGGTCCGCTCGTCGATCGCGAGCGATGCGACGTCGTCGTCAAGAAGTTTGCCGTCGGTATTCTCGACGGTATATCTGTTGAGAATCGACGTGCCGTCCGAAGAAAGGACAAAGACTCCCTGCCGGGTGCCGATCCATTTATTGTTCAGCGGGTCCACAACGATGGTCTGGATGATCTGATCGCGCAGCGGGTGGAACGGGTGTATCGCGCGCGGTGAACCGGGATTAAAAATGATCGAAATCCCCTCGTCCGAACCCACCCACACGTCACCGTCCTGTCCGACAGCAAGCGAGTAGATCTTATTGGTCGTCAATCCGTCATTCGTCGTGAGCAAGCCCCAGCCGAAATTATTTGTTCCCGGGAGCTTGAACCGCTCATTATAATAGTAGAGGCCGACCGGAAAAACGCTTTCGAAGCGGCTGAAATTCGTGAACCATTTCGTGCGGTTCTCATCGATCACGAGGTCTTCGAAGATTGAAAGCGGGCTCCTCGTGGTAATTCCTCCGACGTATCCGAGCGACGAATCGGGCGCAAACGTCACCAGGGCTGTGTCGCCGCTGCCGGTGCGATTGGTGATCCACGCCAGACCGTTCGGGTCGGTCGCAACTCCCCCGACCACGACGAACGCCGGGTCATTGGGAAGAGTTGGAGAAAGACCGTTTGACGTGTTGAATACTTTTTGAAGCACACCCTGATCATCGAGCAACGCGACGCCTCCACCCCAGTTGCCTATCCATTTAGAATTATTTCTGCCGATGCTGACGTTCCAGTAGTTGTCGTTCCCCAACCGGCTGTCCTGCGCGGTGGTATACGATTTCCACTTCGAACCGTTGAAGCTCATGAAGCCTTCGTTCTTTGCCACGCCTGTCGCCGCCCACACGACGCCGCGCTGATCGACGGCGACGCTCACGAAATTGTTTGATGGCGGGCCGGGAGGGGCAATCGACGAACCTATGATCGTGGAATTAGCGCGAATGATGTCGAGCCCGCGGCCTATCGTGCCAAGATATATTTTATTAATCGGATGAGCGACACCGCCGGAGGTGGTACCCCGGATCGTGCTGAAGCTCGACGGGAATGCTGAGGCAAAGAGTTGCACCGGAGTGGAACTGCCAGGAACGTAGCTCCAGGCCGCATCCGGCGTGACGAAAAAGGTAGTATCGGCGATCCAGGCGCCGGATGTTACCCCGAGGACATTCAATCCTGATGTGCCGCCAACGGTATACCATGCCGAACCGTCGAAAACAGAAATTCCGTTTTGCGTCGCTGCAAAAACAGAGTCATGGTTTATCGCCAGGCCGTTGACCGTGTTGCTTGACAAGCCCCGGGACGCAGTCCATACCTGCCAGGATTCCGGCACGGAGGGATTCGGGTTTGTCACCGGCGTGGATGCCAGGCCAGACCGGGTCCCTACCCATATCGTTCCGTTGAACATCCGGAGGGAGGTCACATTGCCGGTCAGGCGCACCGAGTCGGCGCCGAAGCGCATGTAGGTATCGCCAAATTCCTGTTTTGAAATTGAAAACCGGCTGACCCCGATATCGGAGAGAATGTACAACGTGTCGCCGGAAGTTTGCAGCGCATTGATGCGCTTGAATGGATCCGTGCGAAGTGCGATATCGGAGACGTAACTCCAGGTGAAAGTCTGAGGATTGAACCGGTGAAGAAAGCCATTCTGTGCGCCGACCCAGATCGCACCGGCATCGTCGATCGTGATAGCCGTGAGATCGATTGTTTTAAGTCCTTCGGAAGTGGTAAACTGCTGAAAGGTGCTGTCGGAAGGATTGTAGGAAAACATGCCGCCGCTTGTTGCCGCCCACACGATGCCGCGCGAATCGATCGCAAGGTCGCGTATCTCGCGTTTGGAAGTGAAGGTCGTCCACTCGCCCACGCCGCCGAACAGCCGGCAGAAACAGAACAGCAGTCCGAACCACAATGGGAGCCCTATCGCAACTCTGCGCAACGTCATGTTATTTCTTCGTGACTTTCCTTCGAAGGTCGGCCATCTCGATGGCCGCCATGGCAGCTTCCCAGCCTTTGTTCCCCGATTTTGCTCCCGCCCGATCAATCGCCTGTTCGAGCGAATCGGTCGTCAGAACGCCGAAGATCACCGGCATGTGTGATTCCAGCGCGACGCGCGCGACGCCGGTGCTGACGGCGTTGGCGACATGGTCGAAATGAGGAGTCTCGCCGCGAATGACGCATCCAAGACAAACAATTGCATCGTACGACCCTTCTGTTGCAAGCCGCTGTGCCAGCTCGGGAATCTCAAACGCGCCCGGACAGTACACGACATCGATGGATTCTTCATTCGCATTATGGCGCCGCAGGCAATTCAGCGCGCTGTCGAGCAGCCGCTTCGTAATAAACTCGTTAAACCTGCTGACGACGATACCGAATTTGAATGGACTCGCAGAAAGATTTCCCTCGATGGTATTTGGCATATGTACGGGAAGAACTACGAACGTGATAACCGGTGGCGCATCGCGCCGACGGTCGAAAGCGGAATACTCACCTGTCCGAACTGCTGGTCGTCATTTTTCAGTCCGCCGTGAAAATCCGATCCGCCGCTCTCGAGGAGATAATATTGGTTCACAATGCCCCGGTAATACTTGACAAGATCGGGTGAGTGGCTTGGATGGATCACTTCGATGCCGTCCAGGCCTGCGCGGATAAGATACGTGAGCGTCGGTTCGTCGATGGAACGCCCGGGATGCGCAAGGAACGAAAGCCCGCCGGCGGTATCGATGAGGCTGATCGTATCTTCTGCGGAGACCGCTGCTTTCTTCTCATAGGCGGGACGCCCTTCGCCGATATACTTGTTGAACGCCTGCTGGTATGACGTGGCATGCCCGCCGTTCACCAGAGCGTTCGCGACATGCGGCCTTCCGACGGCGCCGGTGCCGGCGTGGGCAAGCACGGATTCCACGGTGAGGGGAATATTCATCCGGTTCAGCTTGCTGACGATGCGTTCCACACGCTTGAGGCGCTCTTCGCGGAACACGGAAAGGGATTCCAGGAGGACGCTGTTCTTGATATCGATGAAATACCCGAGAATGTGAATCTCGGATCCGTTGAGGCTTGTGCTGAGTTCTACACCGGGGATGACTTCGACGCCGAATTCATCGGCATCGGGGAGTGGATCCAGCAATGCATTGACCGTGTCGTGATCGGTGATGCTGATCGTATGCAGCCCGACGCTTTTCGCCTTGGCGAGAAGGTCACGAGGAGATAGCGCTCCATCGGAGTGGATCGTATGTGTGTGGAGATCCGCTTTTGCGTCTAACATGATCCTCCCGGATCACAGGTGAATATACTTGGTGATTAAATGTATAACCCTTTGAACTTTTCGTAGTCGTTAATGATGAGCTTGTTCCCCTGCATCTCCAAATGTCCTTTCTTGATGAACATATGGACGACGCGGGAGATAGTTTCCCTCGACGTTCCCGCCATATTGGCGAGATCCTGCTGCAAGGGCATCTCATCGATTTCCACGCGACCTTTACGAATCGTTCCGATGTCATCGGCGAGCTGAAGGATGACATTTGCTACTCTTCCCGCGGCATCTTTCAACGAGAGGCTTTTGATCTGCGCATCAGCCTTGCGCAGACGCATCGTAAGTTCTTTCAATAAGGAAATTGCGACCGACGGATAATCCTGCATAAGATTGAGAAAATCCCGGCGGTGAATCATGAACAGCTCGGCCTTCGTAATCGCGACAACGCTCGCCGAACGCGCGAGCCCGTCGAGGATCGACATTTCACCGAAGAAATCATTCTCTCCGAGGATCGAGAGGATCACCTCGCGGCCGTCATCGTCTGTACGCACGATCTTCACCTTCCCCGAAATAATAACAAAGAGCGCCGCTCCCGTTTCTTCTTCAAGAAGGATGATGCTTCCCTTCTTATATTTTTTTCGTACGCCAACGCGAACAACTTTGGCAAGTTCTCCGCTCTCGATGTCGTTAAAAAACGGCACGTTGCGGATGAACTCCATTGCTTCGCCAAGATCTGCCTGGGTAGGTTTTTGCGCTGGATTCGGAAGGTTCATATCGGCGTTCTTCTAGTGATTGTTCGTGAACGTAACGTCAATTTTGTCAACAAATATAGCTTTGATGCGGCTGAAAGTCAAGTCATTGTTAGCAGTATTGCGCTATTTTTAGCGGGAAAGGAGGAAATAGGAGAGCAGAAGAAGGCTCGCCGAGCTCGTTACCAGCGCCACACCCGAGATCGTATCATATCTTCTGGTGCGATCGAGGGCGCCTTCGTCTCCGTTCTGCCGATAATCGTTGTAATACCCGTCCGCCTTGATCTTAAAATATGCTGCCGCTGTTCCGGCAAGGATCGCGGCCCCGGATGTCAGAACCACCGGTGTAAGACTTTTCATTTGTTCCTCGCTGACGAGAGCCGAGGGGGCTATGCCGCTGTTCGGCATCAACGTCGCGTGAACCAGCTGCTGCTCTCCGCCGGAAAGAGAAAGGCTTGCGCTCTCATATCCCTCCTTCGTCATGGTGAGGATTCCGTTTGAGCGGTCAAGCTCGAGCACGGCCGGCGTTTGGCCTACCAGAGAATCGTTCAGGAAGATGTTTGCTCCATACGGATCAGACGTGACGTGATAGATCTTCGGAAAGATCACGTCACGTTCGACATCTTCTCCTGCCGCGAACATCAATGTTTCGGCGACAACGCTTGCAATCCAGCTGTTTTCGCCTGCCCGGCGAAACGTTACCGTGTGGATTCCGGGCGGTACGGCAACGTTGTTCACCGGAAGCATTCCAATCTCGGTCGTGTCGATGTACGCGATGACATCACGTGTGCCCGAATGCGCAGAGAGTGTTGCCGAAAGGCTGTCGTGGATACTTCCGCCGGAACTGCTTCCTGCAATGATCGTCCCGGAAACGAGGAATACACAGAACGTGACCGCCATGAACTTCGTCATTGCTTCGCCCCCTTCAATCCGACAACGACATCGTCTTCGGACATGACAATCAAGTAATTGCGCCACGCGATCGGCATAGTTTTAATGCGGCCTTCCATTTTGTATTGCCAGACCAACTGCCCGGTGTTTGACCGGAATGCGTACAGGTTCTTGTCCGCGCAGCCGATGTACACGATATCTCCTGCGACGAGAGGGGTCGCGTTAAAGAGGGTACTTGCCGTGTAGGTCCAGACGACCGAGCCGTCATCTTTATTGAGGCAATAGAAGACGTGGCCAGTGGTCCCGACGTAGACGTGTCTGCCGTCGACAGCCTGCGACGAAAAGACCGGCGCGCCGAGATCCCGTCTCCATACCATCGCCCCGGTTGCCGCGTCGAATGCCGAGCATGACTTTCCGATGGAACCGATGATAACTTTGCCGCCGCTCACGGAGGGTGAGCTCACAATTGTACCGCCTGCGTTTGCCTCCCAGCGGAGTTTACCGTCGAGAAGACCGAGCGCGTAGATATTGCCGCTATCGGTCCCGAAGAACACGAGGCTCCCGTCGGTGGCGGGCGAAGAATGGATCATGTTTCCTCCGTTCGACCGGGGAAGCGTAAACTTCCAGACTTCTTCGCCAGTATGCTTGTCGAGACAATATAATTTGCCGCCGACCGTTGTCACGAGGAGCTTTTCTTCGATGAGCAACGGGGACGATTCGATGTCGCCAAGGGCTCGCTGCCATTCGTTCTTCGAGCTCCGGACATTGTACGCAATCAAACTTATCTCGTCGTGGGCAAGCGGAATGAAGACGATATCGTTGTCGACGAGCGGAGTGCCGGCAATCGCCGATCCGAAATCGGTAGATCCGGTTCCTTTGCCCGTAGCAATGTCCACAAGCTGCAGTTCGCCGGCAAGAGTTCCGACAAAGATCGTGCTGTCCGCAACCGCGGTGGAATATCCGCTCAACCCGGCGCCGGCGTTGTACTGCCACATTTTTATCAGCGGGGGCGAGAGCTCGTCAGCCGAAACGTTCGTCCGGCCGGGATTGCCGCCGTACATGAGCCATTCATTGGCTCCCGGACGGAAGAGCCGTTCCGTATGGATATAACTGCAGCCGCAAAGGAATGCCGCGGCAACGAATGCGAAGGTTTTTGTCCGGCTAGAAATCATAACCAAAAAAGAACTGGTGAAATAATCCGTCCTGCAGCTTCGTGAAGTTTCCCTCGATCCTTTTCCCGAGATCGTAGCGCAGGACGAACGCTCCTCCAAGGCTCAACCGGAGGCCGCCGCCGACGCTGCCCAGCGTCTCCGTGTAGTCATCGTCCCACGCGTTTCCCGCGTCGAAGAACAGGGCGCCGCGAAATCCGACAAACGAAATGCCGCCGATGGGAAAACGGATTCCGAGCTGATCGAGGAAGGGAAAGCGCAATTCGTTGCTCACGAGCCAGAGCTTTTTCCCGCGAAGGGAAAATCTCGGGTAGCCGCGCAGGTCCCAGCTCCCTCCCATGACGAACCGGCGCGCCTCCTTTCCGTCGTTATAAAACAGCCACAGCCGCGAAGCCACCGCCGACCGCTGCGCGATCCGGAAATACTGCCGGTAATCGAAGATCAGCGAATAGTAATTTGCGTTTGAGTATTGAACGTCGGACGTGTATGCGACACTGATGTTAAACCGGCTTCCGTCCAACGGCCCGCTCGGGCCCCACAGCGAATTGTCGTGTGTGAACGAAAGCGTGTTGGATAAAAACAGCGCGCGCCGCGAACGATCAACCGTCGAGGCGCTCTCGTCCGGGATCCCCGAATTCGAAGCGTCCTTTTCCGAATTGCTGACGCTTGTGACAACGGCAATTCTTCGGAACGTTGAAAGCGGATAACTCAATGTCACATAGGCCCCGAAGACGCGCTCGAAGAAAAATTCATCCGGGTCGGCGAGATCGTACCTGCGGCCGCTGAACCTGTAGACCCCGTAGGCGAAATTCGTCCTTTGCTGCAGCGAAATCCGCGAAACCGCGATATTGAAGCTTGAGAGGAGCTCGTCCGTCGTCTGCGCCGTATTATAGACGAGGAAATAGTACTGCTCATTCCCCAGAATGTCGCTGAGCGCAAGAAACGCTCCACCTGTCGTCCCAAACACGGGGTCGGTCGCGATCTGGCTCTGCGCGATGTCCAGGCTGTATTCGCCCGTATACCGGAGCGATTTTGTTTCCGATGTTCCGGCGATCGATTGCGCTTTCCACACCGGCCGGGCAGCCGTATGCTCAATCGGGCGGCGCGTCGTGGAAGTGTCGTACAAACTCAGCACCTCCGGGACTTCGCGGATCTGAAAACTGAAATCTTCAAACGCAACAAAAACAAGGTTGCTGTCAGCCCACGTCGGATCGAACGCCGCCGTCGTGAAATGGGTAATCTTCCGCATTTCGTTCGGCGCACGGGTGCTGTCGAGTTTCATCATCCACACGTTGCGCGCGCCGTCGATATCCGACGTAAAGATCAGGCTGGACGCATCCCGAGCCCATTGCGCTGAGTAATAACTCTCATTCCCGAACGTGAGATAGGAGATGTCGTACGTAGCGACATTGATGAGGAAGAGATTATATTTTCCCTGATCACCGAACGATGTCCGGTCCGAGCTGAAGACGATCACATCGCCGCGCGGCGACCAGGCGGGATCACGGTCGTCGTAGACATCATTCGTCAATCGTGTTAGCGCGAGCTTCTCCGTATCCCATATATAAAGATCGTTCGTCCCGGATTTGTCGATCGCAGAAAAAACGATGCGTTTGCCGTCCGGCGACCACGAGGGCGAGCCGAGAACAACGAGGTCCTTAAAGTGGTAGGTCTCCGTCGTCTTGTCCTGTTTGATGTCGTAACAATGAAGCGCGTCATTTTCCCCGCTTTTTGTCACGAACGCGAGGACGCCCTGCGGTGAGATGTCGAGCTTGCTTTGAAAAAGATGGAATGCCTCGAACTCGTCCGATTTTTCCCCTTCGACGACGACGTCCAGCTTCGTCGTTCCGCTGTCGCGCGTCGCGCGATAAATACTCGTGTACCCGGAATGATTGCCAATAAAATAAATCTCCCGCTTGTCTCCGTCCCTGTAGAAGGCAGGCTTTGAATTGAATCCCTCCGTGACGATCGGCTTCGAGACATGGCTGGGCTGATCGGCAGCAGCCAGCAAGGGATAGTATTTCTTCTTGAGAGCGTAGGTCCACTCTTCGTCGAACTGGTTGAAATTCTTTTCGATCGTCAAACGGAAAATTTCTTCGAACGAGCCCGACTTCCAGAAGTTCTCCATGAAGAGAAGTATTTTTTCCTCGCCGTACCGCTGCCCGATGAACTGAAGAATGTTCTGCCCTTCTTTGTACATGAGGAACGTCCCGTAGATGCGCTCCATTTCGCCGAGCGGGACAAGATAATTGCTGACGACGGCGTCGCGCAGAACCATTTCCGCCTGTCCGTCCCACTCTTCCGACCAGTACTCTGCCAATCCCTCAACAAACCAGAGCGGCGGGAGCCGGTCCTGCGTGAAGTGATGATCGAGGAGCACCCGGTTTATCTTGCTGTGCATGAAGACGTGGACAAGCTCATGCCGGATGACGTGGCGAAAATTCGACATCGAGCCGTCATACGGAATAACGACACGCCCCTTGAGGAACTCGAAAAATCCGCCGACGCCTTCCGGGACAAATCCCGGGGTGATGTTCGTCTGCTGGAAATGGAGATGTGAGCTGTAAAAAATCAGGGGAATGCGATTGGCAACGTTCTGGCTGAACTTCTGCTCGAGAGCGTGATAGCTCTCCTCGGCAAGAAATGCGCCCCGTTCGGCGAGGTCCTGCATTTCGGGGTAGTAATAAATATCGAAGTGCTCAGTCTTCAGTACATGCCAGTCGAACTCGGTGTATTGCACCTTGTTCCGTCCAAAGAAGAAGAACTGAGAGAACGCCGAAGAACTCAGCAGGAGAAGGAAGGCACTATAAAGAGCACACCGTCGGAACATACCTCATCATCGAATCAATTCCATCTCGTCATTTAACATTCAACATATGGACAGTTCATTGACATTACCTCAACAGTCCCTG
Source organism: Bacteroidota bacterium (assembly GCA_035495255.1). GTDB lineage: Bacteria > Bacteroidota > Ignavibacteria > UBA10030 > SZUA-254 > DASYTP01. Next base: position 22,590 of record DATJGD010000003.1, on the reverse strand, counting down.
CGGTACAGGAGTGCCGTTATCTTTTCCCCATCTCCCATTTCAGGTAATCGATGATCCGAACAGGTGTCGGATCGATTCCATTGAGGAGGGCAAGATAATAGCTCGTCCAATCCCCGAGCTGGACCAGCGAAAATATTCTCGCGAGCTTTGAACTGCCGTCGCTTTCCGCCTCCAGTACACGCCCGGCGAATTCACTCACGATGCTCTTCGTAATCTCCATGCGCGCGCGAACGCGGGCATGTTCTCCCTTGTCGCGCAGGAAGACGACTGCCATGTCGTGCATATGGCGCTGAAGAACTTTCCACCCGACAAGCTCGTTGTGGTTCATCTCCGGCAGGACGTGGCCGAACGCAAGCACCTTGGCGTTTTCGGCAAGCTGTCCGCGCCAGCGCACATTCACGGCATCGAATGCCTCCGAGGAGGAATACACAACAGGCAGCTTATAATAGAGCTGTTTGGCCAGCGCGTAGGCAGGGTTTGAATCTTTCAGCATCGCATACACTTTGGCCTTTTTCGTCAGCAGTTTCACGGTCTCCCGGATTTCTTTATCCTGCGAGGGAAGCAGTTTCATCCGCGTTAGAATAAGAAGCGGCACAAAAAATGAAAATCCGAGCGCGGCCCTGGGAGGATATCCTTTCGGAATCTTCACAAACGGCTGCTTAAACTTCCGGCAGAGTTCCTGCGTTTCCCCGCCGGTCGATATTCCGATGACTGCCGCTTTTCGCTTCTTCGCGTCGTGATGCGCTGAGATGGTCTCCTCCGTCCCGCCTGAATAGCTCGAGACAATGACAAGGCTTTCCTTGCCGACAAACGCCGGCAGTTCATAGTAACGGTTGACAATAAACGGAAGGTCCAGCTCCCCGGCGGCATACGAGCGCAGGATGTCGCCGCCAATGGCCGATCCCCCGAGCCCGGTCACGACGATATTTTTGATCGCCGCGCCCTTGAGCGGTGTCTTCGCGCTCTTCCCGATGGCGACTGCCTCTTCAATCTGCTGCGGAAACTCAAGCAGAAGCCTTCTCATATCGGAGCGGTCATACCGCTGGACAGTTATTTCGTTCATGATTGCTTAATGGATGGTGATGGGAATACTATTATGTTCAAGCGGAATGTCGGGACATTGCTGCTTGAGAAAATCACGAAGGTGCGATTCCACTTCTTCGCTTGCAGACATTCCGAGAACCTTACGAGCCACCGATTGCATGTCGGTGTAGTTCATCGCGCGAATAATTTTCTTGATTTCCGGGAGGATGCCCGGGACGACGCTCAATTCATCCATCCCAAGCCCTATGAGAAGCGCGGTCGCGACGGGATTTCCCGCCAGCTCGCCGCAAATCCCGACCCACTTCCCGTGCTTATGCCCGGAGTTAATCACGTGCTTGAGCGTGATGAGAACCGCCGGATCGAACGCCTGATAGAGATTTGAAACGAGGCTGTTTCCGCGATCGACCGCGAGAAGGTACTGCGTCAGATCGTTGGAGCCTATACTGAGAAAATCGACGAGCGATGCGATCGGGCCTGCGTTCAGCGCAGCCGAGGGGACTTCGATCATGACGCCGACCTGGAGCTTGGCATCGAACTTTATCTTCTTGGCGCGCAATTCGGCTTTCGCCTGCTCGACAAATTGCTTCGCCAGGTGAACTTCGCCGATCGTGGAAATCATCGGAAACATGATCGCCATGTTCTTCCTCGTGCTGGCGCGCAGGAGCGCGCGCAGCTGCTGGAGAAAAAGATCGGGGCGATCAAGGGAGATCCGGATGCCGCGCCAACCCAGAAACGGGTTCGCCTCTTCCGCGGTTTCCGAAGCGAGCTTGTCTCCTCCAATATCGAACGTCCGCATGATGACCCGGTGCGGATATAGCCGATCGGCAACTTTTTTGTACTCCTGGTACTGCTCCTCCTCCGATGGAAAATCATCCCTTCCCATGAGAAGACTCTCTGTGCGGTAGAGCCCGACCCCCTGCGATCCCTGCAGGACGACATATTCCAGCTCCTCCGCGAGCTCGATGTTCGCCGAGAGCTCGATCGTGTGCCCGTCGGTGGTGACCGGCGGAAGTTCCTTAAGCTGGGAAAGATCCGCCTCAAAGCGGGCGAAGCGCTGCTGTTTCGCCTCGTATTCCGCCAGGCGTTCCTGCGACGGATGGATGACGATCGTTCCTCCATATCCGTCGATGATAAGCTTGTCTCCCGCTGCGACCTCGCGGGACACATCCCCCAGTCCGACGACTGCCGGGATTTTCAGCGAGCGGGAAAACAGCGCGGCGTGGGACGTAATGCCTCCGAGATCGGTGGCATAGCCGAGCACTTTGTTCCTGCTGAGGATCATCGTGTCGGCGGGAGTCAGTGAATGCGCGACAATGATCGGAGATCCGTCGAGCTTCGAGATAAGTTTTTCCTGCTGGAGATTACGGATGATGCGGTTCCGGAGATCGTCGATATCGTGCGCGCGCTCGTGCATGTATTCGTCATGCGCGGCCAGCATGAGCTTCGCGTACTTTCCTATTTCCGTGCTGACGATATACTCCGCGTTCTTGCGTTCCGTGCGGACTCTCTTCGTGAGGGATTCGAGAAGGACGGCATCCTCGAGAATCATGATTTGCGCCTCGAAGATTCTTGCTTTGGCTTCACCCACTTTTTGCCGGGCGAATCCGAGTATCTTGTTCAGCTCTTTTGCGGACTTCTGGATCGCCGTTTTCATCCGCTCGATTTCCGGCTCGCAGGACTCGCCGTCGAGCTCGCGCTCCTCCACCCTGGGAATTTCCTTTGTGAAAAGGTATGCCGTCCCCACCGCAATGCCGGGCGACGCCGGAATCCCGTTCAGGATAATTTCTTTCTTTACCGGTGAGACGCTATTCATACCCTGTTACTCATCAAACCCGCGCTCAAACAACCCTATAATTTCCTCGGCAGCCTGCGCCTCGTCATCGCCTTCGAATCGCAGAATGAGTTTCGAGCCCTGCTCGGCCGCTAGGGTCATGACGCCGATGATGCTCTTTCCGTTGATCTCCATGCCGTCCTTATAGATGAAGAATTCCGCCTTATATTTGGATGCCGTTTTCACCAGAGTTGCCGCCGGGCGCGTATGGAGGCCCGCTCTATTTTTGATGACGACTTCGCGCTCGATCATTCAGCGGTTTCGTTCCGACATTTTGCCCGAAAGCCAGTGGAGGACTTCCCGGGCTCCGGATCCCGGTAGACGGCCGAGCGCCCGTTGAGCGGCGGCCGTTCTGCGACGCACACCGCGCTCGGCGCTGTCGATGATCCCGTGGCGCTCATAAATATCGCGCACGCGCCCGATGTCGACCCTCCTGCCGTTGCGCTGCGATGAGACATGCTTCAAATACTTCCTGTCGGCCCCGCCGACTTTCGAAATCGCCGTCAACAGAAGAACGGTTTTCTTCTTCTCGAGAATGTCGCTTCCTATCGCCTTCCCAAAATCTTTTTCTTCGCCTGTTACATCCAGGAGATCGTCTTTCATCTGGAATGCCATTCCAAGATGATCGCCGAACATCCGGAGCGCCGCAACCTGCCCGCGCGAACCGCGTCCGATGACGGCGCCTATTTCGCACGCCGCCGCTATGATCCGCGCCGTTTTTTTCCGGATCATCCGGAGATATTCAGGCAGCGTGACGTCCGTCCTGCATTCGAATTCCTTGTCCAGGCCCTGGCCCTCGCAAACTTCGACCAATGCCCGCGTAAAGATATCCGCGACACCCGGAATGCTCTGCGCCGGGGTTTTCAGAAGGGCCTCATAGGCCAGACCAATCATCTCATCGCCGGCCAGAATCGCGACGTTTTCATCCCATTTCTTGTGGACGGTCGGCCTTCCGCGCCGGAGCGGCGCATTGTCCATGACATCGTCGTGGACAAGGGTAAAGTTGTGAAGCATCTCGATCGCCGCGGCGGCATTCAGTGCGTCATCTGTATTCCCTCCGACAGCCTCGCATGAGAGCATGAGAAGGGTGGCGCGCAGCCTCTTGCCTCCGGAGCTTACGACGAACCGAATCGGCTCGTACACCGATCCGGGATTCCGTTTATTTGAGAGTGCCGATAATCTTCTCTCAATCGCCTTCTGGTATCTATTATAGTGTCGCTGAAAACTTGCTTCCTTCAACCCTCGATCCGGTGCGTTTTGATATGGTTATGCCTCAATTTCATAATAGCAAAAGAGGGTATGAGAAGCAACAATTTTGCCCTTTCAGAGCCTTTTTCGATGGTTGTCAACCCAAAATTTTTTCCGTATCTTGTCTTTTACAGTCAACCGCACCTATAGATTATCAACCCGATAATGACTTTCCGTGTTCTCATTGCCGCAGTTCTCCTTAGTTTGACATGGTGTTCGTGTATGAAAGACCCGCAGCCGCAAAAGAAGGAGCGTACAATAGGTTCGAAGGACGACCTTGTCGTTTACCTTGACACGCTTGAACACAGCTATGAAAACGCATGCCTCCGGGTCGGAACGGCAAACTGGAACAGCTATTCGAAAGAAGCCCCCTACGACCTTGATAAGGCAAAAGAGCATTTCTCGGAAATCTTCCATGACTCCTCGGCCAGGAACATCATCGAAGAATGGCGGAACAAGTCGAACTCCCTGGCCGATAAGCCGCTTGCCAGGAGGCTTGAGCTCTGGCACAGGTGTTTTGTCGGTGGAGCTATTTACTCGGATCCCGTGATCTCCCGGCTTGAGAACGGCCTTCAAAACACCATTACAAACTTTGCCCTCAAGTTTGACAACAAGCCCACGACGCGCGCCGAGGTCAGCAATACGCTCCGTCAGGAAAAGAAGCCTGCTCAGCGCCACGAGCTTTGGTCGGTGACCTCACAGATATCGGCAGCCGCAGCAGGCGATCTCCTCAAGCTGGTCCGCCTGCGAAATGAACGCGCCCGTACATTCGGCTTTCCCGATTACTATTCTCTCTCCCTCAGCCTGCATGCCATTAAAGAAGACTGGCTCGTCCAAACATTGAACGGCCTCGAGGAGCAGACGCGCGGGGCATTCGAAGAGTTCATCGACAATTCAAAAAAGAAATTTCATCTGAAGACGGTCGGCCCCTGGGATTTCGATTACATGCTGCGCGAAACGGTGGCGCTCCCCGATAAGTATTTCCAATCCGATTCCGTCTTTCAGACCATCCATGCCTTCGAGCGGGGCATCGGGTTCGGTGTCGATACGCTGCCGATTAAGGAAGTCGTGAAGGACATCCCGTACGGCGGGTTGAGCCTTGCCCTTGTCATACCGACTGATTCCCGGTTTCTTGTCAATCCGACAAAGGGGAAAAATTTCTATGCTACGGCCTTCCACGAATACGGACATTCGCTGAAGGCGGTCCATACGAACGTCGAATTCCCGATTCTTAAAGGATATGAGTGGGTTCCCGGAGCGCAATGCGCGGCATTCGAAGAAGGTGTCGCCGATATGCACGGTGAGTTTACCGACGACTCTCTCTGGCTCTCGACGTTCAGCCAGGCAAAGCCGCGCGAGATCGAACGGTACCTCAAGGGGAAAGGTTTACCCGGTGTGTACAGGCTCCGGAATTTGATGAAGAATTTCTTCATCGAGTATGAGATGTATAAGAACCCGGAACAGGATATGGCGGCAGTCGAACGGGCGATGTATAAGAAGTACCTGCTCGTCGATCTCGACGAGACGGAACCGCCGCAATTCGCCGCGTCGATATGGTACACATCGTATCCCTGTTATTACCAGAATTATATTCTCGCCGGGATGATCGCCACGCAGCTGCAGGAAGCCTTGAGCAACAAGTTTGGCGAAGGCAAGATCTCCGATTCGACCGTCGCGCACTGGATGATCGAGCATCTCTATTCGACCGGCGAAAAGCTGGAATGGACAGAGCGCATCCGGAACGCAACCGGAAAAAACCTCGAGCCGGGCGCGTACCTGCGGAAACTTGGAATCGAAACCTCGCGTTTGATCACGAAAGAATAAGCCGGGGAAGAAAGGGCCTACGCCATGATCAGGAACATAACCATCGCAGTCGTTATTATCTTTTTCGCAGGATGCAGCTCCACAGTCGATCCGGGACCGGTGAACGGTTACCCGGCGATCCAGGGTAATACCTGGAACTATAACGCCCTCGCATCGCTGACAAATTTCCGGCCGCTTCAAACCGGCGCATCGTTTCGGGATACCTCCATCACCTGGAGAAGCATCGTTCGTGCCGAGGGAAGAGATACGCTTCTCGATAGTATAGCAACATTGAAATTTACGGCGAGAGATACCGGCGCAACCAATTCCAGCGGGGTGCAGCATTACATCGTGCACGGCGACACCTTATTACTGTTCGCGTATTACAACCCCAGCCTCGCATTGCCCAAACAAGGATCCGGACTGAGATATACGCTGGCAGGCCGGCAATTTCCATCGCTTGAAGGCCTCATGCAAACGATGTCTGAGGGGATGATCAGCGTCGATACGTTGTGGGTCGAGCTCAACCCGCCACCGGTGCTTATTTTTCCGCTGACGGTGGGGAGGGAATGGCAGTATCGTCATACGCCGTTTATTATTAATAAGAAAATCGCCGGCACAGAGAACGTCTCCACCGCTATGGGAGATATCGCCTGCTATAAAATTCAGTGGACGTGGGACATAAATTCGGACGGCAAACCTGATTCGTTGTTGACAGGCACGGATTACGTCAACAACAAAGGATTAATCAAACGGACGTTCATTCTCAACAACGTGGCGATTTCCATGGGCGAGAACCCCGATCCGATAGGAACGGTCGACTTAAAGAACGAGTGGGTTGTCTCTTCGTTTGAAGGCGCGCTCTATCCAAAATTTTCCGGTTACCGATAGCCGATTGATTCTTTTCCGCTGACCGCGAAACCCGGTTCCTGAGTTCTCTTTGTATTCTACCACCCTGTCTCACATGAACGAAAGTCACCCGATGCGAACAGTTACTATTATCCTCTTCACTCTTCTCCTTGGCGGGCTCTCCATGGCGCAACCGAAAAAATCGTCCGCTGCCGCCAATGAGGCAAAAGATTTTCTCACGATGTACAATACGTTGTATCAAAAGTTGTACACGATCTCGGCCCAGTCCCAGTGGCAGTCGAGCACCGACGTTTCCGACGAACACACGGGCCAGCGTATCGGAGCCGATAAAGCCCTGGCGGTGTTTCAGGGAAGCACGTACGTCATCGAAAAATGCAGGAACCTGCTGAAGCACAAAAAAGAGATCGATGCAATGTCGGTTCGGCAGCTTGAGAACATTCTGTTGAATGCCGCCCAATATCCCGGAACAATCCCCGACGTCGTCGCAGAGCGCGTGACGGCAGAAGCGAACCAGAGCGCCGTACTTGACGGTTTCCGGTTTTGCGACCAGAAGATGGGCGATTCCTGCCTGAAATTCACGACGCCGAACCGGATCGATGCGGTCCTTTCGGATTCGCTTGACCTCACTGTCCGTCGTCATGCATGGGAAGTGTCGAAGCAAACCGGTGCAGCGCTCAAACCGGGCCTCACAAAGCTGCAGGATTTGCGAAACAGAATGGCTCAGGAAATGGGATATACATCGTTCTTTGCGCTGCAGGTCGCCGATTACGGCATGACGGTGCCTGAGATGATGAAGCTCCTCGAATCATCGATCAACGAGACGAAGCCGATGTACGAACAGCTCCATTACTGGGCGAAGACGAAGCTTGCGGCAAAGTTCCACCAGCCTGTCCCCGACAGGATCCCCGCGCACTGGCTCGGCAACCGGTGGTCGCAGGCATGGCCCGGGATCGTCGAAGGCGTCGATCTCGATAATCTTTTTAAAGACAAAACTCCTGAATGGATCGTCAAGCAGGCAGAAAGTTTTTATGTTTCTCTCGGCATGCCAAGCTTGCCGAAATCCTTCTGGGACAAATCGGATCTCTATGAACTTCCTCCGGGATCCGCCCGCAAGAAAAATACGCATGCGTCGGCGTGGCATATCGATCTGGATAAAGATATCCGCTCGCTCATGAGCGTGCGGGCGAATTACGACTGGTTCCAGACGGCGCACCATGAGCTCGGCCATATCTACTATTATATCGCATACTCCAACCCGAACGTTCCCATAACACTCCGCGCGGGAGCGAACCGCGCATTCCATGAAGCGATCGGAGATCTCATCGCGATCGCCGCCCGTCAGATTCCTTATTTAAAAGAAATCGGCCTCATGCCGAACGACATGAAGATCGATCAGACGCAATGGTTGCTGAGCGAGGCTCTGGATAATGCGGTCGTATTTATTCCCTGGTCGGCGGGAACAATGTCGCATTGGGAGCATGATTTCTACGAAGACAAACTCTCTCCCACTGAGTACAATAAGCGGTGGTGGAATTACGTTGCGAAGTATCAGGGGGTCGACCCTCCCGAACAGCGCGGAGAAGAGTATTGCGACGCGGCGACGAAAACCCACATCAATGACGATCCCGCGCAGTATTACGATTACACGCTGGCGTTTCTTATTAAATATCAGCTTCACAATTATATCGCGAAGAATATCCTTCACCAGGATCCGCACAACTGCAATTACTACGGAAACAAAGAAGTGGGCAAGTGGCTTACGGATCTGCTGAAGCTCGGCGCGACACGCGATTGGCGCAAGGTCATTAAGGAAAAAACGGGCGAAGACATTTCCCCCAAAGGGATGCTGGAGTATTTTGCCCCGGTCATGGAATACCTGAAGAGGGAAAATGCAGGCAATAATGTTAGTTGGGGAAAGTAGTATGCGATACTTGTTTGTATTGATGCTGGCGTGTACAGCATTCTCATTTGCGCAAAAGAATTCCATTGAACAATTCTATCCGCTGGCGGATTCTGTGGCCTCGTATCCTCCCGTAGAGGATAAGCTCACGATTCTCTGTCAAAAGAAGATCGATCAGTATTATGTGAGTTTCATCCGCACGACGCTTCTCAACAAGGCGCTTATGGTAGTCGTCACTCCTGCAAGGTTTAACGAGCCGGACTCAATTTCGTTGACGGTGGGATTCAACGGCTACAAGCCGACAACAGGAAAAGTGACGACGTGGGGATATGTCTTCGATAGGAATTTCGACGGAAAGATCGACTACATGGCGCTCATGAGCGGAGCCGCACCGTTCAAGTCCGCGGATTTTCCGGCAAGATACCCACTACGCAAAGAATATTTCAGCAAGGGCCAGCTGGAATATTTTATCAATCACAGCAAACTCATTTTCAACCACTGGGCCGACGATAACTATGACGGAATGGTCGATGCCGTCGTACACATTGACATGGATTCTACGCGGGACTGGGTCGAACGGCGGTTCCTCGCACGCAGCAAGGCGTTCAACGGCTCATTCGACGATGTGTGGGGATTTCGCGAGTCTATCGGCGAGGATCATGAAGAGATTCCGTATCGCAGCGACGGGATTCCGTTTCATTCCCTTACGAATGTCCACGATACGATGACGCGGAAAATGTTCGACGCGAAATCCGGCATCCTGCAGCTCCTCAACAAAGCCGCGAAGGCGTGCAGGCTTACTGCCGACAAATTTGTCCATCCCGAACGCAAGGACAACTAGACTTCCCCTCGAAGGCAGATGGACTTGCCTGCAGGATTGGCGTATTTGCGTCGGGACGGATTTTTTTCTTAACGAACTTCCGGCTTCATGGTCTCCATCTGCTCCACCCTCACGATCCACTTCAGCGCTCCTGCTTCCGGCTCCACGCCGCGGGGGCAGTCGATACAGGCAAGCGTCGCCTTCCTAAATTCGACGAACAGCTCTCGCGATCCGGAGAGCAGCAGCGATGCCGTCGTTCTCAGATGCGGCTCGTGCCCGATGAGGAGCGCCGATCCACTACGGAGATCATTCAGCTGCTGAAACAGCTGTTTCTCATTCGTTCCCGGGACAAGAAATTCGGTTGATTCAGGTTTTCCCTTCCCCAGCTTCATACCGATGATCTCCGCCATCTGCCTGGCGCGTACGAACGGGCTCGAAAGTATCGTCCCGACCGGATACCGCATCGCAGTGAAGAAGTTTGCGACCGTCGCAGCCTGTTCTTCGCCAATCAGCGAAAGAGGCCGGGAAGTGTCATCGTAGCCCGATTCCAGCGCGTCGCCGTGTCGAAGGAGGTAGAGGGTCATCGTAACGGGAATATAAGGAAAACCCCCAACTTTTCTTGCTTTTCCTGAGTCAAAAGAGTACCTTGATGAGCGCAACTTCCTCCTCAGAAATTCGTTCAATTAATAATACAGTAGATGTACAAGTCCCCTTTCGTTTTACCAATGCAGGAGTAACCTATGTCCAATCTTCGAACACGTTTGTTCTTGGCTGTGCTCACGTTCGTCTGCGCAGCGCTTCCGGCAATCGGCCAGATAAATCCGGCTGTCGGAGTACGGCAGAACACGCCGACCATTCATGCCTTCACCAATGCTAAGATCGTCACGGCGCCCGGCTCGAGTATAGAGAAAGGTACTCTCGTCATCCGCAACGGTGTCATCGTTGCCGTCGGCGCCTCGGTGCCTGTCCCGGCAGACGCACGCGTCTGGGACATGTCGGGAATGACGATCTACCCCGGCCTCATCGAAAGCTATGCCGACATCGGCATGCCGAAGAAGCCTCAGGGACAAGGGGGCGGCGGAGGCGGACAGCAACAGCCGCAACCGGAATCACGCGGAGAAAAGCACTGGAACGATTTCGTTCTTGCGTCTCAGAATGCCGACGAGATGTTCATGCCCGATGCGAAAGCAGCCGAGAAATTCCGCGGCATGGGATTCACGACCGCGCTCATCGTTCCGCAAAAAGGGATCTTCCGCGGTTCAACCGCCGTGTTCAACCTGGGCGACGGTTCGCCGAACGAGCTTTTGGTGAAATCCCGCGTCGCGCAGTATATCACATTCGAAACGTCCCGCGGGGACGATTATCCCAACTCACTCATGGGTACGGTTGCGCTGATCCGTCAGACAATGCTCGACGCGCAGTGGCACCGCGATGTCTTCGCCGCTTCGGCGAAATATCCGGACGAGCCGAGGCCGCAATTCGTCGCCGACCTTGGAGCTCTTGAAAACGTCGTCAACGGCAAGCAGCCAAGCATCTTTGAGACCACCGATGAATACAGCCTCCTGCGTGCATCAAGGATCGCGAAAGAGTTCGGACTCAAGTACTGGGTACGCGGGAGCGGAGCGGAATACAGAAGACTCGACGCAGTTAAATCGACCGGTGTTCCGATTATCCTCCCGGTAAATTATCCTGATGCGCCGGCAGTAGCAACGCCGGAAGACGCGCTCAGCGTCAGTCTCCAGGATTTGCGGTATTGGGATGAAGCTCCGGAAAATCCCAAGAGGCTTCAGGATGCCGGTATCACGTTCACGCTTACCTCCGCCACGCTGAAAGATCCCGCCAACTTTATGGGGAACGTTCGCAAAGCGATCGATCGCGGCCTCCCGGCGACAGCGGCACTCGCGGCGCTGACGACGACGCCCGCGAAACTCATGGGCATTGACGCAAAAGTCGGAACACTTGCCGCCGGAAAGATGGCAAACTTTGTCATAACCGACGGCGATTTGTTTTCAGAGAAGACGAAAATCCGGGAAACCTGGGTTGACGGGAAAAAATACGAAGTAAAACCGAAAGCCGAGGTCGATCCGCGCGGCACATGGACAACATTTATCGGAAGCGGCGGGCTCGACTCTCTCACGATCGTTCTCAAAGGCGAAGCCGATGCGCCGCAGGGCACCGTTAAGGCAAAAGGCAAAGACGTCAAAGCGACAACGGCTTCCTTCAGCGACCTGCGGTTCGCGACGTCGTTTCCAGGTGATTCAATCGGCGTGAAAGGCGTCATCCGCATGACGGCGGCGCTCGCATCGGGCGACCTGATCGGAAACGGCGAATTTCCCGACGGCAAGACATTCAAATTTACGGCAAAGAAGACAGAGGCATTTAAGGCTGAGCCTGATACCTCGAAACCGAAATCTCCCTCGATGGCTTCATTTTCACCGGTCTACCCGCCGGGCGAATTCGGCCGCTCGAAGCAGCCAGAGCAGCCGGCCCGGCTTCTTATTCAAAACGCTACGATCTGGACGTGCGGCCCTGAAGGGACGCTGAACGGCGCCGATATGTTCGTCGAAAAAGGAAAGATCGTCAGCATCGGAAAAAATCTCTCAGTCCCGCAGGACGCGGTCGTCGTTAATGGCGCGGGAAAGAATATCACCCCCGGCCTCATCGATTGTCACTCTCACACTGGCGTTGCCGGAAGCGTCAATGAAGGAAGCCAGGCTATTACCGCCGAAGTGCGCATCGGGGATGTTCTCGATCCGGACGACATTGCGCTGTATCGTGAGCTGGCGGGCGGCCTCACCGCGGCAAACGTTCTGCACGGATCGGCCAACCCGATCGGCGGACAGAATCAGGTCATCAAGCTCCGCTGGGGATCGTTGCCCGAAGAGATGAAGTTCGAAGGAGCAATCCCCGGAATTAAGTTCGCGCTCGGCGAGAACGTGAAGCAGAGCAACTGGGGCGACAAGTACACGACACGTTACCCGCAGACCCGCGAAGGCGTCGAGCAGATCATCCGCGACGAGTTCAGAGCCGCGCAGGATTACGACCGGGCCTGGAAGGAATTCCGGGACGGCAAGAAAAAGCTTCCGCCGCGCCGCGATCTCGAGCTCGACGCGATCTCCGAGATCCTCGCCGGCAAGCGGCTCGTCCACTCGCATTCGTACCGGCAGGATGAAATTCTTATGCTGCTGCGGGTTGCGGAAGATTTCAAATTCCGCATCGGCACCTTCCAGCACGTGCTCGAAGGATACAAGGTGGCGGACCAGCTCGCGAAACACGGAGCCGGCGCTTCCACGTTCAGCGACTGGTGGGCGTATAAGTTCGAAGTGTATGATGCGATCCCGTATAACGGCGCGCTCATGCACAATCAGGGAGTCGTAGTTTCTTATAACTCCGACAGCGATGAGCAGGCTCGCCGCCTGAATACGGAGGCCGCGAAAGCTGTGAAGTACGGAGGCGTGAGCGAAGAGGAGGCGTTGAAATTCGTGACGCTCAATCCCGCGAAACAGCTCCGCATCGACAACAAAGTCGGCTCGCTGGAAAAGGCCAAGGACGCCGACTTCGTCGTGTGGAGCGGCAGCCCTCTTTCAACCTACTCGATCTGCGAACAAACATGGATCGACGGACGAAAATACTTTGACCGCAGCGAAGACCGCGCGATGGCCGATGAGAACACCAAGGAACGCGCGACACTCATTCAGAAAGCGCTTGGCGTGAAAGGCAGCGGAGGCGGCCACAACCCGTCCGCGGCCGGTGGAGAGAAAAAATATTCATGCAAAGATATCGAATAGGAGAGCAGAGAACATGAAAACAATTATTGGTACGACGATAGCAATTCTCATCGCAGTTTCAGGTGTCCTCGCCTCAGAGATCCCCGCGAAACAGCAGGATCACCCGATCGCGATTGTCGGCGCGACGATTCACCCTGTGAGCGGTCCGGTCATCGATAACGGAACGATCCTTTTTGAGAAAGGGAAGATCACTGCGCTCGGTGCAAACGTCACTGTCCCGCAGGGAGCGGAAGTTGTCGACGGCAAGGGAAAGCATGTCTATCCCGGGTTCATCGATGCACACACAAACCTGGGATTAACAGAAATCGGCGCAGTCCGCGCGACGAACGATATTTCGGAATCCGGCTCACTCAATCCCAACGTACGTGCTGAGGCCGCAGTGAATCCCGAGAGCGAAATTCTTCCCGTCACGCGCGCAAACGGGATCACCACCGCAGTGACGTATCCCGACGGCGGAGTCATCAGCGGGACTGCCGCGGCGATTTCGATGGACGGATGGACATGGGAAGACCTGACGGTAAAAGCTCCCGTCGGTCTTGTCGTGAACTGGCCGCAGATGACGATCAACCATGCATGGTGGGAACAACGATCCGAGGAGGATCAGAAGAAAGCCCGTGACAAGGCAATGAATGAACTTCGCAACGCATTCCGCGACGCGCGCGCGTACGTAAAGGCGAAGCGTTCAGAAACCGCGACGGGCGTACCCTACCATAATACCGACCTTCGCTGGGAATCCATGGAGCCTGTGCTCGACGGAAAGATTCCCGTCCTCGTCAACGCCGATGAGATTCAGCAGATCGAGTCAGCGATCGCGTGGGCAGACCAGGAAAACCTCAAGATCGTCATCGTCGGAGGGTACGACTCCTGGCGCGCCGCAAATCTTCTGAAGGCAAGAAATATTCCTGTTATTGTGAACCCGATCATGCGCACCCCGTGGCGCAGAGGCGAGGAGTACGACGATCCGGCGACGCTTCCGAAAAAACTCTATGATGCGGGTGTTTCATTCTGCATCGCGGGCGAAGCTGGCGCTTCCAATGAACGCAACCTGCCCTACCAGGCAGCGATGGCTTCTTCCTACGGGCTTCCGAAAGACGAAGCGCTCAAGTCGGTGATCCTCGCCCCCGCGCAGATCCTGGGGATCGCGGACAGACAGGGCTCGCTTGAAGTCGGCAAAGACGCCACCCTCTTCGTCAGCGACGGAGATCCGCTGGAAATCATGACAAACATTACGATGGAATACATACAGGGAAAGAACATCTCCCTCGAAAGCCGTCACACGAGATTGAATCAGAAGTACGAAGAAAAGTATCGCCGCATTCCCAAGCCCACCAAGGATTAGAATGAAGCCTGTCGTTCTGAAGCATCATAAGGTCGGGCACATCGGAGACCTCCGGGTCAATGAGAACATCTTCACGACGAGGTTCAATTCGGCGTGCTCGATGATGAACTGCAACGCGCAGTGCTGCAAGTACGGGGTCTGGCTGGATGTCAACCATCGGACGAAGATCCTCGCTCATGCCGAAATGATCCAAAAACATATGGACGAAGGCATGGAGCGGAATCCGGAGAAGTGGTTTGTCGGCGATGATGTCGACGATGCCGACTTCGCATCCGGACGGGCGACATCAACCGCCGAGGGCCCGCGCGGATGCACGTTTCTTCTCAAGGACGGCAAGTGCGTGCTGCAAGCGGCTGCGGTGGCAGAAGGCATGGACCGTTTCGCTCTCAAGCCCTTTTACTGCTGGACCTACCCGATAACGATCGAAGCCGGAGAGTTGATGATGGATGAACTGGAGTTTGGGTTTCGGTCGGAATGCTGCAGCCCGGTCGAGGGGGGCAGCCTATCGATCTTCGACCTTTGCACAATGGAATTGGAATTTATCCTTGGCCCACAAGGACTGAAGGAGCTTATCGCGGCGAGAGATAGCCGCGGCAACGATTAATGCCCCCGATGCATTCGGGGGGCGTTAACGCGGGAGAAACGTTGTGTGAGAGAACTATTCTAAAATAACCGTAATGGTGTTGATGGCGCCGTACACGAGATACGCTGTGATGCAGAGGGCGACCAGCCACCAAAAGGTGTTAGAAATCTGTTCCTGAACGGACATTGTCATGCGGTATTCCCTTCGGTTCTTCAAAAAATATAGGGAAGAGACACGTCAATAGCAAGCAAACCAGCGGTTGCCTTCCTCGCGCTTGCAAATCAGAGAAAAAAAGCAGGTACCGTACTACTTAGGCGTCGGTCTTGGAGACGACGTTGCGGATGGTCTGATGGATCTCGTGCATATCGACGCGGCCTTTGCGCAGATACGGGATGCTGTGCATTTTTAATTCCGTGATATCCTTTACGTCGAGATCCCGGCCGGTAATCACGATAACGGGAATGTCTTTATGCTTCGCATTTTGTTTGAGCTCGCGGATAAGGTCGAACCCGCTCAGGCGGTTAAGGGCGAGATCCATGATGATCGCGGAAGGCTTCTCTTTGTCGACCCAACTGATAAAGTTCTGATCGAGGGGGAAAAGAACTCCTTTGTAGCCTTCATCCTCCACGACAAATTTCATCAATTCGGAGAATCCGGGGCTATCTTCGACGATAAGTACAGTTTTCTTCTTCATCTAAATACAGTTTCATATTTCGAGGTGTTGCGAACTACCTGAGCATACGCGGAGGTTGGAGCCGAAATGCACTCGTAACATAGAGATATTTCGGTTAAAAAACAACCAATTTGAGGAATAATCCGGTAATTTTGGCGATGCTGAACGATTGACTTTGTGCAGAATTTTTCTTACATTAGAGTCGCTTTTTTGAAGGAATCTCCCCGAACCTTATTCCTTTTGAAGTGTTAGAATAAAGAAAACTCATCATTTTGAGGTAAAATCGTCATGTTTGCAATAGTGGAAGTTGCCGGTAGCCAGATAAAAGTAAGCCCGTCGGAGCGCGTGTTCGTTCCAAAGCGTACGGAAAAAGTAGGAAGCTCAATCACATTGGGCAATGTCCTGCTTCTTTCGGACGACTCTAACGTCAAAGTTGGAACTCCCTTCGTCAAAGGCGCGTCCGTCACGGCGAACATTGTCGGCAATGCAAAGGATGACAAGGTGATCGTATTCAAGAAGAAGAAACGGAAAGGCTATCGCCTTCTTCGAGGACACCGCCAGCAATTCACCGAAATCGAGATTACATCTATTAAGTAAGGAGCACTACCGGTATGGCACATAAAAAAGGGGGCGGAAGCTCCAAAAACGGACGCGACAGTAACTCGCAGCGCCTTGGCGTAAAGCGGTTCGGCGGCGAAACGGTTACTGCGGGCAGCATAATCGTCCGCCAGCGCGGAACACGGTTTGCTCCGGGACCGAACGTCGGCATCGGCAGCGACGACACATTGTTCGCGATGAGCAACGGAAAAGTCCAGTTCCAGAAGATCGGCAAAACAAAGAGGATCGTCAGCATCATCGCTGCGTAAGCGTTCTTTTACTCAATTAACAGTATCCCCGATACGAGATGCATCCTATGAATCACGGTGCAATCTCGTATCGGGAATTTTTTTTCCATATTACTCACCCGCAATTCACCAGAAAAGGACTGATGTATGAAAATTACAGTAGTTGGTGCAGGTAACGTCGGTGCTACAGCGGCACAGCGCATCGTCGATAAGGAGCTCGCGAATGAAGTAGTCCTCGTCGATATCGTCGAGGGGCTGCCCCAGGGCAAAGGGCTCGACATGTACGAGTCCGCGCCGATTGAAGGAACGGACACCCGTATCATCGGCACGAACAGCTACAATGAAACCGCTAATTCGGATATCGTCGTCATCACCGCAGGCATCGCGCGCAAACCCGGAATGACCCGCGAGCAGCTCCAGGAGACGAATGCCGGGATCGTCAAGGGCGTCACCGAAGCCGTTGTCGCCAAATCTCCCCAGTCCATACTTATTATTGTCTCAAACCCGCTCGACGTCATGACCTATGTGGCATACAAAGTCAGCGGATTCGAACGGCATCGTGTCATCGGCATGGCGGGGATCCTCGATACTGCCCGGTACCGGACCTTTATCGCGATGGAGCTCGGCGTTTCTGTGAAAGACATCCAGGCCCTCGTACTCGGCGGCCACGGAGATTCCATGGTTCCGCTCGTTCGCTACACGACCATCGCCGGCGTTCCGTTATCAGAATTTACCGATCAGGCCACCATCGACAAGCTCGTCAAGCGGGCACGCGACGGCGGCATCGAGATCGTGAATTACCTGAAAACCGGAAGCGCGTACTATGCCCCTTCGGCTGCAGCAATTGAAATGGTCGAAGCAATCGTGAAAGACCAGAAGCGAATTCTTCCCTGCGCCGCGTTCATGCAGGGTGAGTTCGGCCTCCGCGATACCTACGTTGGCGTGCCGGTAAAACTGGGACGGCGCGGAATGGAAAAGATCATCGAAGTCCCCCTGACGCCCGATGAAAAAGCCGCGCTGACGAAATCGGCGGACGAAGTGAAATCGAATATTGCGAAGCTGAAGCTGTAACAGGAAGCAAGGCCAGAAACAAAAAAAGCCTCCCGATTTTCACCATCGGGAGGCTTTCGTATTTTTGGGAACAATTCTTCTTAACTCTTCAGCGGCATCTTCATTGTAACAGAGGAGCCGTGCGGAGATCTTATAAACTCGACGCTGCTCATAAGCGACTTCATGAGGAACACGCCGCGGCCGTTCTCGCGCATAAGATTTTCTTCGGCGAGAGGATCCGGGAGCGTCGACGGGTCGAGGCCGGGACCTTCGTCCTCGATGCGGAGCGTGAGCTCTGCATGGTTAAGCTCGCAGGTTAATGTCACTTTCTTCTTTGCGTCACGCTTGTTGCCATGGATAATCCCGTTGTTCACCGCTTCTGTCGTCGCGACAAGAAGCTTGTTAAATTGCATCTCGTCGAGCTTTAGCTGCTGGTTGATCTTTATGAGGAATCCTTCAACCTTCCCGACATTCTTGGGATTGCTCGCAATAACAAGAACAAATTTTGTAGTATCTGAAGCCACGTACTCTTCCTCGAGCTAAATATGCAGCGTGAGTAACATTGTCATGTTGGTGATACCGCGTGCGGAGACGCCGGTCTGCGTCTGGTATTCATACCATCCATGGAGTGAAAGTTCTGATCGTGTCGCAACAACCCAGCCTATTGAGGTGACCGGACCGATACTTCGCGTATATTGTTCCAAAACGCGCTCGCTTCCGGAATATCCAAAACGTGCTTGACTAAAGAAACGAATACCGAGCGAAAAAAGCAAACTCGTATTCAACCTATACCGGAGAGCCCCTGTATATGTCCGGTCTTCGAAATAATTCAGGGGGCGTTCGGTAAAGGCATCCCACCGCAGTTCCCCCCTCTCGTAGAACCTCAGTTGGGCGAAAAATTCGATGCCGAACTTCCTCGTGAGGTCGATTCCGGACGAGTCGATGACGCCAAATTGGCGAAATGCGTAGCTGCGGACAGGAGAAGAGGGATACTCGAAGTCGTAAGCGGTATAATTTGCTAATACTTCGAAGGTATTGACCGTCCGGAACGCCCCGGACGGGACGTACTCCACGCGGGGAGAAAGCCGCAGGATGCGGTTCCAGGTGTTATCGGCACTCCGCGTCGACGCCAGGTAGACAAGGTGCGTCAGGTTCGCGTCGGCCGAGAGGCGGAGCGTGAGATACTGGTTGATCGTGTGAATCGTCGTGAGGTTCACAATATACCAGAGCTCGTCACGGTCGTCATCGTTCTCGGTGCTCGGCGTGTCATATCGCAGAAGGTTCACCGAGCCCGAAACGGAAATCAGATTCGACCTCGATACCTGATACGCGATCGCCGAGGCAAGCGAAGTACGGCGCGATTGGTTATTCTTCCGTTCTTCAAGCCGCGTCAAGTTCGTTACGTTCGGCAAACTGTCGTCCGGCTGCAGGCGGTGGTTTTCATCCCGCTCCTGAAATGTAAACTCCACCACGGCGTCGGCTTTTTTGCGGTCCCGGTAGCGGAGCTGCATGCCGCCGCCGATCCGGAGCTCGCCGATTGTCGTGTTGGGGGCCTGCGTCCCGGCCGAATACGTCCGGTAACGCGTCTCCCGGTCAATGTCGCGGTTGTACACGTTCCCCTGGAACGTCAGGAGGAGTTTTTCCCCGACATTATAATCGAGCGAGTCGACAACCGAGAAAGCATCCTCCGACCGCGCTTCGATATTATTCGCGACCTGGAACTGCTGACGGACAGTGCTGTCTGCCGGAGAATAAAAGTCCCGGCGGTTCCGGTAGTAGTTCACCACGAGTTTGTTTCTCGTCTCCTCGAAAAAATATTTTACGGCAGTGACACTGAGGTTCCTGTTTTCAACAGTGCGCGGTGCGAGATTGTCGTACTGCCACCTTCCCGCCAGCTGCGTATGGTATCCCTCGTATTCGAGGTCGTCGGAGGCCAGGTTGAGCAGGTATGAAACCCCGCGATCCGGCTGATCCACCTGATTCTCGAGGCGGACGCCGATGAGCGGAGTGATGGCAAGCGCGCTGATGGGGCGATACTCGACTCCACCGTAAAAACCATTCGACGACACGTTGCTGATCCCGATGCTCCGGTTATCCGAAACAATAAATGAGGTCGCCTGCCCCACGACCTGCAGCTTGTCAGAAAGTTTGCGCATGAGTGAAACATCGAGCCGCTGCTGGTCGGTAATCCGGATTTGTTCGGTCCGGATAACGGTCGAGGTAAAGGACTCTCGCAGCGAGAGAGAATACTGATCCATCGCGGCGTTCACGATAGCGTTGCCGTTCCAGAGATAGGTGTTGAGAAATTTATCGAGGGATATCGAGGCGAGGTTTCCGGAGCGGATCGAGTCGCTTTTGGAAGGGGCGACTCGTTCGGGGAGCTCCTGGCAATACGCTGTGCAATGGAGTAATCCAATAAACGCTGTTACTGCGATCGCCGTCCGATGGTTCATCTGGGGCTGAAATCTAAAAGTCGAACTTCTGGCCCTTCACCGGGATCTCGACGGCGGAATTTCCCTGCTTCTTCAGGCCGTCGAACATCGCCATCTGACGCTCGTACTCTCCGTGCACGAGATATATTTTTTGCAGCTGATTCTTGTCGTACTTGGAAATATACCTGAGCAGGCCGGAGCCGTCTGCGTGCGCGCTGAAGGAATTATGGACAATGACCTCTGCTTTGCGCTGGTATACGGAGCCAAAAATCCTCACCTGCTCCTCCTTGTCGACAAGCCGCTTGCCCAAGGTATGTTCTGCCTGGTAACCGACAATGAGAATCGTATTTCGCTCATCGCCTATCGAGTTTGCAAGATGATGCAATATCCGTCCCGCTTCGCACATTCCTGAGGCCGCGATGATCATGCAGGGGCCCTGACGATCGTTGAGCCGCTTCGATTCTTCGACCGATCGAATGTACGTCAGCTGGTTGAGTCCGAACGGATCATGATTCTTCATGATGTGGCTATACGTTTCCTGATCGAAGCACTCCGGGTGCTTCTTGAAGATATCGGTTGCGTTGACGGCCAGCGGACTGTCGACAAAGATCGGAATGCGCGGCAGCTGGCCGCTGTCGAACAGGGTATGAAGCGCGAAGACGAGATCCTGCGTTCTTCCGACGCTGAACGCGGGGACGATGATCTTCCCTCCCCTGTCCACGGTCTTTTGAATGTCGGCACGAAGCTGCTCCGCTTTCGAATCGAACGGTTCATGATCGACGCCTCCGTAGGTGCTTTCGAAAATCACCGACTCCACGTTCCCCATGAAATCAGGGTCCCGAACGATCGGCAGGTTCTGCGGGCCGAGATCTCCGCTGAACCCCAGCGTCTTCGTGGTCCCGTTCTCCTGTATCGTCACGCGCACTGAGGCCGAACCAAGAATGTGTCCGGCGTCGACATATGTTGCCCGGACATTCTTCACGACGTCGAATTCGGTGTTGTATGGAACGGGACGGAAGAGTTTCAGAGCCTCTGTCACATCCGCGGGAAGATAGAGCGGTTCGATCGGAGGCTCATGGTTCCTGAGAAGTTTCTTGTTCATGAACTCTGTGTCTTTTTCCTGAATATGGCCGCTGTCCAGCAGCATGATCTCGCAGAGGTCGCGGGTCGCCGGCGTGCAGTAGATCAATCCATGGAAACCTTTTTTTACTAGCTGCGGAATATTTCCGCTGTGGTCGATGTGAGCGTGCGAAAGGACCAGCGCATCGATCGACTTCGGATCAAAGGGAAAGTTCCGGTTGCGGTCGTTCGCTTCGGACCGCTTTCCCTGGTACAGTCCGCAATCGAGCAAAACATTCGATCCGTTGACATGGAGAAGATGCATTGATCCGGTGACGGTGCGGGCTGCGCCCTGAAATTCTAAGATCATAAGAGAATGTTTTCGGAAGAGTATTGTTGGTTAACTGCGGAGGTTTATTGGACGGGCCTGCTGTCGATCTTTTCTATCTCTCGTTTGGCTCTGAACTCTATCCAGTTGCTGAAATCGTACTCTTCAGAATCCAGCGTGCGTTCGAACTCCTTTTTAGCGTTTCCCGGATCGTTCAATTTGAGAAGACAGAGTCCGCTTTGATAATGCGACCAGGGGACAAGCCAAAGCTCGCGCTCGGCTTTTTTCACTGCGATCGAGCGATATCCCTCAAGCGCCTGTTGATAGGATTTCTTTTCGAAGAACGATTCTGCAATAAGGAACTGCGCTTCCAAGTTCATGTCGGTCGAGTGTCCCGCCATTCGTTGAAGCTGTGAAGCATAGGCGGACGCGCTGTCATACGCTCCGGAATTCAGGGCATTCTGTGCTGCGATCAGCAGGCTGTCTTCTGCTGCCATCGGCGATTTCAGCCGGAGTCCGGCTTTTCTTGCGCTGTAGATATCGTCACCAAATTTGCGTTCCATCGTTGCCACGATTTTGTAATACCCGAGCGCACTGTCGCGGCGGCCTGATAACTCAAAGCAAACGCCGATGCGGTAGTTTGCCGTCGCCCGGTATGTCTCGTCGTGATATTCCCGAAGGAAGGATTGGTAGAATTTCCTCGCCTCGTCATAGCGGTTGAGGCGGAACTCGCACTCGGCGAGTTTGTAGCGGGCGTACATCCGTATTCCGTCGGTGGGATCGTCCGGAGAATCCACGATAGTCCGGAGATGCTCGCGTGCCGAGCTCACATCGTTTCTTCGGATCTCCCACACCGCGCGCGTGAACGCGAACAGCTTGTTGGCTGGAAATTCTTTTGCAAGTTCGACAAGCATCTTCTCGCCGTTGTCGAACTCTCCGTCCATCCAGGGAGAGAACTGCGCGAGGTAATATTGCGC
>DATJGD010000002.1:0-18587 GCA_035495255.1 Bacteroidota bacterium | reverse complement strand
GTCAATTTCGCCTACTTCCGGAACGGCACGAAGGCCGGCAGCACCTTTACGCAGCAATTTGTCGTCAGCCTCTCCACCGGCAAGAAGATTAAGCTGAAGACAGAGGCCAACTCACAATACCGCAACAGCGGTGCGTTCACGCTCGTCGACGGAATTAACGGCGACGTTCATTCTTACGGGCGCGACTGGCTCGGATTCTGGGGCCCCGATCTTAACGCGGTCATCGATCTGCAGCGAGCAACGAAGTTTTCTGCGGTCACCGTGGGAATATTTCAAAACGAAGGGAGCTGGATTTATTTCCCCAAACATCTCGAAGTCCTCGGATCCGACGACAATGTTCATTTTGTAACCCTGAAGCGTGTCGCGGTAGAAGATTCGTCGCAGGGAGGGAAAAACGTCGAGATCTACCTCGGCTCTCAGTCCGCGAGGTATGTGAAAGTGATCGCGGAGAATGCCGGAACGATACCATCAGGAAAACCGGGCGCAGGTGACAAGGCATGGCTGTTTGTGGACGAGATCTCTATTAAATAGCAGTGTCATGGTTCCTCCCCAAGAGAAGAAGGTTTCCTTCTGCCGGTTGATGCTCCGATGAAGGAAACCTTCTGCACGTCGATGAAGGAAACCTTTTACAGGACAGACACCCGACACTGTCCAAAAGGATTCTCTTCATTTCAGAATGAGAAACTTCCTAGTCTCCGCATAAGAACCTGCCGTCAGCCGATAGTAGTAGACTCCGCTTGGAGTTCCGTCTGCACCGGGCCATGTGGCCTCATGGAGGCCCGCGTGCTGAACCTCGTCAACAATTCTGGCCACTTCTTCACCCAAAAGATTGTACACAACGAGCGTTATTCTTGAGTCACTCGGAATCGAATAGCGGATTGTCGTGAGAGGGTTAAACGGATTAGGATAGTTCTGTTCCAGAGAGAATTGTCGCGGACTGCCCTCAAGGAAAGCGGCATCGAGGCGGTCATCGGGTGGTGCAGGAGGCAGTTCGGCAATACGCACGATGCGGAGGTTCTTCGAAGCTGCTGCTGCTGTTGTAGAAAGAATCAAAGAACCGGCCCTGCTTGTTTTCACCCAGTATCCCGCCCCCGGGGTGACACTGTCTCTGGTCACATAGGACCCTGTATAGCCGAAGAACTGCGAGACGATCATTCCGGCCGTGTCGGATCCGATAGTAGAGACGGCAATCGGAGCGGAAATTGAGCCGATAAGATTCCATCCTTCACTCACCGCGATTGTCTCTGCCGTCAGGTAAACCCCCGACGAGAGAACACTCCCCGCCGCGCCAAATTTCAACCAATACCCGACGCCATGAGAGAGCGATTCTTTGACAGTATACCCTCCCTCGTACGCAAAAGCGTTGGAGACCGCCCCCGGGAAAAGTGTGGAGGTCCTATTGTCGGCGACGCCGAATGGAACGGATATCAGATTCCAGCCATTAAGCACCGCAAGCTGCGCACTCGTATCTGCCGTTACGAAACTCCGCACCGCGGACCATCCGCTCTCCCCGAGAATATTCTTCGCATTCACCCGCCAATAATACGCCATGTCGGCCCCGAGGCCTCCGACGATTCGCGAAGTATCTGTGAGCGTGGAATCATCGACGAACGTCGTCCCGAACGTGCTGTCGGTGGAAACCTGCAGATGATACGTCGCCGCAGCCAACGCGATGTTCCATCGCAGCTTCAGCACCGGCGGCCGGTTGAGCGCATCATCGGACGGTGATACAAGAACGGGAACGGGTGGCGGAGCCACAACGGCAAATCCCGAATAGATTCCGTTTCCATGGGTTGCGGCGACGATTCGTCCGTCGGCCATTCGCGCATCGATTGCATCGACAACGACATTACCCATATTCGCGCTCCCCTCCAGCGCCCAGACCGTCGAAGCGCCATTGAGCTCGGCCGTTGAATAGAGACCCGTGCTTGTGCCTATGAAATATCCGCCGGAGGGAACTATGGTAGCCCAGCGGCAGGAGGGACCATAACCCGAACCATCCGGAAACTGTTCGAGATTGCCGGAGACGTCGGTCCACGTTGTTCCCCCGTTACTGGTGTAAAAGAGACTTTTGACACTGTAATTCGAAAATACGGTGATCGCGCGATCCGCATCGGAGGGGTCGACTGCGACACAATTCACCAATGCACCCCCCGGAAAACTTGCGCCGGTGACATTGACCGGAACCGGATTTCCTGCGTTCGCACTATCAAGGCGGAATACGATTCCACCCGATGTCCCGTAGTACACCCGATTGGCTGGGGCGGTGGAGACGCCCAGAGCGGTGATAACGCCCGAGCCGACTGTCGAATTTGTCAGGTGGGTCCAGCCGACGCTCGTCGTCGCGTTTGAAAACAGCGGGATACCCGTGAGATTGTTGTTGCGCCAGAGTGAAGTTCCCCCTACGAGATACATCATATTGGTATCATTCGGATCCAGGGCAAAGGGACTGATAAATGAATATCCGGATCCCCCGGTCGGATCGATGCGTGTCGAGGCCGATTGGTTTCCGTTATCATCCAGAATCCGGCGATACGCGACACCGTTTTGCGACGATGTATAGTATGAGCTTCGGCCGTCGGCGATCGCACAAGCCGCTCCGTCCCCTAACGAAATGAGTTTCCAATAATCGGAAGGATTATCAGAACCCGTGAACTGGGTTCCGTTATCCTGCGTGCCGCCGACGATGATATTATTGCCCGGAGTTCCATGATCGATGGCGACAGTATAAAATTGAGAAGTCTCGTAGCCAATGTTGAGCGGGTCCCACACGACCGTGGCCGCGAGGTCGTTCGTAGTCCTGTAGACGCCGCCATCGTTTCCGGAGAGCATCGAAGAAGGATCGCCGGGCAGGAATACCATCGCATGTTGATCGGCGTGATGGTTGGTATACGTTCCTCCGGCGCCCACATACCATCCGCCGATCCAGGTGGTGTTGCTTGTCGATGCAAAACCGTCTGTGGACCGGAACATGTTGACTCCCCCGATGAAGACCACATTTTCAGCGTCCGGCTTTGATGTAATTACTAAATCATATCCTCGCTGATGGGCAAAGGTTCCTCCGCTGCCACCGGTGGGGAGATTGCCGGTTCTGTCCAGCCAACTTCCTCCCGCGCCCGATCCGTCGCCTGAGACGTAGGTGTATTTCCAGAAACTCGTATAATTATCAGCACCGCCGTAGATGACGTGAAGACCGGAGCCGGGGGTATCGCCAAGAACATAGAGCACATTTCCGTTCGAAGGGGGAATATCCAGCACGACCCGGTTGTATTTCGGCGGCCAACCGGCAGGTTCAATGTGTACCCAGTTGACGCCGTCGGTTGACCGGTATATTCCCTTCGAGAGAGAGCTCGAATCTGCCCCGAAGGCAACAGACCAGGCGTTCCCCTGACTCATCGCCGCATATGCAATGCCCGCAGAGGAAACTGTCACATCGGTAAAGAACGACGAGGAAAGCGAGATCGCGGCGCCGCTGTCACCCAGCGTCACACCCCAGGAGTCACCGCCATCGGTGGAACGGAAAATGCCGCCAAAGCATGCTGCATAAATAATATCATTCGTCGGGTTCGACGGATCAAGAGCAAGCGAATAAATAAGATCGAACTGATTCATCGTTTGGGGAGTGTTCGATGCCGTTGCGGGGAGAAGATTCCATGAGATCCCGTTGTCGGTCGATTTGAAGATGCCGTTACCGGTATAATGAAATCCCGGTCCGCTGCCGTCCGCGGACGCGCTGTTTCCCCAGTTTTCCCCCGTCCCGTAATACCACACATTCGTGTGTCCGGCACGCGTGTCCTGAACAATGCAGGTGACACTCTGCAGTTCGGAGATCTCTGTAACTTTCGACCACGAACTCCCGCCGTCGGTCGATCGCCACATCCCGCCTGAAACCCCTCCGGCGAGAATAATATTTCCATTCGTGGCATCGACGGCCAGTGCGCGGGTTCTCCCACCCACATTAATAGGGCCTCGCCGTGACCAGTCGATCGCATTCACAGTTCGCACGGGTCTTCCGTTGTATCGTTTCAGCCCTGCGAGTGTCTCCTTGGCTGGTACGGACCTTGCGAACGCAAGCTCCTTCTCTTTGATAAAGGCAGGGACTCTCCCGGTCTGAGGGTCACGGAGTCTCATCAATTCGTATTGTGCCCGGGCGTGGGGATCGTCATTTTCATCCTTCGATTGATTCTCCACAGGCGTTTGAGAAAAGCAGCTGGTGCAAAGCACCAGAACAAAGACCACAAAACCTGATAGTTTTGTTATCATATGATCACTCCTCTACTGCCCCCCTGAAAACTTATACTAAAAATATTTCACAGAAGCAATACCCCAATACCCGCATCCCCCTCTTTCTTGTATTTCTTCCCATTCTCTCCTACATTGGAGGGTTCTGATTTCAATACTCATCATCAAAAGGCCTCTATGAAGATATCCGTCATTCTGCTCCTGTTCATGACAGCGGTAGTTCCATCGTTTGCACAGCAACAGGACGTGGACTCCTCTCGCTCCGAAATGCGAAGCTTCATCGAGCGCTTCAATTCCGACCGGGACATTGTGAGCCGGTCCTACACTGCACCCCAATCCGCCGGCCGCTCCGCGGCAATGAAACAATTCTTCGACACGTGGAAGGCGAACATTCGCCAGCTTTCTTTTGATGCGATGAGTGAGGATGGCAAGGTCGATTACATTCTGTTCGATAACTATCTTGATCATGAGATGCGGCAATTGGATATCCAGTCGAAATCTTCTTCGGAAATGGCCCCGCTTCTCCCGTTTGCGGGCGCGATCACGAACCTTGAAGAAGTCCGCCGCCGGATGGAGACCAACGATCCCGAAAAGTCTGCAACCCTGCTGACATTTTTGAACAAACAGGTCGACTCGACCCGGAAAGCGCTCGAGAATAAGCTCAAGCCGGAGTCCAAATCCGCTCCCATGAAGAAAACTGTCGCCAACCGCGCCTCTGCCGCCGTCAGCAGCCTGCGCACAACTCTGAAACATTGGTTCAACTATTATAATGGTTACGATCCTCTCTTTACCTGGTGGGTGGGTGAGCCATTCAAGGCTCTGGACGAAAATTTGAAGACCTACGGCGACTTTCTGAAAGAAAAGCTTGCCGGAATTAAAGCGGATGATAAGACAACAATCATTGGCGACCCGATCGGAAAAGAGGGACTGCTCAGCGAGCTGGCGTATGAGATGATCCCGTATACCCCGGAAGAACTGATCGCCCTTGCGAACAAAGAATTCGCCTGGTGTGAAGCTGAAATGAAGAAAGCGTCGCGCGATCTGGGGTATGGCGATGATTGGAAGAAAGCCCTCGAGCACGTGAAGACGCTTCACGTTGAACCGGGCAAGCAGCCGGCGATGGTGCGCGACCTTGCCCTCGAAGCGATCAAGTATGTGGAAGATCATGATCTCGTCACGGTCCCGAAGCTTGCGAAAGAATCGTGGCGCATGGAAATGCTGACGCCGGAACAACAGCTCCAGAGCCCGTTCTTCCTTGGAGGAGAAGTCATCCAGGTTGCGTTTCCGACCAGCTCGATGGAGCATGAACAGAAAATGATGAGCCTCCGGGGGAACAACGTGCACTTTGCGCGGGCGACAGTCTTTCACGAGCTTATCCCCGGGCATCATCTCCAGGGGTTCATGATGGAACGATATAAACCGTACCGCGGCCTCTTCTACACGCCGTTCTGGGTGGAAGGGGGAGCGCTGTACTGGGAAATGGTATTTTGGGATATGGGTTTTCCAAAAACCCCGGAGAACCGTATCGGGATGCTCTTTTGGCGGATGCACCGGTGCGCGCGGATTATCTTCTCTCTCAGCTATCATCTTGAAAAAATGACGCCGCAGGAGTGCATTGATTTCCTCGTGGACCGGGTCGGCCACGAGCGGGAGAATGCGGCTGCAGAGGTTCGCAGATCGGTCATGGGGGGCTACGGCCCGCTGTATCAATGCGCCTACATGCTCGGCGCGCTGCAGCTCCGCGCGCTTCACAGGGAGCTCGTCGAGGCGGGCAAAATGAAGGAGCGGGATTTCAACGACGCCGTCCTGCGCGAAAACGCCATCCCGATTGAAATGGTCCGGGCAAGCCTGACAAAGCAGGGGCTGAAAAGAAATTTTACCTCGAACTGGAAATTCTACAAGTAATGAGCCTCGCTCGCAGCGCGCTTCTCTGGATTTCCGAAAACCGCAAACTACGGGAATCACTTCCCCGTCTCACATTCGTGCGACGAGCGGTCACGAGGTTCATGCCCGGCGAGACCGTCGAGGAAGCCCTTCCGGCCGCCATCGAGTTGAAAAAGCGCTCCATCAATACGATTTTCACCCAGCTGGGCGAGAATATTACAACCGAATCCGAAGCAGCTGCGGTGCGCGACCATTATCTTAGCGTCCTCGACCTCCTTCATCAACAGGGGCTGAACACGTACGTCTCAGTCAAGCTGACGCAGCTCGGCCTTGACCTGGATACATCATTATGCCTTCACAACGTCCGGGCGATCGCCGGGCGTGCAAAGGCTTTGGGCAATATGGTCTGGATCGACATTGAGCAAAGTCAATATGTCGACAGAACCATCGATGTCTTCACATCAGTGAGGGATGAGTTTCCGAACACCGGTCTTTGCCTCCAGGCCTATCTTTATAGAACGCAGGCCGATCTCAACGCTCTTCTTCCATTACATCCTGCGATCCGTCTCGTCAAAGGCGCGTACAAAGAACCTCCGAGTGTAGCTTTTCCGAGGAAGGAAGATGTCGACCGTAATTATCTCGCACTGGCGACGCTCCTCCTTGAGAATGTGCGCGAGGGAGCCTACGCCGGGTTTGCGACCCACGATACCCTGCTTCACGCAAAAATACAAGAGGCGGCGGGACGGATAGGATTGTCGAGAAATGCATATGAGTTTCAAATGCTCTACGGAATCAATATGGCAGAACAATACCGGTTGGCAGATGAGGGATACGCCGTGCGGAACCTTATCAGTTACGGGTCGTACTGGTTTCCCTGGTATATCCGCAGGCTTGCTGAGCGTCCCGCAAACATCTGGTTTGTCATGAAAAATCTTCTTTCCTGAAATTATGATCAAACAATTTATCCTGTTGCTCACCCTATGTGCAGGCATCGCGCCTGGACAGACCCTGCATGATTATTCACAGTATGTTAATCCATTCGTCGGGACGGGGGGGCACGGGCATACATTTCCGGGTGCGACTCTTCCGTTCGGAATGGTTCAGCTGAGTCCGGATACCCGGGTGGAGGGTTGGGATGCCTGCGGTGGGTATCATTACTCCGATACCTCGCTGCTCGGGTTCAGTCACACGCATCTCAGCGGGACAGGAATTGCCGACTACGGCGACATCCTCATGGTGCCGTACATCGGAAACGTTTCACCGAGCCCGCGTCGGTTTAAATTCACCCATGATCATGAATCGGCGTCCCCCGGATATTATAGTGTGATTCTGGAAGAAGACAATATTAAGGCTGAGCTGACTGCCACAGCCCGGGCCGGCGTGCACCGGTATACGTTTCCAAAGGCGGACGGGGCCAATATCATTATCGATCTTCATCACGGATTGGGGCCGGACAGAGTTGTCGAATCGAATATACAGTTTGTCAATACCTGGGAGATCGCCGGGATGCGACGTTCTGAAGGCTGGGCAAAAAACCAGGTGGTTTATTTTGTCGCCAGGTTTTCCAAACCGGCGGAGGCCTTCGGTACGATCGTGAATGATACGCTGCATCCGCGAGCGCGCTCCTCTTCAGGCAAAAATGTCCGTGCGTACGTCCGGTTTTCGACGCGTCAGGATGAGGAAGTAGTTATTAAAGTAGGACTTTCGTCGGTGAGTATCGACCATGCGAGGAAAAACATGATCGCCGAAGTCCCGGAGTTTGATTTCGATGCGGTGAGGGCCGCTGCCGCTGACGCGTGGAACCGGGAGCTGAACAAGATTGAAGTTGAAGGAAGGGACAGAGACGTCCTGACGACATTTTACACCGCTCTCTATCATGCGATGATCTCGCCCAATCTCTGGAGCGATACCGACGGGTCCTATCGCGGGATGGACGATTCTATCCACGTAGCTGACGGTTACGATATGTACACGGTATTCTCGTTGTGGGATACATTTCGCGCCGAACACCCGCTGCTTTCTATCATCGACCCGAAGCGCACGCTCGACTTTGTAACATCGCTCGTCGCGAAGTCCCGGGAATCGGGGACATTGCCCGTGTGGGAGCTTGCGTCGAACGAAACGTGGACGATGATCGGATACCACGCCGTCCCCGTAATCGTTGATGCGTACATGAAAGGGATTCGCGACTTTAACACGGAACTGGCGTTCGCCGCGATGAAACACAGCGCCATGA
Source organism: Bacteroidota bacterium (assembly GCA_035495255.1). Classification (GTDB taxonomy): domain Bacteria; phylum Bacteroidota; class Ignavibacteria; order UBA10030; family SZUA-254; genus DASYTP01. The sequence goes on along the minus strand of DATJGD010000002.1, from coordinate 10,225 downwards.
TGGATCATTTCGGGCTCAAGGCATACCGCGACTTTGGCTACGTTCCCGGTGACATGGAATCGGAATCGGTGTCGAAGACACTCGAGTATGCGTATGACGACTGGTGCATTTCCCGGATGGCGGGCGAGCTTGGAAAAACTTCCGATGCCGGCCTGTTTGCCCGGCGCGCGCAATCGTACAAGAACCTCTTCGATCCTTCTACGGGGTTGATGCGGCCGAGAACCAACGGGACATGGGTAGAACCGTTCGATCCGCGTTCAGTGACATTTCATTACACCGAAGCAAATCCATGGCAGTACAGTTTCTTCGCGCCGCAGGACGTCGGCGGCCTCATCGCTTTATCGGGGGGGAAAGAAAAGTTTGTCGCGAAGCTTGATTCGCTATTCAACGGAAGTCCCGGCATTGCGGGACGTCAGCAGGCGGATATCACCGGAATGGTCGGCCAGTACGCCCAGGGGAACGAACCGAGCCATCATGTTGCCTATCTCTATAATTATGCGGGAGCCCCGTGGAAGTCGCAGGGGATCGCTCGCCGGATTATGGATTCTCTCTACACTCCAAAGGTCGACGGGCTCTGCGGCAACGACGACTGCGGACAGATGTCCGCATGGTACGTTATGAGCGCGATCGGGCTGTACCAGGTGTGTCCGGGTGAACCAAGTTATGCCATTGGAAGCCCGCTATTTTCGAAAACCGTCATTCACATCGATTCCGTAAAACAGTTCGTCATTGAGACAAACGGCAACTCGCGATCCAACCGTTACATCAACGCCGCACGCCTTAACGGAACGGTGTTCAATCAGCCCTTTATCGAACATCAGAAGATTGTTGACGGCGGAACGCTTATTCTTGATATGCAGAGAGTACCCAATACGGCGTGGGGATCGGGGATTCAAAATTCCGGACAAGCGTCGAGCGCGATTGTTCCGCTCCCCTTCGTATCGGGGGGATCCAAAGTGTTTGCCGAGGCAACGACGGTGACACTTGGAGACGCGGATCCGGACGCGAAGGTACTGTACGCGATTGTCCCGGAGGGCGGCACAGCTTCGTTCATTCCTTACACTTCGCCTCTGCAGTTGACCGGCCCGGCACATCTGCGCGCGGTCGCGGCGATTTCTGACCCGGCAGGCGGACAACGATTGAGCGATACGTTGACGGCCGATTTTATTAAACAGAAACTGCTCGGGAAGCTGCAATTAAAGACGAAGTACAGCCCGCAGTATACCGGCGGCGGGGATAACGCGCTCGTCGACGGACAGCGCGGCGCAAATGATTTCAGGCTCGGTACGTGGCAGGGATACCATAAAGACGATCTCGACGCCATTGTCGACCTCGGCGCGAGCAAACATATACAACGCATAGCGTTAGGCTGTCTGCAGGACAATAATTCCTGGATATTCTTCCCGCAGCGTGTTGAGTTCTCGGTCTCGGACGATGGGGAGACGTTTCGTCCTCAGGGAAGCGCTGGGAACGATGTGTCTCCGAAGCAGGAGGGTGCTCTCGTAAAAGACTTCGGCGTCGATTGCAATGCGACCGCCCGGTATGTGAGAGTCCATGCCTCGAACATGGGCATTTGTCCGGAATGGCACAAAGGGGCAGGCGAACCAGCCTGGCTTTTTGTCGACGAGATCGTGATCACGGAAGGCGAGTAGCAGATGAATTTCACCCGGCGTCGGTTTCTCACGGCAAGTGGATCGCTGGCGCTTGCTGCTGCCGTGTCTCAGGTAAAGGTCTTCGCCGCGGATCATCCGCGGCTGCGTGCGGCGGTATTCTTTGACCCCGGTTTCCCCTCCGGAGAGATTCCCCTCGATACAACGATGCTTACCCGCGCGTTACGCAGTTGGGAAGTCCAGTTCCTCGATCTTGCCGGGCTTACTTCGTCGTTAAGATCCGGCAAATTTGATCTCTTCGTCAATCCCTACGGTTCATACTTTCCGAAAGAAGGCTGGACAACGATACATCAATATTTGGCAGGCGGCGGAAATTGGCTGAACCTGGGCGGCACGCCATGCCTGATACCCGTCGCGAAAGAAACAAGCGGTTGGCGGGCTGAAGAGCGGCAGACGCAGTATCATAAGAAGCTCGGCATAACTCAGACGTTTACCGTTTCGGGAAAAACCATTTCGTCGTATCGGACGATCGGAAAATCATTTGACTCTTCGATCGCCAGAGGTTTTGCGGCAGATGAAATATATGAGCTCTATGTCCGGTTTACAGATTCGATCGACACCCCCTCTGAAAGCGGCTCCGCAGGTTCCCGCGACGCGGAAATGCAGCCGATTGTCCATGGATTTGCCGATGAAACACCGGTAGCGGCCCCGATTGTCCTTATCGACCGGCTGCAGTCGGCGTACGCAGGCGGCAGATGGGTGTTCGCGAACTTTAAGGGGACACTGGAGTCGGGCACGATTCGCTCACTGGCGGAGCTTGCAATGTTCGGAGCGGTACGTGTCTCCGCCGCCGCTACGTTTGCATGTTACCGTACCGGCGAGCAGCCTTCGATAATTGTGAAGTGCGCCCGTACGAGAGGATTGGTCCGGGATCTCCTTAGGGGAAAAGCGCAGATTGAGATCCTGGACGATCGGGGGAAGAACGTCGAGTCCGGATCTGTGCTTCTTGCAGCAGAGGGCAGCGCAGCGACCGGAGAATTCCTTCTCAAAAAGAATGGTCTGAGGCCCGGCCTCTATACCATCCGCGTTCATCAGGAAGTAGAGTCCGGTGGCGGGAAGCATGATCTGATATGTGAAAACGGTTTTTGGGTTTACGATCGCGCTCTTCTCGAGGGAGGAACGGCGCTCATAGCAGGTGAGGATTATTTTTCACGCGCCGGCGAGCCGTACATCGTCACCGGGACGACGTACATGGGCTCGGATGTCCACCGGAAGTTCTTATTCGAACCGAACCCGTTTCTCTGGAACAGGGACTTTGCGTCCATGAAAGCCGCGGGAATTAACATGGTGAGAACCGGCATCTGGACAGGATGGCGGCTCTTCATGCCCGAGCCAGGCTCCTTCAACGAATCAACTCTTCGCGCGCTGGATGCATTTATACACACGGCGCGCAAGCACGACATACCGGTGATCTTTACGCTCTTTGCTTTTCTTCCCGAAACCTGGGGGGGCACGAACGCTTATCTCGATCCGCACTCCGTCAGTGCTCAGAAGGAATTTGTGTCAACGATTGCGCGGCGGTACGGCGGCGTCAATGATATCATCTGGGATCTCATCAATGAGCCCTCCTTTTGTAATCCTCAATTTCTCTGGAGCTGCAGGCCCAACTATGATTCCTGTGAGAGCGACGCCTGGAACGCCTGGCTCAGGGCTCGCTACCCGGATGCATCCGGAAGCCTCGATGCCGCGAAGCTGGAAGAAGCACACCGCTCCACGCCCGAAGAAGCGCTTGCGCTGCCAACGACTGATGAGTTTAACGACCTGAATGTGTTCATGGTTAACCGGCCGATTAAAGTCATCGATTACAGGCTCTTCGCTCAGGATATGTTTGCCGGCTGGGTGCGGGAAATGACCGGCGCGATTCGCGCGAACGGAAATCCGGCACAGCTTATTACCGTCGGCCAGGACGAAGGCGGAACGGGTGAGAGCCCTACTCAGCACTTCTTTGGAAACGCGGTCGACTTTTCCTGTCTGCATAACTGGTGGCTCAACGATGATCTCGTATGGGACAGCGTGGTGACAAAGGCGCCGGGTAAGGCAAACTTGGTCGAAGAAACGGGGGTCATGTTCTACGAGAAGATGGGGGGAGAGGCGTGGCGGACTGAGGAGGAGGTAAAGAACTTATTGGAAAGAAAACTTGCCATTTCCATCGGAGCGGGTGGCGCGGGGTTCATTGAATGGATATGGAATACCAATCCCTATATGAAGTCGGATAATGAAGCGGCGATCGGCCTGTTCCGTGTCGACGGGACAGCAAAACCCGAGCTCGATCCCGTCGCCCGGTTCGCGAAATTCTTCGCGGCAAACAGCCATCTGATGCAAGGCCGGGTACAGGAGGAGGTGGTCATGGTCATCCCCCATTCACAAGTGTACTCAACGAAGAACTTTGCGACGGAAGCTACAAAGCGCTGCGTCCGTACAGTGTACTCAAATTGCCGTGCATCGCTGAGGGCGGTTTCTGAGTACCGGCTCGACACCTTGCTGAAGTACCGGCTCGACACCTCGCAGAAGATCCCGAACCTGATTATTATTCCCTCACCCCGGACACTCAACGATGCCGCATGGGGTGCGGCGAAAGAAATGGCGAAGGACGGATCGGTCGTGCTGATAACCGGTCCTTTTGATTCCGATGATCATTGGCTGATACGACGACGTTCAGAGGAGCTGGGGCATCCGGCAGCGTTAGCACCTGTGACGCAGGAGGAATCCCTGATGATCGACGGCACACAGCACCGATTGAGTTTTCGCGGCGACAAACTTCAGCAGATTGCGAAAGCTGTACTATCTCCCGCTGCCAGGGCCGAAGTACATACTATCCCTATGGGAAAGGGGTTCTTTATTTGGTCTCCGATTCCTGTGGAGCTCGCCGAAGAGACTGGCCCGACCGGGGCATTGTATTCCTTCGCGAAGCAGAAAGCAAAAAAAACTGATCCTTGGTATGCAATCGATGATAGTACGAACTCGGTGCTCGTGATACCTGCAGTCTTTGAGGAGTCGGTGCTCTATACGCTTGTGTCGGAAGGCGATCAGAATGCTCAGGTTGGCCTCATGCACGTCGAACCCACCTATGGCGGTAAGGACTGGCGTCCGACGACGAAGATGATCACAGTCCCGGCCCAGCGGTCAGCGTTGGTTTTTGTGAGACGGAAGGATGGAGAAATTTTATCAACATTATAGGAGGAAGGTAACATGAAACGTAGAATATTCCTGAAATCCGCGGCTCTTGCCGGTGCTGCGACACTGGTGACCAAGTCTGCCGGCTCAATGCAGCCTGCGCCGCAGAATCGCGCAGTTGCCGGCCCGTTGATCGTTCATACCTGGGACTTCCATCTTCCCATCAACGAAACAGGGATGAAAGTATTTGGGAAGGGGGGAAGCGCGCTCGACGTTGTCGAACAAAGCATTCGGGTCGTAGAAGAGGATCCGAAAACGACCAGCGTGGGAAGAGGCGGGTATCCCGACAGGGACGGCCATCTGACCCTCGATGCCTGCATTATGGACAGCGGCGGGAATGCCGGTTCGGTCATGGCGCTTGAACATATTATGCACCCGATATCCGTCGCGCGGCGCGTGATGGAAAAAACGCCGCACGTGGTTCTTGTTGGCGAAGGCGCCCTGCGGTTTGCCGTAGATGAAGGATTTCCGAAAGAAGATCTGCTGACCGACGACGCCAAGAAAGCCTGGAAAGAGTGGCTTGAAAAAAATAACTACAAGCCGGTCAGCTCGGGCAACCATGATACCATCGGGCTCCTCGCCATGGACGGCAGCGGCAATCTTGCCGGCGGATGTTCGACAAGCGGACTGGCATGGAAGATGCGCGGCCGCGTAGGCGATTCCCCGATCATCGGCGCGGGATTGTATGTGGATAACGAAATTGGCGCGGCGACCTCTTCCGGATTGGGAGAAGCGGTTATTAAAATTTCCGGAAGTTTTCTCGTTGTCGAGGCGATGAGAAACGGAAAAACACCGCAGGAGGCCTGCGAAATGGCCGTCAAGAGAATTCTCGACAAACAGCCCAAGTATAAACCGGAATCCGGTTTCTTTGTCGGCTTTCTCGCGGTCAACAAGCAGGGGGAAGTCGGTGCGTATGCCAAAGGGAAGGGATTCCAGTACTCTCTCTCTAAAGATGGCGTCAATCGTGTCGTCGACGCCGACTACCTTGATAAATGAGGCGCAAGCGTTCAGGCAAACTCCTGCTTGAGGTCTGTGTTGACTCGGTCGAGTCGGCAATCGCCGCTCAAAAAGGCGGAGCCGGCAGGATAGAACTGTGCGCCAATATAGCATCAGGCGGCATCACACCGAGCGCAGGAATGATCACTGCAGTGCGCACATGCCTCAGCGTCGGCCTTCACGTTATGATCAGGCCGAGAGGAGGCGATTTTTGCTACAGTCCGGCTGAGTTTTCCGTTATGCAACGGGACATCATTGCCGCAAAAAAATTCGGCGCAGACGGAGTAGTGTTCGGTATTCTCAATAGCAGCGGAAGCGTTGATGTCGGACGTACGCGCTCACTTGCCAATCTGGCGCACCCCCTCTCTGTTACCTTTCACCGCGCCTTCGATGCCGCGACAGATCCTCTCCAGGCACTCGAGGAAATCATTAGCATCGGCATCAATCGCATCCTCACCTCAGGGCAGGCAGCAACGGCAGTGAAAGGGGTTGGTCTTATCGGCAAACTCATCCGCCAGGCGGGACCGAGGATCATCATCATGCCCGGAAGCGGAGTTACCGAAAAAAATGTTCAATCAATAATCGGCCGTGCCGCCGTATCCGAAATTCACTCTTATACCGGTGTATCCCGGAAGGTCCGCGGCACAGTGACGGCGGACGCGATAAAAGTCCGGCGGTTTATTGCCGCGATGAACGAATAATATGAATCCGAGAACATACGAAGGCCTCTCCTCCGTTGAATCAATAGAGCTCTCAAGAAGCAAACATAAGGCGCTCTATCCTCCAACGGAGAAGATCAAAGTCGTTGAGGTCGAGAATTTTCCGTTGCTTGGCCGGCTTGCCGCCCTGCGGTTCATCGAATGGGTGCTGCGCAATCCTTCGGGAGTTATTTCTCTCCCCACCGGAAAGACCCCGGAGCATTTCATAACGTGGGTCCGCCATATTCTTCAGAATTGGAACACGGGAGAGGTCGCACGGCTTCTCGATGAATATGGGATCGATGTCTCAAAGCCCCCGGAGATGAAGCAACTCTCGTTTGTCCAGATCGACGAATTCTACCCGATGGATGCACGGCAGCAGAACAGTTTCAACTATTACGTAAATGAATTTTATATCAAGGGGTTCGGCCTCGATCCGGCAAAGGCATTGCTGATCGACGCGACCTCGCTGGGTTTGCCTCCGGGCAAGAGCATGGCCGAAGTGTTTCCCGGGAATTTCGTCGATCTTTCCCTGCGCGTCCGGCAGCTGACGACAGAACAGGAGCGTTTGCAGAAGGACGTTATCAACCGTGTCGATGAATTTTGCATGAACTACGAGACGAAAATTCATGGCATGGGAGGAATTGGGTTCTTCCTGGGAGGGATCGGCCCCGACGGGCACATCGCCTTCAACGTCAGGGGTTCAAGTGTCTATTCCGTGACCCGGCTGACAGGAACAAATTATGAAACGCAAGCCGCCGCCGCGACAGATCTCGGCGGAATAGAGAATTCGCGGAATCGACTGGTTATTACGATCGGCCTCGCGACGATAACATATAATCCAACCTGTACCGCCATTATTCTCGCAGCCGGGGCTGCAAAATCGAACATTGTTGCACAGGCAATCGAGCGGAAAAAAAGCCCGCAAGCGCCTGCCTCGGTTCTTCAGGATCTTGGAAACGCGCGGTTCTATATCACCAAAGGGGCCGCGTCGTCTCTTACCGAACGAAGGTTTGAAGACTTCAAAACGATCGTCGCGGGGGACGAACAAGCGGACCATATTGTGATTTCTCGTTCGCTCGAACGGAATAAAGGCCTGGCAGAGCTTACGCGCGCCGATTTTGAGGAGGACCCGTTCGCGGCCGAGCTCTTACGCAGGTCCGGCGATGATTCATCGGCTATTGCAGAGGATGTGCGAAAACGGTTAGTCAGGAGCATTGAGCGGGGGCTGGAAAGCGTCCGGAACACCGTCTTTCTTCACACCGAGCCTCACCACGACGATATTATGCTCGGCTATCTTGCGCACGTCTATCATCTTGTCCGGGATGCGAGCAACGTTCACTATTTTGCGAATCTTACTTCCGGCTTCACATCGGTGACGAATGCCTATGTCCTGGATGTCCTCGAAAAACTTCGGCGTCGATTTGACGATCCCGAACTCGTCTCCCTGTTTACAAAAAGTTACTTCGAACCGATGAATGTCATGCGCCGGATGTCCGATGTCTATCTTTATCTCGACGGCATCGCTGAGAAGAACCCGGAAAAGCAGGATCGCGCGGAAGCGTACCGGCTGCTGAGAAATCTTGTCGATGTGTACCAGACGGACGACGCGGGGGAACTGAAGAATAAAGCTGCCAGACTGGAAGATTACCTGCGGACACAGTATCCCGGCGCGAAAGATCCGGCGGATATTCAGACATTGAAGGGGACGTTTCGTGAATGGGAGGTAGAGCTTCTCTGGGCCTACTTCGGCATCGAGGCATCAGCGATCCGGCCGCTGCGACTCGGTTTTTACACGGGGGACATTTTTACAAAACAGCCGGAACTTGAAAGCGATATTCTTCCGGTGTACGAATATATTGCAAACATCAAACCGGACGTGGTCACTGTCGCGTTCGATCCGGAAGGAAGCGGCCCCGATACGCATTACAAAACGTTGCAGGCGGTCGCGGCGGCTCTCCGGATGCACCGGGACAAGAATGGCGTGAAGAATATTCGCGTGTGGGGGTACCGGAACGTTTGGTACCGTTTTACGCCCGCCGAGGCGAATCTTATGGTACCCGTGTCGCTCAATTCTCTCTCGATGCTGCACACTGCGTTCATGAACTGCTTCGGATCGCAGCGCGCGGCGTCATTCCCAAGCTACGAGCACGACGGACCGTTCTCCGAACTCGCTCAAAAAATTCAGGTGGGGCAGTATCAGGCGGTCAAGACCTGTCTTGGGGGTGACTTCTTCCTGAAGCACAGCCATCCGCGCCTTCGGGCTGCCCGCGGCATGATCTACCTCAAAGAAATGGGGCTGGACGAATTCTTTGCGAGGGTGGGAGAGCTCAAAAAGTCCATGGAGGCAGGCTAAGATGTCTTCAGCCCGGGTTTGCCCGGCCCGGACGCCGGACTTCCGGCAATCACGCGTGAAGAACTGAACGGCGGATGCGGATACGAGGCCATACCCGCCTGCCAAATGGCAGGCGGGTTATTACGACAGATTTAATAGGTGTATCGTTTTACCTGAGGAGCAATAGCTTCCTTGTCTCCTCGAACGCATTTGCACGCAGCCTGTAGAAGTATAATCCGCTCGGCAGATCCGTCGCATTCCAGGTCACCGAACGATATCCGGCATCCAACGTTCCATCCACCAGCGTCGCAACCTCCTCACCGATAATATTGTAGACCTTCAACGTGACAACTCCTGCTTTGGGAAGCGCAAACGAGATGACAGTCGACGGATTAAACGGATTCGGGTAATTCCCGATCAACGCGTACTCTGCGGGGAGCTTCGATTCTGATGCGGCCTCCGGCGGAGGCGGCGGAAGCTCGCTGATCGGAGTGATACGAATACGATTTGAAGGGTTTGCCTTCGAGGAGGATACTATAAGAACACCGCTGCCATTCGTTTTTACCCAGTAGCCTTTCGTGGGTTGGAGTGAATCTGCCGCCACGTACGAGCCTTCATAGCGGAAGAACTCGGAAGTGACAATTCCGCCCGGAATACTCGAGACATCGGTGACTGCAATTGCCGAGCCGATCGCACCCACCATGTTCCAGCCGGCGATGACAGGGATTGTGTCGGTTCTTGTCAACGTGCCGTGGAAGGCGACCGTTTGGTCCGCTCCGAACTTTATCCAATATCCAGGGCCGTGGATAAGCGTATCGCGCTGATGATAGCTTCCGTCATAGCTAAACGCGGGGGTAACGGCTGTCGGAAATATCGAACTTCTTCTTTCGTAATCTACCAGAGAGGGCAAGGAAAGCAGATTCCATGAAGCGTGTAGTTCATATTGAATTGTGTCCGAGCCTGAATTGTACAACGCAGCAATTTCTCCGGCGCTCAGAGCCCTCGAGTACATGCGAAGGTCGTCCATAGTGCATTTCGGCACGGAAATGCTTTCCCAGCTTCCTTCGCCCGCGCCCAGATAGAGCGGATGTGTGTTCGGAACAAACCCGACCGTGTTGTCGACGAGGCTATCCGTTGCCACGCCATCAATATAAAGCTTCATCCTATGTGTAGTTTTTCTGTCAATGACCCCGACAAAATGATGCCATTGCTGGACGAAGGCGTTTCCCCCGTCAAGTTCCGCTACGCCGCCGCCGGGGATCGCACCCCACAATTTATAATACGGGTACTGGAAATTTGCCTTGAGCTCGACAAGGTACTCGCGCTGCGAAGGCGCGTCGTTATCGGTCTTT
>DATJGD010000001.1:0-45159 GCA_035495255.1 Bacteroidota bacterium | reverse complement strand
ATTCAGACGGCCGAATCGCTCCTGCGGGGCCGTGCATAGTGGCAGCTGAAGTCCGCGATATCGCGCCGGTCCGCGCCTTTAAACGCAGGCTGCTGGGGTTGCAGGGGTATTCGATTTTTGTGTACGAAAACGTTCGCGCACTTCCGTCGGTCTGGAGATATCGCCGCGACACCCTGGAGCAGATGTATATCATCGGCGCCCAGGCGTTCATGATCGCGTTTCTTTCGGGATTGTTCATGGGCATCATCATGGCGATCGAAGCGGGACACAGGCTGGAGACGTTCGGAGCGAAGCTTCTTGTGGGCAGGACGACGTCGCTGGCGCTTGTGCGTGAGCTCGGCCCCGTCATCACGGGCCTCATGATGGCGGCGCGCACCGGCGCGAAGAACGCGTCGGAACTCGGCTCGATGCAGGTGAGCGAACAGATCGACGCCCTGAGAGCCTTCGGCACGAACCCGATTGAAAAACTTGCGGTTCCGCGGTTGGTGGCGGCAATGGTGATGTTTCTGCCCCTCACGCTGGTCGCCGATCTGGTCGGATTGGTCGGCGGCATGCTCGTGTCTGATGTCTGGCTGCACGTGGACAAGGCATTTTACTGGCACTCGGCTGTCCACGATTTGAAGATCAAGGATCTCGTTGTCGGATTCGGAAAGCCGGTGGTGTTTTCATTTTTTATTTCCACCGTCAGTTGCTATTACGGGCTGACGACGACCGGCGGCACGGTCGGGGTGGGGCGTGCGGCGGTGAATGCCGTCGTCGTGGCCTCGACGGCGGTGCTATTTAACGATTTTATTTTCACGAAAGTTATCTGGACGATATTGTAGATGATCCGGCTCGAACACGTTACGACGATTGTCGACGGTCGGAAGATTCTGGACGACGTTTCGTTTGAGGTCAAAAAAGGTGAAACAAAGGTCATCCTGGGGCCGAGCGGCGCGGGCAAGAGTTCGCTGCTGAAAATAATTCTGGGGCTCTGGCGCCCCGATTCAGGACGCGTGTTTATCGACGGGCAGGAGATTACCCACCTCAGCGAACGGGAGCAGCTCCCGATTCGCCGCAGGATGTCGATGGTGTTTCAGGGAAACGCGTTGTTCGATTCTCTGACGGTTGAGGAAAACGTCGGCTATTTCCTGAGCGAACATCATAAGATGACAGACGAGGAAGTGGGCGCGCGCGTCGAGGACTGTCTTGATTTCGTAAATTTAAAAAACACTCAGCAGCTTCTTCCGGAAGAGATCAGCGGCGGGATGAAAAAGCGGGTGGCGATCGCAAGGGCAATTGCCTTTCATCCGGAGGTTATTCTCTACGATGAGCCGACGACGGGACTTGATCCGATCAACGCGAAAACGGTCACCGAGCTTGTGCTGAAATTGAAAAGCGAGCGGAAAGTGACATCGGTCGTCGTCACGCATATCCTCCGCGACGCGTTTGCCGTCGGAGACTCGCTCGCGCTTATGAGCGACGGCCGCATGGTGTTTGACGGCAGCGCCGAGGAAATTGTTTCGTCGAAGAATGAATTCGTGCAAAACTTTCTTTCTGAAATCCGCGAGGAAGCCAGTTTACTGACACATCATTCAACGTGATGTACCCACAACGATTATTAATGATGTTACCACATCAAGCCTAAACTCTAATGGATTCGAACCAATTAAAGTGGTCAAGCCTGAAGGTCGGCATCGTCGTCCTCATCGGGCTGGTTATTTTTGTCTTCGTCGTCAGCATAGTCGGCACCGAGCAAAATATCTTTACATCGACGTATCACCTGAAAGTGTTCCTGCCGAATGTCCAGGGATTGGTCAACGGCGCGCAGATAACGCTCGGCGGCCTCAAAGTCGGCTTCGTCAGCGGCATGGTATTCGCGAAACATGATTCTGTCAACGGCGTCGACGTGACCATGGATCTCATTACGACCTATCGCTCATCGATCACGACAAGCTCGATGGGGCAGATCAAGACGATCGGATTGCTCGGAGATAAATATATCGATCTCACGATCGGGTCGCCGGGCGAACAACCGCTCGGCGAGAACTCCTACATTCCGATGACTGCGGCGTTCGATCTTGAGGCCGCGGGCCCGCAATTCAAGAAAGCGCTCGCCGATTTCACCGATGTCATGGGTGAGATGAAAGGCGTCATGGCGTCGATCAATAAAGGGGAGGGGACGCTGGGCCGGCTTGTCAAACATCCGAAGATCGCGAATGAAATGGAGCAGCTGCTGACCTCGCTGAACGGTGTTATGCACGCACTTGAAACCCGTCAGGGAGCGCTGGGCAAAATGGTGTACGATGAAAATGTCGGCAAAAACATCTCCGAAGTTTCCGCGAATCTCAAGTCCGTCACAGACCAGATCCGGCAGGGGAAAGGGACCATGGGAAAGCTCATCATGGATGAACAGCTCTACACGAATCTCTCGTCCTTCACGTCGCGCGCCGATTCTCTCATGGCAAAAGTGAACGACAGTTCGAGCAATGTTTCGAAGCTGATCGGCGATCCTGATGTTTATAACCAGCTCCTTTCGCTCATGAAAGATCTGAACCTGCTGCTCGTCGACTTCAAGCAAAATCCCGGACGCTATATTCACGTTTCTGTATTTTAATTGAAGGCCACCTCGAAAATACTCTTCTTCATTCTCGGACTGGGGATGTTTTCGTTTTTGGTCTGGAAATTCGGCGTGGGGCAGATCCTCGACAACGTCGGGCGCGCCGGCTGGAGCCTTGTCTACGTCATCATCGTCTGGCTGTTCGTGTATCTCCTCAACACGCTTGCCTGGAAGCTCTCGCTGGGCGAGCAAGCGGACAGAATTTCGTACATGAAATTGTTCACGGTCACCGTCTCCGGGTTTGTGCTGAATTATATCACCCCGATTCTGGCGCTTGGCGGCGAACCGTATAAAGTAAAGGCGTTATCGGACTCGCTTGACCCGAAGGTGTCGCTCTCCGCAGTCGTGCTGTACCGGATGGTCCACCTGCTCGGGCATATGACGATGCTGCTTGTGGGAATTATCCTTGCCCTCGTCGCATTGCCGCTGTCATTCGTGATTCAGGGAGTTCTGTTTGTGATTGGCTGCGGTATTCTGTCGGTAATCCTGCTGACTCTCGCCGCGCACCGGGGCGGAATCTTCGAGCGCCTGCACCGTTTCATTCAGCGGACTCCGCTGCTGCGAAAGGCCGAACGATACCTGGAGAAATATGAGGGCCATCTCGCGAACATGGACGAGATTATTACCGGTGTATACCGGAACCGGCGCGGGCAGTTTTATCTCGCGCTTTTCATAGAATTTCTGAGCCGCGTCTGCATGGGGATCGAAGTGTATCTCATTCTCCACGGCGTCGGGGTCGAAACGAGCATCGCCTCCGCAATGTTTATTTATGTCGTTTACTCTATTATTATTAACGTCCTCTTTTTTATTCCCCTGAATCTCGGGGCACGCGAAGGCGGGCTCTACCTTGGACTGGAATCGCTCGCACTGCCCGCGATGATGGGCGTGTATCTCGGCGTCGTCATGCGCGTTCGGGAATTCTTTTGGATCCTGCTGGGACTGATCTTTATCCTGTTGACGTCGAATAAGAAAGAGACTTCATCCGCACCAGTATAGGCTCTATTGACTCGTTATATACGACTTAATTCGTGACCATTCTTCCTCACTTATTATTAACGACCGTCGGCGTCCAGGTTCTCGGACTCGAGGGAAAGGACATCGTCCTCGCCTACACGTTCGGCTACGGCATCGATCTTGTCGATCATCCGATCAAGCTGCCTCTCTATTTAAAGAAGAACGGGAAGAAGAACGAACACCACTATCACTGGCGGACGCCGCTTCAGGAGCCCATCGCCCTGATGTGGATCATCCCGCTTTCGCTGTATCTTGGAACCTATGTACCCGCGCTCTTTTTCTTCTCGCACTTCGCGCTTGATTATATGGTGAGCTACGAGAAGAGGCCTTTCTATCCGTTCAGTACCTACACGACGGAAGGGATTCTTCAAAAATATTCCGATACATCCAAGGAAATCTGGACGTGTCTGGTGTGCGGAGCGCTCAGCATTGCGCTGGGCTGGCACCAGATTGTCGCGCTTGCATCAACGTACCTATAATCATGGGCAAAGAATCCGACGGCATTTTGAAATTTCTCATCCGCTTCGTGCACGAGACGCTCGGCCTCTCTCCGAACCAGATTTCCACGATCGGATTTGTTGTCGGGATCGCGGCGGCTGTCCTCGTGGCGATGGGATATCTTGTTCCCGGCCTCATTGTTCTCGCCGTTTCCCAGATCGTCGACGGGCTCGACGGCGGAGTAGCACGGCAGTACAATTTGCAGTCGAAAACCGGGCAGCTCCTGGAAATTATTTTTGACCGCCTGAACGAGCTTGCGATGTTTCTCGCTCTTGCGATGACCGGTTACGTGAGCTTCACCATGGTGGGGCTGGCGTTCATCGCCATTCTCCTCGTGACGATGATCGAGCCCATGTCGAAATTTGATCCCGGCTTTAAACGCTTCATGATGTACTTCGGGTATCTCGCCATGGTACTCTTTAACATCCGCGGCTTCGCGCTAGCGCTGCAGGTGGTCTTTTTTGCAAACCTTATCGGATTTGTCGTCGGCACTATTATGGTGGACTATCGTTTTCAACGTGATATCGACGAGCAGGCGGTCCTGCGCCGTGAACGCGAGATCGCGGCGGGCATCCCGCAGCCGCCTGACGATCCGCCCTCATTTTTGTCGAAGGTGTTCTCATGAAATATCAATTTGCCGGCGTCAGCCGGAAAACGGAGTTTTCTCCGAACCACGTCGTCAACGACATGCTCATCATCAACCGTACCGCCGACGCGCTGCGCGCTCTCGGCGCGGAAGTGACGATGTACGACGAAGGGCTGATCACTGCCGAATCGGTAAAAGAGAAGTTCATTTTTTCGATGGCGCAGGGGCCGACCGGATCGAAGACGCTCATAAAGATTGAAGACCGCGGCGCCTCCATCATCAATTCGCCGAAAGCGGTGATGAACTGCTACCGCATCAACATGGTGACGCTGCTGCCGAAGGCAGGGATCCCGTTTCCCAAGAGCGTCATCGTGGCGACGGATTCCGATATCAACGGCCGCCAGGCGGGATTTCAGACCGAAAAACTCTGGATCAAACGGGGAGACGTTCACGCCGTTCACAAGGAAGACGTGACGCTCGCGAACACCGACGACGAAGAACTGACGCTGCTGAAAGAATTTCATTCCCGCGGCATATCCGAAGCGATCCTTCAGGAGCACCTCGACGGCGATACGGTGAAATTTTACGCCGTGCGCGAGTCGGATCTTTTTCACTGGTATTATCTCAACGGGATCTACCACACCCCGTTCAACGAAGGCAAATTGCGCGAGCTCTCCTCCGCGTCGGCGGCGGCGCTCAATCTCTTTGTCTACGGCGGAGACGCGATTATCGGAAGAGACGGCAGCATTACAATTATCGACATCAATGACTGGCCGAGCTTCGCGCCCGTGCGCGACGAGGCCAGCAAACACATAGCACAACTTATCCTACGAAAGGCAAAGGAACATAATGACTAGCGTTACGATGACAAAAAAAGCATCAGTAAAGATGGACCTTCCGGGTCCCAAATCGAAAGCTATTTTCGATTTTGAACAGCAGTTCATCGCTCCCGGCACCCAAACGATCGCGACGCTCTCGCAGCTCGCGATGGAGAAGGGCGAGGGGTGTATTATTCAGGACGTCGACGGAAACCGCTACATCGACTTCTTCGCGGGTGTCGCAGTCTCAAGCCTCGGATACAATCATCCGAAGTACGTGAAGGCGATGCAGGAGCAGGTGTCGAAGATCCACGTCGGCAGCTTCGCGACGCAGGTTCGCGCAGACCTGTCGAAAATGCTCTCGGAGCTCGGCCCGGGAAGCGTGCGCCGCGCACAGTACTATAGCGGCGGCGCCGAAGCGGTCGAAGCCGCGCTTCGCCTGGCGAAGTCGTATACCAAGAAGACCGAAGTCATCGGGTTCTGGGGCGGGTTCCACGGTAAAACGCTCGGCGTGCTCGGCCTCATCGGTGACGATTTCAAGCACGGCCTGGGTCCGCTACCGCACGGCATCTATAACACGCCGTACGCGAACTGCCGCCGCTGTCCGCTCAATCACACGTTCCCGGATTGCCAGTGGGCGTGCGTCGATTTCATCAAACAGAAAATCAAGGTCGAAACGACAAATAACATCGCCGCGATCATCGTCGAACCGATCCAGGGAACGAACGGCAACGTCGTCCCGCCGGCAGGATATCTCAAAGAGCTTCGCCGCATCGCGGACGAGATCAAGGCTGTCCTTATCGTCGACGAAATGATCACCGGCTTCGGCCGCACGGGCAAGATGTTCGGATGCCAGCACGACGACATCGTGCCCGATATCATGACGATCGGCAAAAGCTTCGGCGGCGGCTATCCCATGACGGGACTTATGGCGAAAGAAGAAATTATCTTCTCGAAGCCGTTTGCCAATCCGAGCGGAAGCTCGTCGAGCTACGGCGGAAATCCCCTCGCCTCCGCGGCGGCCTATGTCACCGTGAAGACGATCATCGAAGAAGGGCTCGTCGAAAATTCGGCGAAAGTCGGCGCGTTCATGCTGAACAAGCTCTCGGCGCTCAAAGAGAAGTATCCTTTCATCGGAGAAGTCCGCGGACGCGGATTGCTCCTCGGCGTCGAGCTCGTGAAGAATACGCAGACCAAGGAGAAGATGGATAAAGAAACATGCAAGTTTATTTTCAAAGAATGTCTCAGGCGCGGATTGATCATGATGAGCTACAACCCGGATATCCGCATCAACCCGCCGCTTATGATCGACGAGGCGACGGCCGAAGAGGGAATCGACATTATGGACGAGGTGTTCGCGCTTGTCGCAAATAGAAGCAACATATAAGGCCCGGGACGTCGAAGAGACGATAGATATCTATTTCTATCGTCCCCTCGGCTACGGAATTGCGAAAGGCTGTCAGGCCCTCGGCATCACGCCGAACGTCGTAACCGTCGTCAGCATTTTCTTCGGCGTCTACGGCGGTCATCTGCTGTACTTCCGGGATTTCACCACGAACGTGTGGGGAATTGTTCTCTGGATCATCGCGGACACGCTCGACAGCGTGGACGGGCAGCTTGCCCGCATGACGAACCACAAATCCAAGATCGGCAGGATTCTCGACGGGCTTGGCGGGAACATCATGTTCGTGAGCATCTATCTTCACCTGTTCGCGAGGATGGTCGTCACGTATCCCGACATCTGGTGGCCGTTCCTTCTCGCGCTGACCCTGGCGGGAGGATTCAGCCATTCGCTTCAGAGCGGGTTGGCGGATTACTACCGGAACGCGTACCTGAAGTTTGTCGTCGATACGAAGAAATCAGAGCTCGAAGGTTCGGACGAAGTCCGTGCGGAGTGGAAGGCAACTTCATTCAGGGCGAACCCGCTTAAGAAGATCCTTCTGGCGATTTACCTGGATTACACGAAGAAGCAGGAGCGCTACTCGAAGAACTTTCAGCGTCTCCGAAAGAGCGTCGATGAGAACTACGGAACAGAAATCCCTTCATGGTTCGCCGACGAATATAGAACGTTAAACAGGCCGCTGATGAAATGGTACGCTGTGCTCACGACGAACACGCGCATGATCGTCATGTCCGTCGCCGTCC
The DNA here is from genome assembly GCA_035495255.1 of Bacteroidota bacterium. Classification (GTDB taxonomy): domain Bacteria; phylum Bacteroidota; class Ignavibacteria; order UBA10030; family SZUA-254; genus DASYTP01. The sequence goes on along the minus strand of DATJGD010000001.1, from coordinate 37,499 downwards.
TGATCAATTTCGTCCCGCTCTATTTTCTGACCGAGATCATCGTCATTAATCTTATCATGATTCTTGTGACGATGCACCAGGAAAAGCTCAGCGCCCGCCTGCTCGAGCTCATCGGCTCCCGGAATCAGGAGCTCGTCGGAGAAACCAGGTAACTCGATTATTGTCTATTTGTTGAACGTTTCAGGATATCCCATCACTCATGCACAATGGCGCAATCATAGGACTCGGTAATATCGCTACCCGCGGGCATGTACCCGCGTACTTGAGCGATAGTATCAGCGGCAACTGCCGGATCACGGCGGTGATGGATGTCGTCGAGCAGAATCGTGAAAAGGTTCGCGAGTTCTTTCCGGATGCCCATTTTTATACCGATATCAATTCGCTGCTGAATTCCGAACGAATTGATTTTGTGGATATTTGCACTCCTCCGCACACGCACGCTCAATACATAACGGCATGTGCTTCGAAGGGTATTCACGTTATTTGTGAGAAGCCGCTGACGGAGTCGTTGGTAACAGTGCCCCAGCTTGCGAAAACCATTCGCGCGGCAAACATCGTCTTCATGCCGTGCCATCAATATAAGTACTCGCCGCTCTGGAAATGCATTCATGATTTTATTTCCACGGGAAAACTGGGCGACATTACGCTCGCGCAGTTCAACGTGTTCCGGTTGCATGCAGATTCCGGGACTGCCGCCTGGAACCCCGAATGGCGGACCAACAAGAACCATAGCGGCGGAGGGATCCTCGTCGATACCGGCGCCCATTATTTCTATCTTGCGCAGTACTTCTTCGGCGTTCCCGAACGGCTGGAGGCTGTGCTGCGAACACTCAAGCACCTCGATTATGGCGTTGAGGATACCGCCCTCGTGACGCTCGAATACCCGAATACGCTCGTGCAGATTAATCTCACATGGGCCGCGAACAACAGAGCGAACAGCGCCTCAATCGTCGGGACCAAGGGGAGCCTCATGTATGATGGGGTGAAACTTGTCCATACCGGCTCCGACGGCCCGCAGGAAATTCCGATGCCGGATGTATCAGATAAAAAACAGTATATTCAGTGGTATGCCGGGCTCTTTCAGGAATTTGTCAACCGGATTACGGCAAAGAATTACCGCGACGACGGGCTTATCGAGGCCGAAGTCGTTATGAAACTCCTCGGCGAGAGCTACGCGGTATCATCAGCCGCGATGAATTCAGTCACCGCGAAATGAAAGGACTTCTCTTCGACTTCGGCGGCACGATTGATTCGGACGGCGTCCATTGGAGCGAAAAATTCTGGGACTATTACGGGAAGTTCAACGTTCCTGTTCAGAAGCCTGACTTCGAACGGGCGTTCGTAGCGACAGAGAGAGAACTGGGTGAGGTCCCGGTGCTAAAGCAGGCGACCTTTTATGAAACGCTCCACAAGCAGCTGAGGTTACAGTTTAAATTCTTAAAGCTCGACCCAAAGGGACCGCAGCTGCAGGCCATGCTCGATGAGTGCTACCAGGATGTCGACCGGACCGTCTTGAAAGCAAAGGAACTGATCGAGAAACTGTCAGAGCACTACAGGCTGGGCATCGTCTCGAACTTCTACGGCAACCTCGAGATTGTCTGCAGGGAATTTGATTTGTACCGGTATTTCACGGCGTATGTCGATTCGGTCGTCGTCGGGCTGCGGAAACCCGATCCGGCAATCTGGGAGCTCGGGCTCAAGAAGCTTGAAGTAAGGCCGGAGAACGGATGGACGATCGGCGATTCGTACGAGCGTGATGTTGTTCCGGGAAAAGCGCTTGGCTGCACGACGATCTGGCTCAAAGGGAAGACCTGGAATTCACCCGCGTCAACAGGCGCGGCAGATTATACCATACGGAAGTTTGAAGAGATCAGAAGCATTCTATTATAGAACACTATCCTATCCTTGAAAGGAAACAGAGCAATGGCGTCAACACATACAATTCAAAAGCCGAAGGGAAAACTCGGCGTTCTTATCGTCGGACTCAACGGCGCGGTTTCGACCACGTTTCTTGCCGGTGTCATGGCGGTGCGCAAAGGTCTCGCGCAGCCGATCGGGTCACTGACGCAGATGGGGCATATCCGCATCGGTAAACGGACAGATCATCGCTCCCCGATGATCAAGAAGTTCATCGATCTGGCGAAGCTCGATGATCTCGTTTTCGGCGGCTGGGACATCCGCGATGAGAATGGCTACGAATCGGCGGTGCACGCCGGCGTTCTGAGCGCAGAGCATCTCCAGGAAGTAAAATCCGAGCTGTCGGCGATCCGCCCCATGAAGGCGGTCTTCGACCAATACTATGTCAAACGGCTCAAAGGCACGCACGTCAAGAAAGGTAAGACAAAGTTCGAGCTTGCCGAGCAGGTACGCACCGATATCCGGGAGTTCAAGAAGAAACATAAACTCGATCGCTGCGTTCTCATCTGGTGCGGCAGCACGGAAGTATTCATTCCCGTCAATGGCGTGCACAAGACGTTGAAGAAAATGGAAGAGGGGATGAAGAAAAACCATGTCGACATCGCCCCCAGCATGCTCTATGCCTACGCGGCATTGATGGAAGACGTTCCGTTCGCGAACGGCGCCCCGAATCTCACGGTCGACTGCCCCGGCATCATGGAGCTCGCGAAGAAACGCGGCGTGGCGATTTCCGGAAAGGATTTCAAGACCGGCCAGACGTTGTTGAAAACCGTTCTTGCCCCCATGCTCAAAGCGAGGCTCATCGGCCTGAGCGGCTGGTTCTCCAGCAACATTCTTGGCAACCGGGACGGAGAGGTTCTCGACGATCCCGAATCGTTCAAGACGAAAGAGGAGAGCAAGCTTTCGGTGCTCGAAGGCATTCTTCAGCCCGAGTTGTATCCCGAGCTTTACAAGAACCATTATCACAAAGTCCGCATCAACTATTATCCGCCGCGCGGCGATAACAAGGAGAGCTGGGACAACATCGACATCTTCGGCTGGATGAGCTACCCGATGCAGGTGAAGGTGAACTTCCTCTGCCGCGATTCGATTCTTGCGGCGCCGATCGTGCTGGATCTCGTTCTCTTTATGGATCTTGCACAGAGGGCGGGGATGAAGGGGATTCAGGAGTGGCTCTCGTTCTATTTCAAGAGCCCGATGGTCGCGCCCGGATTATATCCCGAGCATGATCTGTTTATTCAGCTCATGAAGCTCAAGAACACGCTGCGGCATTTGAAGGGGGAGGAGCTTATCACGCATCTTGGGTTGGAGTATTACGACTAAGAAGTAACAGCGCTGCCACGCACCGCAAGGGTGCGTGGCAGTATGGTTCGCTTACCTCCGACTGATCATCATGCCCGTCAGGACGCCGAGTCCTGCGCAGATGCCCGCCGCCACCCATGGATAACTGGTGACATACTCATCGGTTTTCAGCGCGACATCCTTGGTTCCTGAAACGACAGCATCCTTCGTCTTTACGAATTTATCTTTCCATTCAGCGGCATCAAATCCGTCGTCCCCGTCAAGGTCCAGGAGCTGCTCTTCGAGCATTTGTGCCGACTCCCGGATGCTTCTCAGCGATTTGCTCAGCCTGTTCGCGTTCAGCGGGGTTTCCGGCGTCGCCGGCGGCCTTCTGTGATTATCTCGCGTTGTCATACGTACTCCTTTCATAAATATATCACCCCTCGTGCGGTCTGTAATGTGTGGTTAATGGAACAATGCAAGCATTACTGCTCATATTTTTTTAACAAGCGGTGAAATGCAATTGTTCCCCGTAGAGCTGAAGACACGGTGAAAATGAGGGAATGGATGAAGGAGAGTGCTGCGGTTCCCGGATCGGAAAGCCGGCACCGGCCAGACAAGTGTTATGACTCCTGAATCAGGTAGAGCCTGTTATCTTCGACGCGGTAGAGCATGGGAGCGACCAGGATTTTCGGGTAGCGGAGGCGTAATCGTTTCGTTTCGCTGAGAATGAAGTCGACCTCGTTGCCGATCTCGAACATCGGCGCGAAGTTCGAGAAATGTTCCTCCCCCGCCTCCATGGTCCAGCCGGCATTTTCCGCCAGCCCGCGGACGAATTGGTCTTTCCGGGCGATGAGATTTACCATTCCGCATTGCGTATGCCCGATAAGGGCGATCGCTTTCGCTCCTCCGACCGCGATTGCATACGAAACTTTGAACTCGCTGTAGCGCAAGTTCGCCCCGCCCGTCCGGATGATGAAGGCAAAATTATCGGGAATGTGGAGATGTTTGCGGTTATCCATGCACATGCCGATGAGCATTTGGGCGTTTGAATACGTTTCATGTGCACGATCGAGATTATGGTATTCCAGCAGCAGCCCCGCCGGCGTGTCCCGGTATTGCGAGGGTATGTCGTTTCTTGATTGTATGGGAAGAAGTCTGTGCATATCCGGCGATCTATGATAGTCGGGCAGCTATTTTGCGGATGTCGAAAATTTGTCCTTCTTTTCCTTCCACTCCGCCTTCGCTTTCTCCATGTCGGCGACGAACTTCGGATTGTGGTACCAGGATTTCAGCAGATGCCAGCTTATGACTCTCGCAGCTTCGTTGTCGCTCGGGAAGTGGATACCCAGGATCTCCCGTGACCAGCGTACTTCGTCCGCCAGCTTCAAAAATTCTTCTCTCTTTTCCGGTATAATCTCACCGAGGACCAACGCGTCGCTGAAGGCCCACAACGTGTGGCCGCTGGGGAATGCAGGAGTGCCGATCTGCGTCAGCGGCTTCAGCTTTTGTTCGAGATGGTAGGGGCGTGAGCGCTTGAACACCCTCTTCAGGAAAAATTCCGTGAGCCGGATATCCGCGCCGCAGTTCGTCAGGAGATTCGTAATTTCAGGGAAGTTCTCGGCGGTGAACCAGGGGCCGACCGCGGTGCCGATGTAAAATCCCCTGCGATCGTTGCCTAATACCACAACTTCGGAGCTCATGTTCGCGATATACTCCGACTGCTTGATTTCTTCGGGTGTCCGGGTATTCTGCACCTTGAGGAGGTAATCTAATTCTGCCCGCGTCTGGTCGGAGCTGTTGGCGGGATAATGAATAAACGTGTGAAGCTGCGCGGAATCGGCAGAGCCAAGGTAGACCGGGACCTTTTTCGCCATGAGCGATTTGGTGCTGTAATCCTCCCAGGGAAAAACAATCTTATCCATCGCGGCGCGTTCGGGATTTGGTTCGGCACTGAGCTTCGCGAGCGTCTTGTAGTGCTTGGCAACCGGCTCCAGCGGGGGAATGTCCTGCGCGAAACAGATGCCGGCGAAGAGCGTCAGCGCGATTGCTGCCAGCGCGGCACACGCTAAAATTGATGTGGATAAAGAAAAGGCAAATCGATTGTTGTTCATCGCGCTACGCTTTCGATAATGTAAAAAGAGAGGTATTCCGGAGACCGGGGCTGATAGAATGTAGATGAATTAGGCGTCAAATCAAATTTGCTCCACGTCCCAGAACATTGCGACGGCGCCCAGAAACCGGTTCGCCTGTCCGATCAGCGGAAAGGCGGTGATTTCAATATGGCGGTTGACGTTATCAATGCCTTTGATCCAGATGCTTTTATGAGAGGGCCTTCGTTCGGTGAGTGCGATCATGAGCGGAAGATACTCCGGCAGAAGGGGGATTCCCTCCTCGTCCGTCGGCACGAAGAGGCGGGCCCATACGGCGGCAGGCATCGTGCCCGTATCTTCGAAGCGTTCGCCAAGGATTTTCTCGGCAGGCTCGTTATAATAGAGAAGCGCCCCGTCCGGGTCCACGACAAAGATCGGCACATCGAGGGACTTGGCAAGTGAACGGGCAAGGCTGACTTCGTTATAGTCGGTCGACATAATAGTAGTAAGTGGTTGAACTTGTTCCCGCCCGACTGATCATCGAACGGCGTGGCCGTTATTTAGCAACCAGGACCTTCCTGAAAAAGCCCTTCATATCGTTCCATGAATCTTTGTCTGCCTTTGCATTGTACGCAAGAGGGAGCTTAAACTTCTTGCCATATTCGGTAGCGTCGGGATTTGTAAAGGCATGCTTCGCGCCCGGATACGATTTAAATGTGAGATCGGCTCCCGCATCCTTCATTTCTTTCTTGAAGTTCGCAATGTCTTCTTTGCTCGCGAATTCGTCGGCGGCTCCGTGGCACACAAGAATTTTCGGCTTAATGTCACCCTTCTGTGCCGGCACTGCCGCGCCAAGGCTTCCATGAAAGCTTACGACTCCCTTCATGTCGACACCCATTCTTGCCATGTTCAGGACGACGCCCCCGCCGAAGCAATATCCGATCGCGCCCATTTGTGTGGAATCGACAGTTTCATGTTGCTTCAGGATCGCCAATGCGGCGAGGAAGCGTTCTTTCGCGACCGGCATGTTCTTCATGACCTCACCGGCGAACTTTCCGGCGTCATCCGGGTGCGCGGCCTGCTTGCCGTCGCCGTACATATCGATCGCCATCGCCGTGTATCCCAGCTCTGCCAGCATTGTCGCGCGCTTGCGCGCGTAATCGTTATATCCCCACCATTCATGGACAACAATAATACCGGGACGCCTGCCATGGAGGTTGTCATCATAGACGACGTACCCTTTCATGGTAACGCCGCCGGCAGTATACTGCACGTCGGATCCTACAATCTTCGATGAAGCGAGAGTGATCATGGTAAGAACCAGCCAAAGAATAAGGATAGTACGCATAATGCCCTCATATAACATGACGTGATATTCCCGTGGTATACGTCAATATACACGGGGCTTTTCTAAGAATCAATCTCTTGAAATCGCATTCAAAAAGTCCTATATTGGCATCGTATTGAACAACAATCAGCACAAAAAAGTTACGACACAAACATCGCATACGTTCAGATCATGCCGTTGAGCCGTTGGAAAAAAGTCCGCCAGGAATTCGAACTGAAAAATCCCTGGTGGACCTACAGAAAAGACATCACCCTTCTCCCGTCCGGAAAAGAGGGGGAATATCATTTTGTCCATGTCAAGGGCTCCAGCATGATCATCCCTCTTAACGATGAAGGGAAGATGCTCCTCGTTAATCAGTACCGCTACCTGTGTGACCGCGAAAGCCTGGAATTTCCGTGCGGCAGCGTCAAGGAATCATCGACATATGAAGAAACAGCAGGGCATGAACTTGCCGAGGAGACCGGCTTCACATCCAACAACATCAAGCTTGCCGCCGAATTCAATCCGTACAACGGCGTTACCGATGAAATCTGCAAAGTGTACATCGCGAGAGATCTCAAACCGACAACGGCAGAACACGATGAGACGGAGGAGTTTGAACACGTCTCGATGACACCTGAGGAGTTCGACAAGGCTGTCGCCAAAGGAACAATTTGGGACGGGATGACGCTTGCCGCGTGGGCGCTGGTACGGAAGAAGGTGTTAACGTGAAGATGAAGTTTCACTATTTGTTGTTCGTCTTCATTTGTTTAATCATGTCGGTGACGCTGACGACGTGCGGCGAACGTGTGCGTATCGGCGCCGAAGTGCTGGTCGCGGAACGGCTTGACCTCCTCGCGGGCAAACGGGTCGGTATCATCTGCAATCATACTTCAATTCTTGCGGATGGCGTGCATGTTGCGGACACGCTGGTTCATCGCGGAGTGAAGGTTACTGCGTTGTTTGGCCCCGAACACGGCATTCGCGGCACGTCCGCGGCAGGTGAGCTGTCTGAGAACGGCAAAGATACGCGCACCGGCCTGCCGGTCTATTCATTATACGGTAAGACGCGGAAGCCGACGGCGGAGATGCTGGCAAATGTCGATGTTTTAGTATTTGACATTCAGGATGTCGGCGCTCGGTTTTATACATACGCTTCCACAATGGCATACGCCATGCAGGCGGCTGCGGAGAACGGGAAAAGGTTCATCGTTCTCGACCGTCCGAATCCGATCAACGGAACCGATGTTGAAGGAACGGTGCTGGATACCGCGTATAAATCTTTCGTGGGGTTGTTTCCGATTCCCAACCGGCACGGACTCACACTCGGCGAGCTTGCCCGCATGATAGCCGGTGAAGGATGGCTGGGAGGCGGTCCAAAGGTAGACCTGGAAGTAATCAAGATTCAGGGATGGAACCGGAACATGTGGTATGACGAGACAAGCCTGCCATGGATTGCCCCATCACCGAACATGAAGACACTCAAGACGGCAACCGTGTATCCGGGAATGTGCCTGTTCGAGGGTGTGAACATTTCGGAAGGGCGGGGGACGGAGAAGCCGTTCGAATATATCGGCTCTCCCTGGATGAACGGAGATACGATCGCTCATATTACCGACAGTTTGAAGATCCCCGGCGTGCGCTTCGAACGGTTTGATTTTACGCCCGTCGCCGATTCTGTTGCGGCTCCATCCCCCAAATTTAAGAATGAGCTCTGTCATGGCGTGTTCGTTCACGTCCTTGACCGAACAAAATTTCACCCCGTTGCCGCTGCAGTAACCCTCCTCAATGTTATCTCGAAGACCTACGGCGATAAGCTGCAATTCCGCGCCCAGGCGTTCGATCAGCTCGCCGGAGTTTATGAAGTGCGGAACATGCTCTCTTCAAAAAGCCTGCAAGATGACGCTCTCTCCCAGACACTCAACAGCCCTCAGATAAAACACTTCCTTGAGATCCGAAAGAAGTATCTCTTATACTGAGTACCCCGCCCCAGGTATTCCCAAGGGGTAACGTCTACCGTACTCCGGGAAGGCCTCTAATTCCGAAAAGTCTTTGACTTTTTGGAGATTTTCGTTATATTATGCACGATTTTATCGGTTGACAAGGCCTCCGGAAGCATCAATGACCAGCGAAAATGTTCGTGAACGAAAGAAAAAACGAAGATTTACGCTTGTTTTTGTGCCGGATTCAGAATCAGAGCAGCCGCGGAGCTTTTCCTTCAGCAAATGGAAGCTCATCGCCTCTCTTTCAGCCGCGTTCTTTGGAATTATCGCGCTTATGGCGCTCATCCTGATCTACACCCCGGCACGGCTGCTGCTGCCAGTCTCGCATTCAGACATGGAGCAGCTCTATGGCACGCAAATCGTGGCCATTCAGAATCAAGTGACCGCCCTCTACAAAGAATTAACGACGTTGAGGAGTTATAATCTTCAACTGAGAAAAGCGATGGGAGAAGAAATTTCGTCCAACGATAGCAGCCTGATCGCCCGAAGAAAGAACGACCAGGCGCCGGGCAAAGAACTTGTGAAGGAAGAACATAGTTCAAGCGCTGCCGAGGGGAAGAAGTTTGTCGATGTTGTCAAGCAATCTGCTGCACCGCCGGAAGCTCAGGTACTGCCTGAACCGCCGGCGCGGTCGAACCAGAAGTCCATTGAGGACATATTTCCGCTGACGCTTCCGGTGAACGGATACGTGAGCAGAGGATTCGACGCGACGAACTATCACTATGGACTTGATTTCGTGAGCAGTGCTTCAAGTCCGGTTCTCGCGGCTGCAGACGGCAAGATTGTGTTCGCGGGATGGACGTACGACGACGGGTTAATGGTCATCATGGCACATGATCTCGGGTATATGACAGTGTACAAGCATAACGAAGCTCTGACGATGAACACCGGAGCGACAGTGAAGCGCGGCGAAGTGATTGCCCTGTTGGGAAACACAGGCAAGACAAGCTCGGGACCTCACTTGCATTTTGAAATTTGGAAAAACGGTACCCCATACGATCCCGCAAATTACTTGTTAATCACACAATAGAGGAGCCAGTATGTTGAAAACGGAAGCAACAGCAAGCGAGTTAAATCTCGTCGCCGCAGGTACAGTGTTCGAGGGGAAATTGCGGACACCGGGGAGCATACGCATCGATGGAAAGATCATCGGTGAAGTTACGGCAACACAGAACATCGCCGTGGGCAACTCAGGAGAGGTGGAAGGCAACATTACTGCAAAGAATGTTACGATCGGGGGAAAGATCAAGGGATTGGCCGTTGCGCAGGAAAAATTAGTGTTTGAAACGAAGGCGGTTGTGCGCGGAGACGTTCGCACCGCGAAGCTGGTGATCGAGGAAGGCGCCGTATTTGACGGCAAATGTATGATGTCGGAAAAAGTCGCAGTACCGAATGTCGTCGAACTCAAGCCTGACGCCCACAAGGCTGAAAATCGGTAGAGGTTGTGGGAGACTCCAGTAAGAAGGCTGACCGGGGTCTCGGAAATTCTTTCAAAGCCTTTCGTGTCGCGGGCCCCTTATTTGGTTCAGGAATTCAGCTTGCAGCAGCCGTAACACTCTTCTTCTTCATCGGCCGGTGGCTGGACGGAAAGTTCGGAACAGAACCATGGCTGATGCTGGCAGGAGCGCTCATCGGCGCCGGGGGTGGAATGTACCGGTTCATCAAGACCGCCATGGAAATCGGCGCGGAGGAGGATCGTGAGGAAGAAGAAGAAAGAAAGAATGTCCGGTGAAGGTTGATTGGTCTTTCCCGAAACAGATTCTGCTGACGCTTCTGATTGTCGGCGGACTCGCAGCATACCCGCTGGCAAAGTTTGGCAACAGGGATATTATTGTGGCAGCATCGGTCGGAGCACTGCTCACGACGATGAACGTACTGCTCGGATTCGCCGCAATAGAAATATCGTTCGACCGTTCGGCAGCGACGTTTTTCAAATACGTCCTCGGCGGAATGGGAATCCGGATGTTCCTCATGGCGGGCGTGCTGGTCCTGCTCATCAAAGGGTTCGGATTCCACATCGGAGCACTTGTCGCGTCGATGGGAATATTATATGTGATGTTCTTAACGCTAGAAGTTTTTTATATCCAGAAGAAAATACAAAGTAAACGTCAGTGAAGGTTCTCTTTCAAGAAGGTTCTGCAGTTCACGATACGCTGAAAGCGGCAGGCGGCGCGCATAAGGAAGGCGGCGGTAATCTCTTTACCGAACTTTTCGAGCACGCGCACGATGCCCGCGAGCTCGAACTTCCCCTGATCGGTCATGTTCACCTGCCCCAGTTTGACCCGATTCACATTGCGGGAATCACCGTCGATCTTTCGGTCACGAAGCACGTCCTGTTCATGTGGGTTGCGGCGCTTGTTGTCTTTTTGCTGGCGTTCATTGCCGCACGAAAGAATATCAAGTCGCTGGTTCCCCGCGGCGTCGGTAATCTCATCGAAGTCTTTGTCGTGTTCATCCGGGATGAAATCGCCATTCCCAACATGGGAAATGCAGGTGTCCGGTATCTTCCGTATCTCCTCACCACCTTTTTCTTCATCCTGACAATGAATCTCATGGGGATGATCCCCTACGGCGCGACCTCGACGAGCAATATTAACGTTACCGCGGCGCTGGCCGTGATCGCCTTCTTTATGATTCAATTGTCGGCGATCAGGGCACAGGGATTCGGGCATTACCTCGCGCATCTTACCGGCGGCGTGCACTGGGCGCTGTGGCCGATCATGGTGCCGATTGAAATCCTTGGGCTGTTTACGAAGCCGTTTGCTCTCTGCATCCGTCTTTTTGCGAACATGACCGGCGGCCACCTTGTCATCATCTCGCTGCTCGGATTGATTTTCCTCTTTAAGAACATTTATATCGTGCCGGTGCCGATTGCGTTCGCGCTCGGCATCAACATGCTTGAATTGTTTGTCGCGTTTTTGCAGGCATATATATTCACGATGCTCACTTCGCTGTTTATGGGGCTGGGGATTCAGGCCGCCCACGCGGAGCATGAGGATCACGGTCATTAACCGAACACATACATCCACCATACACATCAACAACAGGAGATAGAGAATGGAACCAACTGCGTTAGGATATCTTGCCGCCGGAATCGGTGCGGGCGTTACGGTCATCGGTGCCGGTATCGGTATCGGTAAACTCGCCGCAGCCGCGATGGAAGCCAGCGGACGCCAGCCGGAAGTTGCCGGCCAGGTGCGTACCTCAATGCTGATTGCCGCAGCGCTTATCGAAGGTGCTACCTTCTTCGCGCTCGTTATCTGCATTCTGCTCGCGCTGAAGTAATCAATTCCCGCTCCCCCGACATGTCGGGGGGCATCATCATTCACAACGGAACGAGTTATGTTAGATCCTAATCCCGGATTAATGATCTGGACGGTTATTACGTTCGTCGCGCTGATGGCCGTTCTCGGCAAATTTGCCTGGAAGCCGCTGCTCGAAGCGCTGCGAAAGCGCGAGGAACACGTGCGGACCTCGATTGAACGCGCCGAACAGGCGCGGGAGGATGCCGAGCGCATTCTTGAGGAAAACCGCAAGCAGCTTGCGAACGCCGAGCGTGAAGCGCAGCGAATCCTTTCCGAAGGCCGCGCGCTGGGCGACAAGCTGAAAAGCGAAATTGTTGAGCAGGCGAACCAGCAAACCCGGAGAATGGTTGACCAGGCCAAACAGGAAATCGACCGCGATAAAGAAGCGGCCCTTTCCCAGCTTCGCAACGAAGTGGCGAACCTCGCGATCGGCGCCGCCGAGAAAATTCTCGACGAGACGCTCGACGAGCAGAAGCAGCGCAAGCTGGTCGATACCTACCTGAAGGGACTTCCGAAGAACTAATGAGCGATTTTCGAGCCGCATCCAGGTACGCAACCGCGCTCCTGCAGGTCGCCGAAGAGTCCAAAAAACTCGACGAGGTGAGCCGCGATCTTTCTATGATAGAAAAGCTCACGAACGACTCACGGGAGTTCGTGCTGTTTCTCAAGAGCCCGGTCGTCAACAGCGAGAAAAAGAAACGGGTCCTCGGCGAAATTCTCCAGGGCAAGATTGGCGCCCTTACCGAGAAGTTCATTCTCCTGCTCGCGTCAAAGAGGAGAGAGGATGTGCTCCCCGAGGTTGTCCGGCAATTCAACCGGCTTCGTGACATGCGGTTGGGCATTCTTCATGTTTCCGCCCGAACGGCAGTCGTGTTTTCCCCCGACCAGGAACGGCGGCTGACGGAGCAGTTGGAAAGCGCCACAAAAAAGAAGGTCAAACTCTCATTCGCCGTCGACCCGTCGATCAAAGGCGGTTTTACGGTTCAGCACGACGACACGGTGTGGGACGCAAGCGTGCGGCATCAGCTGGAAGTGTTGCGAGAGCGGTTCGCGAGAGACGTAAACTAAGAATTTTATAAGAAAAGGAAAAAGCAATGGCTGAAGTACGACCAGATGAAGTCTCCGCAATCCTGCGGAAGCAGCTTTCCGGATTTCAAAAAGAAGTCGACATCTATGATGTCGGAACGGTGCTGCAGGTAGGCGACGGTATCGCCCGCGTGTACGGCCTTTCAAAGGTAATGGCGAGCGAACTCGTTGAGTTCCCCAACGACGTGTACGGCATGGTGCTGAACCTCGAAGAGGACAACGTCGGCTGCGTGCTCTTCGGCGAGACCACGAAGATCAAGGAAGGAGATTCCGTTAAGCGCACAGGCAGAGTCGCTTCAATGCCGGTGGGCGAGCAGATGCTCGGACGCGTGATCAATCCCCTCGGACAGCCCATCGACGGGCGCGGAACGATCAAAACCGAAAAAGTTCTCCCGATAGAGCGCAAAGCCCTCGGTGTTATTCAGCGTCAGCCTGTAAAAGAGCCGCTCCAGACCGGCATCAAAGCCGTTGACGGCATGATCCCGATCGGCCGCGGACAGCGCGAACTTATTATCGGCGACCGCCAGACCGGAAAGACCGCCGTTGCAATCGACGCGATCATCAATCAGAAGTACACCCACACGGAAGAGGCAAAGAAACGCGGCGTGAAGCCGGTGTACTGTATCTACGTGGCCATCGGCCAGAAGGGATCGACAGTCGCCCAGGTAGTTTCCCGCCTTCAGGAGTATGGCGCCATGGAGTATACGACGGTCATCGCGGCGAACGCCAGCGATCCGTCGCCAATGCAATTTATCGCCCCCTATTCGGGCGCGACGCTCGGCGAGTTTTTCCGCGACAGCGGCCGCCACGCACTCGTCGTGTACGACGATCTCTCAAAGCACGCACAGGCATACCGCCAGGTTTCGCTGCTTCTGCGCCGTCCGCCGGGACGCGAAGCATATCCCGGAGACGTGTTCTATCTCCACTCACGCCTGCTCGAGCGTGCATCAAAATTAAGCGAAGATCTCGGCGGCGGAAGCTTAACCGCTCTGCCCGTCATTGAAACGCAGGCCGGCGACGTGTCGGCATATATTCCGACGAACGTTATTTCGATCACCGACGGCCAGATCTATCTGGAGCCGGGATTGTTCAACTCCGGCGTGCGCCCCGCAATCAACGTAGGTATTTCCGTTTCCCGCGTGGGCGGAAACGCTCAGATTAAGGCGATGAAGAAGATCGCAGGACGCCTGCGGCTTGATCTCGCGCAGTATCGCGAGCTTGAAGCATTCGCAAAATTCGGATCAGACCTTGATAAGGCGACCCAGGCGCAGCTGACGCGCGGTTCACGCCTCGTCGAACTCCTCAAGCAGGGACAGTATGTTCCGATGACGGTCGAACAACAGGTCGTCAGCATATTTGTCGGCACGAACGGGTACATCGACAACGTGCCGATCGCCGACGTTCAGAGGTTCGAACGCGGGCTCCTGGAAATGATGGAGCTCAAATATAGAGACGTCCTCGCAGAGATCGCCGACAAGAAGGATTTGCCGGACGCGCTCCAGCAGAAGCTCCACTCGATCGCGAAGGATTTTGCAGGTTCCTTCAAGGCATCCTAAGGAACATCACTACTTAATCAGGAATGGCTACACTAAGAGAAATTCGCCGCCGTATCGGGGGCGTCAAGAGCACACAGAAGATTACGAAGGCCATGAAGATGGTTGCCGCTGCAAAACTCCGCCGCGCGCAGGAAGCCGTCCTCTCCGCGAGGCCGTATGCGAAGAAGATGAAGAATCTTCTTCAGCAGCTTGCCGGGGTGGTCGATGTGACGGCAAATCCGCTCTTCGAAGAGCGCGAAGTCAAGCGCGTTCTGCTGATCGTTGTGACTGCCGACCGCGGCCTTTGCGGGGCATTCAATGCGAATATTATCCGCACCGCCGTCAGCCAGGCACGCACAACATACGCGGATCTTCAGGCCGCCGGCAAGCTCAAGATGTACTGCATCGGGAAGAAAGGGAACGACTTCCTTACAAAGAACCGCTACGACATCATCGGCAGGCAGGTGGGTGTTTTCGGAACGCTCGGTTTCGGTCTGGCACAGTCGGTCGTCAACGAGGTCGTTCAGGGATTCCTGAACAACGAATACGACCGCGTAGAGATCATCTACAACGAATTTAAGTCTATTATTCAGCAGCGCATTGTCGTAGAACAATTTCTTCCCATTCCATCCTCAGAAGTAAATTCAACCTCCGAAGCCGGAAACCCGAAATCAGCGATTGACTACATCTACGAGCCATCCAGCGCGGAAATCGTAGCTGCTCTCGTTCCCAAGCATCTCAACTTCCAGCTCTGGCGTATACTGCTGGAATCGAATGCGGCGGAACAGGGCGCGCGCATGACCGCGATGGAGAATGCAACAACGAACGCGTCCGATCTTATCCGCAGCCTCCAGCTGTCGTACAATAAGGCGCGTCAGGCCTCGATTACGAAAGAACTCCTCGAGATCGTCTCCGGCGCCGAGGCGCTAAAGCAGGCCAGCTAGCCCTCCTCCAATCCCGCCAGTTGCTTTTATCCCTCTCGTTTTGTACTGTTTAAGTGGGAGGAATAAAACGTTATGGCAAAACAAAACGGTTCGTTAAATCATAAGTTCGATCGTATGATCGAACGGCTCGATGTGCTGGTGGAATTGTTCCATTCTGTGGACAAAACCCTTCACCGGCATGAAAAACTTCTTCAAAAACACACGACCCTCTTGGAACAACACGATGTGAGGCTAGTAGCCATCGAAGACAAGTTGGTAGCCATCGATGACAAGCTGGTAGCCATCGAAGACAACTTGAAGGAAATCCGTCGCGATTCCTTTGAGAAGGCAGTCCACTACGGCGATCAAATCGTCTTTCAAACCGAGGGCGGAACGACGAGAGGCGGAATTCTTCGCGGGTAATAATCTCTCCCTGTCCGTTATCCGTTTGGCAACACTCCGCAACAACAATATTTTTGGTTTTATTTGTTATATTCTTCAATGTTTTTGGCCATTGAAGAATGAAGACCTCGAAGAATAGTGAAAGCGCTTAAGTTCGGCGGTTCCTCCGTCTCTACCCCCGAGCGCATACGTGTTGTCGCGCGCATCATCTCCGAGGCGGCGACAAACGAGAGGATTGTCGTCGTCGTATCCGCGTTCCAGGGAATTACCAACCAGCTCATCCACTGTGCCCGTCTTGCCGAATCCGGAGGCCGGGGATATCTTGCCTCATACAAGGAAATCGCGAAGCGCCATCGCACGATGCTTCACGAGCTGTGCGGCGCGAAGCTTTCAGCGTCAGATGGTCAGGCGGTTGATCAGCTGCTCGAAGAACTCCAGGAGAGCCTGAAAGGAATCAGCCTGCTGCGGCAGTGCCCGCCGAGGGCCCTTGACCTCGTTACAAGCTTCGGCGAACGGCTCTCGGCGGTGATCATCAGCTCATTCCTCTATCGAAAACGAAACCAGCCTTCGCGCTATGTCGACACCCGCGGTTTAATTGTCACTGATGACAATTTCACGCAGGCGACAGTTCTTTTCGATAAGACCAATCGGAACCTCCGGCGTCACTTTAAGAAATTGTTTTCCGGGAAACCCAGGAATGTCATCCCGATAGCCACAGGTTTTATCGGCGCGACTGAAGATGGCCGGACGACGACCATAGGCAGGAATGGTTCGGACTACTCGGCCGCGATCATCGGAGCGGCCTTGAACGCTTCCATCATCGAAATTTGGACCGATGTCGACGGCATCCTGAGCGCGGACCCGGCCATCGTCCCTTCGGCCTTTGTGCTGCCCGGGATCTCATTTGAAGAGGCGATGGAGCTATCGTATTTCGGAGCAAAGGTCTTGCATTCCGCAACCATAGCCCCCGCGGTTGCAAAGAAAATTCCGGTACTCATAAAAAATACGCTCAATCCTGTTGCCGCGGGGACGCTTATTTCCGACAAAGTACCTGGCGCCCACAGGGATTCCCGTGTCCATTCCCATCCTCATCCTCGCAGTGAAGCGGTTGCGAAAGGCATTACCTCGATTGACGGGATTACGCTCTTTACGCTGAGGGGATTACGTATGGTGGGAGTTCCGGGAACAGCGGAACGGTTGTTCAGGGCACTCGCCGATCATCGCGTCAACGTCATTCTCATCTCCCAGGCATCATCGGAGCATACGATCTGCTTTGCGGTGACCGGCTCTGATGCCGGCCGCGCGCGGAAAGCCATTGCCCATGAATTTCGATTCGAATTCCAGAACAAGATAACAACGTTCGATGAAAACGATCGCCAGACGATCGTCGCCATCGTCGGAGACGGCATGAAAGGAACGCCGGGCGTCTCCGGTAAAGTCTTCGATGCGCTCGGCCGAAATAACATCAATATCTCCGCCATTGCGCAGGGCGCCTCAGAACGAAATATCTCGTTCGTCGTGAGCCATGAGCAAAAAGTCCGCGCCATCAATGTTATTCATGAGGCATTTTTTGAACAGCGCACGCATCTCTCCCTCGCTATTGTCGGCGTAGGGAACATCGGATCGACCCTCCTTCGCCAATTGCATCAGCAGCGCGCTTATCTGAATTCTCAGGGATTCGACGTGAAGGTCTGCGGAATCTCCGACAGCAAGCGGTTTGTTATCTCTGCAGAGGGGATCGACCTCGGACGCTGGAAGGAGCAATTGGCAACGTCGCGTCGACGAAGCAATATGAAGCAGTTCGCGCAAAGCATGGGCGCACTGCAGCTCACCAACAGCGCGCTTGTCGACTGCACGGCAAGCCCCGAAGTCGTCGATGCGTATCCGGAGTTCGTCGACGCGAACATGCACATCATTACGCCGAACAAGAAGGCAAACGTTCTCCCGTGGCAACGGTACGCGGAACTCATGGAAAAGATGAGAGATCGGCAAAAGTATTTCCTCTACGAGGCGAATGTCGGCGCGGGGCTGCCGGTGATTTCGACACTGCATGATCTTATCGCGAGCGGCGACACGATTGTTAAGATCGAAGGAATGTTTTCCGGAACGCTGAGCTTTATTTTCAACACGTACGATGGGAAGAAGCCGTTCAGCGCCCTGGTCGCGGAAGCCCGGAAACGAGGATACACGGAGCCGGATCCCCGGGACGATCTTTCCGGTCAGGATGTCGGAAGAAAGCTCCTTATCCTCGCGCGGCAGCTGGGCTTGCCGTTCGACATGAAGGACATAAGAATTGAAAATTTGGTCGCGCCGGCGTTGAGCAGGGGCGCCTACTCTGAGTCATTTTTTGGAAAGTATGCCCGATATGACGGAGCGATGCTGCGGAGATATGAGAAGGCGAAAAAGAAAGGCGCCGTATTGCGGTACGTGGGCTCGTTAAAAAACGGCAGGGCTGCCGCCGGATTGCAACAATATCCCGCCGGCCATCCCTTTGCGTCGACAAAAGGGACCGACAATATTATCGCATTCACGACACAGCGGTACTCCGTGACACCGTTGATTATACAGGGCCCCGGGGCAGGAGCGGATGTTACCGCCATGGGAGTGTTTTCCGATATTCTCAAACTTCTTCATTATCTGCCGTAACCATGAAACAGAAATCAGTGCGGGTGTACGCGCCGGCCTCCATCTCAAACCTCGGTTCGGGGTTTGATATCCTCGGCCTCGCGATAGATAAGCCGGGAGATTTTGTCACCGCGCGGCGGATGAAAGAGCCGGGACTGAAATTTTCCGTCCTCTCTGCGGGAAGCGATGTCCCGTCGAATCCCAACGACAATGTCGCGGCGCATGTGGCGGCCATGATGATCCGGGATTTCAGGCCGGATTTTGGCATTGAAATGATCCTCGAAAAAAAGATGCCGGTTGGTTCGGGCCTCGGAAGTTCTGCGGCAAGCAGCGTTGCTGCCGCCGTCGCGGTGAACGCGTTGCTGAAGAAGCCTGTTCCGAAAAACGAACTTTTGCCCTTTGCCCTTGAAGGAGAGAAGAAGGCCTCCGGAGCCGGTCACGCCGATAATGCCGCCCCGTCGCTGCTCGGGGGAGTCTGCCTTGTGCGAAGCTATCATCCTCTCGACGTTATACAGATACCGATCCGCAATTCGATCGTGTGGGTCGTCGTCCATCCGCATATCTCGATTCGCACCGAAGAGGCGCGCAGGATTCTTCCGGTGGCGATCGCCATGGAGAGCGCAGTTCAGCAGTGGGGAAACACCTCCGGGCTCACGATCGGGCTCATCAAAGGAGATGTCAAGCTCGTTGGCAAGTGTGTCGAAGATGTCATTATCGAACCTGTGCGGGCGAAGCTCATACCGGGATTTCACGCAGTGAAGAAAGCGGCCCTCGAAGCAGGAGCATCGGGTTGTTCCATTTCAGGTTCCGGCCCGTCGGTCTTCGCTGTGACCGGCAGTGCCGCGTCGGGCAAGAAGATAGCGTCGGCGATGGTTCGCGCCTTCCAGCAATCGGCGAACGTTGAGTGTGACGTTATGATTTCGAAAGTGAACACCAAAGGCGCCCGCGTCGTGCAAACGAAATGAAATATAAGAGCACGGCCGGACAAAGTCCTTCGGCCGATTTTTCCACAGCCCTTTTTCAGGGACTCTCTCCGGACGGAGGCCTCTATGTCCCGGAATCCATCCCGCACCTTCAACAGGATTTTATCGATCACATTGAAGAACGTTCCCTGCATGAGATCGCCGTGGAGATCCTTTCACCGTATATTCCGGAATTTTCAAGATCAGAACTTTCCGAAATAGTTGAGTCTGCGCTTAACTTTCCGATCCCTCTCGTACCTCTTGAAGGGAACATCAACCTCCTGGAGCTCTTCCACGGCCCGACGCTCGCGTTCAAAGACGTGGGAGCCCGGTGTATGGCGAGGTTTCTGTCGAGAGTGATTGAGGGTCACAACAAAGAGATCACCATACTCGTTGCTACTTCGGGAGACACGGGCAGCGCGGTCGCACACGGATTTTACAAGACTCCTCACATCTCGGTGTTCGTGTTGTATCCCTCGGGGAAGATAAGCCGCCTTCAGGAACACCAGATGGCAACCCTGGGGGACAATATCCACGCGATTGAGATCGAAGGGACGTTCGACGATTGTCAGCGGATTGTCAGGAAGGCGCTCACGGATCCGGAAGTCCGCGCGAAGCGCGAAGTAACCACAGCCAACTCAATGAATATCGGACGCTTGCTTCCCCAGATAGCATACTACGCGTGGGCGTACGCGCAGTGGAAGGGGAGCAACAATCGGAACGAGAAGCTCGCGTTCATCGTACCGACCGGTAACCTCGGCAATCTGACCGCGGCGGTGTATGCAAGGCACATGGGTATCCCGGTCTCGTTCTTCGTTGCCGCAATGAACGCAAACGATATGTTCAAAAAATATCTGCAGTCAGGTGAGGTCACGCCCGTGCCTTCCATCCAAACAATTTCAAATGCGATGGATGTCGGAAATCCCAGCAATCTCGCGAGGCTTACGGCTCTCTATCAAAACGACGTGAAGAAGATTCGCAAAGATATTCGTGCGGAGAGTTTCTCGGATCAGGAGACCCTGCAACAAATCCGGTCTACCCATGAGCGCACCGGGTATATCCTCGATCCTCATACCGCCGTGGGTGTGGCTGCCGCCGCCCGACAAAGCTCGGACGGCATCGGGGATACAGACTACGTGGTCGCAGCGACCGCACATCCTGCCAAGTTTCAGGATGTCATTCAGGATGTTCAGATTCAGGTCCCGAAACCTCTTCAAGAAGCACTTTCAAAGAAGAAGTTAAGCATAAAATGCCGCAATGATTATGAGGATTTTCGGCGGCTTCTTTTTTCCGGAACTTCTTATACTGCTTAGGGTTAGCGGAAAACCTTTCTCCTTGCTTCCCGCAAATTTTTTCCGTAAATTATTACCGCTTTGAACACCGCCGGGGCTCAAAAACTCGGCGTTTTTGTCTAAATCTGGCAGGAAGCCTCCTTGATAATCCTATGTTTCAGGACCTCAGTCAAAAACTAGAGCTCGTCTTTAAGAAACTTCGCGGTCAGGGAAAGATCACGGAGGCCAACATCGGCGAATCGCTGCGCGAAGTCCGCCGTGTTCTCCTTGATGCCGACGTCAATTACAAGGTCGTCAAACAGTTTATCGAGGATGTTCAGAAGCGTTCCGTAGGCCAGGAAGTTCTTCAAAGCATCACGCCGGGACAACTCATCGTAAAGATAATTTACGATGAACTTGTCCGTCTCATGGGAACAACCCACGCAGAGATGGCAACGGCGCCGCTGCCTCCGACAGTCATCATGGTTGCCGGATTGCAAGGTTCCGGGAAGACAACCTTCTGCGCGAAGCTTGCAAACTACCTTAAAGGTAAGGGCAAGTTCCCGCTGCTCGTCGCGGCCGACGTTTATCGTCCTGCTGCCATCGACCAGCTCGAGATGCTCGGCAAACAGATTCAGGTTCCTGTCTTCTCCGCGAGGGGAACAGGAGCAATAGAAATAGCAGATCAGGCGATCGGCCAGGCGCGCACATCTGCGAGAGATGTCGTCATCGTCGATACCGCAGGCCGCCTGCACGTCGACGAAGAAATGATGCGCGAAGTAGAGACGATCAAGTCGCGCATTCAGCCGCACGAAATCCTCTTTGTCGTTGACGCGATGACGGGGCAGGATGCGGTGAATACGGCGAAGGCGTTTCATGACAGGCTGAATTTCGACGGCGTCGTCATGACGAAGCTTGACGGAGATACCCGCGGCGGTGCCGCGCTCTCCATCCGTTCAGTTGTCAACACGCCGATCAAGTTTGTCGGAGTGGGCGAAAAGCTCGACGCGCTCGAAGTGTTTCATCCCGACCGCATGGCGTCGAGAATTCTCGGAATGGGCGACATTGTTACCCTCGTCGAGAAAGCGCAGACGCAGTTCGACGAACAAAAAGCGGCGAAACTGGAAGAGAAGCTCCGGAAGTCGCAGTTTTCGTTTGAAGATTTTCTCGACCAGCTGCGCGAGATTAAGAAGATGGGCTCGATGCAGCAGATCATGGCGATGATCCCCGGAATGAACCGTCTTCCGGCGAACGCCTCGATCGACGACAAAGCGCTTGTGCGCGTGGAAGCCATCATTCAGTCGATGACGACCGAAGAGCGCCAGAAACCGAACATCATTAACGGCACACGCCGCCGCCGGATAGCAATCGGCAGCGGAACTTCGGTGCAGGAAGTCAACAAAGTGCTCAAGCAGTTCGGCGAAATGCAGAAAATGGTGAAAAAAATCAGCCGCGGCGGCAATATGCAGCGCATGCTTCGCGGAATGAATTTGCCGCAGTGAGCGGACAATGGAAATTCGCCTCATGCGTGGTGGCGATGCTTGCCATCGGCTGCAAAGAGGACTCCGTTGTGGGCGGAACTCCCGGTTCAAACGAGTTCCCGCAGTTGATGCAATTTAGCGCGAGCGGAGTTACCGGATCATCGCGAACGTACACGCGTTGTACCGGTTCATATGATCCCGTGACGCACTGGACGACGGTTGGAACGCTTGACGATTCCGCCTCAAAGGGAAAATTCGTACTGCAGTTCCACGGAAACGGGGCCGGAACGTACGCGTACAATGTGACCGGAAGTTCGTCCGATCTGAACCAGGTCTCGATGCGCTTCGTTCCGAGTTACACAAACAACACGCCCGATGCGGTGTTCGAATTGACCGGGAACCCGGCCGACAGTTTGGAAGCGCAGCTTGAGGTGGTTCATTTCGGTACGGTGCAGGACAGCGTCACGGGGACATTTTCAGCCCGGCTGCGGATGACCAGTCCGTCAATAAATTTCAAGATCCTCCTGTATTCAGGATCGTTTACGGCAAAGAGATTAGAATAACGTTAACTCATCTACTAACAAGGAGAACATACATTGGTTAAATTACGATTGCGGCGGGTTGGCAAGAAGAAGCAGCCGATCTACAAGATTGTTGCCGCAGACTCACGTGCATCGCGCAACGGAAAGTACCTTGAATCGATCGGGCAGTATAACCCTCTGATTCATCCGATGGTGATCGATGTGAACGAGACGCGTTTGTACAAGTGGCTGAAGAACGGTGCGATTCCTTCCGACACCACACGCAGCTTGCTGCAGCGCAAAGGATTGTGGCTGAAATGGAGCCTCATGAAGAAGGGCGCCGATGAAGCCACGATCGCAACGGCGATGGAGAAATGGCAGTCGCAGCAGGCGGAAAAGGCCGAGCGCGAAGCAGCCAGGAAAGCACGCCGTAAAGCGGCGCGCAAGTCGAAGGCCGTAGCAGAAGCGGCACCGGCAGCAGCAGCCCCTGCGGCAGCGGAAGCGGCCCCGGCGCCCGCGGCAGAACCTGCGGCGTAAACGCGTTGTTCTGATCTGAGATGCACAACGTACGATAGTACGAAAGTATTCAGTAACCGAATTCAGCAGCTCATATTCATCACCGTTCCGTAGTAGCGGAACGACAGAGGAATCTCAAGGACGCGAAGCAGATGCACGTTTCGCAGAGATTCAACGGTACCATGATTCCATGGAGGGTGTATGAAGGAATTCATTGAATATCTCGCAAAGCAGCTCGTTGATCAACCGGAAAATGTTGTCGTTGAAGAAGAAACTCAGGGTGACAAGTTGGTCATGAAACTCAAAGTAGCGCAGCCCGATATCGGCAAGATCATCGGGAAGAAAGGAAGGACGGCGTTTGCTCTCAGGACGCTCGTCGCAGCAGTCGGAAAGAAAGCGGGAAAGAAGGTTGCGCTCGAAGTACTTGATTAGCGCTCTCCGCCTCACGCGACGTCACGGATGACCTTATATGCTGTAGGTAAAATTGTCGGATGCTTTGGGATCCGCGGCGCGGTGAAAGTTCAACCGGTAACCCACTCAGTGGAACGGTTGACAGAGTTGAAGTCGGTCCGGGTCGGCGCGCGGCCGGAAGACGCCGGAAAATTCACGGTATCAAACGTAGAACGCCGTGAACGGATCGCCGTACTAACGTTCGCGGGAATCGATACACGGACGAAGGCGGAAGAAATTGTCGGTCACTATGTCTTCGTTTCCGGTCAGCAGCTGAAGAAGCCGGACGAAGGAAGTTATTTCACGGACGACATTGTCGGCGCTGAAGTGTACGGTACCGACGGAACACTGCTCGGAACAATAGAAGACGTTGAGCAGATGCCGGCGCAGGACGTGTGGGTGATGCGGAGCGGAGAGAAGAGCATCATGATCCCCGCCGTGAAAGAGTTTATAAAGTCTGTAGACGTAAAACAACGCAGGATCGTCATAGAAGTTATTGAAGGTTTACTCGACGGATGAGATTCGACATTGTGACCGGCTTTCCGAGACTCGTAACGAGTCCGCTGCGCGAAAGCATCATCCGTCAGGCAAAAAAGAAAAAACTCGTGCAGATCAGGGTCCACGATCTGCGAAACTATACGCACGACAAGCACAAGACGATCGACGATACGCCGTACGGCGGCGGAGCCGGGATGATCCTCAAGCCCGGGCCGGTCTTCGAATGTGTCGAGCACCTGCAATCGAAGCGCGCGTATGACGAAGTAATTTACGTGACGGCAGACGGCGAGCCGTTCACTCAAAAGCTCGCGAATGAGCTGTCGCTGAAGCGCAACATCATCGTCCTCTGCGGGCATTACAAGGGGATCGATGAGCGCATACGGATGAAGCTCGTGACGCGAGAGATTTCGATCGGCGATTATGTGTTAACCGGCGGTGAACTTCCCGCCCTCGTTCTCGTCGACGCGATCGTGAGATTGATTCCCGGCGTCATCGGAGACGGGGAATCGTTGTTGACCGATTCGTTCCAGGATATGTTGTTGGACAGCCCGAGCTATACCCGTCCGACGGAATTTAAGAATATGCGTGTCCCCGACGTGCTGCTGTCGGGAGATCATAAGGCAATTTCACAATGGCGTCAGGAGCAGCGCCGCCAAAAGACGCGCGAGCGACGAAAAGACTTACTATAAGGAGAAGCGACCATGCAAAAACTAAAACTCGTAGAGGCAATGCAATTGAAGTCCGGTATCCAGCAGTTCAAGCCGGGCGATACCATTAATGTTCACGTGCGCGTCGTCGAAGGCGATAAAGAACGTATCCAGCAGTTCCAGGGCGTCGTTATCGGCAAGCGGGGATCGGGACTCACCGCGACATTTACCGTCCGGAAAATTTCCAACGGCGTCGGCGTCGAGAGAATTTTCCCGCTCCATTCGCCCCGCATCGCGAAGATCGAAGTGACGAAAGAAGGAAACGTGCGCCGCGCGAAGATGTACTATCTCCGCGAGCTCGCTTCCAAGCAGATTCGCCAGAAGACTTCTACCACGTAAATGTCGAAACGCATCGGCATCGTCCCTCACCTCTTTGCCCGGCCTCTCATCGAGTCCGCGAAGAGCGGGTCGAACGGCGCCGGGCAACGGCTCTTCGCATTTGAAACAGGCGAGTACGCGCAGCTTGCGCTCCAGCTCCGTCAGGGCAACCTTGACGGAGCTTTTTTGTCTCCGATTGAATATGCCAGGCTCAACGATCCGTTCGACCGCCGCCGGAGCGAATCCGCACAAAGCGGATACGCGCATTTCAGGATTGTCCCCGGCGTCTGCGCCGCATCGGAAGGCGAGAGCGGTGCGGCAGTTCTTGTATTTAAAGAACATCTTCGCGATGTGAAGAATGTTCTCATCGATCCGCGATTCCCCTCCGAAATTGTTCTCCTCCGGCTCGTGCTGGCGGAAAAGTTTGACAGCCATCCGCAGCTTGTCCCGGCATCGAAAATCTCAGAAACAGCCTTGAAGACAAACGACGCAGCGCTTCTCGTCGACAGGGACGCGCTTCAGTACCATGAACATCAGAATAAGATCGATCTCATCGACGAATGGTCTGATCTTACGGACGCGCAGTTTATCCACGGATTCTGGGCCGCGGGCGAGACCGCCCTTTCCGGCGAAGAAGCCGGAGGGCTCGCCTCAACGACATCCCCGGATGATCTGCGGGAGCTTCCCGAACCGGAGAAGGAATACCTTTCGAATTTCTCCTACGCGTTCGACGACCGCGCCGTCAGCGGTCTCAATGAATTCTTCCGGATGGCGTATTATCACGGCGTACTCCAGGAGATTCCGGACGTGCGCTTCCACGATGCAGAAGGATCCCAGCCCGCCGCATAGATTCCGGACTGCATATTTCCGGGAAAAGTAGTACATTAACCCGCAGAATATCTTTGCATGCTTACCACCCTCACGATAAAAAATTACGCGCTCATTGAAGAGCTCGAAGTAACGTTCGACCGCGGGCTGAACATTATCACCGGTGAGACCGGAGCGGGAAAGTCGATCGTTATCGACGCGGTAAGCCTCATACTCGGAGAGCGGGCGGAAACCGAAGCGGTCCGGACAGGGACAGAAAAGGCGATTGTCGAAGGCATCTTTAAGGTCACCGGAAACAAGAAGCTCAAGGCCCTTCTTCATGAGAATGAAATCGAATGGCAGGAGGAGATGATCGCGCGGCGCGAAGTGTCGGCAAAAGGGCAAAGCCGCTCGTTTATTAACGATAGCCCCGTTACAACCGGTTTCCTCAAACAGGTGGGAGATCTTCTTGTCGACCTCCACGGCCAGCACGAACACCAATCGCTCCTTCGCCCCGACACCCACATTGATCTTCTGGATGACTTCGGCGGGCTGGACGGACTGGTAGCCGAATTCTCAGGCGCGTACCGCAACGTCACCGTTGTCATCGATGAGCTGAACGAGCTTACGGCAAAAGAGCATGAGCTCATGGAGCGCCAGGTGCTCTATGAGTTTCAGGTCAATGAAATTGACGCGGTGAGCCCTGTGGAAGGGGAAGAAGACCGTCTGGAAACCGAGCTGAAGATCCTGGAAAATTCGGAACGCCTGCATGCCGCGACGGAGCGCCTTTACCAGATGCTCTACGAGGGAGAAAACGCCGTCCACGATCAGCTTGTCCTTCTTCGGAATGAGCTCGAAAGTCTCGCGGCGATCGACAAAGAGTTTGATGAGCCGAAGAACGAAGCGTCATCGGCGGCGGCCATCGTCAGCGAGCTTGCCCGGTTCATTCAGGGATATAATTCCAAAATAGAATTCAATCCTGAACGCCTCGAAGAAATCCGGAACCGCCTCGGCGGACTGACGCTGCTGAAGAAAAAATATGGCGGCTCCCTGGAATCGTTAATCAGGCACCGCGAGAAGATCGGCAAAGAGCTGGAACTCGCGAATAATTTTCAGGCAGAGATTGCATCTCTCCAGAAGCGGCTGGATTCCGAAAGAAAGAAGGCTTCGGATATCGCGCAAAGGCTTTCGGCCAAAAGAATTGAAATATCTAAGAAAGTAAACCGGGCGATCGTTCAGGCCCTTGCAACGCTCGGCATCCCCAACGCGGAATTTGAAACGGAGATTAAGCAGACCCGGGTTGCAGAGGAGTCGAACGCCGTTGTTAAGCTGGGCAAAGAATACTATCGGGCAACCCCTGACGGAATGGACACGGTTGAATTCTATGTCTCGACGAACGCAGGCGAAGAACCGAAACCGATCGTCAAGGTCGCCTCTGGGGGTGAAATTTCCCGCATCATGCTTGCACTCAAGATGACGCTCGCCAAATCGGACAGGCTTCCGCTGCTAATATTCGACGAAATTGACGTTGGCGTGAGCGGAAGAATCGCACAGGCGGTGGGCCAGTGCATGAAGAAGCTGGCGCAATTCCACCAGGTCGTCGCGATTACGCATTTGCCGCAGATCGCCGGGCAGGCAGACACACACTACGTCGTTGAAAAAGTTGAAAAGGGTAAGCGGTCTTTCACCGGCATGCGAAAGCTCTCCGATGAAGAACGCGTCACCGAAGTTGCGAAGCTCATGAGCGGCGCGGAAGTCACGGAGCGGGGGAGAGAGACCGCAAGGGAGCTCATGGCGGCGGTCAGCAAACAGTAAGGAAAAAACACGGTTTCGATGTCTATGAGGGTTACCTCAAAGGAGTTTTCTATGAAGCGCTATTCTACTATTTCACTATTCATTTTCGTCTGGCTTGCAGGCACCGCAGTAGCCGGCGAACTCAAACCGCCCGTTGCCAAAGTGGTCGCCAAGTCAGACACGCTCTTTGGCGACGTCCGCGTCGACAACTACTCCTGGCTGCGGGACATGTCCCGGACGAACCAGGAAGTCATCGACTACCTGAAGTCGGAAAACGCATACACCGACGCTGTCATGAAGCCGACCGAGGCATTGCAGGAAACGCTCTACAACGAAATGGTCCGCCGCATAAAAGAAACCGATCAGGACCCGCCATACCGCGACGGCGATTACTTCTATTATTCACGGACGGAAAAGGGAAAACAATACCCGATCTACTGCCGCAAGCATGGGAAGGTTGACGCTCCCGAAGAAGTCTACCTCGATCCAAACGAGCTGTCGAAGGGATTTCGGTTCTATCGGGTGGGTTCGCTTGAAATCAGCACGGACCAGAGCCTCCTCGCGTATTCGGTCGACACGAACGGCTCAGAATCGTACACCTTGTATATCAAGAATCTCAAAGACGGATCTGTGTATCCCGACAGGGTCATGAACATCGAGTCGGTCGAGTGGGCGTCGGATAATCTGACGCTGTTCTACACCATTGAAGATTCCGCAAAACGCCCGTACAGAGTCTACCGGCACGAGCTGGGATCCAATTCCTCCTCCGATCAATTGGTCTTCGAAGAAAAGGATGCTCTCTACACGCTCGGTATGTCCCGGTCGAGAAGCAACCGCTTTATCTATTTGAACTCGAACGCGAGCAATGCGGACGAGTGGCAATACCTCGATGCGATGCATCCTTCGGAGCCCTTTACGGTCATCGTCCCTCGCAGGCCCGGCCACGAATATTCGGTCGCGGATTTCGGCGACGATCTCTACATCCGCACGAACAAGGATGCAACGACCTTCCGACTGATGAAAGCCCCGATCCGCAATCCGCAGGAATCCTCCTGGACCGAAGTCATCCCGTACCGGAAAGACGTCACCATCGAAGGCATCGATTGCTTCGCGCACCATATGATTGTCTATGAACGCGACAAGGGCTTGCAGAAAATGCGGGTAACCGACATGCGCTCGAACACGACGCATTACATCTCGTTTCCTGAGCCGGTCTATACGGCGTTCGCGAACGTCAACCGGGTTTATGATACGAATGTGTTCCGGTTCAGCTACCAGTCCCTGACAACTCCGTCGACCGTGTACGACTACAACCTCGATACGAAAGAACGGTCGCTCATAAAACAGCAAGAGGTGCTCGGCGGCTACGATCCTTCCAGGTATCAGTCGGAGAGGATCTATGCAACGGCATCGGACGGTGTGGAAGTCCCGATCTCGATCGTATACAAAAAGGGGATCAAAAAGAACGGCAAGGCTCCTCTGCATCTGACAGGCTATGGATCGTACGGCGTTCCGAGCCAGCCCTCGTTCAGCTCAAGCCGGCTGAGTTATCTGGACCGCGGCGTCATCGTCGCGATCGCCCACGTACGCGGCGGAGGTGATCTTGGCAGAGAGTGGTACGACAACGGCAAGCTTTTAAAAAAGAAAAACACGTTCACCGATTTTATCGCGTGCGCTGAAGCGCTTATCAAGCAAAAGTATACGAGCAAGGAAAAGCTTACGATCTCCGGCGGAAGCGCAGGCGGTTTGCTCATGGGAGCAGTGACGAACATGCGTCCCGATCTCTTCAAGGCGGTAATTGCCAGTGTGCCATTCGTCGATGTCATCAACACCATGCTTGACGAAGGACTGATGTACACCTCGCAGGAGTTCCTGGAATGGGGAAATCCCAGGGAGAAGGCATCCTACGAGTACATGAAGACATACTGCCCGTACACCAACGTCTCCGCGCAGAAGTATCCCAACATCCTCGCAAAAGTCGGATTCAACGATCCTCGCGTGAACTATTGGGAAGGAACGAAGTGGGTCGCGAAGCTGCGGGCTCTCAAAAAGGACGACAACAAGATCATCCTCAAGGTCAACATGGGAGCCGGGCATGCCGGAGCCTCGGGACGTTACGAGCGCTTGCGCGAGGTCGCGTTCGATTACGCATATATTTTGAATCAATCAGGAATTACCAAATAAGAATTACATGGCGCTTGTCCTTTATAATACGCTCACACGCAAGAAAGAAGAATTTACACCGCTTCACGAGAAGTACGTGGGCATGTACGTCTGCGGTCCGACCGTCTACGGCCATTCGCACATCGGCCACGCGAAGAGCTACGTTTCATTCGACACGATCGTCCGCTATCTCCGGTACAGCGGCTACAAGGTAACGTATGTTCAGAATATCACTGACGTAGGCCATCTTCTCGGGGACACGAATGAAGGGGAAGACAGGCTTCTCAAGCAGGGTCGCCTCGAGCACAAACACCCGATGGAGGTCGCCGAGGAATACACGAAAAGCTATTTTGAAGACATGGACGCGCTCGGCATCCTCAGGCCCGACATTTCTCCGCGGGCGACGGGACACATCATCGAGCAGATTGAGATAATCAAAACATTGATCGAGAAGGGATTCGCGTACGAATCCAATGGATCGGTCTACTTTGACGTTGCGAAGGATAAAGAGTACGGAAAGCTCTCAGGCCGGAACACGGAAGAGGTGGAATCCGGAGTAAGAATAGAAGTGAAATCGGAAAAGCGGGATCCGAATGATTTTGCGCTGTGGAAACGGGCGGAACCCGAGCATATTATGCGATGGCCGAGCCCGTGGAGCGTCGGTTTTCCCGGATGGCACATCGAATGTTCGGCGATGTCTGCAAAATACCTGGGCCAGCCGTTTGATATTCACGGCGGTGGAATGGATAACAAGTTCCCGCATCACGAATGCGAGATCGCGCAGAGCGAATGCGCGTTCGGGAAACAGTTTGTCCGCTACTGGATTCACAATAACCTTGTGACCGTCAGTGGCCAGAAGATGAGCAAGTCCTTGGGAAATGTCTTCCTTCTCAAAGACCTCTTCAAAAAGTACCATCCGTTAGTCATCCGCTTCTTTATCCTGCAGAGTCACTACCGGAGTACGCTCGATTTCAGCGAGGAAGCACTGACGGGAGCGAAGACAGGACTCGAGAAGCTTCATAATACTGTAAGAAATCTGCAGAACGAGCTCCAGGCAGCATCTGAATTTTTAGGCGCCGGATCGAACGATCCAAACGTTGAGGAACCGGCAGCCGAGGAATATGTCTCGAGGTTCCGCGAAGCGATGGATGATGATTTTAATGCTTCGCAGGCAGTCGCCGTTCTTTTCGACCTTTCCTCAAGAGTGAACACATGGCTCTCCGGCGGACACCGTCCAAAAGAGCAGGCGCAAAAAGTCTATAACTGCTTTATGGAACTGGGAGGGAAGATCCTGGGGATTATTCCGGAGAAATTCAGCCAGGAATCGAGTGATGGATTAGACAACGGGCTGATGAAGCTCGTGATCGATCTCCGGGCGGAGGTCAGGGCTCAAAAGCTTTGGCCCCTGTCGGATAAAATCAGGGATACTCTTACGACGCTGGGGATTACGCTCGAAGATAAGAAGGATGGGACAACCTGGAAACGAAACAGATAAGCGCGACACCTCACGTTAGCGCATTGCGAGTCCCCGCTGCGTTGTTAAGCTTTACTCCACTCGTAGACCTCATACCCGTCGACCATCCGGCCTGACGGTTCAAATCCGTTTCGCTCGCTGAGAGGCTCGATCGTCGGTTTCGCGATGCAGACCGTATTCGGCCTCGCGTTTTTCTGCATGTGTCCCGCGATATCGATCACCCGGTCGCTGATTTCTTCGAGCGGCGTGGAATCATCGAAATAGACAAACCCTGAGTTTACCCCGCACCGCACGCTGAAATCCTTCCGCATGCTTTTCACATTCCGGTTAAAGAGATCGAGGCCGTTGATCACCTCGCGCGCCGCGCGCACAGCGGCGTCGACGGATTTAAAGGCGCTCATGACACCGTCCGGCGTCCAGGCCGATTTCAACGCCCCGTGAGAATTCAACGTCGAGTCGACAAACCGCTTGTACTCCCGGAAATCATGTTCGACGATAGCGCGCTCCTCTCCATTTTTCATGCCGGTCGAATCGACGACATCGATGGCCAAAAACGCAAGGTCTCGTCCCGTCTCGTCGAGCTTCTTCTTGATGTCCGCGAACTCTTTGAGAAGCTCCTCGCGGTCTTTTCTGCGTGCCGTCTTGAGCTGTTCAAGCTTTTGGCTGAGAGGAGAGAGGACGACCGCCTTGTCGGAAAGGTTCAGCTTTTTCCTCCAATCGTCAATATTCTGCTTGAACCCCATATATTCCGCGCGGTCATGCAATCGCGTGCTGATGCCGCTGAGCCAGCTGCTTGTGACGAACGCGATGAGAATGATAATCCAGCGCGACATATCCACGCCGGCAAATTTCGTGGGGATGCCGTGCTTCACCGCAGCCGTGATGGATCGTTCGACGATGACAGCCGATCGGAGATAACTGTACTGCATCGCGTCATCGACAAAGGGAAGAACGAGCGGAAGTAAGAACACCAGGATCATGCCTACCATGACACCGCTTAAGAGGCGGGTAACTATCGAACCGAACTGAAGGCCTGTAATTTTCCCCGAAAACATCAAATCAATAGAAGATTTACGTATATGGTAACGATCCTGCGACTTAAAAACAAGGAGTTCACTGGAGCAGGACGCCCAGGTGAGCTTCCACGCTTTTGCTGAGGGCGAGGATGTTATAGCCTCCTTCAAGCACAGAAACGATTCGTCCGCCGGAATTCTTTTCGGCGTATTCACAAACCATCTCGGTGATTTTTTTAAACGATTGTTCGGTAAGATTGATATTCGCGAGCGGGTCGTCTTTGTGCGCGTCGAACCCGGCTGAGAGGATGAGAAGATCGGGATGAAATTGCGCGAGCGCGGGAATGATTTCATTCCTGAACGCGTCGAGGTAATGCTCCTCGGCGCTGCCTGCCGCCATGGGAATATTTAAGGTATATCCTTCGCCGTTATCGTCGCCGCGTTCAGATCTCGCGCCGGTTCCGGGATAAAACGGATACTGGTGTGTGCTGATATAAAGAACCGACTTGTCGGCATAGAAAATCTCCTGTGTTCCGTTGCCGTGATGAACATCCCAGTCGATGATGGCGATATTGCCGAGGTGATGCTTCTCTTGGGCATACCGCGCGGCGATCGCAACGTTGTTGAAGAGGCAGAATCCCATCACTTTGTCGGATTCCGCATGGTGACCCGGCGGGCGAACGGCGCAAAATGCGTTTTTCTCTTTCCCTTCAACGACGGCATCGACAGCGGCGAGGACGCCGCCTGCCGCCAGCTGCGCGATGTCAAACGATTCGAGTGAGGCGTGGGTGTCGCCGTCGTCCAGTACGGACTGGCCTGAGCGGCACGCCTCCCTGACGAAATTGAGATGTCGCGGAGTATGAACTTTGGTAATCCATTCTTCCGCCGCCGGCACAAAGCTAAGATGCCGGACCCGTTCCCACAGGCCGGTCTCCCGAAGATGTCCGGTAACCGCAGACAGCCGTCCCGGACGTTCGGGATGCCCCAACCCGGTGTCGTGCTGCAGAAAGATGTCGTGATAGATGAACCCTGTTCCCGAAGGCATACTCAATACGATGGATAGTTCAACAGACCGAGAAACGAGAACTTATCTCGTCAAATGCTCCGGTCCTTTCTTATCTATAACACAAATCCGGCCTGTATCGTTCGGGAGATCAACCGTCATTTCATCAGAAGCATCTTCTTCACGCTCATAAACTTCTCACCAAAGGACTGACCGCTCTCATCATCGATCCCGGTGGCTGTCAAACGATAGAAGTATACGCCGGATGCGAGATGCGTGCCGTCGAATTCGATTTCTTCTTCGCCGGCGTCGATCAATTCATTGTTGTAGAGGGTGGTAACCTCCTGTCCGAGGACATTATACACCTTGAGCGTCACGAGAGATTGCATCGGGAGAGTGAACCGAACCGTCGTCGCCGGATTGAACGGATTGGGATAGTTCTGAGCAAGCTCGTAGATATCAGGAATATCCGCCAGCGGCTCAGGCAGGATCCGGGGATGATTATGTACGCCCTGTTTCGGCTGCTGGAGTATACTCGTAGATTGCACCTTTACCGCAGAGATCCATTTCAGCCGTCCGCCTCCTGTAAACCATCCTCCATTCGCAGTCGTATCGCCCGTGGTAGGAGTTGTAAAGGCTCCGTTGATCGCATGGACAATATTGTATAATTGCTGGTACGCCGCCGGATTCACCGTTTCCCAGTTGGTCATAATCGAGTCGCCGTAGTCGGAGATCTCCTGGACGGTCATCAACGGTCTCCCCTGGATCCTATTCGAGGCATAATATTCCAATCCTCCCAGGCCCGGATTGGTTCGCTGCTTTGCACTGGCGGCAAGATTGATTTTTAATGTCAGGAGTTCCGCCATTAAAATATTATCATGGACTCTTGCGGTGAGAGTAGACTTTTTGCCATAAAGCCTTCTGAATGTATTGTTGAAATCGATCGGACCCGGATTCGCCAGTCCATGCTTTATCCCCCGTGTATTAAACGTTGTGAAGACGTTCCCCTGGCTCCTGGGATAGAGATAACACTTAAATTTTCTGGTCCCGGGGATCGGAATGTTGACCAGGCCGACCGGCAGCCTCACGGTGTCTTGTCTCATCAAACCGACCAGGAGGTTCGCGCTGTTGGGAACGTGAATCGTCTTCCCGGGCCGCGGAGCTCTGAGCGGCCTTTTCTCGCTGTCGGCGCTCAGCTGCGCGTACGTCCATGTCCGATATGTTGAATCGTCGCCGAGATAAAAATTGCCTAGATCTTTGCCGGTGAGATCCATCCCGGGAAGAAGGGGAATGACGTACGTTCCGCCGGACGGTTGAGAGATCGTCCAGCCTGCAGCAGGTCGCTCAGTCAGGTTGTACGTTCCCGGCGGGAGGTCTGCAAAGCTGAATGATCCCCCGCTCGCGCTAACGACGGAATCGGACGCATACCCGTTTGCGCTATCCGCGAGAAGACGGACGACGAACCCGTCGAAAACCGTTTCCGCGGAGTCGCGAACACCATTGTCATTTGCGTCCCGGTACGTTGTGCCGCTGATACTACCATACTTATAGTTTCCGAAGTTCACGTTGGTCACATTGTGGAAGAGCGACACGCTCGTACAGTTACCCTCCGGATAAGATTGGCCGTAGCCCGGTTTGAGCACCTCGCTCACTCCATACGGGCCGGGCGGGGCTTCGATCGTATAGCGGCCGCTGCCGTCTGTTATATCGGAAGTGATGAGAGCGCCGGCGCAGGAATTTGCCCGGACCTCTATCGTCCACCCTCCCAGTCCCGGTTCGGTCGAATCCTTGATTCCATTGAAATTAAGATCATTCCAGATTGTCCCGCTGATGGTACCGGTCGTATGGAATGAATCAACCGCGCTGAACAGACTCGAGTCGAGAGAGTTGATAGCTTTAATCCTGCAATAATACTCAGTGTCTGAATCAAGCGTGGGGATGAAGAACGAGTTTGTCCCAATCACGGTCTGATCGATCCTGAGCTGGCTGAACTGACGATCGTTCGAAAGCTGGACGCGGAATGCCCGGGCACAATTATCGCTCTTCCAGCCGAGCGTCGTGTGCAAGGGATTCCCCTGAGATCCGTTAAGGGGCGATGTGATGATCGGGGCGTCAGGAATATGGAGTACGCCAAAGTTCGCCGCCCCGCTGAATCCCCCCGAACCTGAATCGTTCAGCGCCCTAACACGCCAGTAGTACCTAATACAGTTGATAAAATTTCCCTGTTTTGATGTGTCCGTCAACGTTGAGTCATTCACGATCGGGGTCAGGAACGACGGATTCTTTGCTATTTGCAGGTGGTAGCGCGTCGCAAAATTTACGCGATGCCAGAGCATGGTTGTACTACTCGGCACAAGGGTGTCCCCATTGGCCGGGGCAATGAGAAGCGGGATATCCAATGCCGTGTGCTTTGTCTTGAACGAATCGACGGTGCTGTAGGCGCTCGTGTCGACCGTGTTCATCGAATTGACCCTCCAGTAATAGACGCTGTCGGAGCCCAGGGGGCCGACGAGCAACGAAGGAGCGGCACTGACCTGATTGATAACGATCATCGAGAAGGCAGAGTCTCTTGATACCTGGACGGTGAATAATGTCGCGCAAGAATCGCCCGCCCAGATCAACATCGGGGATGTGTCCACCCCTGTTGCTCCATTCGGCGGGGAGAGCAGAACCGGGGCCGACGTACCGGCAAGTACGGTCCTGAACGTCCTGGTGGCAGAATACGGGCCCGGGCCGGCAGAGTTCTTTCCCCGCACCCTCCAGTAGTATGTGACGCAGTTCGATAACGCGGGGGTCGGAAATGTCAATCCGGAAAGAGTAGAATCCTCAGCGACGATGTGTGAAAGAAAGTTCTGATCGCTGGAAAGCTGCACCTGGTACGTCACGGGCGACGAGGAGGCGGCTGCTCCCCACTGCAATGTTGTTCCGGATGTGGGAATATCGATGGCGCCATCCGCAGGAGCCACCAGGGGAGGCACTCCCGGAACCGGCAGAATTGTTGTGAATCGCAGCACCGGCTGTTGATAATAGCTGAATCCATAAGGGGTGCTGACCAGAACGCGCCAGTAATGGGTCTTATTTTGCTGGAGGTTGTTCACCGTCACCGACGTGCCCGTCGGTGAACTGGAGGAGACAATGGATGTAAAGAGCGAATCTGTTGCAAGCTGGAACTTGTAGAAAAACGCCTGGGGGACAGAGTTCCATGTAAACGTCAAACTCTGCGGGACGCTCTGCTGGCCCATCGAAGGAAAAATCGTGACGACCGGAGCGGGGGCCGGCGGCGGAACTTTGGGCCCTTTGATAATAATAAATGTCGTTCCAAACGAGGTGCCGTTAAGGGCGATTGAATGACGGACGCTGAATGAATCCTGGGCGGCCATATTAATTCTGAACCGTTCGGCGCCGGTGGACTTTACCAGAATGACCGAGTCGGCGTACTCTGACAGGACATGAGGCCAGCGGAATTTCACGGCGACAGTGTCCTCGCCGTGCGTGTTGTCGAGAGTGACTTTAAACTTCAGCGTGTCGACCTGATTGGTGTCGGTAAAATGCCGGATATCCTGGAGGTACGGTTGCGGGTTGCATGAAGACGTAAAACGAATATCCGTCGCAGGCGAGGGGGGAGGGCCCTCAAGCTCACGCACCGTGCTGCTGTCAAACTCGCCCCAGCGGTCGGTGAAGCCGGTCAGCGTCGCAGTGTCCAGGCAGAGCGTCGCATTGGGATGAAGGCCCGCATCGAGCCGCTGCGAGAATATCACCTTTCCGCTGTCGGTGACAGTTATGGGAATTCGATATTTTACCGTTTGTGAGAAAAGCAGAGAGCTTGCCAGACACATTGCAATGACCAGCAAACCGAAACGGCAACAGTTGAGGAGCGATTTTGTCGACATCGTGAGTTCCCTTTCACCGTTTGTGTGATTGGTGCACATACTATTTCACGAGCATCATTTTCCGAACATCCGTGAAGTTACCGGCAACTATTCTGTAATAATACAAACCACTTGCAATCGCAGAGCCGTCCCAC